>FUZR01000002.1:0-600000 GCA_900167895.1 Bacteroidales bacterium WCE2004 | reverse complement strand
ACGTACAAGACCTTTGAGCTGGAGGACAGCGTCGAGCTCGCCGGCATCGACGCCGGCTGCGAGGTCTCCTGCGCGTTCGACTACGTGACCGGCGGAGTGGGCGAGGAGGTGAAAGATAAGATCAACGCGTCCATCGTGGCCGGGCACATCCTCTTCGACGTGGCGGACGGCCGGACGGACGTCCCCGCCGCCTGCCGGCAGTGGGTGGCGGAGCAGCTGGGCGAGTTCAGCGTAGACGACAGCTACGACGAGGAGAATGCGATGCTGTTCCATTTCGAATTCAAGCGCGAAGGCCGCTTCACGACCGCCTGCAAGTCCCGCAACATGCAGACCTATACCGCCACCTGTTCCGACTACACCGGCGGCGCCCACGGGATGTACGGCATCATCAACAACGTCTTCGACCTGACCACCGGCGAGGTCGTGACCGAGCCGGACCTCTTCGCCGACGGCTACAAGGAAGGCGTCACGGCCCTGCTGAAGAAAGCGCTCGACGCCTGGCTCGCGGAGAACGGAGCGGAGGAGGACATGGTCTTCGGCCAGCCCGAGCCGTACGACAATTTCGCCGTGTCGGAAGAAGGCGTCACCTGGACCTACAATCCCTACGAAATCGCCCCCTTCGCCGTGGGCGCGATCTCGCTTACGGTCAGCTGGGCCGACCTGAAACCTTATCTGAAATAGATCATGATATTGAATGTCAGCCAGTAAGAAAAACGCCCCGCAGTATCGCTGCGGGGCGTCCGTTTATTCAGAGGTCCAGAGGAACTTGAAGAGGGCCTCGAGGGCGTCTGCGTCGTCCTGCAACCAGGCCATATATTCGTCCGGCCGGCCTTCGCGCAGCAACCACATATTGTAGGCTTCCCAATGGCCGCCGTCCAGGATATGCTTCTGGTAAGCGAATACGGGGTACTTCTCCTGCTCATCGGCGTCGAAATTCTCCAGGAAACGCCGGCGGATGGCGGAAAGCTCGGCGAGGGTGAGCTGCCCGCCGGCGGCTTTCAGGGCTTCCGCATCTATGGACGCTTCCATGGCGTCGCTGAACTTGATCTCTTGAGCTGCCGGCGCCAGGGCTTTGAGAAGCGCGTCGGCTTTGTTGATGGCATTGATGTCGATGAAGATGTTCCGGTCGCGTGCGAACGTGGTCCGTACGGTGTCGGCCTCGAAATGGATATTGGCGTTGTAGGCGTCGTACAGTGCCTTGCTGATCTCTGCCCAGCGCGGGCCGTTGGGGTCATAGAGGAGATTGTGCATCTCCGCGTAGATGATGCCCTTGACGGGTTGGTCGTCGATGAGGAACTGGGCGGCGCGGTAGTAGTTGGATGCGAAGGTCGGATCGGCCTTGATGCCTTGCTCATAGCACTCGATGCCCTCCTGCGTATGGTTATGGGCGATCAGGACATTACCGGTCTCCAGGTGGAGGTAACCCGATTCGGGGAAACGCTTGAGCCCTTCCTGGTAGGTCTTCAGGGCCTTGTCGGGCTGCCCCATCATATCCTGGCAGTTGCCTGCCACGGCGAAGAACTCCGGTTTGACGTCCTTCGCGGACAAGGTAGCCTTTAGGATCTTGTAGGCAGCCTTGTATTCTTCCTTCTTGTAGAGACAGTAGGCTTTCTCGAATTTCAGGCCGGAGATGTCCGGATGCTTCTTGATCAGTCCGTCATAGATGGCGATGGCTTCGTCTTCCCGTCCGCTGTCCGAATACTCATAGGCTTGTCTGATGAGGTCTCCTTCTTCTTCGGTGAAGTCCTGCGCCAGGGCTGACAGGGAAAAGACAGACAGGATGAGGAGTAAAAAGATTTTTTTCATAGTGTTATTAAATTAGATGATTGATTCCGTGGTTTTAGTCGTCCGACTTCGGTTTCCGGCAATACTTGTCGATCAGGAGATTCTGGACAAAGGCCGAGACTGCGATCAGGAGCAGGGGGATATACATCTTCGTTTCCCACAGCCCGCTCATCAGGGTGAACACCAGTCCCGTAAGGCACAGTATCAGACCATGGACAAGCTTGAACCTTTTCAGGTCATGATTCCCTTCCTTGTGGTAGCGCAGGAACCATTTCATATACTTTTCTCCGGCGAAAAGCCAGACGAGAAGCGCCCAGACCAGAAAGATGGCGCCAAAGATGATACTGAGTGTCTGTATTGTCATGACCGTCCTGGTGTTTTGTGATCAAATATATTCATTATTCCCGATTGTCCCAAGCCTTTACCCACTTACATGCCATTTTCCTTGATTCCCAATTAGTCCCCGTTTCTGTAAGTATCTGAAGATGAATCCTTTCTGATTTTGCTTTGGGGATTTTTCCCCTAAGCAAAATTGTAATTGGTTGTAAGAGAGATGGTTGCGAAAACGGAGCGCTTGCTGCCTGGCGGTTCCATTTCGAGTTCCAGCGCGAAGGGCGATTCACGACCGCCTGCAAGTCCCGTCACCTGCAGACCTACAGCGCCACCTACTCGGACTACACCGGCGGCGCCCACGGGATGTATGGCGTCATCAACAATGTCTTCGACCTGACCACGGGCGAGACCGTGTCCGAGTCGGACCTACAATCCCTACGAGATCGCACCCTATGCGATGGGCGCAATCGAACTGGCCGTCCGCTGGTCCGACCTGAAACCGTATCTGAAATAATTAAGGGAGGGAACGCTCGATCAGTCGATAAGACCCCACTGTCCGCTTATGCAGACGAGGCCTTCCTGTTCGAGCTCCAGGACTTCCGTGCGGGGAGCTTCGTAGTTGTTTTTGATGGAATTTTCCATACCTCAAATATACTCATTCAACCGCAATTAAACAACATTTTTATCTGTTTATATCAGTGGATCCGATGCTCCTGACGGCAGAACGAGGTCTCGGAGCGAAGCGACCGGGGCAGCCCGAGGGGAACACCCCTCGGCATAAGGGAACCGGGAGTACGAAAAAGGCCTCGCAGCATTGCTGTGAGGCCTTTTGAGTGCTCCCTTAGGGGCTCGAACCCTAGACACCCTGATTAAGAGTCAGGTGCTCTACCAACTGAGCTAAGGAAGCAATATTTCAAACGAAAGCTCGTTTCACTTTTGTGACCCGTTCGGGGCTCGAACCCGAGACCCCAACATTAAAAGTGTTGTGCTCTACCAACTGAGCTAACGAGTCCTCCGTTTTGGGATTGCAAAGGTATTGCTTTCTTCTGAATTCTCCAAATTTATTTCAACTTTTTTCCGGTTATTTTTTCGATCGCCTCGAAACTGCCCAGATCGCTCCACATCCAGTGGCCCGGAATCATGTGCACGTCGTCGGATTTCTCCATCACGGCATAGTCGATCGAGATCTTCTCGCAGGTGGGGAAGAGGCGCGCGAGCTCGGCAGGCTCGGCGGGCGTGAAGAGGGCGGGCGCGAGCGCGTCCATCACGCCGCAGATCTGCGGGGCGTAGCGGCGCAACTCCGCCTCGATGGTGGCGACGTTCCAGACGAAGATGCCGGCGTTCCAGAAGTAGCCGCCTTCGTCGAGGTAGGCCTGCGCCACTTCCAGCGAGGGTTTCTCCTTGAAAGAAGCGACCTTGACGATGCCGTCCGTGGCGCCCGGGGCGTGGATGTAGCCGTAGCCGGTGTGCGGGTAGGTCGGGTTGATGCCCACGCACACGATGGCGGAACGCGTGGCGGTGAAGTCCAGCGCCGTACGCATCGTGGCGGCGAAGGCGTCGTAGTCGGGGACGTAGGCGTCGGACGGCGTCACGACGATGTTGGCCTGCGGGTCTTTGTGGCGGATCTTCCAGCAGGCATAGGCGATGCAGGGGGCCGTGTTGCGCGCTTCCGGCTCGGCGAGGATGTGGTCCTCGGGGATGCCTGGCAGCTGCTCCCGGATGAAATGGGTGTAGTTGGCGGAGGTGACCACCCAGAACTGCGCGTCGGGGTCGGTGCGCAGGAAGCGGTCGTAAGTCAACTGGATCAGGGTCTTGCCGCAATCGAGCAGGTCCAGGAACTGCTTGGGCCGTTCGGGGGTGCTGACAGGATAGAGCCGGCTGCCGATGCCTCCGGCCATGATGACGATGTGGTTGTCAGCCATAGTTTTTACAGAAGTTCAGACAGCTGCTTGTAGAATTGTTTGCTTACGGGGATGGACGGGACCTCGGGGTGGAGGAGCTCCGCCGTGATCATCCCTTCTCTGTTCTTGCTCAGCAGCTTGACATATTTGGGGTTGACGAAGTAGGAACGGTGGCAGCGCACGAGGCCGTGCTGGGCGACCGTCGCCTCTACGCTCTTCATCGAGGCGCGGAGCATGAAATCCTTGACGCGGTCCGCGTCCATGTAGCGGATGATCACGTAGTTGGCGTCTGCCTGGATGCTGATGACCGCCGCCGGATCGATCGTGAGCTTGAGCCGCTTGTGCTCGTCGTAGAACTTGACGAGCGTGTCGGTGGGCTCCGCCTTGAGGTCCTGGTCCTTGTTGAGGATGATCTGCACCAGGATCAGGTAGAGATAGGGGTAGCAGAGGATGAGGTAGCTGAACTTGAAGCAGCGCGACAGGACGACGAAGTAGGAGTACTGCCCGTCGTAGAACAGCGCCGTGTAGAGGGCCATGAAGAACGAGAACACGAACACCTCGCCGAAGCACCAGACGGTATAGTGCCACCATTTAAAAGGTATGTGCTTGTAGAGCACGCTGAAAACGAGACGGGTGAGGGCCAGGATGGCCATCAGGATCGTCGCGAGCATCACGAAGTGGAAGCCGAACGACAGCTTGCCGACCTGGTAGTATTCCTGCATGCCGAAGGGGTTGTACAGGAAGCAGAATCCGACGAAGAAGGCCGGGATCAGCACTACATAAAGCAGTTGCGACTTGTAGGTCTTGCCGATACGCAGTCGAGTGTTCATAAGGCGAATCTTTCGTTTTAAACCTTTTCGTGGGACGGGGACGAAATCCCCGGACCCGGATTTTCGTCCCAAAGTTATTCCCTTTTTTCCGCAAAACAAGCTTTTCGTCACTTTTTTTGTCCGCCGGTTTCCTTTGTTTGCCGGGACTCGCGGACGTTTTTACCTTTGCCCGGTTCAATTCGGACGGGATTCGCGTCTATGCGCGCGGGTTTCGCCCCTGTCCGGGCAATTTCACCCACCCGGGGCCGAAATTGACCACAAAACACCTTGAACAGGAAGTCGATGCCGATTTTTAAGATAACTTCGCATCCGGTTTTTCGTGACTGTATTATCTTAAACCTGAAAAGAAGGAAAATTTTATGATCAAGATCGACAACTTCATCAAGCTCTTCGAAGGCGCCGTCCGCGACAGTTGGGACCGTCCTGCGTTGAGCGACTTCCGGAAGTCCACGATCAGCTATCGCGAACTCGCGGAAAAGATCGAGACGCTTGACCTGATTTGGAAGAAAGCCGGCATCAAGCCCGGCGACAAGATCGCCATCAACTGCAAGAGCAGCGCGATGGGCGTGACCGTCTTCATGGCGGCCGTCAGCAAGGGCTACGTCGCCGTACACCTCTATAATGCTTTCACCCCGGCCGATACCCAGCGCCTGGTGAACCATTCCGACAGCAAGATCCTCTACACCGAGAAGCGCACCTTCGATGCGATGGACTTCGAGCAGATGCCCGAGGTGCTCTGCGTCATCGATTCCGCCACCGGCGACGTCCTCGCCAGCCGCAACGGCGCGGGCGAGCTGTACGCCGGCGGCGCGCAGCTCCTGGCCGCGAACTATCCCGCAGGGATGCAGCCGGCCGACTTCAAGGTGGTCGATCCCGACTTCGACGGGGTCTGCGCCATCCTCTACACGTCCGGCTCCACCGGCAACCCGAAGGGCGTGATGCTGACCTACCGCAACTATACGGCCAACGTCCAGGGCATCCGCCCGGGCTTCCCGTTCTACAAAGGGGAGAACTATCTCAGCCTCCTGCCGCACGCCCACAGCTTCGGCCTGACCTGCGACGTGGTCATCCCGATGACGATGGGCATGCATGTGACCGTGCTCGGCGTCCCGCCGATCCCGATGAACGTGCACGAAGCGCTCCAGGAAGTCAAGCCGCGCATCTTCTTCGGCGTGCCCCTGATCTTCGTCAAGTTCGCCGAGTACATCCTCGGCTCCGAGATCCGCAGCGCCGAGGGCAAGGCGAAACTGGACGACTACGAGAACAACGCGGACTACTGCAAGATGCTGCACGACAAACTGATGGCTGCGATGGGCGGCCGCGTCGAGGTGTTCTGCACCGGCGGTTCCACCATCCCGTCCGAGGTCGAGTCCCTGCTGGTCTACAAGCTCAAGGTGCCGTTCATGACCGGCTACGGCCTGACCGAGCTCGGCCCGATCGCCTCTTATGGCCGGGTGGGCAAATACATCCCCAAGTCCTGCGGCGAGTGGCTGCCTGAGATCCTGGAGTACCGCATCGACTCTCCGGACCAGCAGAACATCGCCGGCGAGCTGTCCGTGCGCGGCGACGTCGTCTTCAAGGGCTACTACAAGAATCCCGAGGCCACGGCGGCCGTGCTCAGCGAGGACGGCTGGTTCCGGACCGGCGACATCGGCACCATCGACGCCGGCGGCAACATCTTCCTGCTGGGCCGCTGCAAGAACATGATCCTCACGGAGAACGGCCAGAACGTCTATCCGGAGGAGATCGAGGTCGTGCTCAACGAACTGCCCTACGTGGCCGAGTCCATCGTCCTGCAGCGCGAGCACCGCATCGCGGCGCTCATCGTCCCCAACCTGGACGCCCTCGACAAGGCCGGCATCGGTGCCGACGGCCTCGATGCCATCATGAAACAGAATATCGTATGCCTCAACGGCAAGCTGCCCGCCTACTCGGCGATCAACGACTACGAGCTCCGCTTCGAGCCGTTCGCCAAGACCCCGAAGGGCAGCATCCGCCGCTTTATGTATAAGTAATGGAAGAAAGAAGAGTAGTTATTACCGGAACCGGCGTCATCTCGCCGGTCGGAAATGGCACTGAAGCGTTCTGGTCCGCCCTCAAGGCGGGCCGGTGCGGGATCAGCGCCTACCCTGAAGCCAAGGAATGGAACCTGCCGGTCAGCGTGGCCGGAGCGGTCCGCGATTTCGATCCGACCGCCTATGGCATTACGCTCAAGGAGACCAAGCGCAACGACCGCTTCTGCCTTTTCGCACAGGCGGCGGCCGAGCAGGCGATGCAGGAGAGCGGCCTGGTGGCCGGCGACAACATCGCCCCGGAGCGCCTCGGCATCTATGTCGGCACGGGCATCGGCGGCATGAATACCTTTGCCGAGCAGACGAAAGTCATGCTCGAGGAAGGCGCCGACCGCATCTCCCCGCTGTTCATTCCCAAGATGATCGGTAACATTGCCGCCGGCAACATCGCCATCCGCTACGGCGCGCAGGGCGCCAACCTCACCGCCGTGGCCGCGTGCGCTTCGAGCACGCAGTCGGTCGGCGAGGCGTTCCGTGCCGTCAAGTTCGGCTTTGCCGACGCCATCCTCACGGGCGGCACCGAAGCCGTCCTCCATCCGCTCGCCTTCGGCGGCTTCGTCAGCGCCCATGCCCTGACGCTCGCCGAAGACCCGACGCGCGCCTCGCTGCCGTTCAGCATCGACCGCGCCGGCTTCGTGATGGCCGAGGGCGCCGCGATGCTGGTGCTGGAGGAATACAACCACGCGGTCGCGCGCGGCGCGAAGATCATCGCCGAGGTGACGGGTTACGGCAACTACTGCGACGCCCATCACGCCACGGCCCCGCGCCCGGACGGCCTGCCCGCTTCGTGGGCCATCCGCGACGCCCTGGCCCAGTCCGGCTACCACGAGGGCGAAGACCTCTATATCAATGCCCACGGCACGGGCACGCACCTCAACGACAAGACGGAGACGGCGGCCATCAAGCTCGCCCTCGGCGAGGCGGACGCCCGCCGCGCCAGCATCAGCTCCACCAAGTCGATGACCGGCCACATGATCGGCGCCGCCGGCGCGGTGGAGATCCTCGCCTCGGCCCTGGCCCTGCGCGACGGCATCATCCCGCCGACCATCGGCCTGGTCAACCCGGACCCCGAGTGCGACCTGGACTACACGCCGCTCACGGCGAAGGAGCGTCCGGTCCGCGTGGCGGTGTCCAACTCCCTGGGCTTCGGCGGACACGACGCTTCCGTCGCCCTGCGCAAATACGAATAAAACCCAAACCTACTGATAATGAATCGAGAAGAAATCAAACAACTGCTCCCGCACCGCGAGCCGATGCTGCTTGTGGACTGGACGGAAGGCAATGCCGAAGGCATTCGCGCCACGTATCATGTGACGGGCGAAGAATTCTTCGTCCAGGGCCATTTCCCGGGATTCCCGGTGGTGCCCGGCGTCATTCTCTGTGAGATCATGGCGCAGTCCTGCACCCTGATCCTGGGCGAACAGCTCAAGGGCCACACCCCGTTCTACGCCGGTCTGGACAAGGTGCGCTTCAAGCACATGGTGCGTCCCGGCGACACGATCGAGATCACGGCCAAGCCGATCTCCGTCCGCGGCGCCCTGTACGTCATCGGCGCGCAGGCCACGGTCGACGGCCACCTCGCCGTCAAGGGCGAGCTTTCATTCTTCCTGATGGAAAACAAAGACCTGAAGAAGTAAGATGGAACTGCTGAAAGGAAAGAAAGGCATCATCACCGGTGCGCTCAATGACAAGTCCATCGCCTGGAAGGTGGCCGAGCGGGCCATCGCCGAAGGCGCGGACATCGTTCTCACGAATACGGCCCTGTCGCTGCGGATGGGTTCCCTGCAGGAATTCGCCGACGCGCACGGCTGCAAGCTGATTGCCGCTGATGCCACGAGCCTCGAAGATCTCGGCGCGCTCGTGGATGGCGCTATGGAACACTTCGGCGGTCCCTTCGACTTCGTCCTGCATTCCATCGGAATGTCCCCGAACGTCCGCAAGGGCCGTCCTTACGAGTCGTTGGACTATGGCTTCCTGAGCAAGACCCTCGACATCTCCGCCCTGTCCTTCCACAAGCTGCTGCACACCCTTTATGAGAAGGATGCGCTCAAGGAGTGGGGCTCCGTGGTGGCGCTGACCTACATCGCGGCCGAGCGCACCTTCGCGGGCTACAACGACATGGCGGATGCCAAGGCGCTCCTCCAGTCGATCGCCCGCAGCTTCGGCATGATCTACGGTGCGTCGAAGCACGTGCGCGTCAACACCGTGTCCCAGTCGCCCACCGCGACGACCGCGGGGCAGGGGATCGCCGGCATGGAGGACATGCTCAAGTATGCCGACAGGATGTCGCCGCTGGGCAACGCGACGGCCGACGACTGTGCCGATTACATCGTGACGCTCTTCTCGGACTACACCCGCAAGGTCACGATGCAGAACCTTTACCACGACGGCGGATTCTCGTCTGTCGGTCTCACGGCCGCAGAAGTCGCTACGTTCCCCAAGGAGTAGGCGCCGTCCCGATTTGATCGTTTCCGTCCTCCAACCGATTTGGAGGGCGGAAACCTTTTTTGTATATTCGGGAAGTGAAACTGATAACCCAATGAAACGATTCCTCCTCGCATTGTCCGCCCTGGCGGCCCTGGCGGGCAGCGCCCGCGCCGCCGAAGACTGGCAGAACCCTGCCGTGAACCAGCGTAACCGTGCGCCGATGCACGCCTCCTTCACCACCGACAGCCCGCGCGTGTCGCTCGAAGGCATCTGGAAGTTCCGCTGGTATGAGAGCCCGGACGCGCGTTCGCGCGACTTCTTCCGGCCCGGGCTGGACGATGCCGGCTGGGGGACGATGCCCGTGCCCGGGATGTGGGAGCTCAACGGCTACGGCGACCCGCTTTATGTCAATATCCAGTATGCCTGGGACGGGCACTACAAGAACAATCCGCCGTTCGTGCCCACGGAGCACAACTACGTCGGGCAGTATCGTCGCAGCTTCGCGATTCCCGCCGACTGGGCGGGCCGCGACATCTTCCTGGCCATCGGCTCCGCCACGTCCAACGTGCGCGTGTGGGTGAACGGCAAGGAGGTGGGTTACAGCGAGGACAGCAAGCTGGAGGCGCGTTTCGACATTACGAAATACGTCCGGCCCGGCGAGGAAGCGCTCATCGCGCTGGAGATCTTCCGCTGGTGCGACGGCACCTACCTCGAGTGCCAGGATTTCTGGCGCTACGCGGGCATCGCGCGGGAATGCTACCTGGAGGCGCGGCCCCGGGCGCGCATCGAGGACATTCGCGTGCGCGCGGGAATGGACGGCGCCTATTCTTTCGCGGCGATCCTTTCCAGGGGCGCCAAAGGCGTGAAATACTATCTCTCAGGTCCGGATTTCCCGGAACGGGAAGTGCCTGCCTCCGGCCGCGTCGAGGGCGCGCACCTGTGGAGTGCGGAGACACCCGAACTCTATCACCTGCGTGCCGTCTGCATGGACAAGAAAGGCGCGACGGAGACCCTTGAGCAGGACTTCGGTTTCCGGACGGTGGAGATCAAAGGCCGCCAGCTGCTGGTCAACGGCCAGCCCGTCCTGATCAAGGGTGCCGACCGCCATGAGATGTCCGCCACGGGCGGCTACGTGGTCACGGAAGCCGAGATGCTGGAGGATATCCGCATCATGAAGGAGCTCAACATCAATACGGTCCGCACCAGCCACTATCCCAACGACCCGCGCTGGCTGGACCTCTGCGACCGCTACGGCCTCTACGTGATCGCCGAGGCCGACATCGAGTCGCACGGCATGGGCTATGGCCCGGAGACGCTCGGCAACAATCCCATCTACAAGCAGGCGCACCTGGAGCGCGTGCAGCGTATGGCGCAGCGCGACGTCAACCACCCGTCCGTGATCATCTGGAGCCTGGGCAACGAAGCCGGCAACGGACAGAACTTCTACGCCGCCTACGACTGGCTGAAGGCCTGGGACAAGAGCCGCCCCATCCAGTACGAGCGCGCCGGCGAGGAGTACAACACGGACATCATCTGCTATATGTACATGACCTACGACGACCTGGTCAGATACGCTGAAAATCCGGCCATTACCCGTCCGCTCATCATGTGCGAGTACGCCCATGCGATGGGCAACTCGATGGGGGGATTCGAGGACTATCTCGACCTTTTCCGGAAGTATCCGGAGCTGCAGGGCGGCTGCATCTGGGACTTCGTGGACCAGGCGGTTCGCTGGCCTTCGGAGAAGTCGCGAACCGGCTACATCTACGCCTTCGGCGGCGATTTCAACGACTACGATCCGTCGGACAATGCATTCAACTGCAACGGCATCCTCGCAGCCGACCGCTCCTGGCATCCGCACGCCTGGGAGGTGCGCCACGGCTACCGCTCCATCCTGACCTCCGCCACGCCGGAGCAGGCGCTGGACGGGCGCGTGGACGTGTATAATGAGAATTTCTTCATCGACCTGAGCCGCTATATGCTGCGCTGGGAGGTGATCGCCGACGGCGTGCCCGTGCTGGCGGGCCAGCAGGATGCGCCTGCGGCCGGGCCGCAGCAGACGGCCACGGCCGACCTGGGCTTCCGCCGCGCCGCCCTGGACGCCATCCCGGGCGAGCTGTACCTTAATGTGAGCTATGTCCTGCGCCGCGCCGACGGCATCCTGCCGGCGGGCACGGAGGTCGCCCACGACCAGCTCCTGCTGCGCGAAGCGCCGTACCGGCTGACGGCGGCCGACCTGAACGGGCGCCGCTGGGCGGCCGATTTCGACCCGGAGACGGGTGCGCTGTGCTCCTACAGGCTGGAGGGCAAGGAGCTGCTCGCAGCGCCGCTGATGCCCTGCTTCGGCCGCGCCGTGACGGAGAACGACCTCGGTGCCTGGCTGCAGCGGCGGATGGGTGCGTGGCTCTATCCGGAGTTCCGCGTCAAGTCGCTCGTTCGCGAGTCCGATACCGTTGAAGTGGTATATGAAGTCGGCGACGGCCTGGCCACGGTCGTGATGCGCTATTCGCTTGGCGCCGACGGCAGCATCGCCGTCACCGAAAGGATGACAGACGTGCGCGAAGGCGCGCCGGAGCTGTTCCGCTTCGGCGTGGAGTTCGCGATGCCGGGCGCGTTCAATACGCTGGAATTCTACGGCGAAGGGCCGTTCGAGAACTATATCGACCGCCAGGGCGCTTCGCAGACGGGCGTCTGGAAGCAGTCCGTGGCCGACCAGTACCATTTCGGCTACGCCCGGCCGCAGGAGTCCGGCACGCACGTCGGCATGCGCTGGATGCGCGTGACCGACGCCGCCGGCTGCGGCTTCGAGATCGCCGCGCCGGAGCGCTTCTCCGCCTCCGCGCTGCCCTTCGGCCGCCGCGCCATCGACCTGTCGATCTCCGGCGGCAGCCGCTCCAAGGGCGGCGACCAGCGCCATTCGCTGGAGCTCGAGGAGGACGGCCTGACGCACGTCAACCTGGACCTCACGCAGATGGGCCTCGGCTGCGAGAACGCCTGGGGCGCGCTCCCGCGTCCGCAGTACCGCCTCCCCGCCTCCCCGCGCACCTTCACCTTCACCCTGAAGCCGCTCCTCTAGGGCCCAGCGGCAGAACAAAAAACCTCCGGCGCGAACCGGAGGTTTTTAAATGTGTGTCGTAATGACTAGCGGGCCTTGCCGTTGGAGCCGAGCACATTCACGATCTTGTGGATGTACATCTTCTTCATCTCCTCACGGGCCGGCTTGAGGTACTGGCGAGGATCGAAGTGGCTGGGATTCTCGGCGAGGTACTTGCGGACGGCGCCGGTCATGGCCAGACGGCTGTCGGAGTCGATGTTGATCTTGCAGACAGCGCTCTTGGCGGCCTTGCGGAGCTGCTCCTCAGGAATACCGACGGCGTTGGGGAGCTTGCCACCGTACTGGTTGCACATGTCGACATACTCCTGCGGGACGGAAGAGGAACCATGGAGAACGATGGGGAAGCCGGGGAGCTTCTTCTCGATGGCCTTCAGCACGTCGAACGCGAGGGGCGGCGGGATGAGGCGGCCGGTCTTCGGGTCGCGGGTGCACTGCTCAGGGGTGAACTTGTAGGCACCGTGGGAGGTACCGATGGAGATGGCGAGGGAGTCGCACTTGGTCTTCTTGACGAAGTCGATCACCTCTTCCGGCTTGGTGTAGTGGGAAACGGCGGAGGAAACCTCATCCTCGACACCGGCGAGCACGCCGAGTTCGGCCTCGACGGTCACGTCGAACTTGTGGGCGTAGTTGACGACCTTGCGGGTCAGCTTGACATTCTCCTCGTAGGGGAGGGAGGAAGCGTCGATCATCACGGAAGAGAAACCGAAGTCAACGCAGCTCTTGCAGGTCTCGTAGCTGTCGCCGTGGTCCAGGTGAAGGACGATCTGGGGCTTCTTCCAGCCCAGCTCCTTGGCATACTCCACAGCACCCTGCGCCATGTAGCGGAGGAGGGTCTGGTTGGCGTAGGCGCGGGCGCCCTTGGACACCTGCAGGATCACCGGAGACTTGGTCTCGGCAGCGGCCTGGATGATGGCCTGGAGCTGCTCCATGTTGTTGAAGTTGAAAGCAGGGATGGCGTAACCACCCTTGACGGCTTTGGCGAACATCTCGCGGGTGTTCACCAGGCCCAGTTCTTTGAATGAAACCTTCATAAGATATAGAATTTGTGACTAACGAATCTTTAAATCGTGCAAAAATAACTATTTTTGCGGAAAAGTCCTCATAATAGACATCATAAATGTTAGGTAAAGTCATCATATTCTCTGCTCCTTCCGGTGCCGGCAAGAGCACCGTCGTGAATCACTTGCTGGGTCTGTATCCGCAGTTCGAATTCTCCATTTCGGCCACTTCGCGCGCCCCGCGCGGGCAGGAGCAGGATGGTGTCGAATACTATTTCATCGACGCGGCGCGCTTCCGCGAACTCATCGCGCAGGACGCCTTCGTCGAATATGAGGAAGTCTACCGCGACCGCTTCTACGGCACGCTCAAGAGCGAAGTCGAGCGCATCTGGCAGAAAGGCCACGTGATCGTCTTCGACGTGGACGTCAAAGGCGGTGTCAGTCTCAAGAAGTATTTCGGCGACGCCGCCCTCTCCGTGCTGATCGTCCCGCCCAGCATGGAGGTGCTGGAGAAGCGCCTGCGCGGCCGCGGCACCGACAGCGAAGAGGCCATCCGCGAGCGGCTGGACAAGGCCGCCTCGGAGCTGGAATTCGCCGCCGGCAAGTTCGACCGCGACCTGGTCAACGACAAACTGGAGGAGACCTTCGCCGAAGCGGAGGCCCTCGTAGATGCATTCCTATGCGGATAGCAGTTTACTCCGGCTCGTTCGACCCGCTCCACATCGGCCACCAGGCCATCATGGAGCGGCTCACGGCCACGCGCGAGTTCGACTGGGTCTACCTGGTCATCTCGCCGCAGAACCCGCTCAAAGACCCCTCCAAGGCCCTTTCCGCGCAGCGGCGCTACGAAGACGCCATCGCGGCCGTCCGTCGCCATCCCGAGCTGCACGTCTGGGTGGACAACATCGAGCTGGAAATGCCCGCCCCCACCTACACGATCCGCACCCTGGACGCGCTCAAGAAGCGCGAACCGGAGAACGACTTCACGCTCGTGATCGGCGCGGACAACCTGGAGAACATCCACCGCTGGCGCGACGCCGCGCGCATCCTCAACGAATACGGCGTGGCCGTCTATCCCCGCAAGGGCTACGACATGGCGCGCATGCGCGAAATGCTCCTCGAGGAGTGCCGCCATTTCCCGGTTCCGTACGTGCTGGACGCCTCGCAGGGCGCGGCCCCCGGCGCGGTCAGCCTCGAGGACCTGGACCGCTTCTACCACATCCGCCTGATCGACGCGCCCATCGTGGACATCTCGTCCACGCAGATCCGCGAAATGCAGGCGCGCGGAGAGGATGTCTCCGCGTACCTGATGTAAGGCGGAATCCCGGCCGGGCCGGGCGCTAAAGCATCTTCTTGCGCTTGAAAATGATCCAGATGGAGATCACGAGCATCACCATCACGCCTGCGATCGCGATCCACGCCCACCACTTCTGCGCGAAGGGGAGGGTGACGTTCATGCCGTAGAAGCTCGCCAGGAGCGTGGCCGGCATCAGGAGCAACGACACGAAGGTGAAGATCTTCATGATGTTGTTCTGGTCGAGGTTGATGATGCCGAGGACGGTGTCCTGCAGGTATTCGAGACGCTCGAAATTGAAATTCGTGTGGTTGATCAGCGAAGCGATGTCCTGGAGGATGATGCCCAGGTCCTCGCGCACTTCCGCGTCGCGGGGACAGAGCTTGCTCTTGAGGATGTTGGAGATGAGGCGCTGCTTGTCCACGACGTTCTCGCGGATGGTCATCGCGTTCTCCTGCAACTGATTGATGTCGAGGAGGAAGTCCTCGTTGATGTCTTCTTTCTGGTTGATGCGCTTGCCGAACTGCGACACCTCCTTGGAGATCAGCTCCACGATGTCGGCGTCCAGGTCCACGCGCTTGTCCATGATCTCCACGAAGGTGGTGAACCCGTCGGGGAACTCCTGGGGCAGCGCCTGGATCTTGAGCTGGAGCTGGTCCAGCGAACGCAGGGGAATCTCGCGCACCGTCGTCAGCACCGATCCGGACAGGATGAAGGACACGGGGTCCATCAACATGCCGTCGCCCGAAGGGGAAAGGAAGTTGGTGTTGGCGAAAATGGTGTTGTTTTCTTCGAAGAACCGGGAGGAGCTCTCGATCTCCTCCGCTTCGGCACGGCTCTGGATTTCGGTGCCGAGGAATGATTCGACCGCCCTCTTCTGCTCTCCTGTCGGTTGCAGGAGGTCTATCCAGAGGACGTTTTCTTTGCCGATAGCAGCAAACTCCGTTTCGGACTGGCTGACAATGATATCATTGCCACGTCTGTAGAAAATCTTGATCATCTCTTCCTTCCATGTTGGTCCCGGCGCACTTGTCGGAAGGGGGTTAAACTTACGGGATAGCTCGCACTACGGAGAAGCGAGCCTGCAAAAGTAGAAAGAATAATTGATATTTGAATGTTTAATTTCTATTTTTGTGGCCATTTTTCATCAAAAAATGGCAATTCTTGAAGCAATCCTTCTCGCGGTCTCGCTTTGCGCGGACTGCCTGGCCGTCTCGCTCTGCTCGGGCGTGACTCTGGACAACGTCCGCTGGCGGCCGGTGCTCGGCGTGGCGCTGGCCTTCGCCGTGATCCAAGCCGGCCTGCTGCTGGCCGGCTGGGCCTTCGGACACCTCTTCGTCGGCCTGGTCGAGAAGATTTCCCACGTTCTCGCTTTCCTGCTGCTGCTCTACATCGGCGGCTCGATGCTTCTCGAAGGCATCCGGGGCGCGGAGGAGATCCGCGACCTCAGCAGCTGGCGCAACATCCTGATCGGCGGCGTCGCGACGAGCATCGACGCGCTCGCCCTGGGCGCGGCGCAGTCGCTGGAGGGCGTGACCTGGAATGGCTTCCTGCCGCTGCTCGTGGCCGTTTTCGCAGTCACAGCCCTGACCGTGACCGTCGGCTTGCGCGGCGGAAGCGCCATCGGCGCACGCTTCGGCCGCTGGGCCGAGATCGCCGGCGGCCTCGTGCTGCTTGCCATCGGCGTCAGCGTCCTGTTGTAATCCTTTTTCCCGGAAAAGAAAAAGGGCGCCCGCAAAGGATTGCGGACGCCCCGGTTAACTATAGTTGTGACTGGTTACTTGATAGCATCATAGTAGGGGAGGTCACCGTTGGTGAAGATCCAGTTGTCGCCCTCCTCGAAGCCGGCGTGCTGCTTGAGCATGCCTTCCTGGAGCGTGATCTGGCTCATCGGGACCATCCAGAAACCGTGCGTCTGGGCGTAGCGCTGGGAGAAGGATCTGCCCGGCATCTCGCGGTAGCCGTCCGGGACGACGTTGCCCTTGAACTCGATGTAGCCGCCATCCTGGTTCTTCTCGATGATCTCACCGGCCGTGTCGGGATACCAGCGGCGGAGGTCGTCGAAGCGGATGCCTTCGAAGGCGAACTCATAGCGGCGCTCCTTCTGGAGCTTCTCGAAAGAGTAGGAGGTGTACGGCTTCAGACCGGCGCGGGCGCGGAGGGCGTTCATGCCTTCCACGGTGCCCTTCAGCTCGTCGAGCATCAGGAGCACGTCCGCGAAGCGGATGTAGATGGCGTCGTTCTTGTTGCCGCTCTTGCTGTTGCTGATGGCGCTGTTGATGGCATGGAAGAAGTTCTTGTACATGCTGGTCTTGCTGCCGTCGGTGTAGCAGGCGGTCATGACGTACTTCTTGGGATAGAAGAGCGTACGCTCGACCTCCTTGTTGTTGTCGCCCTTGAAGTTGGGGAGTTCCACGTAGCCGTCCTTGAACCAGGGATAAGCCTTCTCGATGGAAGCCTGGTTGGTGGCCAGGAAGGAGCCGTAGAAGCGCTTGTCGGCCGGGCCGTAGTCCGGATCCTCATACCACTCCTTGACCATGTTGGGGTTGACGGAGGCATTGCCGTTGGACTCGGCGGAATAAGGATAGATGTCCTTGTTGGTCGTCTTGGCGGCGTTGCGCATGCCGAGCCACTCGCCGAGGCGGTTGTAAGCCTGGGTGTTGGTCGGGGTGTTGAACGGGAAGTGGACGCCCCAGACGGTCTCCTTGCTGTGGTTGCCCACCCAGCGGAGGCCTTCGCGGCTGACGTAGGTGTCGAAGTCGGCGCCGTAGGCGAGGCCGCTGGAGTACTCGTTGGTGTAGCCCCAGATCTCGCGCGGGTCGTCCTCCAGGTCGAAATGGGAGACGCTGGTGTTGGCGCAGTCCTCCAGGTAGCTGATCACCTGGGATTTGGTGATGCCGGCCATGCTGTCCTTCTTGTAGAAGCCCGTGTAGAACAGCCACACGCGGCCCAGGAGCGCCTCGGCGGCATACTTCGTCGCACGGCCGGCCTGGTTGTTCTCCCGGGAATAACCGTATCTCGCGGGGATGAGCTCGATGGCCTTGAGCAGGTCGTCGGCGATGGCCGCGTAGATCTCGTCCACGGTAGCGTTGGGCGTATTCTCCACGTGGAAGGAAAGCGTCAGCGGGAAGGTCTCGTGCCGGTCGGCCATGATCCAGAGGAAGAAGGCGCGCATGAAGTGCGCCTGGCCCAGGTACCAGTTCTTGTTGTCACCCGTGAAGAGGGCGTCGTCCATCGCCTCGATGGCCTCGAGGGCGTAGTTGCAGCGGTGGATACCCTTATAATAGCTGCCCCAGGTGGAGTTGTTCTCGTCGCCGGAGATCTCGAGCAGACGGTCGGCGGCCGAAGTCTCCGTGGAGGACTCGGAACCGTGTCCGTAGAGGTCGTCGCTGGCGATCATGTGCCGGAACAGGGTGATGCGGAAGATGCTTCCGGTATAGAAGGTGAACATCGAGTAGTAGGCCGAATTGACCAGCTGCTCGGCGTCCTTCTCGGTCTGCGGGAAGGAGGACGTGTCCGGTTTCTTGTAGTTCGTCGTGTCGAGCAGGCTGTTGATCTTGTCGCAACCGGAGAAGACCATCAGACATGCAACCAGGGAAAGTAATATCTTTTTCATGTTCTTGCGGGATTAGAATTTGATGCTGACGCCGGCCATGTAAACCTTGGGGGAAGGATAGTAACCGGTGTCGATGCCGGAGGTCCAGCTGACACGCGGGACGCCGGTGCCCACTTCCGGATCCATGCCGTCGTATCCGGTGATCGTGAAGAGGTTCTGTCCGGTCACGAAGACGCGGAAGGACTGGAACGGGAGCTTCTTGATGGCCTTCTTGAGGTCATAGCCGAAGGTGATGTTGCGGATCTTGACATAGTCGGCGTTCTGGGCCCAGATGTCGCTGTTGTAACCGTTGCACTTGAAGTTGTTGTGCGAACCGTCGGAGAAGCGCGGGAACTTGTTGGTGGTGCCTTCGCCCGTCCACAGACGGTTGACGAAGTTGTTGGTGAAGCCTTCGAGGTCCTGCTGGGCGAACTGGCGGTAGCTCTGCATCACCTGCTGGCCGAAGGCGCCGGAACCGTTGATGCTGAGGTCGAAGCCCTTCCACTGGAGACCGATGTTGAAGCCCATCGTGAAGTCCGGATGCGGGTTGCCGATCTCGACGCAGTCGAGCTCGTCGTACTTGCCGTCGCCGTTCTGGTCGATCCAGATCACGTCGCCCGGCTGGGCCTGCTCGTAACCGTTCATGAAGGCGTAGCCCTTGGCGTTGTAGGCGTCGATCTGGGCCTGGTTCTGGAAGATGCCCTCGCTGGCGATACCGATGAAGTAACCGATCGGCTTGCCCGGCTCGGCGCGGTAGCCGTCGCCGTTGCGCACGTTCTCGGAGAGGATCTTGGCGTCACCGTGGATGATACCGTCGCTGTTGTTGATGTAGAGGACGGTGTTCTTGTTGTAGGAGCCGTTGAGGCCGATGTTGTAGCGGAGGTCGCCGATCTGGTCGTTCCAGGTGAAGCTGAGCTCGACGCCGGCGTTGCGGACGGCACCGCCGTTCTTGGAAGAAGCGTTGGCGCCTTCGATACCCGCAACCGGCGGCGTGACCAGCCAGTCCTTGGTGTCCTTGACGTACCAGTCGAAGATGACGCCCAGGCGGCTCTTGAAGAAGCGGGAATCGAAGCCGATGGCCGTCTGCTCGGAGGTCTCCCAGGTGAGGTCTTTGGTGGCGATGTTGTCCGGATAAGCGGCGATGACGGGCGACTGCTGGTCGTAGGTGAAGTCGTAGAAGCCGTTCAGCGAGATGGTACTGTTGTACTGGAAGTTGTCGATGCGGCAGTTACCGTTCTGTCCCCAGCTTCCGCGGATCTTGAAGTAGTTGAGCCAGTTCTTGAAAGGACGCATCCAGGGCTCGGAAGTAACGATCCAGCCGGCGGAAACGGACGGGTAGGTGCCCCATCTGTAATCCGTGTCGAAGTTGCAGGAACCGTCGCGGCGGACGATGACCGTAACCATATATTTATCCTTGTAGCTGTAGTTGATACGGCCGAAGGCGGAAATGAGTTCGTTGTAGGGGACCGTGTTGTCGCCGCCCATACTGGCGTGCTGGTCGGCCGTGAGGGCGCCCTCGACGTAGGTGAGGTTGGCGGAATCCCAGGTGTGGCGGCTGGTATTGGAACGGGTGCCGTCGAGGCTGATGCCCCAGCCCCTCGCCTCGACGGAAGTACCGAGGAGGGCCTCGATGGTATGGTCGTTGGCGAAGGTCTTCTTGTAGTTGGCCGTCGTCTCCCAGGTCCAGCTGGAGGAGATGCTGGCGCTCTCCTTCACGGTGTCATATTCCCTGTAGGTCGTGGCCGAGAGCTGATACTCGGGCGTGTATTCGCGCTTGAACTCCGTGTAGCCGCGGAAGCCGAAGGCGGAGCGGATCTTGAGCTCCTTGATCGGGTTGACCTCCAGGTAGACGTTGCCCTGGACGCGGACGTTCTTGCCCTCTTTCTCGTCCAGGTCGCGCTGCTCCAGGATGTTGACTTCGTCGTCCTTGACGAACCAGCTGTCGCGGAGCTGGTCCTGATAGGTATAGAACGAGCCGTCCAGGTCGTAGGCCGGGAGGAGCGGGGACTTGATGAGCATGTTGTGGACATCGCCGCCGCGGCCGGCGACGGTCATGCCGCGGGAGCTCGTCAGGGAGACGGTCACGTTCTCGCCGACCTTGATGATGTCGCGGTTGTTCTTCTTGAGGATGGTGAACTCCGTGTTGGCACGGGCGGTCGTTCTGTCGTAGTAAGTGGGCTTGGGGACGCCCAGGGTGCCTTCCTGATAAGCCTTGGAGAAGCTGAAAGAGTAGCGGACAGCGTCGCTGCCACCGCTCACGCCCACCGACAGGTTGTTGGTCGGGGCATTGTGGTTGATGGAGGAGTTGAACCAGTCGGTACCGTTCCACAGGCCTTTCTCCATCCACTCCTTCTGCTTGGGCATCAAGGCGTCGATGTCATAGTAGTGCTGGCCCTCGCGGATGGTGCCCTTGGCGAGGTATTCGCGGTCGACGAGGTCGAGGTAGTCCGAGGCGGAGACGACCTTCACGCCGTTGGTGTTGGGCTGCTGGAAACCGATGTAGGAGTCGAAGGTGACGGTCGCCTTCTTCTCGCCGGTCTTGCCCTGGCGCGTGGTCACGAGGACGACGCCGTTGGCGGCGCGGGCGCCGTAGATGGCGGCGGAGGCGGCATCCTTGAGGATGTCGATGGATTCGATGTCGGAGGGGCTGAGGTCTTCCAGGTGGCCGCCGGCGACGCCGTCGATGACGACGAGCGGGCTGGCGGAGCCGGTGGTACCGAGGCCGCGGACGGTGATGGAGTATTCAGCGCCCGGCAGACCGCTGGACTGCACGATGTTGACGCCGGGCACGGAGCTGTAGAGGGCGCCGAGCGCGTTGGTGGTGTTCTGCTTCTGGATGTCGTCTCCGGAAATGTTGATCGTGGAGCCGGTCAGGAGCTTCTTCTTCTGGGTACCGTAGCCGATGACGACGGTCTCCTCGAGGAACTCGGCGTCCTCTTTAAGGACGATGTTGAACACGCTTTCCTGCCCGACGGGCAGGGTCTGCGAACTGTAGCCGATGCAGGAGACGACGATGCTCGCGCCTGCGGGGACGCTGAGGGAGAAAGCTCCGTCGGCATCCGTGACAGTTCCGATGGCATTGTTCCCGACGACCATGACCGAAGCTCCGATGACGGGGAGCTTGGTGTCGTCGACAACCGTTCCGCTGATGGAGCGGTTCTGGCCGAAGGCCGCCGTCCCAATCAGGCACATGACGGACATCAGGACGACGGCCGCCACTCTCTGGAAGAGTTTGCTTGTCATAAAAATGGGTTTAATAATGTTGGTTATAATGATTGGTTGTGCGCTTAATCTGTGTGCAGACAAAAGTATGAAATAAAGGCCGGGCTCTTTTTCAATCTTTTTTCAAAACGATGCAATTGCAAGTCACTGATTACAGGGCAAAACTTCGCAAACAGAAAAAACCCCGCGGGAGTCACCGCGGGGCAGTATACAAGACACGTGGGTCTTTTCGTTTTTGGTTCAATTCCTTTTCAACTTCCCTTCATCCGGCGTCTCCGCGAAGGTGCGGACGTCCATTTTTGGAGAGGAGTCGTTTGATTTTGGTTCACGCCCCGGCGTCAGGGCCGGAACGGCTGCCGGCCGGTCAGCGAGCGGCCGAGCGTGAGGGCGTCGGCGTACTCGAGGTCGTCGCCGAAGCCGAGGCCGCGGGCCAGCGTGGAGACCTTCGCGCCCTTGCCCTCGATCTGCCGGTAGATGTAGAGCGCCGTCGTCTCGCCCTCCACGTCGCCGCTCAGCGCGAGGATGACTTCGAGCTCGCCGGCGGGCAGGTCGCCGCCGCCCGGCAGGTCGGCCGTGGCGGCGTCCTCCTCGTGGATGCGGTCGATGCGCTCCACCAGCTCCCGGATGTGCAGGTCGGACGGGCCGACGCCGTCGATGGGGGAGATGATGCCGCCCAGGACGTGATAGACGCCGCGGTACTGGCCCGTGGCCTCGATGCTCATCACATCGCGCACGCTCTCCACCACGCAGATGGTGCGGGCGTCGCGCGTGCGGTCGGCGCAGATCGAGCAGGTGTCCGCGTCCGCGACCATCTGGCAGATATGGCAATAGTGCACGTCGTCGGCCAGGCGGTTGATGGCGGCCGCGAAACGGTGGACGCTGTCGGCGGGCTGGCCCAGCAGGTGCAGGGCGAGGCGCAGGGCGCTGCGCGAGCCGACGCCCGGCAGCGAGCCGATGGCCTCGACGGCCTCCTGGAGGACCTGGGAAGGATATTTCTCGGTAGAATACATTTTTTGCAAAACTGGTATGCAAAGGTAGTGAAAATCAGAAATATTTGCTAACTTTGCGGGCCCGTTTTCCGGCTTTGCCGGTCGTGCGGGATGTAAATATTGTTTAACTACTAGTTTGTTTTTTATTTCACAACATGGAAGAAATTAAGAATGAAGTAAAAGAAACCAAGGCTTCCGCTATCCGGATGAACGCATCCGTGAAGCCGGAGGACTTCGATTGGGATGCCTTCGAGGGCGGTGATGTCTACGGCAACACCGACAAGAAGTCCATCGAGGAGGCTTACGCCGCCACCCTCTCCAAGGTCGTCGAGAACGACGTGGTCGAGGGCGAGGTGACCGCCGTCACCAAGCGCGAGGTCGTCGTCACCATCGGCGGCAAGAGCGAGGGCGTCATCCCCGTGTCCGAGTTCCGCTATGATCCCGACATCAAGGTCGGCGACAAGGTGGAAGTGTATGTCGAGTCCGCTGAGGACAAGAAGGGCCAGCTGGTGCTTTCCCACCGCAAGGCCCGTACCCTCAAGTCTTGGGATAGAGTCAACGAGGCTTTCGAGAACGACGAGATCGTCAAGGGCTTCGTCAAGACCCGCACGAAGGGCGGTATGATCGTCGACGTGTTCGGCATCGAGGCCTTCCTGCCGGGCAGCCAGATCGACATCAAGCCGATCCGCGACTACGACCAGTTCGTCAACCAGAACATCGACTGCAAGATCGTCAAGATCAACCAGGAGTTCCGCAACGTCGTCGTTTCCCACAAGGCGCTCCTCGAGGCCGAGCAGGAAGCCAAGCGTGCCGAGCTCATCAGCAAGCTGGAGAAGGGCCAGATCCTCGAAGGCGTGGTCAAGAACATCACCAACTACGGCGTGTTCGTGGACCTCGGCGGCGTGGACGGTCTCATCCACATCACCGATCTCTCCTGGGGCCGTGTCAACCACCCCGAGGAGGTCGTCTCCCTGGACGAGAAGATCAAGGTCGTCGTCCTGGACTTCAACGAGCAGCAGAAGCGCATCGCGCTCGGTCTGAAGCAGCTCACCCCGCACCCCTGGGACAACCTCGACGCCAACATCAAGGAGGGCGACAAGGTCAAGGGCAAGGTCATCCTCATCGCCGACTACGGTGCGTTCATCGAGATCGAGCCGGGTGTCGAGGGTCTGGTCCACGTGTCCGAAATGTCCTGGTCCCCGCGCCTGCACTCCGCTCAGGAGTTCCTCAAGGTCGGTGACGAGGTGGAGGCCCAGGTGCTTTCCATCGACCGCGAGGCCCGCAAGATTTCCCTCGGTCTGAAGCAGCTCATGCCGAACCCCTGGGAGAGCATCCGCGAGAAATATCCTGTCGGCAGCAAGCAGAAGGCTACGGTCCGCAACATCACCAACTTCGGCGTGTTCGCCGAGCTGGAGGACGGTGTCGAGGGCCTCGTGCACATCAGCGACCTGAGCTGGAACAAGATCAAGCACCCGTCCGAGGTGGTCGCCGCCGGCGACGTGATCGACGTCCAGATCCTCGACTTCGACGAGCAGAACCACAAGCTCAGCCTCGGCCACAAGCAGCTTGTCCCGAACCCTTGGGATGAGATCGAGGCCAAGTTCCCGGTCGGTTCCGTCGTCGAGGGAACCATCGCCTCCACGACCGACAAGGGCGCCAACATCACCCTCGAGGGTGACGCCGAGGGCTTCGCGTTCAACCGCGAGCTCGTCAAGGAGGACGGCAAGCAGGCCGTCGCCGGCGAGACCCTCCCGTTCAAGGTGATCGAGCTCCGTCGCTCCACCCGCCGCATCCTCCTCAGCCACCTGCGTACCTACCAGGAGGTCAAGGAGCGCGCCGCTGCCAGCGAGGCCGAGAACACCAAGAAGGCCGTCAAGAAGGTCAACTCCAACGTCGAGAAGACTACCCTTGGCGACATCGACGCTCTTGCAGCTCTGAAGGAGAAACTCGAGAAAGGCGAGTAATTCCAGATGATCTTTACACTCACGATAATGGGCACGGCTTCGGCCATGCCCATTTCTGATAGGAATCCAAGCGCCCAGATGCTTGCCGTGCATGGGCGCTTGTTCCTTTTGGATTGCGGGGAGGGCACGCAGCAGCAGATGCGGCGCGCCCACCTTGCATTTTTGAAGGTAGAGGCCATCTTCATCTCCCATATCCACGGCGACCATCTTTTCGGCCTTTTCGGCCTGCTCAACACGATGACGATGTACGGCCGCACGGCCCCGTTGCACATCTACGGCCCGCGCGCCCTCGGTTCGGTGATCAACTTCTACAGGAGTTTCTTCGGCGAGCACGAGAGCTATGAGATCCTGTTCACCCCGGTGGACTGCAAGGAGCTGCAGGTGATCCACACTTCCAAGTGGGTGACCGTCAGCGCCTTTCCGCTCGAACACAAGATCGAGTGCTACGGCTACCGCTTCGACGAGATCGTGACCGAGCGCCATTGGCAGGAGAATCCTGCCTACCATCCCAAATCCTACGCGTATTGCTCCGACACTGCTCCCTTCCCGCAGCTCGCGGAATGGGTGCGCGGGGTGGACCTCCTCTACCACGAGGCGACCTACCCGCACGAGATGGCGGACAAGGCCGCCGACCGCGGGCATTCCACCACGGTGCAGGCGGCGGCGTGCGCCCGCGACGCGGAAGCCGCCCGGCTCGTGATCGGGCACTATTCTTCCCGCATCGCGGATTTCGACGCGCTGGTGCAGGAGTGCCGGGACATCTTCCCGGAGACCACCGCCGCCCAGGACGGCGATGTGTTCGAAATTTAGTATCTTTGCTCCGATGAAACGGATCCTCTTCCTTCTGGTCGCGGCCTGCCTGGCCCTCGGGGCCGGCAAAAACCCGCGCCTGGCCTATATCGACCAGTATTCCGCCCTGGCGGTGCTGGAGATGCAGCGCACCGGCGTGCCGGCGAGCATCACGCTCGCGCAGGGCATGCTGGAGTCCGGCTATGGCCTGTCGCCGCTGGCCACGAAGGCGAACAACCACTTCGGCATGAAGTGCCACAGCGACTGGAAGGGCGAGAAATTCTTCTACGACGACGACAAGGCGGACGAGTGTTTCCGGGTCTACAGGACGGTGGAGGACTCTTTCCGCGCCCATTCGGATTTCCTGCGCGGACGCGAGCGGTATCAGTTCCTGTTCGAGCTCGACCCCACCGACTACAAGGGCTGGGCGCGCGGCCTGCGCCGCGCCGGCTATGCCACGGATCCGGGCTATGCCACCAAGCTGATCAACCTCATCGAGGATTTCCAGCTGTACCGCTTCGACACGATGACGGAGGATGACCTCCCCGCCGGGGCCGCTGCGGAGCCGGTGGCGGAGGCGGCTGCGGCTGAGCCCGCCGCCGAGGCACCCGCCGCCAGCGATGCGCCCGCCCCGGAGCCTGTCCGCGAGCACGCGGTCCGCGCCGGGCACAGCGAAGAGGCGGCAGACGATGCGGCGGACGAGACCGCCGGCCTTCCGGCCTACAAGGAGAGCGTGAGCATCTCGCTGTCGCGCGCGTTCTATGAGATGAACGGCGTGCGCTACGTGCGCGCGATCGAGGGCGAGACCTGGGCCTCCCTGGCGGAGGACAACCACCTCTCCCTGAAGAAGCTCCTCAGTTTCAACGACCTGACCGCGCCCGTCCCCCTGCATTCCGGCATGGTGGTCTACCTGGAGCGCAAGAAGCCCGAGGCCGAGCCCGGCTACGGACTCTACGAGGTCGACCAGGAGGGCCTGACCCTCTGGGACATCTCTCAGATGTTCGGCATCCAGCTCAAGAAACTGCAGCTCTACAACGCCTTCCGCGGCGCCGCGCCCATCCGCCCCGGCGACACCATCATCCTCCGCAAGCTCTAGTTTCCCGCCCTGCCTGCCCCCACTGTCCTCACTATCCCCACCATCCTCCCTGCCCCCACCGTCTCCGTAGCATCCCGTTTTTGCATATCGTTGATTGTCAATGACTTCCAATTTTGCTTAGGGGAAATTTCCCCAAAGCAAAATCACAATCGCCACGCTAACAGCCACTTACAAAAACGGCCCGTTCCCATTATGTAGAAGAAAGAGGCTGGGAAAAGCGGCAGCTGCCCGGGAAGGGTTGGTGGGTGTTTTTCGTAAGTTGTTTGTGGATAGGTGCTTAAGGAAAGTGACGGGGTGAAAAATGAACCAGTCAGTTCGCGCAAGGTATTGATGATGTGATGTTTATGAAAAACGAACGAGCCTGGTGAGGCTGGGCAGGATTTGGCACCACCGCCGGACATCGCGTCCGGCGGTTACGGGCGATCTCCGTCCGAGAGTTAGAGCTCTCGGACGGAGTGCCCGTTGCCGGCAAGAGCGGTAGCTGCCCGGGAGAGAAAAAGTCGGGGTTGCCGGGCACAAAAAGGGGGTCAAACGTGCCCGGGAAGGAAATGATTGGGAAAGAAGAGGGGGATGTATGGGAGGGACGAAAAAGCCCGGCAGGGGACTGCCGGGCGGTTGTTGGGAATAGTGAATAATCTGCTTGGAGATTATTTAGGGGGGGGGAGCCGTGGTTTGTTGCACGGGCGTTCCGCGCTTATTTCACGGTGATCTCCTGGACGGGGGTCTTGGGGAGGAGGACCGGGTGGACGGGCCAGGACTGGGCCTTGGCGAGCTTGAAGGGGGCGGTGCAGCGGATGTCCGCGGCGGAGGCGCCGAAGCGGGCCGTGTAGGCGCCGGCGGCGGTCTCCCAGGCGCTGGCGGCCTCGTTGAAGGAGGCGAGCGTGTAGGCGTCGACCGTCATCGTGAGGGTCTCGGACTCGCCGGGCTGCAGCTCGCGGGTCTTGGCGAAGGCCTTGAGCTCGTAGGCGGGCTTGACGAGACCGGCCTCAGGGGCGGAGATGTAGAGCTGGACGGCCTCCTTGCCTGCGGCGGAGCCGGTGTTGCGCACGGTGACGCTGGCGGTCACGGTGCCGTCCTTGGCCACCTTGACGACCGGCTTGGAGTAGGCGAAGGTCGTGTAGCCGAGGCCGTAGCCGAAGGGGTAGGAGACGGCCTTGCCGGCGGTCTGGAAGTAGCGGTAGCCCACCCAGATGCCTTCCTTGTACTGCGTCTCGTCCACGTTGGGCTGCTTGCGGATCGAGTAGCCGAAGGCGGCGGCGAGGGCCGCGGCGTCTTCGTCGTCGTCCGAAGCCGGGAACGGGTTGAAGGAGTTGCCGCCGGTGTAGTTGTACGGGAAGTTGTAGGAAGACGGGATGTCAAAATAGTTGACCGGGAAGGTCATCGGGAGCTTGCCGGAAGGGTAGGAGGCGCCGCAGAGGACGTCGGCCACGGTGTAGCCGCCTTCCTGGCCGGGCGTCCAGGCCAGCAGCACGGCGTCGGGGATGTGCTTCCAGGAAGCGGTCTCGACCGCGCCGCCCACGTTGAGCACCACGACGAGCTGCTTGCCCGCGGCGTGGTAGACGTCGGCGAGGGTCTGCATCATCTCGCGCTCGGCGCCGGTCAGCGACCAGTCGCCGTCCACGGCACGGCGGTCGCCGCCCTCACCCGCGTTGCGGGAAATGGTCAGCACCGCGATGTCGGTGGCGGGGAGCTTCTTCTCGATAAAGCCGCGGCCGACGGCCATCTCGGGGATGACGGCGTCGCCGAGGAGGATGGCGGACGCGCCGGCGGCGTTGTTCCTGGCCTTGGTCTTCTCCAGGGCGATATACTGGCTGTACCAGGTCTCGATGTCGGCGTCGGGCTCCAGGCCGTTGGCCCGCAGGCCCTCTGCGACGTTGCGGACGTAGGCCTTGTTGACGTTGCCGGAGCCGGTGCCGCCGGCGATGAAGTCGTAGGAACCGACACCGTAAAGGGCGACCTTCTTCACGCCCTTGAGCGGCAGCACGCCGTTGTTCTCGAGCAGGACGAGTCCTTCGGCCGCGGCCTTGCGGACGAGCTTGCCGTGGGCCTCGAGCTGCGGCTTGTTGGAATACTTATAGCCCTGGAAACGCGGGGTGCGGACGATGTACTCGAGCATGCGGCGGACGTTGCGGTCCACGTCGGCCATGGGGATGGTGCCGTCGTTCACGCCCTTGACGATGCGCTCGATCTCATTCTCCATGCCGGGCTCCATCAGGTCGTTGCCGGCCTTGACGGCCTTGGCGGTGCCGTTCTTGTTGCCCCAGTCGGTCATCACGATGCCCTTGAAGCCCCACTCGTCGCGCAGGATGGTGGTGAGCAGGTCGTAGCTCTGCTGGGTGTAGGAACCGTTGACCTTGTTGTAGGAGGACATGACGGTCCAGGGATCGGACTCCTTGACCATGATCTCGAAGCCCTTGAGATAGAGCTCGCGGGCGGCGCGGGGATTGACCACGGCGTCGTCCTCCATGCGGTTGGTCTCCTGGTCGTTGAAGGCGAAATGCTTGGCGCTCACGCCCACGCCGTTGGACTGGATGCCGCGCACATAGGCGGCAGCGGTCTTGCCGGACAGGAGCGGATCCTCGGAGAAATACTCGAAGTTGCGGCCGCAGAGCGGGTTGCGGTGGAGGTTCTGTCCCGGGGCGAGCAGCACGTCGGCGCCGTATTCGCGGACCTCCTCACCCATCGCGGTGGTGAGCTCCTCGACGAGCGGGGTGTTGAAGGTGGAGGCGAGCACCGTGCCCACGGGGAAACCGGTGGCGTAGAAGGTCTGGCTGGTGCCGGGACGGGTCGGGTTGATGCGGATGCCGGCAGGGCCGTCGGCGAGGACGGTCTGCGGGATGCCGAGGCGCGGGATGGCGCGCGTGGTGCCGGCGGCGCCGGACACGAGCACCTCGTTGGAGGCCGTCATCGAGCCGGCGGCCATGCTGCCCCAGCCGGAGCCGACCAGCAGCGTGGCCTTCTCCTGGAGGGTCATGGCGGCGAGCACCTCGTCGATGTTGTCTTTTGTCAGTTGGGGCTGTGCGGCGGCGCTCAGGGCGCAGCCGGCGGCAGCGAATAACAAGAGGGATTTCTTCATCATATGATTGGTTAACTAGTTATATGGTTTTCTGCGAAGCGTGTCTTACAAAGATAAGATAAAATGTGAAACGTTTTCTTATATTTGTAGAACAACCACATCTAAGATGAAAAGAATCCTTATCCTCCTGTCTGCCATCCTGCTCGGCCTGACCGCATCCGCCCAGCAGGCGCTCTACGACTCCCGCAGTATCGAATCCCCCGTCATCAACGCCGACGGGACCGTGACCTTCCGCTACCAGGCCCCCAAGGCCGTCAAGGTCACGCTGTCCGGCGATTTCCTGCCCGTCCAGCACCTCGAGTTCGAGATGGACGGCCGGAAGATGGCCTACGACGCGCCCGGCGTGGCCGAGCTGCGCGAAGGCCCGGGCGGCGTGTGGGAATACACCACGCCCTTCGCCGTGGCCCCCGAGATGTATACCTACACCTTCACCGTGGACGGCAACCAGGTGATCGACCCCAACAACGTCTTCGTCAACCGCGACATCGCCTCGCTGACCAGCGTGCTGCTGGTCCCGCAGGCGGGGGAGCGCTCCGACCTCTACGCGGTGCACCGCGTCCCGCACGGGACCGTGTCCAAGGTCTGGTATCCCAGCGCCACGGCCGGTTTCGACCGTCGCCTGACGGTCTACACCCCGGCCGGCTATGAGAATTCCAAGACCCGCTATCCCGTCCTCTACGTGCTGCACGGCATCGGCGGCGACGAGGACGCCTGGGTCACGCAGGGCCGCGCCACGCAGATCCTCGACAACCTCATCGCCCGCGGCGAGGCCCGGCCGATGATCGTGGTCTTCACCAACGGCAACATCTCCCAGGAGGCCGCCCCGCTGGAGAACTCCACCGGCTACACCCGCCCGACGATGGACCTGCCGCAGACGATGGAGGGCACCTTCGAGACTTCCTTCCCGGAGGTCGTCAAGTTCATCGACAGCCGCTACCGCACCATTGCGAAGAAGCAGTCCCGCGCCATCTGCGGCCTGTCCATGGGCGGTTTCCACACGCTCTACATCACGCTCAACAACCCGGACCTGTTCAACTACTCCGGCATGTTCTCCGCCGCCATCGGCACGGGCTCCGAGCAGACCGCCGCGCACAAGGAGATCTATGCGGACGTGGACGCCAAGCTGGCCCGCTACTTCTCCAGGAAGCCCGCGCTGCTCTGGATCGGCATCGGCAGCACCGACTTCCTGATCGAGTCCAACAACGCGTTCCGCGCCAAGCTCGACGCGGCCGGCTATCCCTACACCTACATGGAGACCGACGGCGGCCACATCTGGAGAAACTGGCGGATTTATCTGAGCGAATTTGTCCCCTTACTCTTCAAACAATAACCAATGAAAAGAATCGTTACTATCCTCTCGGCAGCCCTCGTGCTGTCTGGCGCCCTGCACGCGCAGGAGCTCGCCAACTTCCGCATGGGCGGCCCCGCCCCGGTGATCTCCCCGGAGATCCAGGGCGACAGCGTGACCTTCCGCCTGAAGGCCGACTACGCCACCGTCGTCAAGCTTTCCGGCTCCTGGATGCCCAATCCCTGGGGCGACACGGTCGACATGACGCGCGGCGCGGACTTCGTCTGGTCCGTCAAGCTCCCTCTGCCGCCGGCAGAGATCTACACCTACAACTTCATCGTGGATGGCGTGACCGTCAACGATCCGCAGAATGTCTATGTGCAGCGTGACGGCACCCGCTACCTCCCGATGCTCACCGTGCCCGGCGAGCGCAGCGAGAACTACGGCGAGGCCACGAAGCACGGCACCGTGAGCCATCCCTGGTACGACAGCAAGCTGCTCGGCTACAGCCGCCGCCTGACCGTCTATACCCCGTACGGCTACGAAGCCAATCCGAAGAAGAAATATCCCGTCCTGTACCTGCTGCACGGCGCCGGCGGCGACGAGGAGGCCTGGATCTCGATGGGCCGCACGGCCCAGATCCTGGACAACCTCATCGAGAAGGGCCTCGCCGAGCCGATGATCGTGGTGATGCCCAACGGCAACCCCGGCCAGCAGGCCGCCCGCACCCTCGGCATCCCGGAGAAGCAGCTCGACTGGCGTGCCCCCGAGAACCAGAACGCCTACGTGCGCAGCCTCTGCGAGGAAATCGTCCCGTTCGTCGAGAAGAATTTCCGCGCCGTCGCGAAGCCCTCTTCGCGCGCCATCGCGGGCCTGTCGATGGGCGGCGGCCACACCATCGCCGCCTCCATCCTCTATCCGGAACTCTTCGACTACATCTGCCCGCTCTCCGCGGCCGGACAGGCCACGCCCGAGCAGGTCGCCCGCCTCAAGAAGGCCGGCGTGAAGCTCTACTTTCTGGCCTGCGGCGACACGGACTTCCTTTTCGAGGGCTCCAAGGCGCTTGACAAGACGCTCACCGAGCAGGGCCTGGACCACATCTTCTACGTGTCCGACGGCGGCCACGTCTGGTCCAACTGGCGCCTCTACCTGAACACCTTCGCCCCGCTGCTGTTCAAATAGGATGAAAAACCATAACTGCAACTATATGTTCAAGAGAATCCTGACCATCGCGGCCGCGGGCGTCTGCCTGGCCGCGTGTGCGACGGTGCCGAAGTCCGCACAGGACCGGCTGGCCGCCAATGACAAGAAGATCGACGCGATCATCGCGCAGATGACCCTCGAGGAGAAGGTCAACATGCTCCACAGCAAGACCAACATGTCCTCCGCCGGCGTGGAGCGCCTCGGCATCGCCGACATCCGCTACGCCGACGGCCCGTTCGGCATCCGCGAGGAAGGCGTGCCCAATGGCTTCCAGTCCGCGGGCTGGACCCTCGACTCCGCGACTTTCTTCCCGACCGGCTCCGCCCTTGCGGCGACCTGGTCCGAGGAGCTGGCTTACGCCTACGGCAAGGGCATGGGCATCGAGGCCCGCCTGCGCGGCAAGGATGTCATCCTCGGCCCGGCCGTCAACATCCAGCGCCTGCCCGTCGGCGGCCGCACGTATGAATACCTCAGCGAAGACCCGATCCTCTCGGCCGCCCTCGCGCTCCGCTACACCGAAGGTGTGCAGGACCAGGGCACGGCCGTGTGCATCAAGCACTTCGCCGTCAACAACCAGGAGACCAACCGCGCCAGCGTGGACGCGCAGGTGGACGAGCGCACCCTGCGCGAGATCTACCTCAAGCCGTTCGAGCGCGCGGTCGTCGAGGGCGGCGCGATGAGCGTGATGCCCGCCTACAACAAGGTCAACGGCGACTATTGCTCGGAGAACGAGCACCTGCTCAACGAGATCCTGCGCGGCGAATGGGGCTTCAAGGGCATGACCGTGTCCGACTGGGGCGGCACCCACAGCACGATGGGCGCCATGCTCCACGGCCTCAATGTCCAGATGACGGGCGACAACTACCTCGGCAAGCCGGTGATCGACTCGATCGCCACCGGCGCCCTGACCGAGGCCCTCGTGGACGAGAAGGTCCGCCAGATCCTGCGCGTCCGCTTCGCCGTCGAGCCGGTGCCGGAGGATGTCGCCAACACGAAGATGACCTCCCAGCCGGAGTGCCAGCAGATTGCGAAGGCGGTGGCCGAGAAGTCCATCGTCCTCCTGAAGAACGAAGGCGCCGTGCTCCCGCTGCAGGCCGGTGTCAAGAAGATTGCCGTGATCGGCCAGAACGCCGTCCTGAAAACCCAGTCCGGCGGCATGGGCGCGGGCGTCAAGGCCCTCTATGAGGTCACGCCTCTCGAGGGCATCCGCAAACGCGCCGGCGCCGGCGTGGAAGTCCTCTACGCCCCGGGCTACAAGAACTTCCCGGGCCGCCGCTGGGGCCCTCCCGCCGCCAGCAAGGACCCGCTCGAGGCTTCCGCCATCGACGAGCCGGCCGACCCGGCCCTGCTCGCCGAGGCCGTCCGCCTCGCCCAGGAGGCCGACGTGGTCATCTTCTTCGGCGGCACCAACAAGAACATCGAGACCGAGGGCAGCGACCGCAAGAACATCGACCTGCCCGCCGGGCAGAACGAAGTCGTGAAGGCCCTCTATGCGGCCAACCGGAACCTCGTGACCGTGCTGGTCTCCGGCGGCCCGACCGACCTGCGCGAACTCGAGCCGGTCAGCCCGGCCATCGTCCAGGGCTGGTGGAACGGCACCGAGGGCGGCACGGCCCTCGCCGAAGTGCTCTTCGGCGACATCGCGCCGTCCGGCAAGCTGCCGTTCACGTTCCCGGCGAAGCTGGAGGATTCCCCGGCGTATGCGCTGGGCAACTTCCCCGACAAGGCCCAGGGCGGCGACCTCTTCACGCTGATGTTCCGCGCCGACGTGCTCAAGATGAGCGCGGCCGAGCGCCAGGCGCTCATCGACGCGATGCCCAAGCCGGTGTCCAAGTATACCGAGGGCTTCCTCGTGGGCTACCGCTGGTTCGACACCAAGGAGATCAAGCCGATGTACGCCTTCGGCCACGGCCTCTCCTATGTCACCTTCGGCTATGGCGAGATGAAGGCCACCGCTTCCGAGAAGTCCGTCAAGGTCAGCTTCGACCTGACCAACGAAGGCCAGATGGCCGCAGACGAGGTCGTGCAGCTTTACGTGCACCGCGTGGACAGCCAGGTGGAGTGGCCCGCCAAGGAACTCAAGGCCTTCGCCCGCGTGAGCCTCAAGGCCGGCCAGAAGAAGACCGTCACGCTGGAGATCCCGCTTAAGGACCTCCGCTACTGGAACGTCGACACGAATGCCTGGGACCTCGAGCACGGCAAGCTGCAGCTCCTGCTCGGCGCCGCGTCCGACGACATCCGCCAGCAGGCCGAAGTGGAGATTTAATGCTCCGCGACACAGTCAAAGAGGGCGACCCAGCAGGGCCGCCCTCTTCTTGTCGTTATGTATCGGGGCCGGTTTTATTTCTTCCAGCCTTCGTTCTGGTAGAGACCGTCGGAACCGGTGTTGAGGTCGATGTAGGTCTGCGGAATCGGGAAGAGATCGAACTTGATGTCTCCGGAATCCTCGGCCCAGCGGCGGATCTCGGGATAGACGGTCGCGCCGGGACGGGCGGAGTACATGCCGTAGTTGTAGATGCGCGGCTTCCACTCCGCCGGCTTCATCCGCAGGAAGGTCGCCCAGCGGAACTCCTCGTAGAGCAGTTCGCGGCCGCGCTCGTCCAGGATGGTGTCCAGGGTGACGGTGCTGAACGGCCTGGCGTTGGCGCGGGCGCGGACGACATTGACGGCATCCGCCGCAGCTGCGGCGTCACCGCCGCGGAGCTTCGCCTCGGCCAGCAGGAAATAGACCTCGGCCGTGCGGGCGGCATACTTGGACCGGTAGAAGTTGATGTACTTGCCCAGCCAGCTGAATCCCGGGTCGTTGGGGTCGTAGTCCCACAGGTCGAACGGTGTCTCCTTGTACCAGATCGGGAAGAAGATGCCCGACAGCTCCGGCGTGGAGTGGTCGATGTGGTTCCATCCCACCTTCTGCTCGTAGAGCGAATGGTGCTCGTCGCAGCAGAGGAACTCCGTCTTGACGGTGACGTCCTCGATGTAGCGGAGATCCTCTCCGGCGGAGCCGTTGTCATGCTCGTCGTCCCACATCGTGTAGGAAGCATACCAGGTCGGCGTGCTCTGGGCCCAGCCCGTGCCGCCGTGGCTGGCCGGGCTCATCTCGCCGCCGTATTTGGCGGAAAAGGCCTTCCAGGGGCCAGCCGCGGCGCCTTCTTCCTTATACGTGTCCGCCCAGGTGTAGTCCTGCAGGGCCGGGCTGAAGCCCAGCGTGTTGCAGCGGCGTCCGCCGGGAGTCGGGTTGAAGAAGCTGCCGCCGTTGGCCGCGAAGGTCGAATAATCCGGGGCGGAAACCATGATCCAGATGGCCTCGGTATTGGCCGGGCTGATGATGTTCGGAGCGGCGAACAGGTCGGAGATCACGTTGCCGTCCGGATCAGCGTTGGGAATGCCGTAGTTGGAGCCGGTCGCATCCGGCAGGCGGGCGCCGAAACGCGCCGTCATCAGCGGATGGTGGGCGATGACTTCCTGGGCATATGTGGCCGCCCGGTCGAAGTCGCCCTTGTTGTCGCCGTTTTCCACGCCACGCGCCAGCAGGGCCTCGGCGAGATACATGCCTGCGGCGCCCTTGCCGGCGCGGCCGTATTCGGCGCTCACGTTCCAGGGGAGCGCCTCGTAGGCCGCCTCCAGGTCGTCGATGGCGGCGGAATAGGTCTCCGTGCGGGTGGCGCGCTCATAGGCGTAGTTCGGGGTCTCCGTGTATTCGAGGACCATCGGCACGCCGCCGAACAGCTCGCCCAGGCGCAGGTAGGAAAGGCCGCGCAGGAACCGCGCTTCGCCCCCGATGCGCGCCTTCTCCGCCTCGCTGGTCCACTCGACGGCGTCGAGCTTGCTCAGGGAGAGGTTGGCGTAGGAGATGATCTTGTAGAACTTGTCCCAGAGGCTCTTGGGCAGGTCGGAAGTGGCCGACCAGGCCGCCGTGAAGTTGCTCATGTGGGAGCTGGCGCCCAGCTGGAACTTGTTGTCGGTCATGTCCGTGCCCGTGGACGTATTGTAGGCGATGCCCTGTCCCATGGCGTTGGGGAAGTACAGCTCCTCGAACTCGAAGTAGCCGGTCAGCAGGGTGTTGAGCACCTGGTCGCTGGTATTGTAACCGTTGGCGATGGTGAGCTGGGCCCGCGGTTTCTCCTCCAGGAATGCCTTGTCCGTGATGCAGGAGACGGCTGTCAGGCCTGCCAGGACGGCAACGATGATTCTATGTGTTTTCATATCGTATACAAGCTAAAAGGTTCTTGGACTAAAGGGAGATGTTGAGGCCCACGGTGACGGCACGCGGGATGCCGATGCCATAGCCGCTGCGGTTCTCCGGGTCGCTCAGCATCCACTTCGGGGCGATGTACAGGAGGTTGCGGCCGGAGAGGGTGAGGCGGGCGCTCTTGATGCCGATCTTGCCGGCCCATTTGCTGAGGTTGTAGGAGACGGACAGGTCCTGCAGGCGGATGTGCCCGTAGGGATTGTAGACGGCGTACTTGCTCTCGCTCACGTTCGGGGCGGGGTAGGTGTTGTTGGGCTCCTGCTTGGTCCAGAACGGGATGTCGAAGGCGGTGCAGGCGGCCGTGGTGTCGAAGGTCACATAGGCGAACGTGTTGTCGGCCAGGCCGTAGCCGCCGCCGGAGAAGATGCCCTGGATGAGCATGTAGAACTGCCAGTTGCCCCAGCGCACGGTGTTGGCCCAGGACAGGCGGAAGTTCTCGTCGGTGTAGCCGAGGATCGTACGGTCTTCCGGACCCGGGTTGGGCGTCTGCTCGCCAGTCGCGGTCAGGAAGATGGGACGTCCGGCATAGGTGCCTTCCTGGAAGATGCCGTCGTGGCGGTAGCCGAACAGGGTGTTGATCGGCTTGCCGATGAACAGGCTCTTGGTCAGGTCGTCCTGCCCGTCGCCGTAGAGGTCGACGATCTTGTTGCGGTTGAGGGTGAACACCCAGTCGGAGGTCCAGGTGAGGGCGGAATTCTTGACGTTGACGGTGTTGAGGTTGAACTCGAGGCCCTTGTTGTCCACGCGGCCCATCGTGGCCTTCTGGGTGGTGATGCCCGCGGTCATGACCGGGATGTTGCGGTCGAAGATCTGGTCGGTGGTCTTGGAGACGTAGGCGTTCACGTCGATGTGGATGCGTCCCTTCAGGAAGTCAGCCTCGAAGCCGCCGTTCCAGGACGTGGTGGTCTGCCAGGCCAGGGTCGGGTTGCCGAGGGTGGAGAGCTTCTGGCCCCAGTGGATGGTGCCGCCGTAGTAGTTGGGGATGCCGCCGCCCTTGGCCACCGCGATGGTGGACAGGGTGCCGTACGGCGAGAGCGTCTGGGCGCCGTTCTTGCCCCAGGAGAGCTTCAGCTTGAGGAAATCCAGCCACTTGACGCCCTTCATGAAGTCCTCGTTGGTGATGGTCCAGGCGCCGCCGAAGGCGGGGAAATTGCCCCATTTGTGCTCCGCACCGAACACGGAGGAACCGTCCCGGCGGAAGGAGGCGTTGAAGTGGTAGGTGTCCTTGTAGGAATAGATCACGCGGGCGAGGTAGCCGACGTCCGTGTGGAGCGAGTAGGTGGGGTTGTTGACGACCTTGGTGTCGGCGTTGCCCAGGCCGTACCAGCCTGTGAGCGTGTTGCCGGCGGCGGTGAAGCCCTGGCCGCTCATGCTGTCGCCGGTGCTCTCGGCGCTGTCGCGCGTGTAGACCAGCGAGCCGTTGACGTAGTGCTGCCCGAAGGTGCGGGAGTAGGTGAGGATGGCGTCGATGACCCAGTTCTCGCCCAGCGAGTTGCTGATCGAGCCGTTGGCGGTGGCCAGGTTGTAGTACTGGGAGGTCTGTCCCAGGCCTTCCACGTCGTTGGCGAGCAGCGTCACGGTGTTGTTCTCGTGCGTGAAGCTGTAGTTCTTGGAGCTGATCTTGGTGTAGGAGGCGTTCATCCGCAGGTTGAGTCCCTTGACCCAGGGGATGTTGACGCTCAGGTAGCCGCCCAGGTTGAGGTTGAAGCGGCGGTTGTCCTTCTCGCGGCCCTCTCTCCACAGCGGGTTGGTGGAGGAGGCGTTGACGCCCTCGACGTAGTAGCGGAGCGTCTTGCCGTCCGGCAGGTAAGGCTCCATGTACGGGGAGTTCTTGGACTGCGTATTGACGGAGACGGAGTTGTCCATGGAGTTGGTGAACGCCATGTTGGCGCCGATCTCGATGTTCTCCGTGATGTGGGAGCTGAGGTTCATCGAGACGTTGTTGCGGGCGAAATTGTTGCCCACGGCGATGCCCTGCTGGTCGGAGCGGCCGAGCGCGACATAATAGTTGGAGTTCTGGGTGCGGCCCGAGAAACTCAGGTTGTAGTTCTGCGTGTAGCCGGTGCGGGTGGTCAGGTCATACCAGTCCGTGGTCCTGCCCTTCTCGTAGTTGGCCTTCTCGAGGAAGGACATCCAGTCCGTGTTGGTGAGGTCGTCCACGCCGTTGCGGGCGTTGCGGTACTTGATGTAGTTCTCGGGAGAGAGGTAGCGCTGGCGGTAGGACGGCGTGGTGAACTGATGGGAAGTGGAGAAATTGATCAGCGGCTTGCCCTCCTGGCCCTTCTTGAGCGTGATCATGATCACGCCGTTGGCGGCCTTGGAGCCGTAGGCGGCCAGCGAGGTCGCGTCCTTGAGGACGCTGATGGACTCGATGGCGTTCTGGTCGATGTCCTCCAGGTGGCCGGTGAAGATCACGCCGTTGACCACGAGCAGCGGGGAGGAACTGGTGGAGTTGATGGAGCGGCGGCCGCGCACGCGGACGCTGGCGTTGCCGCCGACCGTGGCGGACTCGGCGCCCATCACGACGCCGGACAGGCGGCCGCGCATCATGTCGGAGACGGTGTTGAGGCCGAGGTTGGCGACCGGCGTCTCGCTGGTCTTCAGCACGTCCACGGAGCCGGTGAAGTTCTTGGCGCGCGTGGTGCCGTAGCCGATGACGACCACGTCGTCGATGAGCTCGCGGTCCAGTTCGAGTCGCACCGTCAGCTGCGTCTTGTCACCGACGGGGACCTCGGCCGCCTGGAAACCGATGCTGGTGATGACCAGCACGGTGCCCGGCGGGCAGGAAATCTGGAATTTTCCGTCAAGATCCGTGGCGACACCGTTGGCGGTGCCCTTGATCATGACGCCGGCGCCGATGACGCCCTGGCCGGTTTCGTCCAGGACGACACCCGTGACGGTCTTGTTCTGCGCGGAGAGCGTCGCGGCAGCCAGCAGGACGCCGGCGAACACCGCGAAGAGCCGCCTAAACAAACAATTTGTTGTCATACAGATTGGGGATTAAAGGAATAAAAGTGGTTATTAGTATAGAGGTTTGGGACTCTATCAGACACAATATCCCCTGACAATGGAATAGAATGAAGAAGAAGTTTTGCATTCATGACGGGGCGTATGAATAGGTCGGTGGCGCGTCGTGTGTGGTGGGGGACGTGGCCGTTCTAGTGTTACTTCTTCAAATTTACGCAAATCCCGGCAGATGCGCAAGAGCTGCGGACAAATGGAGAGACAATTGAACAAAATTCGGTATCTTTGCCCCTCGGTATGAGAAAAACGCTATTCTTCCTCTTGATGCTGCTTGTCCTGGCGATTGCGGGGGCATACGGTTACAGCTGGTTGCGGGACAACAAGCTGCCCAATTTCCGCCAGCAGGCCGAGATTTATGTCTATCCGGGCGCCGAGGCCAACAAGGTGCTCGAGGAGATCGCCGACAAGGCGAAGGTGCGCAACCGCGCGAGCCTGGAGCGCAGCTTCAAGGCCAAGCGGGTGGCTGAGTACCTGACGCCCGGCCACTACACCGTGTCGCCGGGCGACGCGAGCGTGTACGTGGCGCGGATGCTCAACAACGGCTGGCAGAGCCCCGTGCGGCTCTCCCTGACGGGCAATCTCCGCGTCAAGGGCAACATCGCCGCCAAGATCGCGAGCCAGCTGCTGCTGGACTCCGCGACCGTGCACCGGGCGCTCGACGACGAGCGGCTGCTCGCCGACTACGGCTTCACGCCGCGCAACGTCTTCTCGCTGCTTACCCCCGACACCTACGATATCTACTGGACGGCCTCGATGGTGGACGTCTTCGACAGGCAGAAAGCCGCGTGGGACGCCTTCTGGACCGCGGAGCGGGACGCGAAGGCGAAGGCCCTGCGGCTGACCCGCCAGCAGGTCTCCGTGCTGGCCTCGATCGTCAAGGCCGAGTCCAACAACGAGGCCGAGATGCCCCGGATCGCGGGCGTGTACCTGAACCGCCTCAAGATCGGGATGCCGCTGCAGGCCGACCCCACGATAGCGTTCTGCTACGACTACAAGCTCAACCGCATCCTGCTCAAGCACCTGGAGGTGGACTCGGACTACAACACCTACAAGCACACCGGCCTGCCCCCGGGACCCATCTGCGTGCCTACGCGCGCTGCGCTTGATGCTGTCCTGAATCCTGACTTCGGCGGCACCTGGGGCGCGGGCAACCTTTACTTCTGTGCCAACGCCGACTTCTCCGGTACGCACGTATTCGCCAAGACCCTGGCCGAGCACAACCGCAACGCGCAGGCATTCCAGGCCGAACTCAACCGCCGCGGGCGGAAATAGATCCTAGCGCAGCTGGAAGATTACCGGGAACTGGTAAGTCACGTTCACGGGACGTGCGCCTTGTCTGCCTGGCTCCCAGAGCGGGGAGCTGGTCACCACGCGGACCGCTTCTTTGTCCAGGATCGGGTCCACGCTGCGGAGCACCTTGATGTTGGCGATCCTGCCGTCCTTGCGGACCGTGAACTCCAGTACGACGCAGCCGGCGAGAGCCATTTCCCGGGCCATCTCGGGGTATTCGAGGTGCTGGGCGACCCAGCGGCTGAATTCCTTGGCGTCGCCGCCCTGGAAGGTCGGCTTCTGCTCCACCCGAACGAACGGGATGTCCTCGTCCATGACCTCATCCTTGATCTCTTCGATGTAGTCGCGGATCGGCACCACGTCGAGCTCGTCACTCTCGAGGGTGAGGACGTCGACGGTCTTGATGTCATTGTCCACGATATCCAGCACGTCGGAGAAGACGGGGATTTCGGGCAGTTTCGGGGGCTCCGGCGGCGTCTCCTGGATGATGGGGATGATCTCCATCTCCGGGATGTCGCCGGCGTCCGCCTGCAGGACCGGCGCTTTCCGGATGGAAGAGGAATAGGAGAATGCGCCGAGCACGGCGACCAGGGAGAAGATCAGGCCGATCTCCAGGAAAATGACGCGCTTGTTGTCGAGAGCGACTTTGGGATTTTTCTTGGTTTCCATAACTTTTCGTTTTAAGTGTCCGATGCAAAGTTATGGCCTCCTGCGCCCGTTTTCCAAATTTTCGCGCGTGTAAAAAATCTCGCGGGCTATCCGTATCTGCCTGATAATGAGTGTGTTATAAACCAACAATCCGCAAGAAAATCTCGCGGATTGTAACTATTTGATTATCAATGTGTTGAAAATCAGTCCAAACAGCCTGCCAGGAGCTCCTTGTCAGGGGCGCCGGAGTCCGCGATGCGGCCCTTGAGCCGCCAGAGGCGGTTGTTGACCACGCCCTTCTCCTTGTCCAGGAGCGTGGCCATGGCCGTGCGGCTGAAGCCGGAGGCGGCCAGCACGAACAGCCGGACGTCGTCTTCCTTGCAGCCGGGCAGCTGGGCGCGGAGCTTGGACGCCGCGCCGTCGTGGGCGGCGTCCACGGCCTGCTCGAGCCGCGCGTGGACCTTGGGGTCGTCGCGCAGGCCCTCGATGGCCTGCCGCGCCTCCTTGAGCAGGTTGCCCTGCAGCTTGTCCGTCCCCTCGAAGATGTAGTATTGTTCGCAGAGCCGCTCCAGTATCTCGTTCTTGCCGCTGGCGGTCTGCTTCAGCTGCCGGGCCGTGTCGGACAGGCGGGCCTGCAGCTCCTCGGCGATGCCGATGTAGCGCTCGGTCTCGGCCTTCTCCTCGGCGAGCGCCCTGGCGGCCTCGATGCGGCGCGCGCGCAGGAACCACAGCAGGGTGCTCGCCACGCCGATGGCCAGCATCAGCAGCGCCCAGATGCCCATCCGGGTGGCGCGCAGGCGCTCCTCGGAGAGCGCGCGCCGCCCCTGCAGATAGTCTTCGCGCGCCAGCGACACAGCGCTCCGCAGCGCGGACACGTCCTCCTCGTTGCCGTAGGCGGTCACGTCCTCCAGGGCCTTCAGCGCCTCGGCCGTCCGGCCGGCGCGCGCGTCCACCTGGTACTGCCGGAAGCGGAGCCGGTTGCGGTCGCCGACCGTCTCCATGCGGGCCCGGGAGTGGGCGAGGCAGCGCTGTGCCTCGGCGTCGCGTCCCTGCAGCGACGCGGCGTAGGCGAGCACGCCCCAGTCTGCGGAGCTGAGCGGATAGAGCAGGTCGTCCTGCACGCGGCCGAGCATCTCGCGGGCCAGGTCGGGGTCTGCGGGCGTCTTCTCCAGCGCCAGGGCGGCGTAGGACTGCAGGCAGCGGACCTGCGTCAGGGTGTCGGCGGCGGCGACGGCCTCAGACAGGACGGCCCGGAAGATCTCCTCCGCCTCGTCGTAGCGCTCGAAGTTGTACCACGCCTGGCCGTATTCCAACAGGACGCGGCGGCCCTTGCCCGCCTCGCCGGCGCGGTCGTAGGCCTGCCAGGAGGCGTAGAGCTCCCGGGCGGCGGCGACGTGCTGGAGGGAGGCGTTGTAGGTGTAGGCCAGCTCGCGGCGGACGTCGCCTTCGGCTTCGATGTCCTTTGCTTCCCGGGCCGCGGCCAGGGCCTTCTCGAAGGACACGATGGCACGGGAGAGCGCCCCGTCGGCCGCCTGGAGCCGCCCGAGGCGGTACCAGGCCGCGACGCGCTGCGGGGCGTCGCCGGCCGCCTCGTAGTACTCGGCGGCCTCCTCGAGCGCAGCCGTCTCCTCGGACGGGATGAACCCGAAGCAGGCCTCTTCCGCGCGGGCGTGCAGCAGGGTGTAGGCCGCGCGCTGGCTCCGGCCACGCAGGCTGGCCGGAGCGATGCGCTCCAGCACGGCCAGGCTGCTGTCAGGGGCCTCCTCCAGCAGGCGTTCCGCCTCCTGGAGGCCCCGGGGCGCCGTCGTGCACGCGGTCACGGCAGCAGCCAGTATGATGAAGATTCTTTTCATACAAACGAAAAAGGGGAAACGTTTCCGCTTCCCCTTGTCGGGATGATCTGACTCGAACAGACGACCCCTACGTCCCGAACGTAGTGCGCTAGCCAACTGCGCTACATCCCGATTTTCGAAGATGAACTTCGAATTTATTCAGTGTTGTCAATCCCGGCGTGTGCCGGAAAAGGATTGCAAAAGTACAACAAAAATTGCTTTTAAGCAAGCTTGTTGATGTAAACCGCAATGCCGCTCTTGAGGTTGGAGGCCTTGTTCTTGTGGATCAGGCCAATCTTGGCGAGCTTGTCGATCATCGCGTACACCTTGGGGGCGTTGGCCTCGGCCGTAGCCTTGTCGGTGGTGTTGCGGATGTCGCGGATAGCGTTGCGGGTGGTCTTTGCATAATAACGATTATGCAATCTGTGCCTATCGTTCTGGCGATCGGCCTTCTTTGCGGATGCTGTATTTGCCATTGTTGTTATTTTTAATATTTGGTAGTGGGTAGGAGAATCGAACTCCTATTGCAAGAATGAAAATCTTGAGTACTAGCCGTTATACGAACCCACCAAACTCATCCCAATGCGTTATGCGCCAAATTGGGACTGCAAAGATAGAAAACTTTTTGGATATGACAAACTAATTTGTCGCATTTTCTTCCGCCGGTTCCTGCTTTTTCCACTCCCAGGAGTAGAGAAGCGCCTCGACCTGACGGAGGAAGTTGCGTTTGTCTTCCTGCGGTGCGTACACCCAGGATTCCGCCACGAAAATCTCCTTGCCGTCCGGGCTGTAGAAGGAGTGGGACACGAACGGGCCGCCCATGAAGTCGTTCTGGACCTCCCACATGCCGCGCACCTGCGCGAGGTCGCGTCCGCGGTACTTGAGGTATTCGAGCTTGGGCGTGAAGAACTCGCTGGTGGTCATGAAAGAGCCTTCGAGCATGCCCGGGACGTTCTCCTTGAGGACTTCGTTGCGGTGGGCGACGATCTTGTCCAGGGTGAAGGGATCGTCCTCGACCGGATAGCGGTAGATGAAGACGTCCTGATAGACCGCCTTGTCGTCGGCGATCCAGGCGAAGTTTTCGGACGCCTTGCGGATCTTGTAGCCGACGGGGAAGTGCGGCGCGCCGCCGAACAGCCCGACCAGCTGCTGGAAGATGGGACCCTCCTCATATCTGTAGGTGTTGCGGATCACGCGGTCGCGCTCGGCCGTTTCGACGGAGTTGATGATCGTCGAGGCCTTCTCCTTGAGCAGCTCGGAGGCCTGTGCGGCGGTGGGAGCGCTCAGCTGGATGACGCACTGCGGGGCCGCCCACATGTCGTGGCGGAAGAAGAGGCCGACCGTGTCGACCTGCGGACCCACCTGGAAGAGGAAGATGTTGCGGTGCACCTTGAACAGGTCCACGAACGTGGAAGGGGAGACGTTGACGATGCTGAAGAGCGGCTCCTGCTGCGCCAGCCATGGCGTGTCGCAGCCGAGCACCTCGCGCACGTCGTTGCCCAGGGTGTTCTCCCAGTCGGATTTCTCCATCACGACGATGATCTCGCCAGCCTTGCCGCTGACGCTCGGAAGCAGGATGCTGCTTTCTTTGCAAGCCGGCAGCAACAGGGCCGCGGCCAGCATGGAGAGGAGGAGTTTGTACGTTTTCATATTTCTAATGGATGAGTCTTGCGATGTCGTTGCCGAAGGCCAGGATCATCAGGCCGAAGATGAGGGCCATCCCGACCAGCTGCGCCGCCACGAGGAACTTCTGCCCCGGCTTGCGGCCGGTGACGATCTCATACAGGGTGAACAGGATGTGTCCGCCGTCCAGGCCCGGGATGGGCAGGAGGTTCATCACCGCCAGCATGATGGACAGCAGGGCGAGGATGTTCAGGAAGCGGAACCAGTCCCAGGTCTCGGGGAAGACCTGCCCGATGGCGATGAAGCTGCCCACGGACTTGTAGGCGCCGGTGGACGGCCGCGCGAGCAGCGAGAGGTCGTCCAGGTAGCCGCGGATGGAGGAGCCTGCCTCCCGCCAGCCGGCGGGAATGGCCTCCAGCACGTTGTAGTGCCGGACCTTGATGCCGGGCATCTGCATGAGGACGCCGATGCGGCCGGTGCTGTCCACGCGCACGGGGAGGCCGAGGGTGTCCGCGCCGCGGACCACCGAGGCGTCCACCTCCTGCAGGCGCTTGTCGGCGAGCAGGGCGCGGGAGTCCTGCACGAACTCGACGCCCTGGCCGTCGTAGGCCACGATGCGGTCGCCGCGCGCCAGCTGCGAGCCGGCATTGAGGCCGTCCGCCATCACGGAGTCCACGACGATGGGGACGGCGAGGTCGAACATCAGCGGGTCGCTGAGCACGTCGCCGATGCGGGACTGGTCGATGTAGATGTCGAGGGTGTCGCCGCCGCGCAGGACCGTGGCCTTGCGCACGTTGCGGCGCACCAGGTCGGCCTGCAGCATCCCGAAGTCCTCCGGCTCGTAGTCGTCGAAGCGGAGGATCTGGTCGCCGTTGCGGAAGCCCATCTCGTAGGCGAGCTCGTCCACGTAGATGCGGTTGCCGCGGTTCTCGATATAGGAGTCGCCCCAGATGGCCATGATGGCGATGTAGGCGAAGATGGCGAAGATGAAGTTGTTGATCACGCCGCCGGCCATCACCAGCAGGCGCTGCCAGGCCGGGTGCGTGCGGAACTCCCAGGGCTGGGGCTCCTTCTTCAGCTGCTCCAGGTCCAGGGATTCGTCGATCATGCCGGCGATCTTGCAGTAGCCGCCGAAGGGCAGCCAGCCGATGCCGAACTCGGTCTCGCCCCAGTGCCAGCGTGCGAGCGCCTTGCCGCCCACGTCGAAGAACAGGTAGAACTTCTCGACGCGGATCTTGAACAGGCGCGCCCACAGGAAATGGCCGAACTCATGGATGATGATGAGCACGGACAGGGCGAGGATAACTTGCAGTGTCTTAATGAATATAACCATCGGCAATGGCGGCGACTTCGCGGTTGGTCGCGAAGATGTCTTCCAGCGACGGGTTAGCTACAAAATTCAGGCCCGAAAGGGCCCGCTCGCCGATCTTGGCGATATCGTAGAAGGAAATCAGGTCTTTGAGGTAGGCCGCGACGGCCACTTCGTTGGCGGCGTTGAGGGCGCAGGGCGCGTTGCCGCCGCGGCGCAGGGCCTCGAAGGCCAGCGCCAGGCAGGGGAAGCGCGAGGTGTCGGGCGCCTCGAAGGTCAGGTCGCGGAGGGTGGCGAAGTCGAGCTTCTTGTTGCCGACGGTCAGGCGGCGGGGGAAGCTGAGCGCGAACCCGATCGGTTCCCGCATGTCGGGGCAGCCGAGCTGGGCGATCACGGCGCCGTCCACGAACTCGACCATGGAGTGGATGACGGATTCGGGATGGACGACCACGTTGATCTGGTCGGGCTCGAGGTCGAAGAGCCATTTGGCTTCGATGACTTCGAAGCCTTTGTTCATCATCGTGGCGGAGTCGATGGTGACCTTGGCGCCCATGTCCCAGTTGGGGTGCTTGAGGGCCTGGGCGGCCTTGGCGCCTGCGATGTCCGGGCGGTTCCAGGTGCGGAACGGCCCGCCGGAGGCCGTCAGGTGCACGCGCTCCACGGGGTTGTCGCCGGCGCAGAGCAGGCACTGGAAGATGGCGGAGTGTTCGGAGTCCACCGGCAGGATGGCGCCGCCGTGCTCGCGCGCGGTCTGGGTGACGATGGAGCCGGCGGCCACGAGGGTCTCTTTGTTGGCCAGGGCCACCACCTTGCCGGCCCGCAGGGCGGCCAGGGTGGGCCGCAGGCCGCTGAACCCGACCATGGCGCCCACGACGATGTCCACGCCGTCCATCCCGACCAGGTCGCAGAGGCTGTCCACGCCGGCCCAGACTTTGGTCCCGCGGGGCTGCAGGACGTCTGCGAGGGCCTGGTAGCGGGATTCGTCGCAGATGACGACGTGGGCCGCGTCAAACTCGATGGCCTGCTGCGTGAGCAGGTCCACGCTGCTGCGGGCGGAGAGGAGGACGACCTCGAACAGGTCGCGGTGCTGGCGGATGACGTCCAGCGTCTGGGTGCCGATGGATCCCGTGGATCCGAGGATGGCTATCTTTCTTTTCACTTAGAAGCTGATGAATCGTGTAGGATCGAGGCTCTGGCCGTTCTGCCACAGCTCGAAGTGGAGGTGGTCCGTCTGCGCCTGGCGGCTGGTCCCGCCCACGAGGGCGATCGGGGTGCCGGCCTTGACGGCGTCACCGGAGTTGCGGAGGAGTTTCTGGTTGTTGGTGTAGATGCTCAACAGGTTGTCGCGGTGCTGGATGAGAATGATGTAGCCCTGCTCGGCGTCCCATCCGGTGAAGATGACGGTGCCGTCCAGCACGGCGCTGACGACCGTGCCCGTGGGGGCGCTGACGTCGATGCCGGGGAAGACGGCGCGGTCGTAGCCCCGGGCCACCACGCCCTTGAGCGGGGTGAAGAAGTGGATGCCCTCGAGGGGCAGGTCGCGCTCGGCGCGTGTGCTCACGCCGAACTGTTCCTCCTTAATCACCGTCTCCTGCAGGACGGAGTCGCGGCGCGCGAGCTCTGCGCGGTCTTTATTGGACAGGTATCGGGCGGTGCTGGTGCGGACGAGGCTGTCGAGGTCGATGGAGGCCTCTCCCGTCAGCACGCGGCTCAGGCTCTCGGCGTACAGGTTCCACCGGGAGACGGCGTTCTCCAGGGAGTCGATCTTGATGGCGTTGGCCACGGCCTGCCGGCGCGAATGGGCGTTGGGGTAGCCCGGGATGGTGGTGCGCAGGGGCGTGAACGCGAACAGGAGGTATGCGATGAGCATGAGGGCCAGGACGGCCGTGATGATGCCGTAGATGAGCTGCGCCCGGCCGAAGCGGATGGAGCGCAACGTGTTGTGGGTCTCGTTGTCCACGAGCGACAGCCGGAATTTCTGCGGGATGCGCCCCGGATTTTGTCTTCCCATACTTTTGACGTAAATTTGCGGTGATGAACAGGACGATAGGCATAGATTACGGCAGAGCCCGGGTCGGTGTCGCAGTCAGCGACCCGCTGGGCATCTTTGCATCTCCTCTCGAGACCGTTCCAGCTACAAAGATAATAGATTATCTCCAAAAATACGCGGCTTCCGAGACGGTTGTCCGTTTTGTGGTGGGCTGGCCGCTGAACCTGAACGGGGCCCCCGCGGAGGCGGCTGCGGATGTGGAGGTGTTCTTGAAGCGCCTGCGGAAGGCGTTCCCGGAGGTGCCCGTGGAGCTGGAGGACGAGCGTTTCACTTCGGTGCTGGCGCACCGGGCGATGATCGACGGGGGGATGAAGAAGAGCGACCGCCGCGACAAGAATTCTGTCGACAAGATCAGCGCCGCCATCATCCTGCAGAGTTATATGGACAGAACGAAGAAATGATTCAACCGATTTATCTATATGGTTCGGAGGTCCTGCGCAAGGTCGCGGCTCCGGCCGACCTGAATGACAAGCCCGCCCTGGACACGCTCGTCCAGGACCTCTGGGACACGCTCGCCAGCTCTGAGGGCTGCGGCCTCGCCGCCCCGCAGATCGGCGTGAGCCAGCGTGTGGCCGTGGTCAACGGCGACATCATGGCGGACATCTACCCTTATCTGAAGGGCTTCCGCCGCACGTTCATCAACCCGGTCGTGCTCGAGGAGAGCGAGACGATGTGTGAGTACAACGAGGGCTGCCTCAGCGTCCCCGGCCTCTACGCTGACGTCCGCCGTCCCGAGTCCATCAAGGTCGAGTACTACGACGAGAACCTCGAGAAGCACACCGAGACCTTCGACAAGTTCGCCGCCCGCATGATCGAGCACGAGTTCTCCCACCTCGACGGCGTCCTCTTCACCGACCTCGTCGCCCCCATCCGCCGCAAGATGCTCGCCAAGAAGCTCACCAACATCTCCCACGGCAAAGTCGGCACGCACTACAAGTCCAAGATCAAGTAGCAAGATTAAGTAAGCTAAATGTCCTGCCCGGCTTCGGCCGGGCATTTCTTTTGTCATCCTCCCCGCCGGCTGACGCCAAACCCGAAAGCAATATAACCAGTGGAATGCCTTGTAGATTAGAAAAATAGAGTTAACTTTGCAGCGAGATTATAAAACCGTGATACGGATGGGTAATCGGGTTGTGCAAAAGTCCCCGCCCGCGAGGCCCTCGCTCTTGAAGTAATTCCGCCACGTCATCTTGGGGCACAGCTAACAGGAGGTCATTCGACCTCCTGATTTTTTATTCTACCCCGCCGATGGGAGTGCAGGCGCAAAAACTAAGGCAATATAACCTATGGAATGCCTTGTAGATCAGAAAAATAGAATTACCTTTGCAGCGAGATTATAAAATCGTGATACGGATGGACTCAGGGTCGTGCGAAGTCCCCGCCTGCTTAATCCTCGCTTTCGAAGTAGTTCCGCCACGTTGTCTTGGGGCAAAGCTTACAGGAGGTCATTCGGCCTCCTGGTTTTTATTCTACCCCGCCGGCGGGCGCTATGCCCTTTCCCTTTTTGCGGAAGGTCTATTTTTACCCCGCAGACCTTCCCCACCGATAATGCCACAGAGCACCGCCAGACGCAGATTCCCCGGGGAAGGTCCCGCCCCTGAAAACAGACCTTCCCCATTGCCCACCCGGCCGGGCCTTCCTCCTAACTTCCTGGCCTGTCTCCCATTCCTGCCGACTAACTCGTCTTCCGGAAACCCCCGCCATTTCCTGTCAGGCTCCCTTCAAAATGTGTCATTTGGGTAGCGATAAGTATTGAGTTTTTAAGATTTTACTATCTTTGTGATTAGTCGAAACCAAACACTAAAGATAGCCACCATGAAACTCGAAAAGATTCTTGAGAGATTGAACTCCTTGGAGAAAGGGCAGTTCCTGAAGATTATCAACAACCTGTCTTCTGCAGAGAAGAACAATCCTCAGTTGGATGCAATCCTTAGCCGTGCTGACTCGAATTTGAAAAATGCAGATGCGGTTCAGGTTACCCAAGCTTTTAACGCTCTCGCCAATCGGTACCTGGAATTTATCATGGAGGACTATTCCAAGGTGGCCTCTCAGCTAGATATCTTGCTCAATATCATTACTCGTGATGGCAACTGCATTATGAGACTTGACTGGTTCGCCAAGTTGTATGACGACGAAATCAAGAAGCAGAAGAAAGCAATCGAAGCCTTCAAGGCAGATGTGAATGCAGAGAAACCGACGATGGAGGAGAGCAGGGTCAGAGACTACAAGATATTTGCAGCCTGCCTTAAGACGGCATATTTTAATGATGTCGCATCCAATTTCTCCCCAAAGATTACACCGGATGAACAATCAATCCTGGATGAGTTAGCAAAAGCTCTCGAGTTGTCCTTGGACGAACGGACAATGATAAAGTATGCTGTTCTCGGTATTAAGAAGGCGAGCAACATTGATGACGTCGTGTCTGAACTGAAGGAAAAAGGGCTTATCTTCCTCTCAAAAAAGAATAATGTAATATACGTTGCTGATGAAGTGGTTTCTTTAGCCAGAAAGATTCGAGGAAGAGAAGTGGCAGACAAGTATTTCCGCCGGGTTCTTCTCCAATTAAAGGAGCCCCAGGTCAATATGATTTGCCGTAAGCACGGAATAGATTATAAGCTTACACTCAATGAAAAGATTGAGCAGATTATCGCTTCCGGTGTTTCTTTCTCAGACGTGCTCAGAGACGATATACATAAGGCGGATAGCAAAATGATTGATAAGAAGAAGGCAATATCTGCATTATGTGATGAAAGGCTGCAAATCACTCCTGCTATTAAGGGTGCAACGCTCGATGAGAAGATCGACAATTTAATCGCTTACTTTGCAAAGCAATATGCCGATGAGAAGATTGGCATTTCTACAGGTGGGTATGAGAGGTTGCTTCTTGATCTCGATCAGTTCGTAAAAGGAGCAAGTAAGACAATTCGATCCGCATATCAGCTTCAGGAAGAAGAGGTCATGCATGGCGAGTTTCTGGCAGATTTTAATATTATGCCTAGGGATGTCTTGGAGTTATTCGCGCCCGAAACCCTTGTCGATCTATGCAATGCCAGGCAAATTAAGACCCGCGGGAATGTCGTGGATAATATCCTTGCCGCGTACAAGGATACGGAGGATTTGCTCGTTGAGAACTATGAGAACATTGGATTCAGGAATATTAATGCTCTGAAAGAAAACGGGATATCAATTCAAGAGGCAGATCTGGGGACTACGTTTGAAGATGTCACGAAATACATTCTAGCGCAACTCGGATTAGATGTCGACGAGAAGTTGCGGAAGAAGTTGAACACGGAAAAGGACAAGATGGATATCATCATCCGTACGGGAGACAACTCTGTGGTTCTGGTGGAGTGTAAGACTGTTAAGGAAAGTGGCTATAACAAGTTCAGCTCAATATCTAGACAGGTTCGGTCTTATTCCTCGCTCTTGGAGAAGAATGACTTTCATGTGGATAAAATTATCATTGTAGCGCCAGATTTCTCGGAAGATTTCGTGGCTGACTGCGGTGATGAGTTTACGCTTCCTATCACATTGCTTAAGGCAGGATCTCTTACCGCCATCTACCACGCAGTCAAAGAAACAGGCTCTAATCGTTTTACGCTTCAGATGTTGTCTCGAGACATCCTTGTGCAAGAAGATCGTATTATACGGGCTCTCAAGAAGTAATTATCCATGAGCAACAAAAGCATCCGGTTGCAGCAAAACAACCGGATTGCGATCACGGAGGAATTACCCTATCCTGCGGAAAGAAGGATAGGGCTATGTATCGCGATGGTAGAGAGGTTGAAAGATATGCTGTGCTGCGGGGAACTAATCAGAATTTTTTAGATAAGAAAACAAAAGTCATCCGGTTTATTAGTTATAGAACTTATATATGATTCAGTATCCTTTTGCGCTGGATGAGGGCGGCGTATTGACCGCAATTGAGTCTGTAGACGTGGCTCACCGCCATGATCATTCATATAGATGCCCAAAATGCGGAAGGGAGATGCGCCCAAGACTTGGGGGGAAAAGGACAAAGCATTTTTATCATTCAGATTATCATGAATGTAATGCTGAATCGTATATTCATTATGTAGGGAAACGCCTTCTATATGACAGGTTTTACTCCGAAAAGCCAATGATTGTGGAGTACGAACGTCCAGTCAAGTGTGAGCATTGGGATCAGTGTACTTTACGAGGTTGGGATTATAGTATCTGTATGCTCCCCCCTGAAAAGGTCACTTTTGACTTGAAGGAGGATTATGATACTGCAGCTCTTGAAGAGGAGTGGGCTGGTTTTCGTCCAGATGTATTGTTGACCAATTCCGTTGATCCATCACGTCTTCCATTCTTTTTAGAGGTGTGTTTTCGGCATCCATGTACCTTGGAAAAACGTAATTCTGGGATTCAAATACTTGAAATCAGGATCAATGATGTTTCAGAGTTGCGTCGTTTGAAGGATGATGATGTAATCACCGGAGGGGTGTCTTATAATTTAAAAGAAGGGAGTTGTGGGCGGGACAGACTTTTCGCGGCACATAAATATAAATCTCGTTTCCCTTGTGCGGTAGAGTATCAACCTGAGCTTGCTCCTTTTATTCGGGTTTCTTTTTATCAATCAGGAGAGACGTCCCAAAAGAAGGCATTCTCCATGTCGGACGCACATGATGAGAATGCCGTATTTGAGATCACCTATGATGCAAGATGGTCCAAACATCGTTTTTCGGCGGTGGAGTTGATATCAGATAAGAATTCATTATATCGAAATTGTCATTGCTGTGCTCATTGTTTAGATAAAACTAAAAAGCCCTACTGTAATCGAGGGTTAAATGGCTCATTAATTACAGGTTTGATGGACAAGTTTAAAGCGAGAACTTGTGATTCTTATTATCTCTCAGGTTCTTGTCCATATTGGCAGGGTTATTTTGGAGATGTATATGAGGATGGGGGAGTTGATTACGAATCGTTTTATGCTGGTCGGGATTATGACCTTTGGCTTAATCCTCGGTTCCCAGAGACTCTATATCCGGATGTTCAGTGATTAATTTGATCTAAATCCATCTGTGACCTCATTTGCTGATAATCGACCCACCACCAAGGGATTTTGTACTTTTTTCATTAGATTTGGGTGAATTAGCAGTAGTAACCACAACATTCATGACAGAGATAGAAGAAATTCTCGGCGAATTGCGTCGTTTCAATAAGGAAAGAGATTGGGATCAGTTCCATAATGGGAAGGATCTCGCGATTGCTATTTCTCTGGAGGCAAACGAACTTCTGGAGTGCTTTCTTTGGAAATCCCCGGAAGAGGCAAAACCTGAAAAGATCCGCGAGGAGTTAGCAGATGTCTTGAACTATGCCTTCCAGATGGCGGATAAGTATAATCTGGATATCAAGCAGATTATGCTTGAGAAACTCTATCGCAACGCAGAAAAGTACCCGGTAGAGAAAGCAAAGGGCAGTGCTAAGAAGTATAACGAGCTATAAAACGGATATGCCTTTCTTGTCATCGTTAACAAAGCGCTCTATCAAGCGCTTTAAGATTAACCCCGCTAATCTTAATGCTTTTATTTCAAGTGTAGAATCTACACCTCTGGGTGAAAACTGGCCAGTTGTATACCTTCTTCATAACGAGAATTATCGAACTGCAGACGGTTCGCGCGAGAAACTTCTTTATATTGGAGAATCGACGAGTGCATCCAGAAGAATGAAAGAGCATTTCTCATCTTCCAATAAAAACTTCTCGGATAGGATCAAACTAAATGAGGCTGACATCGTTTTTGATGAAACATTCAATAAATCTGCCATCTTAGATATTGAACAAGAGTTAATTAGAATGTTTGGAGCTGATGGTTCTAATTACATTCTACAGAATAGAAATGATGGCCAATCGACTCAGCATCAGTATTTCCAACGAGACTCATATTATACCAGCCTTAAGGAGATATGGGATATACTCCGCTCTCCCGTGGTTAATATGGCGAAAGATTCTTTCGAAGATGTTAGGAACAGCAATCTTTTCAAGTATTCACCTTACACCGCGTTAACTTCGGAGCAGGTCAAGGTGTGTGATGAGATTTTAGATAAACTGATCGACTCACTCTCAAACAAAACCAGATTTAACGCTATTATTGAAGGTTATGCCGGCACGGGAAAAACAGTGGTTTTGATTAAAGTCCTTTCCGAACTTGTTCGGCTTTCAAAGATTTCTATTTCGTTACCCAGCTCCACCCCCGACGCTATGTCACCGTCGTCCGTCCCAATCTTGGATGACGAAAGCAGCGATTCTGCCATTTCTGATTTTGAACGAAAGGAAAAAGATGCCGCGAGGGCCGCGAGGATCAAGGCAGCATGTCCTTCGGGGCTAAAGGTAGCTTACGTTGTTCCGCTAAGCGAACTACTAAAACCATTTAAGACCGTCATCAAAGCCGTATGTGGAGATCCTGATATTGTGAAATCAGCTACGGAGGTTGCAAACGATGCTGGTAAGTTTGATGTTATTTTTGTAGATGAGGCACATCGTCTAGGGACCATTAATAAATTCGGGGCTAATAAAAATCCTTACAAGGACGCTTGCTATAAAGCATTGGGTATCACATATGCTAAGGGGATGACATGCCCGCCAACAGAGTTGGATTGGATTGTTGCAAAAACGAAGAATTGCGTTTTTGTATATGACAAGAATCAAAAGGTTCGATGCCACCAATCAATAATCCACCAAAGTTTCCGCGCAATTGTCTCTTCAAAAAGATATTCACGCACATATTCTTTAAAGATGCAGATGCGCTGCAAGGCAGGCAACCAATATGTTGAATTCTTGGAGGCTCTTTTCGATGACGCTATTAAATCCAGTACCCCTCTTCCCCCGTGGAAGGGTTACGATTTACGAGTATACGACGATGTGGGTCAAATGGTATCGGACATAAATTCCAAGAAATGTGGTCTTAGCAGAGTTGTTGCGGGCTACGGATGGAAGTGGGAGACCAAGAATAAGAAACGGGGCTTAATCAAAACTCTGCCAAAGAATAAATGGGATATTCACATTGGTGGACACGATTATTTTTGGAATGTTGCAAACGGTAATTTTATTTTCGATGCCGATTGCGATGAGATTGGATGCGTCCACACAGTGCAAGGATTTGACCTGAACTATGTTGGAGTAATCTTTGGCCCTGAAATTAAATACAGTCCAACCAGAGGTTTCGAAATTAATAAGAAAAGCATTTATGATTCTGGCGTTAAGACGAAGAATAAAGCTGAACTTCTAGAGTTGACCATTCGGGCATATAAGGTAATGATGGAACGGGGCATCAGAGGCTGTTATGTCTATGCCTGTGATCCTGGCCTTCAAGAGTATTTAAAGCAGCATCTCCCCTCCGTTGCCGATGCGAAAGAAAATGCAGATATTAAGATTACCGGCTGCATTAATAAATTGACAGGAATTTCGGTTGATTCTGGTGGAAGGACAATCAAGGATGAAATTCCTCTTCGGAAAGAAGATCTTGACGATTTTATAGACAGCGAAGACGGGGCAGATTACGTTTTAACCATTAAAGTGGATGGAGATAAGACGTATTATGTCAAGAGGGTTACTTTATCTGCTGACGGCGAGTATTACCTTTTCTCTGTTAATGAAACCCCGCCATTTGAATAAAAGCTGTTTTCATTGTCAAAACCGGAATAATCGATAGGAATGAGTTTTATCTTAATGCTTGCGGTTATTATCGCCATAGTCGTGCTTGTCGTTTGGTGGCGACGCTCGAAGGGTAAGCGTGGCGAGAAGAAGATGGCGGCATTGTTGTCTTTCCTTCCCGATAAAGACTACAAGGTTATTAACGATTTGTTGATACAATCCAATGGCCACAGTACTCAGATTGACCATGTCGTTGTATCCGTTTACGGCATTTTTGTCATTGAAACGAAATACTACAAGGGATGGATTTATGGTGGCGAAAACAGTGAGTTTTGGACGCAGAATATCTACGGCAATAAGTATAAACTTCGGAACCCTTTGTGGCAGAATCAGGGTCATGTGAGAGCCATTGAAAGGTTAGTTGGCGGTTCTGGAACCGTCCCGATCTACAACATCGTAGCGTTTTCCTGGCAGGCTTCGCTCAGGGTGGATGAATCTCTTCCGGTTATGTATTGGAGGAATGTTGTTCCGTATATCCGGCATCATCGGGAAACCCATTTGACCGAGGATCGGGCCATGGAAATCTACAATACACTTATTGCGGACAATGTCACTGACAGGGCGGCGCGCAAAGAGCATGTCTCCGGCGTGAAGCACAATCAAGTTCGACGCGATACGGCTGTAGCCAAAGGTAAGTGCCCCCGCTGCGGCGGCAATCTCGTGCTTCGTAACGGGAGATATGGACGATTCTATGGTTGCTCCAATTATCCTCAGTGTAAATACACGCATCCCTGTTGATATGATAACCCTATTGTAATAGCAAATAATAACAGACATATGGTATATTCTTATTCCTCACTTGCTTCGACGCTTCGAGCGCATTGTGATAATGCAGAACATCGCATCTGGATTTGCTCTCCATTTATTGGAGGGGAAAAAGACATATTGCGTATTATAGGCGGCTCTTGGAGGAGAAGTGACATTGACTTTAAGGTCATCACCGATATAGAAACTGGTTTTATACGTCAAGATACCTTTGACGAGTTCAATAGTAACCATCCGCGCTCAATTAAATCCCTTAAGGGTTTACACGCCAAGGTTTACATAGTAGATGATTGGTGCTTGGTCTCGTCGGCTAATCTTACTGGGACTGCATTCAGTAAAAGGTACGAGATTGGGACGGATGACGTTAGTTTAGTTGAAGTGGAATCATTCTATAAGGCACTTTGGGATAATAAGAAATCCGAGGTCGTAGAATCATGGCGTAAAGGAAAGAAACAATCTCAAATTGAGTTTGAGGATGGGCCTGTTGGCTATGATAGGTTAACGAACTTGCCTGCATATTCTGCTGAGACAGATAAGATGGATAAGTATCTTGCACGGTGTTCCATATACAAAGACTTTGCTAAAACTTATAGGGAGGTTACTGGACGATGCCGAGATATGGTCTCCGATGGTTTTACACTTCTTCAAGAAGTGGATTATCTCTTCAACTATCTTGAGCATGAAAGCGAGGCGTGTGTCTCGAAAGATCTTAAAAAGGTTCAGCGGCGAGAAAACTCTTTTCAGCGGGCATTGATTAAAAAATACTTCAAAGAGATGTCACAGCATTACAAGCAGGACCGGGAACATGCACTCAGGCGGGTCAGAAATGCAAAACTGGTAAAGAAGTTTACTTCTCCATCAAGGATTATGGCTCTAAGTAAAGAAGAAGTTCGACAGGTACTTGATACATTCAATTGCTTCGGCCTAGGAACAGATATGCATGGACACGCATCGAAATTCATCGAAGAGAATAAACTTGATGATATTAGGTCACATTGGGACAACTTGTTGAATAAAGGAGATATTACAGCTACAAAAGTGAAAGAATGTTGTGACCTTAGACATTTCGGTGATTCAAGCGTTAGTGAACTAATCGCATGGCGATTCCCCGACGATTATCCAATCATGAATACTTGTTCAAAGAAAGGGCTGTGGTTCTTTGGGATCGAGGGGTAGACTCGGTTCGTTGTATACACATCAAAGTGCAACGTGCCCTATATTGACTCGGATGGCTTCCTATATGTTAATAATTCGATCGCTCTATGGACTTTAGCAGAAAACCTGTGGACCTGCAGAATCCAAATAAACCGTTTACCGATGGAGGTAAACCGATGGGATTTACTGCGCTGGATTATTGGCGTTTTCAGTTCTCTAACTTCTGGGATGCTCAAGAAGAGGTGGCAGAGTTTCTTGTTGCCAAGGCATTGGGGCTCGATTTGCCCCATAACAAGAATGGCTGGACGACATGCGACATCTTTTACAAGGGGAAACGGGTTGAGATCAAGGCTTCAGCCTATTTCCATTCCTGGCGGGGCGATGGCAAGGTGTCCAAGCAGCGCGGGTTCGGAATTCCGGAAACCGTCGGCCAACATAATGAAAAGAAAGAAGTGCCGGAACGGCAGAATGATGTGTATGTGTTTTGCCTGAATCTCGGCGACAGTTTTGAGAGCTCTGACCCTTTTGAGATGAGTCACTGGGAGTTCTATGTCGTGTCCACAAGTGTTATCAACCAGGAGTGTGGCCATCAAAACATGATATCTTTGGGCCGCCTCAGAAAGATAACGCCCGAATGGGGGAAGGTCCCTTACGGCCGGCTTAAGGCTGCCATTGATGAGGCGTTGCAGCTTGAGGGTAGCAATGAATAATCGATAGTGAAAGGGCTTATTTATAAATACACATTCCCTGACGGGAAAATATACATCGGACAGACTCGACGTCCGATGGGAGCTCGTCATAAAGAGCACTTGAATCCTTCGACAGGACCGGCCAATTCCGGCTTTTGGGAAGCGTATCAAACTCTAGGAGAACCTACATGGGAAATTCTTGAAGTGGTTGATGCAGAGGATGTTACAACCCTCGTGGATTTGCTGAATAGTAAGGAGACAGCATATATCGTCGAGGCAAACGCGACCGATCCCCGATATGGATATAACAAAAGGGAGATCGCCACAACTTATAGCCCGGATAGCGCTATCCTTCAAAAGAGAATTCGGGAAGAACTGCAAAAGCTAGAGGCAGAAGCGAGCATTCGCTTTCAGTCCGTCTTACAAAAGATTGAAGCAGGTGATCAAGCTTCACTGACTGAAAAAGAAAAAGCTTTCATTCGTGAAAGCCTTTTCCAAAATAATATCTTCGACAACGCTTTGCGCGAAACACTGAACCCGGATGACTTTTCACTCCGTGACGGAGGTGACCTCTTCTGGCTGGAGGAAGCTTTGGATTTTGCTTCTTTTGTTTACAAAGAAGAAAGGGAAGAAGAAATCTGCCGATTTGTTGAGGAGAATGCTGACCAGATTCTTCGGGAAGGGAAAGAGGGAAAGATAATCCAGCAGATAGATAAGGATGGGAATATCGTTCGCGAGTATGTGACGAAGGCGGAAATCTGCGAGGCCTTCAATATTATTCGGATTGACAATATCACAAACGTGTTGAAGGGTAAGCAGAAATCTGCCTATGGTTTCTTCTGGCGTTATAAGCCTTTCAATACCATTTGAATTGGAGTGTCATTCTTCGCTGATGCGTTTTTCCCTTGGTATTTCATCATGGACTTCTGGAACCCATAGCACTTCTTAAGGGATTAGCAAGGATAATATATAATCACCCTATAGTCACTCCCTAATCTCTATCTGGTGCTTAGATGGATCCCTAAGGTTGACAATCCATTACCGCCGATTAATTGGCTTATCGGCGTATATCTCGAGTCATTATTTCTATTCTTTTTCCTTCTCTTCTTTTTCCTTCTCTTCTTTGGGAATCATATCATTTAGTACATCCTTCACGGACGCGTAATCTTCCATTCCAGCCATTTCCTTCGCAATTGAAGCGGCTATGTCTGTATCATAGCGCATAATGGCTATATAAAAGTCTTTATATGCAACAATGATAGCCGCGCAATCGGTATCCTTATAGATTGGTTTAATAAAATGCTGAATCAAGCCTCTGGCAGTATTTGCATCCATATCAGCACTAAGCGATGGCAGAAGCTTACCAAAATACAAGAATTTATCCTTAGTAATGTCTGTCTTAAAAAGATGTTGATTCATCAAGTTGTGAAGGTGAGTTTTAAGAGTTGCTTCATCTGCTCTTTCCAGGATTGCATCGAGCAATTCCGGGTCCTTCACTTCATTGCGTTCATACAGCCAACGCAACAACGTGATAGCTTCGTCTGTAATAAGTTTCCCTGCATCTTTTAAATAATCTGTGCCAAGGTATGTCGTCACAAAGGTTCTCCAGTAGTCATCAATGTTCAATACCGCTGCTGGTCTGTAGTTTGACTGGGAAGTTCCTTGTTTTACCAAGAATCCGGATTCCTGCAACTTTAATGTCGCAACCCCCAACTCAATTACGCTATTTGAGAAGTCCCCAGGATAATCAAGATAGGCTCTAAAGAAAGACTGATGGACATAATTTTTTACATCGTTTACATACTCATTGTCTTTGTTTATATCTCCCCACTTAATAGATGGCCATTGATTAAACTGTTTCAACAACAACGAAATATCAAGTCCAAGGGCAGCTTGAATTTCTTGTAAATGATAGGCAGCATAGTAGGTATCCAGCATTTCGCCTTTTTGGTTCTCAATACAATAAAGATTAAGCTTACGAAATGCGCTCCCCGGTTCTCCTAAATTTTGCAGTACTTCGGTATATTCTATATAACGTCCCATACAATCGCAAATGCGGGGCAGCATGCTGTCGTCTAATTCATCTACATCCTCGCCGTCGGCTAATGACATGGCTATGACATCCTCTAATCCTTTTGGCAGTTTAACGGCCCAAGGTGCTGGATTCCCGTTGAGATATGCGGAAACGGTTTCAGCTTTAAACCTCACCTTTAAAATGCCTTCTTCTTTATCTAATACCCTATGAATGTAGGCTGCAACATTGATATTCTGTTGGATGCTGTCCTCATTAATAGCCTTAGACAATCCTTTCTCTAAATCAGTCAAATTATAATTCTTGTCGTCCTTTATATAATCAATAACTGTTGCAACTATACCATTTCCACTAATAGCTCCGTTTAAAAGATACTCGTTTAGCGCTTTTACATTAGCAGTAAGCCCATAATGTATATATTGTTCTTTTGCTTCACTTACATACTGCACAAAAATTTCCGGAGCGCAAATTATGGGTTTATACCAGTCAGCATCATTGAATTTAACCTCTGCTTCGTGTAATGCCATTTGTAGCTTATTTTGCGCATGGTAGTAATCGGCGCCATCTATTACTTTTATCTGCTGCATAGCATTAGCAAAAGCGCGAGCCATCTTTATAACGCGTATATGTGTAGCATGTTTAATAATTTTTGTCAAGTTTTCATCATACTCATGACTATCATATTTGCTCTCGGCCTTCATATTGGCGAGGTAATCCCATTTCTTGCGAATTGTTTCCTCTGCTTCCTTTGTCAATTCTGCTGCATCTAACGAGGCCATACTCTCCACGGTATTATCAAGTATAGCCTGGTCCGTATCATCCAGAACTTTTTCTAAGACAGGCAAGAAATTGGGGTTCGCAACATAGTCTGCAATGGATTCTCCGGCCACGACACGACGCTTTAGTTCGTTTCGCAGAGGGATTTCATTAGCTAAATTTTCATCTTTCAAGCCAAAGGCATATTGACAGAGTTCAGTCCGCACTTTTTCTCGATCAGGATAGAAAGGTGCAATCTTATCGAACAACTCATCGCTCAGAAGCCGCGTCTCCAAGTGGTCGTCCTCATGAAACAAGAAATTCTTCTTCAGTATAAACAACGCCTGATTCTGCAAACGATATTTATCTTCGCGCCATTGCAAGCTCATAGCGACTAACTCATTAACGAATCGTATTACGGTACGAGGATTCGGGTTATCTTCTAAGTGCATAAACACTTTGCTGATGTGCTCCTTATCGTGTACATCAGGTCCAAAAGCTTGCTCAAAATAGGTATAAAACAACTTTTGATAATCTGTTATCACAGGCTTAGGCACATGATAAGTCAACGGGAATGTCTTTCTAATAAACTGTTTGATTCGCTCCGCGTTTTCACTGTCTTCGTGGCCATCGCCATCGCCATAAATAGCCTCACACAGATGCTTATAGTCATATGGTATGATGGTCCAGATATTCTCGAACTCTCCTCCAGCAAAAAAGGTATAGATTGAAGACCACAATTGCATTACCTTTTCGGAAGGCAGGCGATCCATATTATCAAAAACAATAATCAGTTTCTTATACTTCTTTTTCTTCGTGTCGCCCAAATACTGAGACACAGCCTGCATCCAGTTTTTAAACTCAGCTACCGAAGGTTCTTCATTGCTTGTGTATTCCTCGTCGATAGTGTCATCTTCACGCTGGCTAATAAGTTTTAATGTCCTATCCCAATTTCCATCTTTTATGCGAAAACCGATAGCCAACAAAGCCCCCACAATAATAGGAGCTATATCCATCACGATTGCGGCCCATACAGGGAAACAAGTCACCTTGTCAAGCAGTATTCCTGATATGATAGACAAAACAGCAAATGCGGCAACCAAACATATTCCCCATACTGCTGCACTTGAAAGAAGGGGAATTGAGTGCTTAATGGTAGTCGTCTTGTTTGAGAGCAGCAATGACAACTGGTTTGTCCAAGTATCGGTGCGTTCCTTCCCATTGCGCATCTGTATCGTTACCTTTCCCTGGAGTATATTATCATTGATAAGTTTTCCTGTAAGCGTTTCAAGTATTGATCTGCGCTGCAAATCTTCCTGATGCCCCCATGCGTCATAAGTGAAAGTATAGTAGCCATCTCCTACTAGTTCCTGACCGATCATGTGAACAACGTTGGACTTGCCAGAACCCCAACTTCCTTCAACTCCAATAATACGGGGCATATTCGAATATGCCTTCTCCTCGGGTTTTGCATCACCATCAGTCTTAGCATCCATCTGTCGCATATAGTCGCATATGCTATGTGCCAAATACTCCTGTGAATGCCCTTCAAAGCAATCCAACCCCATGGGCTTATCTGGAATAAAATGAGGATACTTTTTTATGTCCTGCATATCTTATATTGTTTAAATCAATAATCGACTAAATAATGTTGCCTAACTATCTGCAATTTCAGCGGTTTTCTTACGAACTCTTCCTTCCCATCCGCAAAGTTATATTTATTCTCCAGCCACACAACCCTTGTTGAAAACTTTCTCACTTAAACTGCCACCGTTCTTTCGACCTCCGATTGCTCGCAATAAAAAGCAAACAAATTTTGTATTATTATCGTATAATTATTTTTGTGCTGTTGTGTTTGTATGGTTTTGAGCAGGCTCACATAGCTGCTTCCCTTTAACGGTTGATTCGGAGGTAAGAAAGTCTTCCTCTTCTTACTTATAGCTTGTTTTGTAAGCAGTGGAGCGTCGGAGCGGCTTTCGCGCGGCTGTCAAACCATCGTCCGTCAGACTAAAAAAATACACAGAGCCCCTTGAATAGAAAAGGAACTCTGTGTTTGGTATTTTCAACGTATGCGAGGCGCTTATCTCTCGCGTGAGGTCAATATCTGTTGCAAAGGTAGTTATTCTTTTGAAAGAAAAAATAACTCCTTCGTTTTCTTGCACTTTTGTTGCGCCCGGCGCGCGGCGGGGCCAGTCAGAACTCGGGTGTAATAAGTAACTTTGTTTGTACATTTTTGGGCAAAGGTAAATGGACATTTTTTCGTAAAGTAAAATGTACATCCTAGCCGGAAAAAGCAAAGGCTTCCATAACTTTGTAAATCACGACAAATACAAAGTCTTTGGATGCACAAGGACTCACGAGTCCGCAAAGGAAACTCGTAATGTGGAAGGTGAGGCGCGGGGTGAAAATCGGCCCGCTGGGCACCCGGGGCGGGGAGGGTTAGTCGGAGACTGGGGCTTCCTGGTCCCAGGGATCGCCGAAGTCGTCCTGGCGGTCCCATTCCCAGTCGTCGTCGCGGTCGTTGGCCTCGGCGTCGTTGTCGAGGTACTCGGTCCAGTGGCGTTTGGGGGACTCGTCGTCGTTGCGGGTGAAGAATTCGGTCCAGTGGTGTTTGGTGGTGGGCATAGTGTTGTGGTTTTGGTGTGGCAAAGATCTGTAAAACATGATAAGCCTAAAGTCCTTCTTTCAGGAATTCCCTCAGGGAGAGATGCGTGATGCCGTTCTCATCCCTTTGCGCCAGGAGTGGTGTGGCACTGATGACGAATTTCGGATGGTTGTCCCGAATCTTCTCAAGTGGGCCGAATTCTCTCTGGCGGGTGTTCTCGTCTGAAATGACGTAGCTCACTTGAACGTACACAGTCTTTCCGGGCTTGGTACAAACGAAATCAACTTCGCCGGCGTTCAGGACTCCTACGTGTACTTTATATCCTAGAAAACAGAGGTGTTTGTACACGGCATTTTCGAGCACCTTCTCGATATAGGAATCCAGACTTCCTTCCGCCTTGAGGTTTCTGAGCCCCAGGTCATCCCAGTAGACTTTCTCGTTGGATTCGAAGAGTTTCTTGCCATGAATGTCATAACGGGAGACGGTATCGATCAGGAAGGATTCAGCATAGAACCCTCTATACAAGAGGACCAAGTTGGGAGAAACGTTTTCTTCCTGTGATCTCATATATTTGGAGATGCTGTTGGCGGAAGTCAGTTTCCCGGTGGTGTCGGCATAGAAGGCAAGGAGATTGTTCAAGAAGGGGATATTGCGGATGTCATGCCTCTCAATGATGTCCTTGAGCATGATGGTGTTGAAGACGCTGGTCAAGTAGGCCCAGACTTGCTCCTCATTGTCTAATCCGACTTTCCTCAGGCCGGGGAGCCCGCCGTATTTTAAATATGTCATCAGGCTCGCATCACTGTCCTGAAGATTGTGGAACTGCAGGAACTCGGAGTATGTAAGAGGATGAATCCGGATTTCTACGTGACGACCGGAAAGACGTGTGGCCAATTCTCCGGAGAGCATCTTGGAATTGCTTCCGGTAATGAGGACGTCGGTATTCTCTTCCGTGTACCAGTTGCAGACACTATCCTCGAATTGAGATATCTCCTGCGCTTCATCAATGAGAATGCAATTATGCTTCCCCTTGATAAAGCTCTTCTCAATCAACGCGTCCAGGTCATCCTTGTTCCGGATATCTTTAAAGTCCTTCTTCTCTTTGTCAATATAGATGATATTGATATCCGCGTCGTTTTCGTGGCGTTGGATAAAGTCCTTCAGAACATAACTTTTCCCCACACGTCGGGAGCCGACGAGTGCGATGATGTTCCCTTTGCCGATCCAGGAATCGACAATGTCGGCATAGTGTTGTCTAGTCAATACATCCATAATGCAGATTGTTTCTTTCGTACAAAGGTAATGAAATTTTATTGTTTATGGACAATAAAAATTAAAATCCAACAATTTTATTGTTTATGGACAACAAAATGATTCAAAGATTTTGAGGAAATTGTAGAAAATGCCCAAAAAGATTTTGAGGAACCCCGAAATTCTGCAATATTTGAGGGTATAATTGTCCTGCGCGTATGTTCTACGTCATCTACATAGCTGTCATCGTCTTTGCGTTGTACCTGATCTTCCATGACCGGCCGGAGGGGGAGGGGCAGCGGCGGAAGCCGCAGGCGCGGGTGAGCTGGCGGCCGGAGGCGCCGCAGGCGCCGGCGAGGCCGCAGCCGCAAGCGCCGCAGAGGCCGGAGCAGCCGGTGAGCCCGACGCCGAGGCCGCTGGAACCGGCGCCGAGGCCCAGGGTGGCGGAGCCGCAGCCCAAGGTGGCGCAGCCGAGGCCGGCAAGGCCGACGCGGCCGCTGGCGCCGACGGTGGATCCGTTCGCCACGGGGCGGGAGCGGTCGCTGTCGTGGGGGTATCTGTCGTCGCTGGAGTATGACGAGGGGTGCGGCTGGGGCGTGGGCCCGGACATGGACACGATGCATACGGAGATCACGGGGATGCGCTATCACTGCACGCTGGCGGACGTGGGGCCGGTGAACGGCTTCGTGAAGCCGGAGCCGGACAATCCGCACGATCCGGATGCGCAGGTGGTCGTCCGCGCGGACGGCAAGGTGCTGGGCTATATCCCGAAGGTCGCGTTGCCGGAGTACGGGCAATTCAACCGCCTGGGGCGGACCTGCCCGTTTGCGGGCTATGTGAAGGTGTCGCGCCAGGGCTATCTGTGGGCGGACATCCTGGTGGCGCTCCCGACGGGCCGCTCTTTCGTCGAGTCGGCGCTGACGTCCTATCTGGAGCAGGCGCGGCAAGGGGAAGCCTGACCGGTTTTAGAAGTTAGAAGTATGTTCGAACGGCAAAGGCAAACTGGTCGATAAAGATCTTCTTGAAAGCGGCGATGTTGTTCTGCTCGTAGAAGATCAGCATTGCCTTTTTGTATTCTACGGAATCAACCGTGCGGAAGGAGAGGGGACAATACTTGTTGGCAATCAGGATGGCGTTGCTTGTAATGCGGGCCGTGCGTTTGTTGCCATCGGAAAATGCCTGGATATAGGAGAGCAGCACCAAAGCCAGCAGGGCTTTCTCAAAAATGCTCTCCTTTTCATTGATCAGGCGGCAGCTGCCGTCAAGGGCTTCACGAATCTGGTATTCGTTATCCAACGGGCAGTAGTTGGTGCCGGTGATGCCCACGCGGTGCTTGCGGATGCTTTTGTCGACGTCCAGATCTTTGATAAGCAGCGCATGGAGTTCCTCTATTCGCCAGGTGGATATTTCCTTCATGTATCCCGGATCTGCCAGGACATAATCCAGTGCATCTTTATGGTTGAGGAGCATCACGGCTTCTTCTTTGGTCTTTCCGGAGGCGGTCTGCTTTTCTTTCAGCAGTTTTTCGGTCTCCAGAAGAGAGTAGGTGTTTCCTTCAATCTGGGAGGATTTCCAACTGAGGTCAATCCCCAAACGCTCCATCTCTTTGCGGTACCCGGTTGGGGTTATTCCTTCCAGATTGTGGGAGAATTGCGCTTGAAGGTTATTGAGGAGATCTTCTTCTTCGTCCGTGAAAAGTTTCACCTTGGGAAGGATATTGTTGATCAGCTCGAAGTTGAAAGTGGTCTGAATGGTCCGCTCATCGGTCTCCTCCTGGAAATAGGTATCAATGTCCAAAGGCATTGTCACGTGCGCTTGAGGAGACACGTTGTAACGTGTGGCCCGCCCCTGGCCGGAAACAATGACAGATCCGGCCTCTGTCAACGCTGCAAGGATACGCTTGACGGTGGCAGGGCTTTCCGTGAGGTTCATGCCGGATTCGATCTCGCTTCTGGAGGAGTCCGGATGGTAGTGCAGGAACTGGAGTATTTCGTTCTCTCGGGTCATGGTTTATCCGTTTTCGGCTCAAATTTATCATTATTTCGGCTCATTTCCCAGAAATTTGAGCCGTAAAATGCCTTTTTTGTTAAAAATTGAGCCGTAATGATACGGAAAGACGTTGAGATGAGGCATAATAGTTGATGAAATAATTTTCGTAAATTTGCAAATGATTATTATTACTAACCGCAAAATCACGCAATACAATGGGAGCATTTCACGCATATGATATCCGGGGAGTCTACGGAGTGGATTTCGACCGGACGACGGCCTATAAGGTCGGTTATTTCATTCCCGAACTGCTGGGCGCCAAGGAGGTGCTGGTGGGACGCGACTGCCGCGTGTCGTCACAGGAGATCCACGACGCGCTCGTGGAGGGCATCTGCGACGCGGGCGCCGATGTCGCGGACATCGGGCTGAGCAGCACGCCGATGGTGTATTTCGCCACGGCGAACTATGGCTTCAAGGCCTCCGTGCAGATCACCGCAAGCCACAATCCTGCCGAGTACAACGGCATGAAGGTCAGCCGGGAGAACGCCCTGCCGGTGGCCCTGGACACGGGCCTGGGCCAGATCAAGGCCTGGATCGAGGAGGGCCGGCCGACGCCGGTGGCCGCGAAGCGCGGCACCGTGCGGGAGAAGGACATCCACAAGGATTATATCGACTTCATGATGAAGTACAAGGCCGACTACAGCGGCCTCAAGATCGCATTTGACCTGTCCAACGGCATGTCGTGCCTGTTCGCGCACGAGGTGTTCGGCGAGGAGCCGGAATATCTCTTCGACACGATCGACGGCCGTTTCCCCAACCACGAGCCGAACCCGCTGGTGGCCAAGAACGTGGAGCCGCTCCAGCAGCTGGTCCGCAAGACCGGTGCCGACGTGGGCGTGATCTACGACGGCGACGCCGACCGCGTGATGTTCGTGGACGAGAAGGCCCAGTTCGTGGCGCCGGACCTGGTGATCGCGATGATGGCGAAGTACTTCTGCGACGAGCGGGGCGCGAAGGCGCCGCGCGTACTGCAGGAGATCCGCAGCTCCAAGGCGGTGGGCGAGTATCTCGCCAAATACGGCGCCGAGCTGCATACCTGGCGCGTGGGCCGCGCGTTCGCCGCGCCCAAGCTCCGCGAGATCGACGGCCTGTGGGGCGGCGAGCTGGCGGGCCATTATTATTTCAAGGATTTCTTCTACTCCGACAGCGGCCTGCTGGCTTCGCTGATCGTGCTGCGCATCGTGGCCGCCCTCAAGAAGGAGGGCCGGACCTTCAGCGAGCAGATCGCCGAGATCGCGGGCTACTGCAATTCGGGCGAGATCAACTTCCGCCTCGAGGACAAGCCGGGCGCGATGAAGGCCGTGTGCGCGCATTTCGCCGCGCAGGAGAAGCCGCTCAAGCAGATGGACTTCGACGGCTACCGCTACGAGTTCGCCGACTGGTGGTTCAACATCCGCCCTTCCAACACGGAGCCTTATCTGCGCTTCATCTGCGAGGCGCGTTCGGAAGCACTGCTGCAGGACAAAGTAGAACAGACCTGCCGGCTGCTCGTGGAGCAGTTCGGCGCAATCCGTTCGTAGTGCGATGAGAGGTTTCCGTGTACTTTTCCTGACCTTCCTTCTGATTCCTAACATCCTGCGCGCGCAGGCCGACGGGGAAGCCTCGGCGGCCGACACGCTGCGCGTCCCTGCCGGATTCTCCGCCGAGGCGGGCGAGTTCAGGCAGGGCAAGGGTGTCGACGTGGACACGCTGGACATCAACGACGGCCGGCTGCTGCTCGTCCTGCGGGACGACCACACCTGGTACTACATCAAGAATTTCAAGAAGATGGAGGGGGACGAGACCTTCGTCAAGGACTGGGTCCCCAATGCCATCAATCCGTTCAAGACCACGCTGGACAGCCTTCCGCTGCGCAACAGCATCTGCCTGGTGGACACGGCGAGCACGTTCGTGTGCCCCAACCCGACCAAGGTCTTCTCCCGCTTCGGCTACCGCCACGGGCGGCGCCATCAGGGCGTGGACCTGCCGCTCCGGACGGGCACGCCCGTGGTGGCGGCGTTCGACGGGCGCGTGCGCGTGTCCACGTATAACAAGGGCTATGGCAACCTCGTCGTGATCCGCCACGAGAACGGCCTGGAGACCTACTACGGCCATCTTTCGAAGAGAGAGGTCGAGGTGGGCGACTGGGTGCATGCGGGCGACCAGATCGGCCTGGGTGGTTCCACCGGCCGATCCACCGGCCCGCACCTCCACTTCGAGACGCGCTACCAGGGCTATGCCTTCGATCCGGAGTGGATCGCGGACTACGAGAAGGGCGAGCTGCGCAAGAACGTCTTCGTGCTGCGCCGCAGCTACCTCGACGCCGGCTCGCGCTACGTCCCCGAGTCGCTCGACGAGGAGGACGACGTCTACGGCGCCGACGAGAAGATCGTCGAGGAGGAGAAGCGCCTTGCGGCCGAACGGGCGGCCATCCGCTACTATACGGTCAAGAAGGGCGACAGCCTGGGCGCGATCGCCCGCAAGCAGGGCAAGTCGCTCGCCGCGATCAAGAAGCTCAACCCGGGGATCAACCCCGACAAGCTGAGCATCGGACAAAAAATCCGCGTCAATTAGACGCGGATTTTTTTATTGCTTGCCGGTGAGCTTGTCGGCCTTCTTGCGCATCTTGGCGGCGCGCTGCGCGCTGTCGGGATGGGAGGAGAACATCTTCGCCAGCGTGGAACTCTGCTGGCCGGAGGAGAGGGAATTGAGCTTCTCCAGGGAGCGGGCCATGCTATAGGGGTCGCGGCCCTGGTCCACCGTGAACTGGAAGCCGTATTCGTCGGCGTTGGATTCCTGCTTCTGGGAGAACTGGGCGTTGACGTAGGCCTCGGAGATGTCGCCGAGCACGGTGCCCGCCAGCTGGCCATAGCCGCCTGCGGCGAAGATGGCCTCGCGCGCGGCGGAGCCCAGGTAGGCCCGCTTCATCGCCTTCATCGAGTCTTTGTTGGCCACGTGGCCGAGTTCGTGCCCGATCACGGCGAGCAGCTCGTCGTCGTCCATCAGGTCCATCAGTGCGGAGTTGACGCGCACGGAGCCGTCGCCGTAGGCGCAGGCGTTGACTTCGTTGGAACGGTATACCTTGTAGTTGATCGGCTTGCCGTCCACCTGCTTGATGTTCTGCATGATCTTGGCGAGGCGCTGCTGGTATTTGGCGGGGGCGAGGGGCGTCTGGGCGTCGGTGTAGGCGACGGACTGGCGGCAGAGTTCGGTCACCTGCTCGTCCGAGATCATCGCGGCCGTGATGGCCTTGCCGCCGGCGCTCGCCAGGTGGTTGTAGTCCCAGTTAATCTTGGACAGGGTGCTGCAGCTGCAGGCTATCGCCGCGCTGAGCAACAGGGTGAGAATGCGTTTCATCAAGGGTCCGTTTTTGGTTGTCTCCTACAAATATAAGCTTTTTTCGGCTTGTGCGAAAAATGATTATCTTTGTCAAAACACAATTCTACGATCATCCAAACCAATTTTATGAACCGGACCTGTAAACTTCTTCTTTCTTCCGCCCTGTTCCTTGCAGCGGCGGGCGCCCTCGGCGCGCAGCCGTATCCCTATCAGGACAAGACACTCCCGGCGGAGCAGCGGGCTGCCGACCTGCTCGGCCGCCTGACCCTCGAGGAGAAGGCCTCGCTGACGATGCACGCCAGCCCGGCCATCCCGCGCCTGGGTATCAAGCAATACAACTGGTGGAGCGAGGCCCTGCACGGGATCGCCCGCAACGGCAGCGCCACCGTGTTCCCGCAGCCGATCGGCATGGCGTCCAGCTTCGACGAGGAGCTCATCGAGGAGGTCTTCACGGCCGCCAGCGACGAGGCGCGCGTCAAGTACCTGCAGACGGCCGACAAGGTCAGGTCCTACCAGGGCCTGACGTTCTGGACCCCGAACATCAACATTTTCCGCGATCCCCGCTGGGGGCGCGGCATGGAGACCTACGGCGAGGATCCCTTCCTGACCGGCCGCCTCGGCATGGCCGTGGTGCGCGGCCTGCAGGGGGAGGGGGAGGCCGAAGGCTTCCTCAAGACCCACGCCTGCGCCAAGCATTATGCCGTGCACTCCGGCCTGGAGTCCAACCGGCACCGTTTCGACGCGCAGGTGTCGGAGCGCGACCTGCGCGAGACCTACCTGCCGGCGTTCAAGGACCTCGTGACCAAGGCGCACGTGCGGGAGGTGATGACGGCCTACAACCGCTTCCGCGGCGTGCCGTGTGCCGCTTCTTCCTATCTGGTCGACGACATTCTCCGCAAGGAGTGGGGCTATGACGGCATGGTGGTCTCCGACTGCTGGGCCATTCCCGACTTCTATGAGAAGGGCCGCCACGACTATGTGTCCACGGCCGCCGAGGCCGCTGCCCTGGCCGTGAAGAACGGCCTGGACGTGGAGTGCGGCAGCTCGTTCCTCGCCATTCCGGAGGCCGTCGAGAAGGGCCTGCTGGATGTCAAGGACCTCGACCGCAACGTGCTGCGCATCCTCACGGAGCGCTTCCGGCTGGGCGAGATGGACGGCGAGTCGCCGTGGGACGAGCTCGGTCCCTCGATCGTGGAGGGCACGCAGCACCGCGCGCTCTCGCTCAAGATGGCGCGCGAGTCGCTCGTGCTGCTGCAGAACAAGGGCGTGCTGCCGCTGCAGCCCGGCCAGAAGGTGGCCCTGATCGGCCCCAACGCCGACGACGAGGAGATGATGTGGGGCAACTACAACCCCGTGCCGAAGAGCACCGTCACGCTGCTGGAGGCCTTCCAGGCCCGCGTGCCGGAGCTGGTCAGTTTCCGCGGCTGCGGCATCCTGGGTGCCGAGTTCATGCCGCAGTTCGCGACCGACGAGCGCATGGCGCAGCTGATGAAGCTGTCGCCGGACGAGCTCGAGGAGGTCGCGAAGCAGTATGCCATCAACATCAGTGACGTCAAGGCCTACATCCGTCGCGCCAAGGTTCTCGAGGCCGGCTTCCTGCCCGCCCTCGACGAGGCCGACGTGCTGAAGCGCCTGGAGGGCGTCGACGTGGTCGTGTTCGCGGGCGGCATCTCGCCGCGCGTGGAGGGCGAGGAGATGCCGATCCAGCTGCCGGGCTTCTCCGGCGGCGACCGCACCGACATCGAGCTGCCCGCCGTCCAGCGCCGCCTGCTGCAGGTGCTGCATGACGCCGGCAAGAAGGTCGTCTTCGTCAATTTCTCCGGCTGCGCCATCGGCCTGGTGCCGGAGACGCAGAGCTGCGACGCCATCCTGCAGGCCTGGTATCCGGGCCAGGAGGGCGGCACGGCCATCGTGGAGGCGCTCTACGGCGACTTCAACCCGTCCGGCAAGCTGCCGGTGACGTTCTACCAGTCCGTCGCCCAGCTGCCTGAGGTGGAGGATTACAATATGGAGGGCCACACCTACCGCTATTTCCGCGGCGAGCCGCTCTTCCCGTTCGGCTTTGGCCTCGGCTACACCGACTTCCATTTCGGCGCGGGCCATGTCCGCGACGGTGTGCTGGAGTTCTCCGTCAAGAACACCGGCAAGCGCAACGGCACCGAGGTCGTCCAGCTCTATGTCCGCAAGCCGGACGATCCGAGCGGCCCCAACAAGACCCTGCGCGCGTTCCGCCGCGTCACGCTGATGCCGGGCGCGTCCACCACGGTCCGCATCCCGCTGGACGACGAGGTCTTCACCTGGTGGAGCGAGTCCGCCCAGAACATGGTCCCGGTCCACGGCGAGTACGAGCTCCTCTTCGGCAGCTCCTCCGCCGACAAGGATTTGAAGAAGGTCCACTACCGCTTCTGATTTTATGAGAAAATTTATCCTGATTCTGACGGCCACGCTCTTTGCAGGGGTGGCCGTCTGCGCACAAGACAAGGTCACGAAGAAGGTCCTGGAGCTGGGCCGTACCGACAACCGCACGATGCAGCATGCGGAGTATATCGCCCGCAACATCGGTGGCCGGCTGGTGGGGACGCATATGTTGAACCATGCCGAGGACTGGGTCGCGGAGCAGTTCCGCTCCTGGGGCCTCGAGGTGACCGTGCAGGAGGCCGTGGAGATCGGCGTCGGTTTCGACCGGGGGCCGTGGTCCGGCCGGATGCTCTCCGAGGACGGGATGACGCTGCATTTCGGGACGCCCGCCTATACGGCCGGCACCTGCGGCCCGCAGAAGGGGCGCGTGCTGATCGAGCCGAAGAACGAGCGTGAATTCGAGCGCGTCAAGGGCGCGCTCAAGGGCGCCTGGGTGCTGCTGGAGACGGGCCCGACCAACGGTCTGGCCCTGGACGCCAGCGCCGCGGCGGACTCTGCGCGCGCCGCCCAGCTGGCTGGCGGGGAGAAGGACGTGGTGGTGCCGATGTATCGCCAGATGGTCGATGCCGGCGTGCTGGGCTTCATCCGCCCGGCGAAGCTCCCGATGCAGGTGCTCTACAACCGCGCGATGTGTTTCGACCTGACGATGGACACGCTCCCGACGGCCTGCGACATCCTGCTGGACGAGCACCAGTTCGCAATCATCCGGCAGAAGGCCCTCGACCGGCAGGATTTCCTGCTGGAATTCGATATCCGCAACCATTTCTTCCCGGGGCCGATGAAGCACCACAACATCCTCGCCGTGATCAAGGGCACGCAGCGCCCAGACGAGTATGTGATGGTCGGCAGCCACCTGGACGCCTACGACATTGCCACGGGCTCGACCGACGACGGCCAGGGCGTCTGCGTGACGATGGAGGCCGCGCGCCTGCTGGCCGCCGCCGGCGCCAGGCCGAAGCGGTCCATCATGTTCTGCATCTGGACCGGCGAGGAGTACGGCCTGCTGGGCTCCAAGTATTTCGTGGAGCACAAGACGGTGCCCTGGGGCAAGATCTCCAATTACTTCAACCGCGACGGCGGGCCGCTGGCCGCCACGTCCATCGTCGTCCCGCCGGCGATGTACGACGATTTCGCCAAGGTCTGCGCGCCGCTGACCGCTTACAACCCCGAGATTCCCTTCGCCGTCGTCAAGCGGGAAGGGGAGCCGCAGGAGCGTCCCGCGAAGGCGGGCGGCTCGGACCACGCCTATTTCGCGATGAACGGCATCCCCGCCATCGCCTTCCGGGAGAGCGACGTCTTCGGCTATGATTTCAACTACCGGGACATCTGGCACACCGAGGACGACCTCATCGACAAGCTGATCCCCGTCTATATGGAGCATTCCGCCGTGGTCGAGGCTGTCACGGCCTACGGCCTCGCCAACCTGGACCACCTCCTCTCCCGCGACGGCCTCTATAAGGAATAGTTGCGTTTTGCGTAATTGCTTGATTTTGAGCGTAGTGCGTTAATCGACGGGCCCGATTTTGGGCCCGTCGATTCGCGTAACAATCAATCATCCAAGCATTTACGAAAAACGCACAATCTTCGCGCTACCCTCCGACTCATTACCCGTTTACGGCCTGATCGGGGAGCTACCTCGATTGCCAATCCCCAGCCTTTTCTCCTCCGGGCAGCTCCCGAGAAGGCGTGCGCTATAACGGGACATCTGCACCATACAGTGTGGGGAAATACCCTCTCTGCAAAGCTATCTCCTAAGGCCGTTTTTGTAAGTGGCTGATAGCGAGTCTGTTCTGATTTTGCTTTGGGGCATTTTCCCCTAAGCAAAATCGGAAATTATTGACAATCAATAATATACGAAAACGGGGTGTGGCGGAGATGGGTAAAGGTGAGGGTGGGAGATGGGAGATAGAAGGGGAAGACTAGGAGGGATGGGAATCGGAATTAATGCGTTTCTCATAATTGATTGATCATGAGCGGAGTGCGTTAACTGACCGGCCTGATTTTGGGCCCGTCTGTTCGCTTAATATTCTATTATTCAATCATTTATGAAAAACGGAGGCGGGGATGAAAAATGCCCGGTGGGGGGCCGGGCATAGGGGGAGAGTGGTGCGGGTGAAGGGGCTCGAACCCTTACGCCTTGCGGCACGGGATCCTAAGTCCCGCTTGGCTACCAATTACAACACACCCGCAGTGGAGGACTGCAAAGATAATAATTACGGATCGATCTGGGAATCCTTCAGGCCGAGGAAGTAGAGAATGCCGTCGAGGCCGATGGAGGTGATGTTCTGCCGGGCATTGGCCTGGACCTTCGGCTTGGCGTGGTAGGCGATGCCGAGGCCGGCGAGCGAGAGCATCGGCAGGTCGTTGGCGCCGTCGCCCACGGCCACGGCCTGGGCGAGGTTGATGCCCTCGACCTGGCAGAGCAGGCGCAGGAGCTCGGCCTTGCGGCGGCCGTCCACGACGTCGCCGACGTAGCGGCCGGTGAGCTTGCCGTCCTCGATCTCCAGCTCGTTGGCGTAGACGTAGTCGAAGCCGAACTTCTGCTGGAGGTATTTGCCGAAGTAGGTGAATCCGCCGGACAGGATGGCGGTCTTGTAGCCCACCATCTTGAGGATCTTCATCATGCGCTCGAGACCTTCGTTGAACGGAAGGTTCTGCGCGATCTCATCCATCACGCTCACGTCCAGGCCCTTGAGCAGGGCGACGCGGCGCGTGAAGCTCTCCGTGAAGTCAATCTCTCCGCGCATCGCCTGCGCCGTGATGGCGCGCACCTGGTCGCCGACGCCCGCCCGCGCGGCGAGCTCGTCGATGCACTCGGTGTGGACGAGCGTCGAGTCCATGTCGAAGCAGATCAGCCGCCGGGAACGGCGGTAGATGTCGTCTTTCTGGAAGGAGATGTCCAAGCCGCCCTTGGGCAGGCGCATCAGGGCGTCCTGCATCGCCGCACGGCCGTCGGGGCCGAGCGATCCGCGCACGGAGATCTCGATGCAGGCCTTGGCGGCGCTCTCGTCCACGCCGTCGATCGGCGGACGGCCGGTCAGGCGCCGGATGGCGTCGATGTTGAGCCCGAAGCGGAAAATGACGTCGGTCACGTCCGCGATCTGCTGGGCGGAGACCGAGCGGCCGAGCAGCGTCACGATGTAGCGGTGCTTGCCCTGCCGGGCCACCCAGGCGTCATACGCTTCGCGCGTGATGGGCGTGAAGCGGATCTGCACACCCAGTTCGGAGGCCTTGAAGAGCAGGTCCTTCATGATGAAGCCCGACTGCTCCGGCGTGGTCTTGAACAGGATGCCCAGGGTCAGGGACTTGTGGACGTTCTCCTGACCGATGTCCAGGATGGTGGCGTCGTACCGCGCGAGGATGGAAGTCAGGGCTGAAGTCAGCCCTGGCTTGTCCTCACCGGAAATGTTGACTTGGATGATCTCGATCATCGCTGAAGCGGATTAGAGTCCGAGTTGCCTGAAGAAATCGTTGCCCTTGTCGTCCACGAGGATGAACGCAGGGAAGTCCTCGACCTTGATCTTCCAGATGGCCTCCATGCCGAGCTCCGGGTACTCGACGCACTCGATGCTCTTGATGTTGTTCTGGGCCAGGATGGCGGCGGGGCCGCCGATGGAGCCGAGGTAGAATCCGCCGTGCTTCTTGCAGGCGTCGGTGACGGCCTGGGAACGGTTGCCCTTGGCGAGCATGATCATCGAGCCGCCGTGGTCCTGGAACTCGTCCACGTAGGGATCCATACGGCCGGCCGTGGTCGGGCCCATGGAGCCGCAGGCCATCCCGGCCGGCGTCTTGGCCGGGCCGGCGTAGTAGATCGGGTGGTCCTTGAGGTACTGCGGCATCTCTTCGCCGGCGTCCAGGCGGGCCTTGATCTTGGCGTGGGCGATGTCGCGGCCCACGATGATGGTGCCGTTGAGGCTCAGGCGCGTGCTGACGGGGTATTTGGTGAGTTCGGCGAGGATGTCCTTCATCGGCTGGTCGAGGTTGATGCGCACGACTTCGCCTTCGCCGGCCTTGCGGAGCTCCTCCGGGATCAGCTCGTAGGGCTTGTCGTCCATCTTCTCGATCCAGATGCCGTCGGCGTTGATCTTCGCCTTGATGTTGCGGTCTGCGGAGCAACTGACGCCCAGGCCGATCGGGCAGCTGGCGCCGTGGCGCGGCAGGCGGACGACGCGCACGTCGTGCGCCATGTACTTGCCGCCGAACTGCGCGCCGAGCCCGATCTTGCGGGTCTCTTCGAGCAGCTGCTTCTCCAGCTCGACGTCGCGGAAGGCGCGGCCGGTCTCGTCGCCCGTGGTGGGCAGGCCGTCGTAGTAGTGCGTGGAGGCGAGCTTGACCGTCAGGAGGTTCTTCTCGGCGGAGGTGCCGCCCACGACGATGGCGATGTGGTAGGGCGGGCAGGCCGCCGTGCCCAGCGAGCGCATCTTCTCTACGAGGAAGGGCACCAGCGTGCCCGGATTCTGGATGCGGGCCTTGGTCTCCTGGTAGAGGTAGGTCTTGTTGGCGGAGCCGCCGCCCTTGGTCACGCACAGGAAGCGGTATTCGGCGCCCTCGGCGGCCTCGATGTCGATCTGGGCCGGGAGGTTGCACTTGGTGTTGACTTCTTTGTACATGTCCAGCGGGGCGTTCTGGCTGTAGCGGAGGTTCTCCTCCGTGTAGGTCTTGAAGACGCCGAGGCTCAAGGCTTCCTCGTCGCAGAAGCCGGTCCAGACCTGCTGGCCCTTCTCGCCGTGGATGATGGCGGTGCCGGTGTCCTGGCAGAGCGGGAGCTTGCCCTTGGCGGCGACCTCCGCGTTGCGCAGGAAGGTCAGCGCCACATACTTGTCGTTCTCGGAAGCCTCGGGATCGCGGAGGATCTTGGCGACCTGCTCGTTGTGCGAGCGGCGCAGCAGGAAGCTCACGTCGCGGAAGGCCTGGTTGGCCATCACGGTGAGGCCTTCTTTCTTGATCTTGAGGATCTTGTGGCCCTCGAAGTCGGCCGTGGAGACATATTGCTCGGAGCCGGGGACCTTGTAGTATTCAGTCTGGTCTTCGCCCAGCTGGAACATCGGTGCGTATTTGAAATCAGGCATTATTAGAGTGTTTTTTTATTTATTTAGAATGCGAGGACGGCGCGGACGTACCAGGGATTGCTCGTGAATCCGAAAGACGCTGAGGTTTCGGTGAAATCCACGCGGGCGCCTTCCTCACATATATAGCGATCAGACATCAGGATGCCTCCGGCGGCGTCCAACGCCGACTGAAGACCACTGCAATCGATGGAACCGCTGGGAGAGTCGGTGTATGTCCAGCTGCTGCCGCATCCGATGAAAAGATACTGCCAGTCCTTGCGCGACGGCAATCTCCAGGTGCCGTCCGGGACGGCGTCCTTTGCGGCACAAGCCGCTGTAGCCGCACTCAATTCCATTTTCGCCTTGCCATTCTCGTCATCCAGAGCGACGGCAACGCCATGCGTGCAGTCCGATTCATCCCCGACATAGCCAATCATGGCCACGCCGGAGGTGCCGAAGGCCGTTGCTATGTCGGCATTCGGATAGATGTTCCCGTCGGCACCAACCAACTGGCCGATATCGTCTGCCACGGCGTTTGTGATGGCTGCCGACGTCAGTTCGAGACCGGTGGAGGTGTACGTAGTGCCGGAAGCCAGCGTGACGCTCGCCGCCGTCTTGCGATAGACACCCAGGTCGGTCTGGGCAATGACGCTGACGGGCTGGCCATTGATGATGTCGCCGTACATGGCCACATAGATGTTGTCCAGCGACGTGGGGGTGACAGCGTACGTCATGCTGTTGGCGGGGAAGTTGACGACGAGTTTCGTGACGGCGCTGGTGATGTCGTCCGTGCCGTCGGTGAACGAGAACTTCCAGATGCACATGGCAGGCATCATCGTCACGTCAGGCAGGGTGACTTCCGAATCGAAGACGAACATCGTCTCCGTGCCGGAGATGGCGGCGAAGTTGGCGTTGATGTCGTCCAGTGTGCCTGTCTGGGCGATGCAGGGATCCTTCGGGTCGTTGAAGAAGCCGGCGGGGTAGCCGAAGGAGATGCTACCGCCATTCTTCGGGTTGGTCAGCGTCAGCGAGATCGTGGCGGCCTTCGTCGAGGGATCGACGGCGGTTACCGTTGCCATAGTCTCTTCCGAGGCATCGCCGATGTTGGTGTATAGCACCCAGATCTGGTCGCCCACCTCCCATGCTGCGCTGATGGAGCCGTCTCCGTTGTCGGTCATCGAGCTGCGGGTCTCGACCCCGCCCTTCGGCGAGAGCGTCGTGGTCAGCGTGTAGGTACGGGGCTGCTGAGCGGACGTAAGCGCGTCCTTGTCCGAGCAGGCCAGCAATGTGGCAGCCGTCAGTGCGAGGGCCGCCATCCCAATGATATGATCCATCGTTTTCATCATCTTGCCGTTTTAGGAATTAAGGATTAAACGGATCACCGCCGCCGGGATAACCGGGCATGCCGGGCACGCCGCCACTGGCACAGATGATGCCCTCATTCTTTACCTCCAGGACATCTGTCGTGGGCGTTTCATAAAGATCAATGTGTTCTGCTTCCATCGTATTCGTGTATTAATAGGGAAAATTCGCTCACTTTGCTAGTTGTGCATCAGGTATTCTTTCATGAAGTCGTTGAGGTCGCCGTCCAGCACGCCCTGCGTGTCGGCGGTCTCCCAGCCGGTGCGCAGGTCCTTGACCATCTTGTAGGGATGGAGGACGTAGGAGCGGATCTGGCTGCCCCATTCGATCTTTTTCTTCTGGCCCTCGAGCTCGGCCTGCTTCTCCTGGCGCTTCTTGAGCTCGATGTCGTAGAGACGGGACTTGAGGATGAGGAGGGCCCGCTGGCGGTTGTCTTGCTGGCTGCGGGTCTCGGTGTTCTCGACCGTGATGCCGGTCGGGAGGTGCCGCACGCGCACGCCGGTCTCCACCTTGTTGACGTTCTGGCCGCCGTGGCCGCCGGAACGGAAGGTGTCCCACTCGATGTCGGAGGGGTTGATCTCGATGTTGATGCTGTCGTCCACGAGGGGATAGACGAACACGGAGCTGAAGGTGGTCTGGCGCTTGCCCTGGGCGTTGAAGGGGGAGATGCGCACGAGGCGATGGACGCCGGACTCGGCCTTGAGGTAGCCGTAGGCGTAGTCGCCCTCGTACTGGATGGTGCAGGACTTGATGCCGGTCTCGTCGCCTTCGATCTCCTCGGTCACGGTCATCTTGTAGCCGTTGCGCTCGCCCCAGCGCATGTACATGCGCATCAGCATCGCGCTCCAGTCGTTGGCTTCCGTGCCGCCGGCGCCGGAGTTGATCGTCAGGACGGCGCCGAGGTTGTCGCCCTCCGCGCCGAGCATGTTCTTGAGCTCCAGGTCTTCGACCTTGCTGCAGGCCTGCTTGTAGGCGTCGTCGATCTCGGTGCCTTCCGGATCCAGCTCCTGCAGGACCTCCAGGTCCTCGACCGCCGACCGGGCGCCGTCGAAGGCGGACACCCAGGCCTTGACGCCGCTGAGGCCCTTGAGGAAGGTCTCGGCCTGCTTGGGGTCGTCCCAGAAATCCGGCGCCTGGCTGCGCGCTTCTTTCTCCTTCACTTCCGCTCGCTTCGCTTCGATGGCAAGGCACTGGTGGAGCGTTTCGACGCGCTCCTGCAAATCTTTGATTTGTTCCTGGGTAATCATAGATTACAAAGATAAGCATTCTTTCCAAAACCGCCAATCGCGATTACAGCAGCATTATTCCTTTTGCTGCTGATATCCAAGCTTATTTTCTGGGGGAAACGCCTACAGTGTGGCGGCGAGGGCGTGGAGCGAGGCGGGGTCGCCGGAAGAGAGGAGCTCCACGCCGGGGGCCGGGGCGGCCCCGGCGATGCCGCGCTCCTGCAGGATGTGCATTAATTGGCGGGCGACGGCGGGCGCGGGGTCGATGACCTGCACGCCGGGGCCGGCGACGCGCCGGATCACGGGCAGCAGGAAGGGATAATGGGTGCAGCCGAGCACGATGGTGTCGGCGCCGGCGTCCAGCAGCGGCTGGAGGCTCGCGCGCACGACGCGCTCGGCCTCGGGACCGTCCAGCTGCAGGCTTTCGACCAGCTGGACGAAGCCCTCGCCGACGTGCTCTTCGATGCGCACGTCGTTTTCGTATAATCCTTTGGTGTTGAGATATTTGGAGGCTTTGAGGGTGCCGGCTGTAGCCAGCACGCCGATCACGCCGCTGCGCGTCCCGAGGGCGGCCGGCTTGATCGCCGGTTCCATTCCCACGAAGGGGACGTCGAACTCCTCGCGCAGGGTGGCGATGGCGGCGCCCGTGGCCGTGTTGCAGGCCACGACGATCACCTCCGCGCCCTTATCCAGCAGCAGGCGCGTGATGGCACGCGCCCGGTCCTGGATGTAGGCTGCGCTCTTCTCCCCGTAGGGGCAGTGAGCGTTGTCTGCATAGTAGATAAAACGCCCGGAAGGGAGGACCTTCCGTATTTCTCGCAATACTGAAAGTCCTCCCGAACCGGAATCGAAAAGTCCAATGACTGCCACAGGCTACAGGGTGTCGTACAGGTCGTACTTCTGGGCCAGGGTACCGGTCAGCTGACCGAGCACCTCGAAGTAGGGCGTGCCGTCGATGATGCTGAGCTTGTACACGGTGTCGTCCACCTTGTAGTACTCCTCACCGTCGAGGGTGATGACGTCGTAGTCGTCGGGCAGTTCCTTCACCAGGGCCCCGGCGGGCGGGACGATGGTCACGTATTTGCCATCCTTGTCCTTGGTGAAGAACACGCCGTCCTGGTAGAAGTATTCCATGCCGGCGTCGGCATAGCTCTGGACCAGGCCGAGGCGGTCCGCCTCCTTGTAGGACTTGGCCGCGCGCTCGGAGTTGAGGGCGATGGCCTCGTTCTGCCGGGCGATCGTGGCGTTGTTGGCCGCGATGGTGGCGTTCTGGCTGGCGATGGTCTGGGCGTTCTCGTTGATCGTACGGTACGTGTTGTACACGTCGTAGTAGTAGGCGAAGTTGCAGACCGAGTAGATCAGGTTGTCAAGCACCGGGTCGAAGTAGACGCCGAACGGCGGACGGCTCACGTAGTAGTGGCCCCTGTAGTAGCGGTAGTAGATACCGTCGACAAGGTAGTAGGGGATGCCCAGGTACACCTTGCGCACGTAGCGGTTCGGCAGGTAGGAGACGCGGTAGCCGAAGTAGTGGTGACCGCCATCCCAGAAGCGGACGGCACGCCCGAAGGGCATCGGATCGCGGCGGCGCGGCGGGATGCGCTCGATGTTGCGGCCCGGACCCGGGTGCATGCGCACGTGGGTGGGGTTGCGGCGGTCGCCCTCGAAGTTGCGCGGGGCATCCCTGCGCTGGCGGACGGTCCGCGGCGCGTCGTTGGTGCTCATGCCCGGCTGCGGCTGGTTGCGGTTGATGCTTCCACCCGGCTGGGAAGGATTCTGGCGGCTCTGCGTGCGGACATTGCTGCCGCCGCGGGTCGGCTGTGTGTTGCTGCGGGAACGCGTCTGCGGGGCGACGCTCTCCTGCCGGCGGGCGCTGGAATTCGCGCTCGACTGGCGGCTCTCGCTCCGGCTGACGCTGGAGCTGGACTGCGAGCGGGTGCTGCTGCTATTGCTGCGGACATTGCTGCCGCCGCGGGTGGCGGCGCTGCTGCCGGAGCGCGACTGGCTCGAAGCGGCCGGCTGCGAGCTGCGCTGCGAAGACTGGCTGCGGTTGACGGAGCTCAGCCCCTTGGTATTGCCTGACTGGCTGGCGCTGCGATTCTGCGAAGAGGGTGCGGAAACGGAGGAGGCAGGGCGGCTGCCACCGCTGCTGCGGGAGTTGCCGCTGCCCGACCCACTGCGGGAGTTGCTTCCGCCCCTGGTCTGAGCGTCGAGAGGGACCGCGATCATAGCCGCTGCGGCTAGAGCGATCAGGGAGAGAGTGGTCAAGCGTTTCATAATCTTTGTATTTTAGTAAATGTAATACTTCTTCGACAGGGCCTTGAAAGCGGGGACGTCGGCGGACCAGAAATCTGCGATGTCCGAGACCTTCATCGTCTGTCCAAACGTCTTACTGACAAAATCAGTGCCGCAAACTTTGTTGAACATCGAAAGCCGCTCAGAACCCGCTGCAATGGGGTTTTTCTGGTAGAGCTCCCAGACCGCCTGCATCACGTAGAACTGGGTGAGGGTGAGCGTCGCGGCGTCGTAGTCGGTGTAGTAGTACTGCACGCCGTGGATCAGTTTGCCGCTCAGGCGGCCCGAGATCGGCTGGTAGTGGATCGTCCGCCAGGCCACGCCCGGGACGTGGTAGCTGTCGAGTTTCGCTTTCAGCTTGTCGGCGTCCACCCACTCTTCCGCGAAGGTGGCGAAGGGGAGCGTGTAGCCGATGCCGATGTTGAGGTAGTTGTACATTTCGCCGCAGAGGCCGGCCGACGGGTAGCAGATGGCGGTCTGGGCGTAGGGGATGTTGGGCGAAGGCAGGATCCAGGGCAGGCCGGTGTCGTCGAAGAGCATCCAGCGCTGCCAGCCCTCCATCGGGACGACGGTGAGCTTGCACTTGAGCGGGGCGGCCTTGCCGTTCTGGCCGCGGTTGAGGCCCTCCTCGTTGATGAGGGTCGCGAGTTCGCCCACGGTCAGGCCGTAGACGTAGGGGATCTTGTACTGGCTGACGAAGGAATGGAAGCCGTCACGCACGAGCGGGCCCTCGACCTTCTGCCCGCCGAGCGGGTTGGGGCGGTCGAGCACCATCACCGGGATGCCCAGTTCGGCGCAGGTGCGCATCACCAGGCCGAGGGTGGAAATGAAGGTGTAGGAGCGGCTGCCCACGTCCTGGATGTCGTAGACCATGATGTCCACGCCCTGGAGCATCTCCCTGGTGGGCTGGCGGGTGCTGCCGAAGAGGGAGTGCACCGGCAGGCCGGTGTGCGGGTCCTTGCCGGACTCGACCTTTCCGCCGGCGTAGACGTCGCCGCGCACCCCGTGCTCGGGGGCGTAGAGCGCGACGAGCCGGACGTTGGGGGCTTCGAAGAGGATGTCGATGGTGGAGCGCAGCTGGCTGTCCACGCCGGAGGGGTTGGTGACCAGGCCGACGCGTTTGCCTTCGAGGCCGGCGAAGTTGCGGTCGCGCAGGACCTCGATGCCGGGCTTGACCCGGGGAGAGGCGGGAGCGGTCTGGGGACTGCAGGAGAGCAGCGCCAGCGGCAGCAGCAACAGTTTAATCCAAGCTTTCATGATTCAGGGGAATTTTGTTCCGGGCGATCAGGACGGCTGCCACCGTGCCGAGGCAGCTGACCATGACCAGCGTGAAGAAACCGATATAACCCAGCGCCTGCTGGAGGTAGCCCGCCACCAGGGCGGGGAGTTTCATGGACAGCCACATGAAGGCCGTGCAGATGGCGTAGTGCGAGGTCTTGAGCGGACCGTCCACGTATTGCATCATAAAGAGGGTGTAGGCGGTGAAGCCGAATCCGTAGCCGAACTGGTCCAGCACCACGAAGCCGCCGATCATCCAGACGCTCTCCGGGCGGAGGATGGCCATCAGCAGGTAGACGGCGCAGGGGAGCGCCAGGGCGAGGGCCATGGGCCAGTAGGAGGCGCGCAGGCCGCGCTTGGCGGCGTACAGGCCGCCCAGGATGCCGCCGCACAGCAGGGCGATCACGCCGAAGGTGCCGTAGACCAGGCCGTAGACGCTGGTCCCGGCGCCCAGGCCGCCGACGTCGGCGCCGTCCTTGAAGAAAGGATAGAGCAGGTTGAGCGACAGGGCCTCCGGCAGCCGGTACAGCAGCATGAAGGCGATGGCCCAGCCGACGGCGGGCTTGGAGAAGAAGGTCTTGAACGATGCGCCGAATTCGGAGAAAACCTGTTTCGCCGTCCTGGCGTCCCGCCGGTCACGGTCCTGTTCGGGGCGGGGCAGGAAGAAGAAATGGTAGAGCGCGATCAGCGCCATCAGGACGGCCGAGATGCCGATGACGATGGCCCAGGCGCGCGGCACGTTGCCGCTGCGCTGCTGCAGGACGCCGGCCAGCATGACCAGCAGGCCTTGTCCCAGGACGAGGCCGTCCCGGTAGAAGGTGTTGCGGATGCCGACGAAGGAGGACTGCCGCTGGCGGTCCAGCGCCAGCATGTAATAGCCGTCCGCGGAGATGTCGTGGGTGGCCGAGGCGAAGGCGACGATGATGAACAGGATGATCAGCATCGTCATGCCGCAGAAGGGCAGGCACAGGGCGGTGGCGACGACCGTCACGGCCATCAGGATCTGCGTGAGGAGGATCCACCAGCGCTTGGAGCGGAAGATGTCCATGAACGGGCTCCAGAGCGGTTTGATCAGCCAGGGCAGGCTGATCAGGGTCGTCAGCGGACCGAGGGTGCCGTTGTCGATGCCCAGGTCCTTGAAGACGGCGAGCGCGACCGTGTTGACGATTGCGTAAGGAAGGCCCTCGAAGAGGTAGAGGGTGGGCACCCAGGCCCAGGGATTCTTGCTATTGGCCGACATCGGTTCCGGGATAATAGTGCTGCAGGATCTGCCGATAGTCGTGGCCGCGGGCGGCCATCACGGCGGCGCCGATCTGGCAGAGGCCGACGCCGTGGCCCCAGCCGCGGCCCCGCAGCACGAAGGCGCCGGCGGGATCGCGTTCAACGCTGAAGGCGGAACTCTTGAGGTGCGAGGGGCTCAGCGCGCGGCGGATCTTCAGTTCCTTGCCGATCACCTCGCTGCGCTTGCTGCCCACGATGCGGAGGTATTTGATGCGGCCGGACGGGCCGCGTTCGATGTCTTCGAGGGCGAGGATCTCGCCGAAGTCGATGCCGGTGCGCCCGCGCACGAGGGCGGCGAGCTCGGCCGGCTCATAGCGGACGGTCCAGTCGTGGAAGTCCCTGGTCTGCTGGTCGTAGTCGTTGAGGACCTGCGAGAGGATTTCGTCGTTCTCGCAGTCGCACCACGGGTCGTCCACGCACTGCAGGTAAGGGTAGTCGACGTCTTCCCAGCAGGTGCTGAAGAGCTCGGTCTTGCCGCCGCAGCACTTGGAGTAGCGGGTGTCGCAGAGCTGCCCCTGATAGCGCAGCACCTGGCCCCAGGTCTCGTCGATGGCCGTGCGGACGTTGTCCCCGACCGCCATCGTAAGTCCTTGATATCTTTGACAATGGTCATCTGCGCAGACATCGAAGTTGTCGTGCGCGGAATGGTCCTGCATCCGGGCGAGGAGCCAGGAGCGGGAGATGACGGCGTGGGCCTTGAGCAGCTCCGGCGAGGCGCTGGATTTCATCTCGGAGGAGATGACGCTCAGCAGGTAGTCTTCCATCCCGACGAGGTTGACCGCGCGGACCTTGTCGCCTTCGACGATGAATTTCAGGCCGCCGGCGAACTTCAGGGTGCGTTTCTGCTCCCAGTGGAAGTCGATGCCGATCACGACGTCGTGGAGCACGAAGGAGGGCTCGGCGAAGAGGGTCGAGCGGGTGATGGAGTCGAACAGCAGTTCGTCGAAGAGGGTGCCGTTGTATTCGATGCGGCCCTCGCTGTAGCGGACGCGCTGGGGGCCGGCGCCGTCGGAGATGATCTCGAAGCAGATCTCGTCGGCGGCGAGGATGCCCACGGCCACGCGGGGCTGGGTGCGCGTCAGGCGCCATTCGATCATCTCCTGCTCGTGCTCGGGGATGGTTACTTCGTCCACCAGCTCTTCCAGCAGGGCGGGCGTGATCTTGTCGAAGTCTTCGCGGAACGGGGCCACGAACACGCCGGCCATGTCGGCGGCGCCGGGGCTCATCGTCAGGTGGTCCGGGCCTTGGGAGTCGTAGTGGTGGGAGCGCTTGGCGGAGCGCATCACCACGAAGGCGCGCCACTCGCCGCCCTTGACGTAGGCGAAGAGGTTGAACTTGGGCTCCGTCTCGCCGGGCCGGCGGTCGGTACACTCGAGCAGGCGGTAGAAGAGCTTGGTGAGCGACTTGGCGGTTGTCGCCTTGAGGGCGAAGACGCCGCGGCAGAAGCCGTCGAAGCGGTAGAGCGTGGCGTCCTTGACGGACGCGAGCGGCTGGCCGGGGGCGTCCAGAAAGGCGTCCACGGCCTCTTCGAGCGGCATCTTGCGGCGCGGGACCGCCTGGAAATGGAGGTGGTCCGGCGCGGAGGCGCCGCAGGCGGGGCCGTTGTAGAAGACGGTGTAGTCTGGGTATTTGGCCGCGAAGTCCAGCATGTCCGGCAGATGGTGCCAGATGGCCTGCGGGAGATGCTCGTCGCGGGAGATGACGAGGTGGTCCTTGAAGATGGGGTAGGGGTTGACCTGGATATGGTAGCGGCGGCCCTTGCGCCCCTCGAAGAGGAGGTAGCGCTGGCCCGCCGGACTGTTCTGCGCGCAGAGGAAGCACGGCCGCGCGGCGATGGCCTCGGGGGAGGTGTCGGCCGTCGAGGAGGCCACGCGCTCGGGGTTCCACTGGACCCGGCAGGGGAGCCCGAAGACGGGCAACTCCTTGGTCCTGGCGCCTTTGAGCGCCCGGAAATTGGCGGAAGCGAGCGGCCAGACGGAAAGCTGGTCTTTGATGAACTTGCGTAGGACTTGCATTACAAAAGGGCTAGGAGTGCGTCTTTGATCCGATGGTATTCGCCCTCGAAATTCGGCGTCAGGACGCCCGTGCCCATGGCCCGGTCGATCTCCTTGATGGTCCAGAAACGGCCGCCGGCCAGCTCGTCCGGGTCCGGACGGAGCGCGTACTCGCCCACGGCGGCGAACACGCTCACGAGCTCGCGTTCGGTGTCGGACTCGAAGATGTAGTTGCACAGCCCCTGGGGCAGGAAGTCGTGCAGGCCGAGTTCCTCGGCGGATTCGCGGTAGAGGGCTTCCAGGACGTATTCTCCATAGGAGATGTGGCCGCCCACGGCGGTGTCCCAGTAGAGCGGGAGGAGGTCTTTGTGCGCTCCGCGCTGCTGGAGGTAGATTTCGCCGTTGCGGTTGATGATATGCAGGTGGACGACGGGGTGCAGGGGCTTCTCGACGCCGTTGTGGCAGTATTCACGGGGCGCCTGGGCGCGGACGTTTCCGGTCTCGTCGACGACCGGAAGCATCTCCGCGGCCCTGCCCCGTCTGACGCCCTTGAGCAGGGGTGCGGGTGAAGAGGGGTAGATCAGTTCCAGCACTTTATCAGAAATTGATGATCTTGATTTCTTCCGGTGAGTAGAGCAGGAAATCGGTGGAGCCCGGCATCAGGCGGGACACGAGGATGAAGGCGCCGGCCAGCAACAGGAGGACCAGGAAGACGATCAGGACGATCAGGCCCCAGTGGGTGGGCTTTTTCTCCTCCGGGTCGGGTTGGTCTTCCTGCGTCCAGTCGGCCGCCTGCCAGTCGGCATTCTCTTCGGCCGCGGCCGGTTCTTCGGCGGGTGCTGGCTCTGTTTCTGCTTCAGCTTCTTCCGTTTCAGGCGCTGCCGGTTCTGCTTCGGATGCTGCCGGTTCCGCTTCTGCCGTTTCGGCTTCTTCCGTTTCCGCGGCAGCGGGTTCCGGCTCGGGTGCGGGTTCTTCGGCGACCGGCTCAGCTGCCGGCGGCTCGGGGACGGCGACCGGTTCCGGCTCCGCGGTGATCGTCGGCACGGGGACGTCGATCACGACGGGCTCCTCCTGCAGCGCGTGGGTCTTGAGGGAGACCGGCTGCAGGCCGACGCCGGCGGGGAAGATGTCCAGGCCTTCGTCCGCGATGAAGAAGAAGGTGTTCTCCCGCGTGGCGCGCAGGCGGCCGAGGCCCGGGAGCACGATGGTCTTGCGCTCCTCGAGGATGGATCTCAGCTCCGCCAGATACTGCGTGACGTAGGCCTTGGCGGCCTCGCGCGCGATCTGGTTCGACTCGGCGTACAAGTCGATCAGCAAGGTGTCTTCCAGGCGGCCCGGATAGAAGGAAAGACGGCGGTAGGGGGGATTGATCGTGTACCCCTTGTCTGAAAAAGTGGCCGGGACCATTTCGGCGACGAACGTGCCGACTCCGGGCAGGCCTACCTGATCGTGCTTGACGATCAGCTCGCCTACCATGCGTGACAGAAGCTCTATATCCATAACATACAAAGATAATCATTCTTTATAAATTCAACAACGGATTCGCTTTCAATCGGCAACATCCCGTTTTCTGCGGCCGGAGTTGATGGGGATGCGAAAAAAAGTGAAAAATAATTTGCGCATTCAAGATTTTGCCGTATATTTGCAATCCCAAAACGCAAGTCGAGGGAAAAACAGTCCTCTTTAGCTCAGTTGGTTAGAGCACCTGACTGTTAATCAGGGGGTCCTAGGTTCAAGTCCTAGAAGGGGAGCCAAACGGATAAATTGTCGAAGACAGTTTGTCCGTTTTTCTTTTATAACGCATTGATACTATGGATCATCTGCCGTTGAACAACATACCGATGCTCGTCTCCTCGATCAACTTCCTGCTGCGGGACGAGGAGTTCGACAACCTCGACCAGATCTGCTACTGCTTCGACGTGGAGCGGGAGGAGATGGACCGCCTGTTGGCCAGCGGCGGTTATGCCTACCAGGAGAAATACAACCGGGTGATCTGATCCTTGCTCCCTCGCCCGCATGCCGCCCAGCCTCCATTCCGCCGCCGAACAGGCCTATGCCTTCTTCCACCAGAAGGAGAAGGTGTACGCGCATTCCACCTCGGAGCGGGAGATGGACCACATCGAGGATTGCATCTCGTCTTATGTGAACACGATGTCGCCGGCGCTGTATGACGCGCTCGCCGCCGGCCGTGCCGGCTACCTCCGCGAGCACGTCACCTTCCCCGCCGACCTCCGCGACGCCGTCGCCCGCCTCGAGCGGCTCCTCGCCGCGTAGCTTCACCCCCTCGCTGTCCTCGCCGCCTCGCCTTATCCACACATCAACAATTCTGCCACTTCTCCCTCTGTATTCCGTTTTTGCATATTGCTGATTATCAACAACTTCTAATTTTGCTTAGGGGAAAATGCCCCAAAGCAAAACTGCAATCGACTCACTGATAGTTATTTACAAAAACGGCCCATCTCTGTCCGGCCCGGTCTCTCTACGTCATGGCCATACTTCCCCTCCGCCATACCTGACCTCCCCGTCATGCCCGAGTTGATCGGGCATCTCTCCTCCTTTTGCCGCCGGGGCGTTTTTCGTAAAATATTGACAATTAGATATATATAAAGATCAACAGGTCCGTTTTTTACCCCGTCGAATCATGTAAGCTATTGATAATAAGCAAATAGCGAAAAACGGGTGGCGTCACTTTATGTGGGGATGATGTAATTCTCGGCAGGGATGAATGCTCAAAGCCTTGATATATAATATGTTATTACGCGCGCCTCTTTAGGAGATGTCCGATCAGGTCGGGCATGACGAAGCGGGAGCTGTGGCCGGGCAGGACTTGGCACCACCGCCGGACATCGCGTCCGGCGGTTACGGGCGATGTCCGCCTGAGAGTTGGGGCTCTCAGGCGGACGCCCGTTGCCGGCAAGCGAGGTGGCTGCCCGGAAGAGGTGGGGGTGTGTGTTTTGCGTAACATGCAGACAATCAGGCGGTAATGAAGATACGCGTGGTTGAAATTGACCACGTGTATTCTTGTAATGTGTTGATAATGTGTAAGTAACGAAAAACGGGAGGTGGCGGGTAGGTTGAGGGGCGGAGGGGTTTGGGTTTATGGCAAAAAATCGTATATTTGGGAGTTAAATGATTGTTGGTATGAAGAAATCCGTTCTTTTCGGGATGGCGGCGGCGATGGTGCTGGCCGCTTCCTGCACCCCCAAGGTTTCCGGTATCCGGACGGAGACGTGTCAGTTCTCCGACGCGGGCGCTCATGCCCGGTTGAGCATCAAGGCCGAACTGCCTGTCGCCGAGACGGAGGGGACGGCCGTGATGCGCCAGACGCTTGTCGATATGATGGACAGGTCGCTCTCGCACATCGGTTTCGGTGAGGATTCGCGGGCGTTCCCGCGTTTTGACGGGGATATCGACGATGCCAAGGCGCTGGGCGCCTATTATGGCGCGAATGGTTTCGCGGATATGACCGCGAAGGTGCAGGCCGACGTGGATGACCGGACGGCGGACATCCGGGCGAACGAAGACCTGACCGAGGAGGAGCGGGAGCATGCGCTGGCGGAGATACCCGGTTGGGAGTATGATTTCAATCTGGAGAAAGTCTATGAGACCGAAAGGATCGTGGTATTCAATTCGGTCGATTATATCTATCTGGGCGGCGCCCACGGCGGCGTCGGCGGCGACGGCGCGCTCACTTTTGACAAGGAGAGCGGGATGCGCATCCGGGACTTCTTCGCTCCGGGCGCGGCCGCGCAGATGCAGGACCTGCTGCGGCGGGGCCTGGAAGAATATTTCGCGGAAGCATCGGACGGGACCGAATACAATTTGGACGATTTCCTCCACCTGGATGGGGACCTGATTCCGCTGCCGCAATGGGCTCCGAAGCCGACGGAGGAGGGCCTCGTGCTGACCTATCAACAATATGAAATAGCCGCCTACGCGGCCGGAATGCCTTCGTTCACGCTGTCTTATGCAGAGGCGGCGCCGTTCCTGCTGCCGGAGGCGAAAAAAGATCTGGGCCTGTGAAAAGAATCGTAGTCAAAATCGGATCGAACGTCCTGACGCGCGCCGACGGCACGCTGGACGTCACGCGCGTGTCCGCGCTGGTGGACCAGGTGGTCGAGCTTCGCCGCCGCGACTGGTCCGTGGTGATCGTGAGCTCCGGTGCCGTGGCCTGCGGCCGCACCGAGCTGCGGCTGGACGAAGACCTGGACAGCGTGGAGCAGCGCCAGCTGTATTCCGCCGTGGGTCAGGTCCGGCTGATGGACCTCTACTACCGCCTGTTCCGCGACTACGGCCTGCAGGTGGGCCAGGTGCTGACCACCAAGCGCAATTTCGAGACGGCGCGCGAGCGCGAGAACCAGCGCGCCTGCATGGAGGTGATGCTCCAGCACGGCGTGGTCCCGATCGTCAACGAGAATGATACCGTGAGCGTCACCGAGCTGATGTTCACCGACAACGACGAGCTGTCCGGGCTGATCGCCGGAATGGTGGGCGCCGAGACGCTCGTCCTGCTGAGCAATATCCCCGGCCTGTACGACCGCCATCCGGACGAGCCGGATGCGCAGGTCATCCGCACGGTCCACTGCGCGGACGACCTCTCGGCCTGTATCCGCGAGAAGAAAAGTTCCCTCGGACGCGGCGGGATGTCTTCCAAATACAACACCGCGCGGCGCGTGGCGGCGGACGGCATCCGCGTGCTGATTGCCGACGGCAAGCGCGAGCGGATCCTGCCGGACCTGCTGGAGCGCCCCGAACAGACCGTCTTTACCGAATTTCTGCCTTAACCTTAATACAAAATGAATTCTTTTGAAGCAGCCAAGCGGGCGGCGGCGCAGGTGGCGCTGCTCCCGGACGCGGAGCGCGTGGCGGCGCTGGAAGCCGTCGCGGACGCCATTTGCGCGAAGAGCGCGGAACTCCTTGCCGCGAATGCGGAAGACCTCGCCCGGATGGACCCGCAGAACCCCCTGTACGACCGTCTCAAGCTCACGCCCGAGCGCCTGGCGGGCATTGCCTCCGACATGCGCGACGTGGCGCATCTGCCGTCCCCGCTGGGGCGCACGCTCGAAGACCGCACGCTGCCCAACGGGCTGCGCCTGCGCAAGGTGAGCGTGCCGTTCGGCGTGATCGGCGTGGTGTATGAGGCGCGTCCGAACGTGACTTTCGACGTGTTCTCCCTCTGCTTCAAGAGCGGCAACGCCTGCGTGCTCAAGGGCGGCAAGGACGCGGATGCGTCCAACCGTGCCGCGTTGGCGCTGATCCGCGGCGTCCTTGCGCAGCGGGGCCTGCCGGAGAGCGCCGTGACGCTGCTTCCCCCGACGCACGAGGCGGTCGGGGAGCTGCTCGGCGCCGTCGGCTACGTGGATCTGGTGATCCCGCGCGGCGGCCGCCGCCTGATCGACTTCGTCCGCGACAACGCCAAGGTGCCCTGCCTGGAGACGGGCGCCGGCGTGGTCGACACCTATTTTGACGCCGCCGGCGACCTGGAGATCGGCCGCCGCATCGTGCTCAACGCCAAGACGCGCCGCGTCTCGGTGTGCAATGCCCTCGACTGCCTGATCGTCCACCGGGACCGCCTGGCCGACCTGCCTGCGCTTGTGGAGCCGCTGGCGGAGAAGAACGTGATCATCTATGCCGACGAAGCGGCCTACGCGGCTCTCGCGGGCCGTTACCCGCTCCTCGAGCATGCCACGCCGGATTCTTTCGGCACGGAGTATATGGACTACAAGATGTCCGTGCGCACGGTCGCCTCGATCGACGAGGCGCTCGCGCACATCGACCGCTACGGCTCCGGCCACAGCGAGAGCATCATCACGGCCGACGCCGCCGCTGCGACCCGCTTCCAGGCGGAGGTCGACGCCGCCTGCGTCTACGTCAACGCACCGACGAGTTTCACCGACGGGGCCCAGTTCGGACTGGGCGCCGAGATCGGGATCAGTACCCAGAAACTCGGCGCCCGTGGCCCGATGGGCCTGTGCGAAATCACCACTTACAAGTGGCTCATTGACGGAAACGGCCAGACCCGGCCGTAAGGCCCGCCGCTAACGCTGGCGGGTCCAGGGCTCTGCGGCCTTCTCGCACAGCTGGATGAAGTGCGCCTTGAGCGCCGGCCAGCTGTAGTAGGGGCCGGAGACGGGCTCGATGCCCGGCAGCTTGACTTCCTTCTCGTTGTAGAGGATCTTGGTGAGGACTTCACCCTTCTTGTCCTTGTAGAATACCATCTGGATGTTGGTCGCCATCGGAATCTGGAAGAAGGCGTACCAGCCGTTCAGGTGTGCCTCCCGGTACGGGAACACGCGGCCCTGCAGGTCGTCGATGCCCAGCAGGGCGAAGAGCGGCAGGATGGAGGTGTCGTGGCCGAAGCGCAGGTCGGCCGCGCGGTGGCTCTCCGGCTGGATGGCCGCGTCGGCCTTCTCCACGAAGTCCATCAGCAGCGGGCGGATGGCGTAGCGGATCACGTCGCCGTTCTCCAGGGAGCCGCCCCACATCCGGTAGATGGAATCGTTGCCGCTGGCCCAGAAGTAGGCCAGTTCTTCCGGCGTGAAATACTTACGGTAAATCTCCACGTCGAGCTCGTCGATCAGCTGGCACAGGCCGCCGGCCTTGCAGATGTCGTGCACGAAGGGCTCCGGGTTGCCGATGGCCTTGAGCGCGGCGTCGACGTCGGTCACGATCGGGGTCAGGAAACGGGTGAAATCATAACCCGGCTCGCCCGGGGCGGGCTGGAAAGCGGTCGGCGCCTGCTGGCGCGGACCGTAGTTGCGCGGCGCGCGCGGGGCCGGGGTCTCGCCGGGACGCGGGATGCTCAGGCTCGGGTTGATGTAGGCCATGAAGCGCTCGGCGCTGGTGAAGGTGAAATCTTTCTTGGGATACTGCTCCTTGAGGCTGTAGATAAAGTTGATCATGCTGACGATGCAGCGGAAGTTGGTGCTGGAGAAGCAGTTGATCTCTTCGCGGTTCTTGTCCTTGAAGATGGTGGGGTAGCGCTTCGCCATGCGGGCGGCGAGCTTGCGGTGCTCCATCGCACCGTGCGTGGTCAGGGAGCCTTCCATGCCCTTGTGCGCGGCCACGACGGCCTCGACGCCGGCCCAGAGGTCCTTGCCGGCCGGGGTCAGGAGCCCCAGCGAGTCGAGGACGGGGAAGCATTCCTGCGCGCGGGCGGCGAAGGTGGAGTTGAGTTCGTAACGGGAACCGTGGCGGCCGTAATGGGAAATGTAGAAGGGCTTGAATCCCTTCGGGGCCGGGGTGTCGTAGATCGGGTCGAACTCATAGACGTGCATGTTGTTGGATGCGCGGTCGGGGTTCTCGGCGAACAGCCGCACGGCGTCTTCCTGGGCGGCGGCGCTGAAGCAGGCGGCGAGGGCCAGGAGGATGGAGAGAATTTTTTTCATCAGAGCTATAAATTATGATTGGTTGTTAATTGGTCTGCTCGGGGAGCGTCGCGCTGAAGGGGATGACGGGCAGGCCGTTGGCGCCCTTGAGCGTGCCGACTTCAAAGTCCTTGTAGCAATAGCGCACCGACACGGGTTCCGGCACGGCCGGCGTGGAGAGGGTGACGGTGGCCCCTTCGGGGAAGGAGAACCCCACCTCGGCGTGCGCCGGGTGGAAAGCGCCGCCCTTGCCGGCGATCTCGAAGCCGCGGATCTCGTCCGCGCCCATGAAGCCGGAGCGGGCGTTGTGGAAGGAGACGACGACGCGGCCGCCTTCCACGCGCATGGCCTTGAAGCAGGGGTTCAGGGCCGGGACCGTGGTGAAGCCGTAGGCCTTGTTGAGGGCCATGTAGCAGAGGCGCTCGCCGATCTGGCGCTTCTGCGAAGCGTGGACCTGCGTGCGCTCGTATTCGTAGGCGAGGTCGTTGGTGCCGACGATGCCGGCGTTGGGGATGCGCTGCGAGGCCAGGAACTGCTGCTCGCGCACGATCGGGCCGTGGCCGTCCTGCAGGCCGTACTGGCCGTCATAATAGTCGTAAGGCTGCAGCTCGACGATCAGGAAGGGGATGTTCCCGCGTCCGAAGTCCCTGCGCCACTGCGCCGCCATGGCCGTGAGGCGGTCGGCGTAGTCGTAGCAGGCGATGCTGATGTTGGATTCGCCCTGGAACCAGAGGATGCCGGCCACGGTGTAGCGGCTGGCGGGCTTGAACATCGCATTGTACATGATCATCGGCTTGTACATGTCGTTGACGTCCGGGTTGGAGGCGTCGGCCAGGTCCACGTCGGGGCAGCCGGCCAGCAGTTCACGGCTCATCCAGGCTTCGATCACGGAGCCGCCCCAGCTGGCGTTGATGATGCCCACGGGCACGTCCAGCGCCCGCGACAGGCGGGTGGCGAAGAAGAAGCCCACGGCGCTGAAATGCGGCGCCGTGAAAGGATTGCACGGCTCCCAGACGCCCTCGGCGTCCTCCTTGGGCGCGACGGCGCGGTCTTTCCGGACCGCGAGGTAGCGGACGCCCTTGTACTGGTTCGCCATCGCGATTTCGTCGAGCGCGCCTTCCACGGGCGTGCCCATGCCGCCGCCCAGCGTCATCTCCATGTTGCTCTGCCCGGAGCAGAACCACACCTCGCCGATCAGCACGTTGGCGGCCTGGACGCGCTCGGCGCCGCTCTCGGCCACCACGGTCTGCGGCTCGAACGTGGCCGCCGGCGTGGGCAGAAGGGCCTCCCAGCGGCCTTTGGCGTCGGCTTTGACCGTCACGGGCTGTGCCAGCCACGTGGCGGACACGCTGACGGTGGCGCCGCGCCCGGCCGTGCCCCAGATGCGGGCGTCGGTGCGCTGCTGCAGGACCATGTTGTCTCCCAGCAGGGAGGCGAATTTCAGATCGCCCGCCCAGGCGGCGGAGCCGATGCAGGACAGGACGGCCAGGGCCGTGAGGAAGGATTTCTTCATCATGTGGTTATTTGACGGGAACGAGTTTGATTTCGTAGAGGCGCGGCCAGTTTTTGCCGGTCAGGTAGATCTTGCCCGTGGCAGGATCCTGCGCGATGCCGTTGAGCACGTCCGTATCGGGCTTGCGGAGCTTGTCCGGCAGCAGGCCGCTGCAGTCGATGCGGGCCTCGACCTTGCCGTCGGCGGGGTTGATGACGACGATCAGGTCGGTCGTGTAGACGTTCGCCCAGATCTTGCCGTCGATGTATTCCAGCTCGTTGAGCAGGCGCACCGGACGGCCGTCCATCTTGACGTCCACGTAGCGCTCCTGCTTGAATTCGGGGGTCAGGAAATACAGCCGGGCGGAGCCGTCCGAGGCGATCAGGGACTTGCCGTCGGTGGTCAGGCCCCAGCCTTCGCGGGGATAGGAATAGGTCTGGCGGTATTCCAGCGTCCTGGCGTCGTAGACGAAGGCGACCTTGTTGAGCCAGGTCAGGATGAAGAGCTTGTCGCCCAGCATCACGGAGCCTTCGGCGAAATATTTCTGCTGGAAATTCATCTTCGAGAGGACCTTGCCGGTGGCGAGCTCCACCTCGCGGAAGGAGGACTGGCCGAACTGGCCCGTGCTCTCATAGAAGCGCCCGCCCTCGAAGAACAGGCCCTGGGTGTAGGCGCCCGTGTCGTGGGGGTATTCCTTGACGACCTGGATCTTATATTGCTTGACGCCCGCGTGGCCCGTGCAGCCCGTGCACAGCAGGGCCAGCGCAAGGCTGACAAGGATTCTGACGGATTTCATATTAATTGGTTCTTTGAACGGATTCCACAAATATAATGAATTATACGGATTTCCGGAAGATCCTGTAGCCGAGGGCGGCGACGGTGATGCTCATCAGCGGGGAGATCCAGTTGAAGAAGCAGTAGGGGAGGTAGGCAATGGTCGGGACGTGCAGGATGGTGGACTGCGTCATGCCGCAGCTGCTCCAGGGGAAGAGCGGCGAGGTGACGGTCGCGGAGTCCTCGACGCTGCGGCTGAGCAGCCGGCGCTCATAGCCTTCCTTGTCGTAGGTGTCGCGGAAGATGTCGGAAGTCAGGATGATGGAGAGGTACTGGTCGGACACGATGCCGTTGAGGAGCGTGCCGGAGGCCACGGTCGTGGACACCAGGCCGAAGCGGCGCCGGGCGAGCGGCAGGATGAGGCGCGAGATCTCGCGCAGCATCCCGCCGGCGCGCATGCAGCCGCCGAAGCACATGCCGCAGATGATCAGATAGATGGTGTTGAGCATGCCCAGCATGCCGCGCGTGGACACGAGCGCGTCCACCTCCGGATTGCCGGTTGCGATGGTGACCGAGTTGTAGACGGACTCCATCGTGCCCGCGAAGAAGACCTTGGCGCGGGAGCCCTGCACGACCTTCTCGCCGATGCCGGCGACCAGGTCGGGCTGGAAGAAGAGGGCGAAGGCCGAAGCCAGGATGGTGGAAATGGCGAGTACGATGAGCGCCGGGCGTTTGCGCGCTATGAGCCAGGCTGTTACGAGCGGCACAATCATGAGCCAGGGGCTGAGGTTGAAGGTGCGGTCGAGCGCCTGCGCATACTGCTCCACCTGCGCCGCCGGCGCTCCCTGGTGCGAGAGGCCGAGGACGGTGAATACGATGAGCGTGATGGTGATGGAAGGCACCGTGGTGATCATCAGGTAGCGGATGTGCGAGAAGAGGGGCACCCGGTTGATGGACGAAGCCATCACGGTGGTGTCGGACAGGGGCGAGATCTTGTCGCCGAAGTAGGCGCCGGAGATGATGGCGCCGGCGATCAGCCCGTCGGAGAACCCCTCCGCCTTGCCGATGCCCATCAGCGCCACACCGATGGTGGCGATGGTCGTCCACGAGCTGCCCACCATCAGGGACACGAGCGCGCACAGGGCGCAGGCGGAAAGCAGGAAGACCTTCGGGGAAATGATCTTCAGGCCATAATAAATGAAGGTCGGCACGATGCCGCTCGCGGTCCACGCGCCGGACAGCGCGCCGATCAGCAGGAGGATGACGATGGCGTTGGTGACGTCGCCGACATTGGACCGGATGGCGTCCTCGAAGGTGCTCCAGGGCGTCTTGTAGCGCCACATCGACAGCCAGACGCAGATGCCCGTGGCCACGAGCAGGGAGACCTGCGAGGGGCCGAGGATGGCGTCGCTGCCGAAAATGCTGATGTCCAGGGCCAGCAGGCCTACCAGTACGATGACCGGGATCAGGGCTATGAGGATCTTGCCTCTTGCGTTGTGTTCCATACGGAGCCGCAAGATACAAATTTTTAAATTTTTTACAAACTGCCGGAACGGGCGGGAGAACCCCCGGGAGCACGCCCGAAAGTGCGGTTGTCGTCAATGGTTAGGCGGGGTGGGAGGTGGAAGGGATAAAACGACAAAAGGCCGCTGTCTCAGCGGCCTTTTACGGTTAGTTAGTAGTGTATTACCTTATAGAAGGTTAATTATTGTTGGTTAGAAGTCTCCCGTACAGAACGGGAGTAGAGTTGTTTCATTTCCGATTGCAAAGTTACGCACATTTTTTAATTCTCCAAACTTTTTTGAAAATTTTTTCGAAGAATCTCGTTTTAATTTTAAAATTATTTATTAATTAACTCCGGCCGGAGCCGCCTCGTGCGCTCCAAAGCTTGCTCATCTTGCCAAGACTCAATGAGTTTCGGGTTTCCGCTCAGCAAGACGTCCGGGACCTTCCAACCGTTGAATTCTGCCGGCCGCGTGTAGACCGGGGCGGAGAGAAGTCCGTCCTGGAAACTGTCCGACAGGGCGGAAGTCTCGTCGGTCAGCGCGCCGGGGATCAGGCGGACGATCGAGTCGGCGAGCAGGGCCGCCGGGATCTCGCCGCCGCTGACGACGTAGTCGCCCACGGAGATCTCCCGCGTCACGAGATGCTCGCGGATGCGGTGGTCGATGCCCTTGTAGTGGCCGCAGAGCAGGATGATGTTCTCCTTGAGCGAGAGCTCGTTGGAGATGGCCTGCGTGAGGCGTTCGCCGTCGGGGGAGAGGAAGATGACCTCGTCGTAGTGCCGCTCGGCGCTCAGTTCCTGGATCATGTTGTAGACCGGCTCGATGCGCATCACCATGCCGGCGTCGCCGCCGTAGCTGTAGTCGTCGACGTTCTTGCGCGGGCCGATGCCGTATTTGCGGAGATTGTGGACCTGGATGTCCACCAGGCCTTTCTTGATGGCGCGCCCGACAATGGAGTGGGAGAGGGGGCTCTCCAGCAGCTCGGGCACGACGGTGAGGATATCGATACGCATACTGATTCGTTTTGTGCCGCAAAATTACGGTTTTAATTTATATTTTAGTATATTTGTCAGCTATAACTATTTTAAAACTCTGAGAATATGAGCGAAAACATCAATCCTGAGGAGATCCGGAAGGACTTTTCAGATGTAGAAAGCCAGGTGGTGGACACCGTTCCTGCAGAAGAGACTCCCGTCGCCGAGCCGGCCCAGGCCGAAGAAACCCATGCCCCCGAGCAGGAGGCGAACCTTGCCGACAAGTCCCTCGCGGAACTTTCCGAACTGTTTGAAAAACTCAAGGCAAGCGCCGAACGGATGTCCCGTTCCAAGGAGGCCGAGGCCATCAAATCAGCTTTCTATAAGCTGCTGGGCCGCCTCAAGGGCGAGAGCGGCGTTTCCGAAGAGGCGGAGTCCAGCCAAGACAATCCTTTCGAGGCGGTGGAGCAGAATTTCAAGGCGATGTATGCCGACTACAAGAAGGAGCGCGCCGAGTACAACAAGGAGCAGGACGCCCGCCGCGAGGAGAACCTGGCCAAGAAGCAGGCCATCATCGAGGAGCTCAAGGCCCTCGTCGAAGGCCAGGAGGATGTGAGCTCGCAGTTCCCGGCTTTCCGCGAACTCCAGAACCGCTGGAGGGAGGCGGGCCCCGTGCCTGCCACGGCTTTCCGGGACGTCAACGATACCTATCAGTTCTATGTGGAGAAGTTCTACGACATGGTCAAGATCAACCGCGACCTGCGCGACCTGGACTTCCGCAAGAACCTCGAGGCCAAGCAGGCGTTCTGCGAGGCCGCCGAGAAGCTCGCCGACAATGAGAATGTGGTGAGCGCCTTCCACGAGCTGCAGAAGCTGCACGAGCAGTGGAAGGAATACGGCCCGGTGGCCAAGGAATACCGGGACGACATCTGGAACCGCTTCAAGGCCGCCACGGCGGTCGTCAACAAGCGCTACCAGGCCCACTTCGAGGGCCTGAAGGAGCAGCAGGCGGACAACCTCGTCAAGAAGACCGAGCTCTGCGAGCGCACCGAGGCGGTGGCCGCCCGCGAGATCAAGAACACGGCCGAGTGGAATGCCGCGTCCAAGGAGATCGAGGAGATCCAGGCCGCCTGGCGCCGCATCGGCTACGCCACCAAGAAGGACAACCAGAAGATCTACGACCGTTTCCGCGCCGCCTGCGACGCGTTCTATACCCGCAAGCGTGAGTTCTACTCCGGCATCAAGGACAGCATGAACGACAACCTCGAGAAGAAGCTCGCCCTCATCGAGCAGGCCGAGGCGCTCAAGTCCAGCACCGAGTGGAAGAAGGCCACGGACCAGTTCATCGCCCTGCAGAAGCAGTGGAAGGAGATCGGCGCCGTGCCGCGCAAGAAGAGCGAGGCGCTCTGGAAGCGCTTCCGCGCCGCCTGCGACGAGTTCTTCACCGCCCGCGACGCCAATGCCGGCGGCGAGAACGACTACTACGGCAATCTTCGCGCGAAGCGCAAGGTCGTCGAGGACATCCTGGCGTATGCCTCCGCCGGCGACGCCGCGGCCGACGAGACCGCGATGCGCGAGTTCGCGGACCGCTGGGCCGCCATCGGCCACGTCCCCTTCAAGGAGAAGGACAACGTCAACAAGGCGTTCCGCGATGCGATGCAGGAGAAGTTCCCGGCCTACGGCGCCCAGCGCGGCAGCGGTGCGCCCCGCGGCGGCCGCACCCCGCGCAGCCCCAAGGACCTGCTCATCGAGAAGTACAACAAACTGCAGCAGAACATCACTACCTACGAGAACAATATCGGTTTCTTCTCCGCATCCAAGAATAGCGAACCGCTGATCCGCCAGATGGAGGAGAGGATCGAGCAAGCCAAGGCCGAGTTGAAGGAATTGGAGGCGCAGATCAGAAAGGCTGAGGAGGGCGAGGCATAATGGACAAGAATTCAATCATCGGTTTTGTTCTCATAGCCGCCATCTTCGTCGGCTTTTCCATCTTCCAGTCCGGTCAGATGCGCAAGCAGGCCGAGCTGCAGGCGCAGCTCGACTCCGTCGCGCGCGCCGAGGCCCTGGCCCTGCAGGCCGCCGAGGCGGAGCGCATCGCGTCCCTGCCGGAGGGCGAGCCCGCCGCCCCGACGGCCGCCCCGCTTCCGATCTACAAGGATTCCTCCCTGGAGGCGGCTTCCCACGCCGCCGCCCGGATCGTGACGTTGGAGAACAGCAAGCTCCGCGTCCAGTTCACCACCCAGGGCGCCCAGCCCTATGCGGTGGAGGTCAAGGACTACAAGAATTATGACAGCACGGCGCTGTATCTCTTCAAGCCCGGTCAGGCGGAGTATTCGCTGAACCTGTATGCCGGCGAGGCGATCCGCACGAAGGACTTCAACTTCCAGGTCGCCGAGCAGACCGACAGCACCGTGGTCATGCGCCTTCCGTTCGCCGGAGGCGGCTATATCGAGCAGCGCTACACGCTGCACGAGGACAGCTATCAGGTGTCCGACCTCCTCTCCTTCGTGGGGGATGTGATCCCGCGCAACGTCAATATGTTCGACCTGGACTTCAAGGTCACGGTCCCGCGTATGGAGAAGGGCTACAAGAACGAATCCACCTACTCCAAGCTCAACTTCTATTTCGACGGCGAGAAGAAGCCCAATGAGATCGGCCGCGGCCGCAACGGCTCCCGCCGTGTGGACAACCGGCTCAGCTGGTTCGCTTTCCAGCAGCAGTTCTTCTCGACCATCCTCCGGGCTCCGGGCGAGTTTGCGTCCGGTTCGCTGGACATCCAGTTCGCCTCGCAGGACGATCCGGACCACAACCTGATGACCTGCTCCGCCCAGATGCGCGCCGACATGCCTGCCGGCGGCGTGGGGAGCGTGCCGTTCGAGTTCTACTTCGGTCCCAACCACTACAAGACCCTCAAGGCCATCGGCCACAAGTATGAGAAGATCATCCCGCTGGGCGGTTCGATCGTGGGCTGGTTCACCCGCTGCGCGATCATCCCGCTGTTCGATCTCTTCCATAACCGTTGGGGCATCGCCAGTTTCGGCCTGATCATCTTCCTGATGACCATCGTCATCAAGCTGGTGGTCTCCCCGCTGACCTTCAAGTCCTACGCTTCTTCCGCCAAGATGGGCGCGCTCAAGCCGGAGATCGACAAGATCAACGCGAAGTATCCCGACACCAGCAACCAGCAGGAGATGATGAAGAAGCAACAGGCGACCATGGAGCTATACAAGCGGGCGGGCGTGAGCCCGATGGGCGGCTGCCTGCCGACCCTGCTCACGTTCCCGATCCTGTGGGCGATGTTCCGCTTCTTCCCGGCATCCATCGAGCTGCGCCAGCAGTCTTTCCTGTGGTGCCACGACCTGTCGGCCTATGATTCCATCGTGGACTTCGGCACGCGCGTGCCGCTGATCGGCGACCACATCTCGCTGTTCGCCCTGCTGATGGCCGTCACGATGTGGGGCTATTCGAAGATGACGATGGCCAGCCAGCCTGCGGCCAATGACCCGAGCGCCTCTTCGATGCGCTTCATGACCCTCTGGTTGATGCCGATCATGATGTTCTTCATCTGCAACAGCCTCTCCGCCGCCCTGAGCTACTACTACCTGCTCTCGCAGCTGATCGCCATCGTGCAGACCTGGATCATCCGCCGCTCCATCAAGCCGGACGAGATCCTCGCCAAGGTGCGTGCTTCGGAGGGCAAGCCGATGCCGAAGAGCAAGTGGCAGCAGCGGCTCGAGGAGGCCCAGCGCCTTCAGGAGCAGCAGATGCGCCAGCAGAAACGCCGATAATGATTCAAGAGAATATCAAAGCGATCAAACAGGAACTGCCACCGGAAGTCAAGCTGGTGGCAGTTTCCAAATTTCACCCTGCGGAGGCGATCCGGGAGGCGTATGCTGCCGGGCAGCGCGTTTTCGGCGAGAACCGCCCGCAGGAATTTGCCGCCAAGGTCGAGGCGCTCAAGGACCTCGACCTGGAGTGGCATTTCATTGGACACCTGCAGACCAACAAGCTCAAGATGGTGCTGCCTTACGCGCACCTCGTGCAGTCCGTGGACACGCAGCATCTGCTGGACGCGATCCAGGACTGGGGCAAGGCCAACGACCGTGTCATCAACGTGTTGCTGGAGCTGCACATCGGGGCCGAAGAGACCAAGCAGGGCTTCAAGGAGGAGGAAGTCCTCGACATTCTTTTCCGTGCGGAGAAATACCGGAACATCCGCTTCTGCGGCCTGATGGGCATGGCTTCGCACACTGACTGCGAAGACGACATCCGCGCGGACTTCGCGCGCATCTCCGACTTCCACGCGTATCTGCGCGACCTCTTCCCGGAGCTCGCCGACTTCAAGGAACTCTCCATCGGCATGTCCGGCGACTGGAAGATCGCCCTCGGCTACGGCGCCACCATCGTCCGCATCGGCACCGCCATCTTCGGTGAGCGTCAGTACTAGTCCCGCCCGGTACAGGCGCCTCTCTGCCCGTTTTTCGTTATTTGCATATTATCAATGCATTACGAGAATACACGTGGTAAATAATCACCACGTGTATCTTCGTTACTGCTTGATTGTTAGCGTGTTGCGGAAAACGCCAGGTCCTGCCCGTTCGGGACTCCCCGTCATTCCCGACCTGATCGGGTATCTCCATCGGGGTGTTTTTGCAAGTGTTTATCAGTGAGGCAATTGTGATTTTGCTTAGGGAAAAATGCCCCAAAGCAAAAATGGAAATCACTGATAGTCAGCAACATGCAAAAACGGGGCGCGGCGGGGACGCTGAGGTGTAAGATAGGCTGGTGACAGGGGCTGGGAGTGCTCACTGCCGGAGGAGAGGAAGCTGCCCGGCCGGGGGCGGTGCTGGGCACGGGGGGATGGGGTGCGCCTAGGGGTCCAAATAATTGCAGGGTAGGAGCAAATAGGGCCGTTTTTGCTCTTAGGGGTCCACGCGATGGACCTCTAGGAGCACATTCGCGGCTGGTCGACAGTGTTGAGATGCCCGATCGGGTCGGGAATGACCGGATGGGGACGAGGAAGAGGGAGTCGGGGATTTTTTGTATATTTGTAGGATATGAGGATTCTGGTTACCAACGACGATGGATATGAGGCCAAGGGCTTGCTGACGCTGGTCGGCATCCTGCGGAAGTATGGGGAGGTCACGGTGGTTGCGCCGAAGCGGCCGCAAAGCGGGATGTCGATGGCTGTGACGATGGGCTTCAAGCCCATCGCGGTCAGGCACCTGCCGGAGAGGGAAGGGGCGGACTGGTGGTATCTGGACGGCACGCCGGCCAGTTGCATCAAGTTCGGCATCGACAATGTCCTGGCGCCGGCGCGCCCGGACCTCGTGGTGAGCGGAATCAACCACGGCAGCAATGCCGCGACTGCCGCCATCTATTCCGGCACGATCGGTGCCGCGATGGAGGGCGCGGTCAACGGGATTCCCGCCCTGGGCGTGAGCCTGGACACTTTCAACCCGGATGCCGATTTCTCCGGCGTGGAGGCCTTCCTGCCGAAGATCCTGGACCAGCTCCTGCCGCAGATGCAGGGCCGCTACGGCCTTTTCTACAATATCAATTTCCCGGACCGGCCCGCCGGGGAGATCCGCGGGGTCCGGCTGACCCGGATGGGGTATGCCCACTGGGAGCATGAGTATCAGGACTATGGCCCCTTCCTGCAGAAGCTCGGCCGCGTTCCGTCCGAGGAGGACTGCCGCTATATCGCGCACCTGGAGCCGGACGAGGAACTCTATGTGATGGCCGGCGACTTCACGGACAACGGCGGCAATCCCGCCGACGCCGACCACCTGCTGCTTGACCGGGGGTATGTGACCATCACCCCGCAGAATATCGACAACACGGCTACGGCCGAACTTGAGCGCCTATGCGTTACTATCTGATAGCCGGAGAGGCTTCCGGCGACCTGCACGGCAGCAACCTCATCCGGGGGCTGCAGGCCGAGGATCCTGCGGCGGAGTTCCGCTGTCGGGGCGGCGACCTGATGCAGGCGGCCGGCGCGACGCTCGCGCACCACTATCGCGAGGGCGCCGTGATGGGCCTGACGGATGTCCTGGCCAAGGGCGGCCGCCTGCTGCGCAGCCTGCGCGACTGCAAGGCGGACATCCTTGCCTGGAAGCCCGACGTGGTGGTCCTGATCGATTATCCCGGATTCAACATGAAGATCGCGAAATGGTGCCACGCACGCGGCATCCGTGTCTTCTATTATATCGCCCCCAAGACCTGGGCCTCCCGCGCGAGCCGCAACCGCAAGCTCAAGGCGTGGGTGGACCGGCTGTTCATCGTATTCCCCTTCGAGATCCCGTATTTCACGAAGGCGGGCATCCCGTTCGTCTACCGGGGCAATCCGCTCGTGGATGCGGTGGACGGCCACGCCTACGCGCGGCCGCTGGAGGGGCGCTACGTCGCCCTGCTGGCCGGCTCTCGCCAGGGCGAGATCAGCCGGATGATGCCGGTCTGCATGGAGGTCGCCGACCGCCTGGCCGCCCTGCCCGGCTGGGAGGACGTGCGCTTCGTCGTGGCGGGCGCGCCCGCCCGCACCGAAGCGGACTATGCGCCCTACATCGGCGGCCGGACGAACGTGGACCTGGTCTTCGGCAGGACCTACGACGTGCTGCGCTATGCCGAAGCGGCCGTGATCAATTCCGGCACGGCCTCGCTGGAAGCCGTGCTCATCGGCACGCCGCAGGTGGTCTGCTGGAGCGGCTCGCCCGTCACGGTCTGGGTCGCCCGCCACGTCCTGCACGTGATGGACCACATCAAGTTCATCTCCCTGGGCAACCTCTGCATCGACCGCGCGGCTTTCCGCGAACTGGTCCAGGAAGACTTCACCGCGGAAGCGGTCACGGCCGAAATCCGGCGCCTGGTGGAGGACGGCGGATACCGGGAACGGATGCTGGCGGACTACGCCGACATCCGGCAGTCGCTGGGCGGCAGCGGTGCCTCGCGCGCCGTGGCCCGCGCGATGATCGAAGAACTGGATGAATTATTGCAAAGGGGTTGATTTTCATCGTAGAAAGTTGTATATTTGCACGCTTTTTGGTTAGAAGTATCGATTATTCGATTTATTAACAACTTATAGTCTTTAAAACAAATGGTTAAACTTGGTATTAACGGCTTCGGCCGTATCGGCCGTATGGTCTTCCGCGCCGCGGTTGAGAATTTCTCCAATGATATCGAGGTGGTCGGCATCAACGACCTGCTCGATCCTGACTACCTCGCTTACATGCTCAAGTATGACTCCGTCCACGGAGCTTTCAAGGGCGATGTGAAGGCTGAGGATGGTGCCCTCATCGTGAACGGCAAGAAGATCCGTGTCACCGCCGAGATGGATCCCGCCAACCTGAAGTGGAATGAGGTCGGCGCCGAGGTCGTCGTCGAGTCCACCGGTTTCTTCCTCACCGACGAGTCCGCCCGCAAGCACATCCAGGCCGGCGCCAAGAAGGTGATCATGTCCGCTCCTTCCAAGGACAGCACCCCGATGTTCGTCTATGGTGTCAACCACAAGACCTACGCCGGTCAGGACATCATCTCCAACGCTTCCTGCACCACCAACTGCCTTGCTCCTATGACCAAGGTCCTCAATGACAAGTTCGGTGTCGTCCGCGGCCTCATGACCACGGTCCACGCTGCTACCGCTACCCAGAAGACCGTTGACGGTCCTTCCAAGAAGGATTGGCGCGGTGGCCGCGGCATCCTCGAGAACATCATCCCGTCCTCCACGGGTGCTGCCAAGGCTGTCGGCAAGGTCCTCCCTGAGCTGAACGGCAAGCTGACCGGTATGTCCCTCCGCGTCCCCACCTCCGACGTCTCCTTCGTCGACCTGACCGTCGAACTCGCCAAGGAGGCTTCCTACGACGAGATCTGCGCCGCGATGAAGGCCGCTTCCGAGGGTGAGCTCAAGGGTGTCCTTGGCTACACCGACGAGGCCGTCGTCTCCACCGACTTCCGCAACGATTCCCGCACTTCCATCTTCGATGTGAAGGCCGGTATCCAGCTCGACAAGACCTTCGTGAAGGTCTGCGCCTGGTACGACAACGAGTGGGGCTACTCCAACAAGGTGCTCGAGATGGCCAAGGTCATCGCCGCCTAAGAGGAATCCTCTACAGACATTTTTTGTTGAAGGATGGCAGTTTTCTGCCATCCTTTTGCTATCTTTGTAATTGAAAACCAATTTTTAGATAAACATGAAGCGAATCCTCCTTTTAGTGGCCTCCCTGGCCTGCCTGGCCGTTTCCGCGTCGGCTCAGCGGTCCGGTGGAGTCCAGATGCCCGAGTTTACTTTCACCACCGTCAAGGCCGCCCCGGTCACCTCCGTCAAGAACCAGGCGAGCAGCGGGACCTGCTGGTCCTTCTCCGCCCTCAGTTTCCTGGAGTCTGAGGCCATCCGGCTGGGCAAGATCACGGATGAGTCCAAGTATCCCGACTTCTCCGAGTTCTTCGTGGTGTCGACATCCTACAAGGAGCGCGCTGAGAAATATATCCGCCTGGACGGCAAGCTCGGCTTCAGCGCCGGCTCCGGCGCGGGCGACGTCTTCGAGGTCATCCGCGAACACGGCATCGTGCCGAACGCCGAGATGACCGGCATGAACTACGGCACGCCGCTCCCGCAGCAGGCTGAGATGGACGCCGTGCTGCTGAGTTATGTCGAGGCTGTGTCCCGCAACACCCGCACCCTCTCCACCGCCTGGAAGCGTGGTTTCGACGCCGTGGTGGACGAGTACCTGGGCAAGGCTCCCGAGACTTTCGTGGTGGACGGCAAGACCTACACCCCGGCCACCTACCGCGATGCGATGAAGATCAACCCGGACGACTATGTCGAGCTGACTTCCTTCACGCACCATCCGTTCTATACCTGGTTCGCCCTCGAGGTCTGCGACAATTGGCGCGGTTCCCGCTCCTTCAACGTCCCGATCGACGAGCTGATGGCTGCCCTGGATTACGCCCTGGAGAACGGCTTCACCACCTGCTGGGGCGCCGACGTGAGCCACGACGGCTTCACCCGTGACGGCCTGGGCATCCTGGTGGACGTCAAGGCCACCGCCGCCGGCTCCGACCAGGAGCACTGGGTCGGCAAGGAGGAGGGCAAGCCCGCTCCGATCGTGCTGGTCGAGAGCGTCCCGACGCAGGAGTCCCGCCAGAAGGAGTTCGACAACAAGACGATGACGGACGACCACGGCATGCACATCTTCGGCATCGCCAAGGACCAGGACGGCAAGAAATATTACATGGTCAAGAACTCCTGGGGCGAGACCGGCAAGTACAAGGGCATCTGGTATGTCACCGAGGCCTTCGTGAAGGCCCAGACCCTGGACATGACCTTCCACAAGGACGCCCTTCCCAAGGACATCCGCAAGAAACTCGGCCTCAGATAATCCGTGATGACGCTGAAGAAATACATCCCCGACATGCTGACCGCGATGAACATCGTCTGCGGCCTGGTCGGGGTTGTCTTCGTCCTGCACCACCGGCTGGACCTCGCCTTCTATTGCATGCTGGCCGCGGCCGTCTTCGATTTCCTCGACGGCTTCGCGGCGCGCCTGCTGAAGGCCTATTCCGACCTCGGCAAGGAGCTGGATTCGCTCTGCGACCTGCTCAGCTTCGGCTTCCTGCCGGCGCTGATGCTCTGTGAGCTGATGCGGACCTACCGCTTCGACACGAGCTGGATCTGCTGGCTTCCGCTGGTACTGACCGTCTTCAGCGCGCTGCGCCTGGCGAAGTTCAACGTGGACGATCGCCAGACTGCGGGCTTCCTGGGCCTGCCCACGCCGGCGGCCGCCCTGCTCTGCGGCGCCCTGTGCTGCTATTGCTGCTTCACGCCGCTCGAGTTCCTGTCCATCTGGGTGTCCGGGCCGGTCTTTGTCCCGCTGCTGGCCCTCTGCCTCAGCCTCCTGCTGGTATGCGAGGTCCCGATGTTCTCGTTCAAGATGCATCGTGACGACGGCCGCACGCTCTGGACGAAGCGCCTGACGCTGGTGGCCTTTTTCATCGCCGCCGCCCTCCTTTGTCTGATCGCCGGCCACCACTGGTCGCTGACCGTGGTGCTCGGATTGCTCTTCTATATCGTCAACAATCTGGTTTACGCGCTTTTCAAGATATGATTCCCGAGACTTGCCGACGTGCGGCCCGGCCGCTCCTGCTGTTGCTTCTGCTGCTGCCTGTCGCCTGCGGGCGGCAGAAGGTTGAGCCCCGTCCCACCATCCCGCTCGTGCGGGAGATCCTGGCGGAGAAGACCGGCCCGCGTGCCGAACTGCTGCGCGGCCGTGAGCCCCGCCCGACCTCGGACATCACCATCATCGGCAGCGAATTCGTCTGCGACCGCCTGGCGGAGCAGTTCTCCTTCCGCGACAGGCAGGACAACGTGAATGCTTCCTTCCAGCCCGACGGCCTGCCGGATTTCGCCGGCGAGACGTTCGTCTGCATCGAGGACGCCGGCTCCTATGAGTCCGTCCTGAAGGAGCGGGGCGCCGACGAGCTGCGCTGCTGGACGGTGCAGCGGGTCCTGGCGGCCCTCGACACCGCCGTGCACATCAGTCCGTATGACCTCCAGGGCCTTTCTTCCAAGCGCCGCTCCAAGCTGGTCGTGCTGGCGGACCCGTTCCTGGCCGAATACGGCGGCTTCGACGTGGACACGCTCCTTTCTTCGACCAACTGCCGGATTCCGGTCGTGCGGCCGGTGGAGCGGATGATCGACCGCGCTTTCGCGAAAAAAAGCCGCGAAGACCTTTCCGTCGCCATTCTCTGCGATCCGCAGTATGCGTCGTCGGGCATCTACGAACGTATCTTCACCCGGAAGGCGGCAGCGCAAGGCCTGAAGGGTGCTTCTTGCGTCGTTGCGCCGGTAGTCCGGCGCGACAGCGTCCTGCACATGTTCCTGCGCGATTATCTCGCCGCCGGCCAGACCCGGCAGCTGGATGCCATCCTGGTGGATGACCTGTCCCTGTCCCTGGACACGCTGCGGGCCGAGCTTTCGGAGGTCGTCTCCGTGATGAACGAGAGTTCGATGACGATCGGTCGGCTGATTCCGGAGGAGTTTTTCTTCCTCAGCGCCTTCGAAGAGGTGTCGGACTGCTGCTATTCCTTCTTGCGCGAACACAACCTTTTTACTCACAATATTGCCAAACCTCAGGTGATGGTGTTCCGTCCGGTCCGCAAGCCGGAATCCGAAGACGACGCGATCATCCTGATCCCCGGTTCATATGTACAAAATTAGCATACTGCCCGAAGATATAGAGAAAATGCCGCTGGGATCCTTTCCCGGCAAGATCACGGTCATAGACAAGAACGGAATCGATTTCGTGCGGGCGATCGCCTATCTGGGCACGCAGAAGATCATCGGTTTCGACACGGAGACGCGTCCGGTCTTTTCGCCGGGCCAGCGCCACAACCACGTGGCCCTGCTGCAGTTGTCGGGCGCCGAGAAGGCGTACCTGTTCCGCGTCGGTTCGATGGGAATGCGCAAGTTGCTTTGTGCCGTCCTGTCCAATCCCCGCATCCTCAAGGTGGGTGCCGCCGTGCACGACGACGTGCGCGGGCTGCAGTACTACCGCAAGTTCGAGGAGCGCGGTTTCGTGGACCTGCAGAAGATCGCCTACGAGTGGGGGATCCGTGACAAGAGCGTGAAGAAACTGGCCGCCAACATCCTTGGCGTGCGGATTTCGAAGTCGCAGCAGCTGTCCAACTGGGAGGCGGACGAGCTGTCCGCTGCGCAGCAGATGTATGCGGCGACGGACGCCTGGGTGTGCCGGGAGATGTATCTGAAGCTCCTCAAGTCGGAGAAGCATCCGCTCACGCCGGAGGAGCTGAATCCGCCGCAGCCGCAGCCTGCGCAGGCTCCGAAGGAGGCGCAGCAGGCGGCCCCGCAGGCGGAAGGAGAGGAGGCGAAACCGAAGAAACGCCGCCGCCGGCATCGCCGCAAGGCCAAGAAGCCCGCGGAGGCAGCAGCACAGCAGGACAATGGTTAAAGTCATTCTGAAACACGGGCGCGACGAGTCGTTGCGCCGTTTCCATCCGTGGGTGTTCAGCGGCGCTGTCGCCCAGGTGCAGGGTTCGCCCGCCGAGGGCGACATCGTCGGCGTCTACAGCGCCGAGGGGCAGTTCCTGGCCTCCGGCCACTGGCAGGTCGGCTCCATCGCCGTCCGCATCCTTTCTTTCGACGCCGATCCCACCGCCCCCGAATTCTGGACCGATTCCATTGCCCGCGCCCTGCAGGCTCGCATCGCGGTAGGACTTTATTCGGACAATTCAGCGTTCTCCGGGACGAATTGCTTCCGCCTGATCCACGGAGAGGGTGACGGGCTGCCGGGACTGATCATCGACTGGTATGACGGGGTGTGCGTGATGCAGGCCCACTCGGTCGGCATGTTCCGCGCCAAGATGCAGATCTGCGAGGCGCTGAAGGCCGTGTTCGGCGAGCGCCTGAAGGCTGTCTACGACAAGAGTTCCGGGACGGCGCCGTTCAAGGCCGGGCTGGAGCTGGTCGACGGCTACCTCTATAAGGCGCCGGGCTTCGCGTCCAGCGAGACGGTGGTGCTGGAGAACGGCCGCAAGTTCCTCGTCAACTGGGAGGAAGGCCAGAAGACCGGCTTCTTCCTGGACCAGCGGGACAACCGCGCCCTGGTCGGTAAATATGCCGCCGGGCGCCGTGTACTCAATCTTTTCTGCTACACGGGCGGCTTCAGCATCTATGCGCTGACCGCCGGCGCTGCGCTCGTCGACTCCGTCGACTCTTCCGCGCGCGCCATGGACATGGTCGAGAGGAATATTCGGCTAAACGCCGATGAAGCGGCATATACCAACTACTGCGAGGATGCCATCGAATTCTTGAGAAAGATCCCGGAGGGGAAATACGACCTGATGATCGTGGACCCGCCGGCATTCGCCAAGCACCGCGGCGCGCTCAAGAACGCGCTCCGCGCCTACCAGCGGCTCAACGCCGCCGCCATCGCCAAGGTGGCGCCGGGCGGCCTCGTGTTCACGTTCAGCTGCTCGCAGGTCGTCGACAAGATCACCTTCGCCAACACGGTCTTCTCCGCCGCCGCCCAGACGGGCCGCAGCGTGCGGATCCTGGACCGGCTCTGCCAGGGCGCCGACCATCCGGTCAGCATCTATCATCCGGAAGGGGAGTACCTCAAGGGCCTCCTGCTCTACGTAGAATAGCTATTTGGCGTCTGCCTCGATGAGCTCCAGCAGCCTGTCGATGGCCTCGCTGTCGGGGATGTGCCGAAGGACGGGTTCGCTCTTGCGGTAGATCGTCACCTTGCCGCCACCTTCACCCACATAGCCCCAGTCGGCGTCGGCCATCTCGCCGGGGCCGTTGACGATGCATCCCATCACGGCGATGACCAGCCCCTTGAGGTGGGCGGTGCGCCGCTGGACTTCCTCGAAGGTGGTCTGCAGGTCATACATCGTGCGGCCGCAGCCCGGGCAGGCGATGTATTCCGGCTTGTAGAAGCGGCGCCGGGCCGCCTGCATGATCTCGTCTTTCAGATATTCCGAGAGGCCCGCGGAGGCGGGGATCCCGTCGATTTCGCGCTTCAGCAGCTTCGGGCCCCACTGGATGGCGGCGTCCAGCATCACGTCGCCCTTGCGGCCCTCCGCCAGATACTGCGCGACGGGCAGTTCGTTGACGGGCGGCTCGGTCAGGGAGACGCGGATGGTGTCGCCGATGCCCTCCTGGAGGAGCGAGGCGATGCCCACGCAGGACTTGATGCGGCCGCTGTCGCCGCCGCCGGCCTCGGTCACGCCGAGGTGCATCGGGAAGACGACGCCGCGCTCCTGCATCCGCTGCGCGAGCTCGCGGTAGGCCTCCACCATCACGACCGTGTTGCTCGCCTTCAGCGAGACCACGACGTTGAGGAAGTCGGCCGCGATGCACATCTCCAGCCATTCCATCGCCGCCATCGCCATCGCGTGCGGCGTGTTGCCGTAGCGGTCGGTGATGTAGCGGCCCAGCGAGCCGTGGTTGAGCCCCACGCGCACGGCGGTGCCGTGCTCTTTGCAGACGGCCAGGAAGCGGGCGAACTGCTCGCGCGCCTTGTCGTGGTCAGGATGGAAGTTGCCCGGGTTGATGCGGACCTTCTCCACGACCGGGGCCACGGCGATGGCCGTCTCCGACGAGAAATGGATGTCCGCGACCAGCGGCACGCGGCAGCCCGCTTCGCGCAGGCGCCGCTTGATCTCCGCGATGTGCGGGACGTCCTGGCGGCCCGGCACCGTAATGCGCACCAGCTGTGCGCCGGCGGCGACGAGCTCCAGGGTTTGGGCCACGGTGGCCTCTACGTCGGAAGTATGCGTGTTGCACATCGTCTGGACGACGACGGGATGCCCGGCGCCGATGATGAGCGAATCACCGACCCGGACTGGAAGTGTCTCAATGCGAGCCATATACGATTTGTTTGGCTTCCTGACGAAGCTGCCGGTTGGTCTTGCCGGAGCGCTTGGTCAGCTGGAAATGCACGCCTACCGTGGCGATGATGTCGAGCGGATAGGCATAGCGGTAATAGATGTCGCTGTAGTAGTCCGGATCGTAAAGTGAGGACCAGGACCAGCGGACCAGGGCGTTGAAATGGATCTCGACCGGGTCGAACATCAGCGCGAAACCGGCGCCGCCCTGCAGGCCGTACTCGATCCGGTGCTCGTAGGGACGGAAAGCGTTGGCGTAGGCCGGATCCAGCGAGGGCCCGGAACGGGAAATGCTGTTGCGCCAGCCGCCGTACACGCCCAGGTTGGCCATGATCTTGCCCGGATAGAAATCGGCGTGGAACTGCGCCAGGGCCGGGATCTCGAAGACCTCGATCACGGCCTGCTCCGCGCCGTCCACATCCTGCGAGCGGCCCGTCTCGGGATCCCGCTTGAAGCCGAATCCTTCATAGCCGTGCGCGACGCCCATCACCAGGGCGAAGTTGGCCATCCGGTCAAACATCTTGCTGAACTTGGTGAACGTGACGCTCACATAGTTCGGCGAGAACTGCCAGGCCCGGTTGTGCTTGGACGGTGCGTAGTACATATTGCTGAAGCTGACGCCGTAGTTGACGCCGATCAGGACATAGTCGTTGATCGGCGGCCTGGCGGTCTCCGTCTCCAGCGTGTCGGCCCATTCGACTTCCTGCGCCCGCGCGCCGGCGGCGCACAGGAGGGAGAGAAGCAGGAGGAACGGGAGGGCTGTCTTGCTCGTCATAAGGTCATTCGTTTTGGAAAAGGTTCGCGACGTATACGCTCTGCGAGAGCTCGACGCTGGCCGGGATGCTGAGATATTCGCTGCCCATGAAATCCAGGAAGACGACCTTCTCGGGCTGGCGGTGTTCCAGCAGCGAACCGGTGTCGACGATCGAGTTGCGGTTGCCGTCCTCCGTGATCCGGATGCTGTAGCGCCCGGTCCGCAGATAGGGGAAGTGGAGCACGCCGTCCCGGTCGATGACGAAAGTGCGGAGCGCCTTGTCGCGCTTCTCGCCCAGCAGGTCCACGATCAGCTTGCGGTCCACGCCGGACAGTTCGAGGTCCAGGCTGCTCAGCGCCTCGTCTTTCGGAAGGCTGACCTTGACCCGGGTGCTGTCGGACCAGAACCCGTTGATGTCGCGGAAGGCCCGGTAGGGGACCCGCATCGTGTATTCGAATCCGGGCAGGAGCTTGTCCTTCGGGCGCAGGATGTAGCGCCGCAGGTTGAGCGAATCCTGCTCCACGGTGAATTCGGCGCGCTCCTGGCGCTGCCGGGTGTTGATCGAGAAGAACTGGAGGGAGTCGAACTCCGCCCAGATGATCGGGTTGCGGAACTCCAGCTCGAAGCCGTTCTGCTCCACGGTCTCGGGCGTGGCCGAGAGCTTGTAGACACAGACCGTGTCGTCGTGCTTGAGGTTGCGGCGGACGGGCTTGGAGTAGGTGCGCTTGTCCGGCGTCATCGGCAGCTTCACGATCTCCTGCGCCGGCGAGAGCCGGCCCAGGCTGTCGGTCTTGCGGTAATTGACGTAGATGCTCATCGTGTCCGGCGCAGCGCGGCGGCTGTTGATCCACAACTCGAGGCTGTCCTGCAGGATGTTGAACTGGCTGATCACCTGGTCGGCGCGGTAGCCGCGGATCCACAGCGAGTCGATCCAGGCGCCCGGCGCCATGAAAGTCAGGTAGGCGGAGCGCTCCGAGGTGCGCACCTTGTTGACGATGTACTGCTTGGTCGGCTTCTCGCGGAAGAGCTTGAGCTCGTGCTCGCTGCGCCGCGCCAGACAGCGGACGGTGTCCAGCATGTCGTATTTGAGGATCTCCGGGACGGTGTCGCTGGCCGTCAGGACCGGCCGGATGAGCGAGTCGATGAAGCCGACGGTCTCCGTCTCGGGCTCGTAGATGTTATTGTTGTTGGCGTCCTTGATCGCGTAGATGCGGTACACGGTGTCCTGGATGAAGGGGAGCACGAAGAATCCCCAGTCGTCTGTCTTGACGGCCGCATAGGGGCGATGCCTGAGGACGGCCGAGTCGGCGAGGTCCTTGTAGAGCAGCACGGTGGCACCCTTGACGGGGGCGAGCGTGTTGCAGTCGCGCACGGTGCCTGTCATCATCATCGAGTCGATCTGCTCGCCGGTGGAGAAGACGTAGGTGTAGCCCGGGAACATGTTGCCTTCGTTGGCGTCCGCGATGGCGTCCGTGAAGTTCAGCGTGTAGGTCGTGTTCGCCGCGAGCGTGTCCTCGAAGGTGACGATGAGGTCGCGCCCGCGGACGCGCGTCTTGGGCGCATGCTGCAGGGGCGGCGACAGGAAGATGTTGCCGGGAGTCTTGACGTTGAAGTATTCGTTGAAGGAGAATACGAGCGTGGTCTTGACGGTCGGGACGCGCACGGCGCCCGGCAGCGGCTTGATGTCGATGATCAACGGCGGGATGGTGTCTTTCTTGCCGCCGGAGGGCGCCTGCGTCGTGTTGGCGCAGGAAGGCGCGAAGAGCGGCAGCAGGCAGGCGCAGACGAGGAAGATCAGGGGAAGGAATCGCTTCATGGCATCAGATGTCTGTACGGATTACGTCCTGGATGCCGTCGATGCGGGACAGGCCTTCGACCATCCGCTCGAGGTTCTTCTTGTCGCGGACGAGCAGCTCGATGAATCCCTCGAACAGGCCGTCCTCCGTGGAGAGCTGCAGCTTGCGCATGTTGATCCCGAGGGTCCGGGAAATGAAGCTGGAGATATCGTTGAGCAGGCCGAGCCGGTCGATGCCCTTGAGCGAGATCCGGATCGGATATTCCTGCTGGACGGCGCCCCACTGCGGGACGACCATCCGGTTGCCGTATTTGCTGGCGAGGCTCTCCGCCACGGGGCAGGATTTCTTGTGGACGATGACGAGGTTGTCGTTCATCGAGAAGCCGATCACCGGGTCGCCCGGGATCGGGTGGCAGCACTCGGCGATCTTGTACTGGATCGGGCGGGTGGTGTCCTCGCGCCGGGGGGAACGGCGCCGCTCGCCGCCGGTGAGGTCCTTCTCGTCGATGATGGCCTTGAAGTCCTCCGGGCCGAGCAGTCCCAGCCCGATGCGGAACCACAGCTCGTCCTCGTCGCGGAGCTGGCTGTAGTCGAGGAACTTGCGCACCAGCTCGCGGGTGCTCTGCAGGCCCATCAGGCGGATGCGCTCCTCGAAGATGCGCTCGCCCTCCTTGGCGATCGCGTCGAAGTCGCCGCGGAAATACTCGATCACGCGGTTGCGCGCATAGCGCGTCTGCAGGAAGGAGACCCATTCGATCTTGGGCCGGGCGTTCTCCGCCGTGATGATCTCGACCTGGTCGCCGGCCTTGAGGGTGTGCGACAGCGGGACGAGCTTCATGTTGACCTTGGCGGCGATGGCCTTGTTGCCGATGGCCGTGTGGATCAGGTAGGCGAAGTCGAGGGCCGTGGCGCCGCTGTGGAGCGCCTTCTGTTCGCCCTTGGGCGTGAAGACGACCACCTCGCTGCTGAGCAGGTCCTTGTGGATGATGTCCAGCAGCTCGAGGGCGCTGACGTCGCTGCTCATCAGGATTTCCTGGACCTCGGCGAGCCATTTGTCCATCTCGGAGTCGTTCTCGGAGATGTAGCCGTCGTTCTTGTAGGCCCAGTGGGCGGCGATGCCCTTCTCCGCGATGTCGTCCATGCGCTTGGAGCGGATCTGCACCTCCACCCAGAAGCCGGCGTGGCTCATCAGGGTACAGTGCAGGGCTTCGTAGCCGTTGGTCTTGGGCTGGGAGATCCAGTCGCGGCGGCGGCTGAGGTTCTCGCGGTAGAGGTGCGTGATGGTGGAGAAGATCAGGTAGGCCTGTCCGCGTTCGGCCTGGACATTGTTGATCTCCTTCGGCTCGAAGATGATGCGGACGGCGTAGAGGTCGTAGATCTGTTCGAAGGGGACGCGCTTCGTGCGCATCTTGTACCAGATGGAGTAGGGGGTCTTGATGCGCTTGCGGATCTCGAAGCGGTAGCCCGCCTGCCTGAGCGCCTCCTCGATCGGTGCGATGAAGGTGTCGATGTCCTTGTCGCGCTGGGCGATGTTGCCCTTGATGCGCTCGGTGATGGCCTTGAAGTCCTCCGGCTCCTTGTAGCGGAGCCAGATGTTCTCCATCTCCGACTTGACGCTGTAGAGGCCGAGGCGGTGGGCCAGCGGGATGAAGATGAACATCGTCTCGGAGAGGATCTTGTCGCGCTTGTGCTCGGGCATGTACTCGATGGTGCGGCAGTTGTGGAGCCGGTCCGCGAGCTTGATCAGCACGACGCGCACGTCGTCGTTGAGGGTGAGCAGGATGCGCTTGAAGTTCTCCGCCTGGAGGCTCTCGGTGCTGGCCGCCTCGCCCTTGCGGTCTTCGTTGTCCAGCACGGTCTTGATCTTGGTCAGGCCGTCCACGAGGGTGGCGATCTTGTCGCCGAAGAGGTTGCGGATGTCCTCGACCGTGTAGGAGGTGTCCTCCACGACGTCGTGCAGGAGGGCGGCGCAGATGGACTTGCAGCCCAGGCCGATCTCCGTGACGACGATGCGGGCGACGGCGATCGGGTGCAGCATGTAAGGCTCGCCCGAGCGCCGGCGGACGTTCTTGTGGGCCTGGTTGGCGAACTCGAAGGCCTTGCGGACGGTTTCCACTTCGTCTGCGTCCTTGCAGCGCTTGGTGGCGACCTGCAGCAGGGATGCGAACGCCTGCTCTATGCAGCGGTAATCATCGGGTGTGAACTGGGAGAAACTCATTATCTGCTTTCGTTGTCCCACGCGGAGACTTTATACTTGTCGACATTCTGGAAACTGTAGGTGAGCTGCGCGCCGTAGATGATGATCTGCCAGCTGAAGTTCAGCCAGATCAGGAAGAGCGGCACGGCGGCGAGGAGGCCATAGGCCTGGCTGAGCCGGCCCATGAACATCTGCGTATGGAGGTAGAGATACTGGAACAGCATGAAGATCAGACCTGCGATCAGGGCTGCCCAGAAGGCGTATCTGTAGTTGACGTAGGTGGCGGGGATGTATTTGTACATCACGGACATCGTGCCCACGAGGATGAAGTAGAAGACCACGTAGCCGATGAACTTGAACAGGCCGCGCACTTCCTTCATGTCCAGGCCGAACAGGTCGGTCATGTTGGTGGCGTAGACGATGCCGGAACCGAAGATGATGACGATGAACGGGGCGAGGAAGAGCACCAGGAAATAGAAGCCGAAGCGCTTGTAGAGCTTGCGGGGAATCTTGAGGATGCCCCAGACGTTGTTGAAGACGCGCTCGACCTGGAACATCATCCACAGGACGGCCCAGAGGAACATCAGGGCGGACACGAGGCCGAGGCCGCCGCCCTGCGCCGAGGCGAGGATGTTGTCTGCCTTCTCGGCGAGCATGTCCACGATCTCGGGGTGCGTGGGCAGGATCATGCCCAGCACCTGGGTGATCTTGTCGTCCAGGCCCAGGCCGCCGGTGATGGCGAAGGCGAAGGCCAGGAAGGGGACGAGGGCCAGGGTGATGAAGTAGCTCAGGGACACGCACTGGAAGCCCATCCGGTTCTCCGTGAAGGTCTTGAAGGTGATGCGGATGATCTTCCAGGTCCGGACGAGCCAGGCGTATACGCGGTCGTCCTTGCCGGGCTCCAGGGTCCAGATCCGGTCGCTGAAAAGGTCCTTTAATTTGCTGGCTATCTTCATTTTTCAATCAGAATAGAGTAGGTTCTTCAATATTCGCGCCGGACGGCTGGGCGCTTTCCGGCGCCGGCGCGCCGGCTTCCGGCAGGTCGGGCAGCATCGCGCGGAACGCCTCCTCGCTGACGACCGGGATGCCGAGCTTCTCGCATTTGCGGAGCTTCTCCGGGCCGGGCTTGGTGCCGGCGAGCAGGAAGGCGGTGGCGCCGCTCACGGAGGAGCCGGCCTTGCCGCCGTGGGCCACGATGAGGTCTTTCATCCGCTCGCGGCTGATGCTGAAATTGCCGGAGATGACGATGGTCTTGCCGGCGAGGACGTCGGACAGGGCGGCGTCCTGCCCGGCCCCGTCGAAGCGGAGGCCGGCGGCGCGCAGCCGCGCGATCTGCTCGCGGTGCGCGGGATTCTCGAAGTAGGCGACGATGGCGCGGGCGGTAATCTCGCCCACGTCGGCCACTTCGCGGAGCTGGTCCAGCGTGGCGGCGGCGAGGGCGTCGATGTCGCCGAAATGGCGGGCGAGGACCTTGGCCGTGGTCTCGCCGACGTAGCGGATGCCCAGCGCGTAGAGGACGCGCTCGAAGGGGACCTGCTTCGAGGCCTCCAGGCTCTCCAGGAAGCGCTCCGCGGCGCGTTCCTGCCAGCCCTCCAGGCCGATCAGCTGGTAGCGGCCGAGGTCGTAGAGGTCGGCCGGCGTGCGGGCGAGGCCGGTCTCGTAGAACTGGTCGACCGTCATCTCGCCGGCCAGGATGTCCATGGCCTTGCGGCTGACGAAGTGCAGCAGTCGGCCCTTGATCTGCATCGGGCAGCCGTCCTGGTTGGGGCAGAACCATCTGGCCTCCGCCTCGGCCTTGACGAGCGGCGTGCCGCAGTCCGGACATTTGTCCGGGAAAACGGGCCGCGCGGCGTCCGCGGGGCGGTGCGCCGGGTCGATGCCCGTGATCTTGGGAATGATCTCGCCGCCCTTCTCCACGTACACCCAGTCGCCCATGCGGATGTCCAGCAGGGCCATCTGGTCGGCGTTGTTGAGGGTGGCGCGCTTGACGACGGTGCCGCTGAGCTGCACCGGCGCGAGGTTGGCGACGGGGGTCACGGCGCCGGTGCGGCCGACCTGATAGTCGATGCTGAGCAGCTCCGTGCAGGCCTCTTCGGCCTTGAATTTATAGGCGACCGCCCAGCGCGGCGACTTGGCCGTGTAGCCGAGCATGCGCTGGCAGGCGAGTTCGTTGATCTTGACCACGATGCCGTCCGTGGCGTAGGGAAGGAACTTGCGGGCGGTGTCCCAGTGGTCGATGTATTCCTTGATCTGCGCGATGTCGGCGCAGAGGCGCCGGTCCGTCGAGACGGGCAGGCCCCAGCTGGCCGCGGCGTCGAGCGCCTGGCTGTGGGAGTCGAACTGGATGGACTCGGCGGGGATGTGATAGAGGGTGCAGATCAGGCCGCGGTGCGCCACTTCTTCGGGGTCGGTGAGCTTGAGTGAGCCGGAGGCGGCGTTGCGCGGGTTGGCGAACGGTGCCTCTTCCTGCGCCTCGCGCTCGCGGTTGAGGGCGTCGAAGGCGGCGTAGGGCATCAGGATCTCGCCGCGGATCTCGAATTCCTTCGGATAATCGCCTTTCAGCTGCTGCGGAATGCTGGCGATGCGGCGGACATTGTCCGTGACGTCGTCTCCCTGCACGCCGTCGCCGCGGGTGAGGGCCTGGACCAGCTTGCCGTCGCGGTAGGTCAGGCAGATGGCGGTGCCGTCGAACTTGAGTTCGCAGCTGTAGGTGAAGGGGATGCCGTCCAGGGCCTTGTCGGCCCGCGCGGCGAATTCTTCGATCTCGCCGATGGAGTAGGTGTTGCCCAGCGAGAGCATCGGGTAGCGGTGGGCGCGCTGGACGAAGCCCTGGCGCGCGCCGCTCTCCGCGTTGGCGCCCATCGGGGCGTCGAGGTCGGAGCCGACGCGGTGGGTGGGGGAGTCGGGCGCGTCGAACTGGGGGAATTCGGCCTCCAGCCGCTCCAGCTCGTGCATCAGCTGGTCGAAGTCATAGTCCGACATCGTCGGCGCATTGTCGACATAATAGCGCCGGCTGTTCTCCCGGAGGGTCTCCCGGAGTTCGTCGATCCTGATTTTGGCTGTTTTCTCGTCCATTCCGCTCATTCGCGCGCGTATATGCGTATATAATCCACAAAAGTACGCATTTCCCCGCGGAATTGCAAAGCCGCGTGCCCCTCCCGCCCCCAAAACCGCCCTTCCCGTGCCTGGGAGCGGGGTATGATTTTTGCAGGAGGGGAGGCGCTATTTAACCCATAATCAATAAACTGCAGATCATGCGAAAAACTATCTTGACGCTGGCGGCCGGACTTCTGCTGGCCGCGTGTGCGGAAAAGGCGCCGGAGCGGGGTGCCCTGATCGAGGGGAACGTCCTCGGTTTTGAACAGAATGACAAGTATTTGGCGATCCTGTTTGAATCCAGCGGGACCTCCGAGATGGAAATCCAGAATGATACCTTGCGGGACGGTCATTTCTCCTTCCGGCTGGATTCACTGGGTGGGGACCATTACAGTATCACGCTGGTCGACATTTCGGATGGCCGTTTCAATTTTCTCAATAACGGACCGACGCTCTATCTCGAGCCGGGAACCGCCGTCCGCGTCCGGGGTGAAGGAAAGCATTTCGAGTGCGCCCGGATCAACAATCCTTCCCGGGAGCAGAAGCTGCGGGAGCGCTTCCTGCGGATGGTTTCTGAGAAAGACCGGAATCTGCGGCAGGATGCGGATGCCCGTTATGACGAGCTCCGGAATGAAATCCGGACGGGGAAAGACTTGACGAAGGCGCAGAAGGACTCGCTGCGTGCGTTGGCGGATCAGGCCGATGCGACCAGCTCGGAGTTGGCTGACAAGATCTCGCAGCAGGAGCTGAAAGCGCTCGAAACGGTGGAGATCGGCCGATATGCCCTCGATCGTCTCCATAGTCTGGCGTTGGACGTCTCGCTGGGAAAAGAACAGAATAAGGAGGCCGTCCGGCGCATCTATGAGCGTCTTTCGGACGAGCAGAAAGCTTCTTGGAGAGGGCAGGAAATCCTCGGGTACCTCCGTTCCTTCGAAAAGGTGGACATCGGATCTCCCGTCCCGGATTACGAATTCGTCGACCTGGACGGAAAGGCCCGGCGCCTCTCCGAACTCCAGGGAAAATGGCTCCTGCTGGATTTCTGGCAGTTCGGCTGCGGCCCCTGCTTCAAGTCTGTCCCCGAGCTCGGCGAAGTGAGCCGGGAATTCGAGGACCGGGTGACCGTCGTCAGCATCAACCTGGATGAGGATGCGACCTGGCGCAAGGCGACGGAGCGGCACGGCATCTTCTGGAACAACTGGCATGATCCGGTCGGCAACGCCGGCATCTTCCGCGCTTATGGCACCCAGGCGATCCCCACGTTTGTCCTGGTCTCTCCCGACGGCGTCATCAAATCCATCCACGTCGGCTATCGTGTCGGCAACCTGCGCGAAATGGTCCAGCCCGCCCAGTGACCCTGACAGCTTCGGCGGCTTCCCGGCCGCCGCATATTCCCTCCATGTCCGCAAGACCTCCCCGTCTTGCGGACATTGTTTATTCCCGCCGGCCCGGTCGTCGAAAGGGGAGGGGGATTCGTCGAAGGGCCTCCCGCCGGCCGGCGCTTTCGTCGAACGGGAAGGGCCGTTCGTCGAAAAACCGTTGAACCCGGGCCGTCGGCGGGCTAATTTTGCAGCAGAAATCGAAACAAAACGCAAAAGATATGAAACGCATCCTCACCACTTTGATTATCGCCGTGCTGGCCGCCTCGACCCTGCACGCCCAGAGCACCGTCGTCTGCGGCGCCGTCCTCGACTCCCTGACCCGCCAGGGCGAACCGGCTGCCGTCGTCCAGTTCTTCAAGGCTCCGGACATGGAGAAGCCCGTCGCATTCACGACGACCGACCCGGACGGCAAGTTCTGCCAGCGCCTGACCGGCGCGGGCGAATACGTGCTGCTGTACAGCGGCATCGGCCGCCAGGAGCGCCGCGTCTCCTTCAAGCTCGGCGAAGAAGAGAGCTTCAGCCTCGGCGAGATCCTCATCGTGGACGACGTCCAGACCCTCAAGAGCGCCTCGGTCACAGCACAGCGCCCGCTCGTAAAGATGGAAGTGGACCGCATGACCTATAATGTGGCGGACGACGTGGACTCCAAGACCACTACCGTGCTGGAAATGCTCCGCAAGGTCCCGATGGTCACCGTGGACGGCCAGGACAACATCACCGTCAACGGCTCCTCCAGCTTCCAGATCACCGTGGACGGCAAGCCGAGCCAGATGTTCTCCGGCAACCCGTCCCAGATCTTCAAGATGATGCCCGCCAGCTCCGTCAAGGACATCCAGGTCATCACCAACCCGGGCGTCCGCTACGACGCCGAAGGCGTGGGCGGCGTCCTCAACCTCGTGACCAACCGCGAGGCCACGGGCGGCCAGAGCATGGCGGACGGCTTCTACGGCTCGCTCCGCGCGATGGGCAGCACCCGCGGCGGTGGCGGCGGCCTCTTCCTGAGCCAGCAGAAGGGCAAATTCTCCTGGAGCCTCAACGGCAACGGCATGTACATGAGCATGCCCGGCACCACGACCGACGTCACCCGCGAGATGCTCGGCGGCCCGGGCGGCACGACCCTCAACCACAACGAGTCCGCGATGACCATGCCGATGGGAATGGGCAACTTCAGCGCCAGCTACGAGATCGACCCGCAGAACCTCGTGTCCGCGACCGCCGGCCTGATGGTCTTCGGCACCACGATGGACGGCTTCGCCTCCACCACGATGAGCGGCGGCATCTACGGCGACGGCTTCTCCTACGACGGCACCACCTTCACGAAGATGAGCTCCAACTCCATCACCGCCGGCGTCGACTACCAGCACCTCTGGAGCGACGTCCCGGGCCGCAGCTTCATCCTTTCCTATCAGTTCTCCGGCCGCCCGTCCACGACCCTGACCGAGAACACCTTCACCGCCGCCGCGCTGGGCGGGTTCGACCTGACCGACCGCAAGACCGACGGCACCCAGGGCTCCTCCGACCACACGGTCCAGGCCGACTTCACGACCCCGCTCGGCGCCACCGGCACCCTGAGCACCGGCGCCAAGTTCATCAGCCGCCTGAACAGCTCCTTCCAGCAGTTCTATCTCTGGGACGGCGGTGACTGGATGTACAACCCCGCCGGCAGCCTGGACTACAAGTTCAGCAACCGCATCGGCGCCCTCTATGCCGAGTACAAGACCACGCTCGGCGCCTTCAGCCTGATGGGCGGTGTCCGCTACGAGTACACCTGGCAGGACGTCAAATACGCCGCCGGACAGGGCCACGACTTCAGCACCAGCTACGGCAGCCTCGTGCCCACGGCCAGCCTCCAGTTCAACATCAGCCAGACCCAGAACATCGGCCTGTCCTACAACATGCGCATCAGCCGCCCGGGCATCAGCTACCTCAACCCCTACGTGGACATCTCCGACCCGACCGCCCGCACCTACGGCAACGGCGACCTCGACGTCGAGCGCGGCCACAACCTCAGCCTCGTCTACAATGTCTACAGCCCCAAGTGGATCGTGAACCTCACCCTGCGCGAGACCCTGACCGCCAACGGCATCGCCTCCTACAGCTTCTATGACGCCGACCACCTGCTCAACACGACCTATGGCAACATCGTCCGCACCAGCGTCACCGGCCTCAACGCCTTCGTCAACTGGAACGCCGGCCCGATGACCCGCATCTTCCTCAACGGCGGCCTCAACTACACCGACCTGTCGAGCGCCGTGCTGGACCAGCACAACAGAGGCCTGAGCTACAACGCGATGCTGGGCTTCCAGCAGACCCTCCCCGCGGACTTCCGCCTGAGCGCCAACGTGGTCGCGATGGGCCGCAACTACTCCCTCCAGGGCTGGAGCACCGGCATGAGCATGGGCATGGTCGGGCTGACCAAGACCTTCTTCGACGACCGCCTGGGCATCAGCGTCAACTACACCATGCCGCTGACCGGCTGCAAGGGCATGGAGATGCGCAGCTACACCTCCGGCAAGGACTTCCGCTCCGAGAGCGTCAACGTGATCCCGATGCAGAACCTCAACGTCAGCATCAGCTGGAGCTTCGGCAAGCAGGGTTCCGTCCGGGTCAAGAGCGCCCGCAAGACCATCCAGAACGACGACGTGCTCAACGCCGAGAGCACGACCGAGAGCCTGGGCAGCAGCCTGATGGGCGGCGGCGCCGGAATGGGTATGGGGATGTAAACTCACAGAAAATCATTATATTTGTCCTGATATGGGCAAGCAAAACAAAAACTCCGTCCTGACAGTGGCCCAGATAGCAGTCTGGGCTGCCGTCTTTCTGCTTCCTGCGGCCGTCAACATCTTCGTGTCCGGCAACACCAACCATGCCTGGGGCGTGATGCGCGGGTCCTTCTTCATGATGTGCCCCTGCCTGGTGATCTACCTGATCAACTACTGGGGGCTGGTGCCGCATTTCCTGTTCCATGACGGACGCAAGAAGTGGTTCTGGATCGTCAATGTCGTGCTCCTGATCGTGCTCAACCGGCATTTCCTGCATCCCGCCCGTATCCCGCAGGAAGTGGTGGACAGCATCCCCATCAAGATGTCCGAGTTCTGGGCCTTCCACGTGGTGAACGCCCTGTCCTCGGCGCTCTTCCACTGCGTCTTCATCGTGGCCGCCGTGGGCATCCGCTATATCGTGCGCATGCACAAGATGGAGGTCCAGCTCGAGGAGGAGAAGCGCAAGACGGCCGAGGCCGAGCTCACCTGGCTCAAACACCAGCTCAACCCGCATTTCCTCTTCAACACGCTCAACAACATCTCTTCCCTCACGCAGATCGACCCCGACAAGGCGCAGGAGAGCATCGGCGAACTCAGCGACACGCTCCGCTACGCCCTCTACGACACCGACACCGACAAGGTCCCGCTCGCGGGCGAGGTGACCTTCATGAACAATTATATCCACCTGATGCAGCTGCGCTGCAACGAGCTCACGGAGGTCACGACCTCCTGGGAGCTGCCCGCCGAGGAGGTGCGCATCGCGCCGCTGCTCTTCATCTCGCCGATCGAGAACGCCTTCAAGCACGGCGTCAACGCCCGGATGGCCTCGTTCGTGCACATCCGCCTGCACGCCGAGGGCAAGGACCTGGCGTTCGAATGCGAGAATTCCACCTTCGAGAAGGCCGGCGAGGACCATATCGGCTCGGGCATCGGCGTGGAGAACCTCAAGCGCCGGCTGGAGCTCATCTACCCGGGCGCCTATAGCTACGAACAGAAAGAGCAGGACGGCACCTATTCCGTCCGCATCGTCCTGAAAAACATCATCGGATGAAAGAATTGCGCTGCATGGTCGTCGACGACGAGCCGCTGGCCGTCAAGATGCTGGAAAACTTTATCTCCAAGACTTCCTTCCTCTCGCTGGAAGCTTCGTTCACCGATCCGGTCGCCGCGCTGGAAGCCATCCGCGCGCAGCGTCCGCAGCTGGTCTTCCTGGACATCCAGATGCCCGACCTCAACGGGATGGAGCTTTCGCGCATGATCCCGGAGGGCACGCGCATCATCTTCACGACGGCGTTCAAGGACTACGCCTTCGACAGCTACGAAGTGTCCGCGCTGGACTTCCTGCTCAAGCCGATCCGCTACCAGAAGTTCCTGGAGGCGGCCGAGAAGGCCCGACAGTGGTTCGCGCTCGTGGAGGGCGCCGAGGCAGCCGAGGCGGCTGCCGGCAGCAGCCCCGGCCAGCAGGATTCCATCTTCGTCAAGTCCGAGGGGCAGCTGCGCAAGGTCGCCTTCACCGACATCAAGTATGTCGAGGGGATGAAGGACTATGTCCTGCTGCATCTCTGCTCGGAGAAGCGTCCGCTCGTCACGCACATCACGATGAAAGCCGTCGAGGAGCTGCTTCCCGCGGGCGCGTTCATGCGCGTGCACCGCTCCTATATCGTCGCCCTGGACAAGATCGATTCCGTGAGCGGCACCAACGACATCTCCATCGGGGACACGTTCATCCACGTCTCCGATGCCTACCGGGCCGCATTCGAAGCGTATCTCTCGCAGCGGATGCTGCGCTGACGGCGCGGTCTGCCGAAAAAAATAATTCAATATTTACTCGAAATAGTTGCGCAGCTAAATTTTTTAGTTATATTTGCGCTGAACAATCGTACGCTTATGAAACGTCTGACGAAAAAAGAAGAGGTCATCATGAACCATTTCTGGGAGAACGGTCCGCTGTTCGTGCGTGAGTTGCGGGAGCTCTACCCGGAACCGAAGCCGCATTTCAGCACCCTGTCCACGCAGGTGCGGACGCTCCAGGACGAGGGTTTCATCGACCATAAGGAGTATGGACCCACCTACCAGTACTTCGCCAAAGTCTCGCGCGAGGAGTACAAGCAGCGCTCGCTGGTGGGCCTGATCGACAAATATTTCGACAATTCCTACATCAATGCGGTGTCGGCGCTGGTCAAGGAGGAGAAGATCTCCGTGGACCAGCTCAAGGAACTGATCGACCTGATTGAAAAAGAGAACTAGGCTATGATGACTTTCCTGATCTACGAGGCGAAGGTGGCGGTGGCGCTGGCCATTTTCTATATGTTTTTCCGCCTGCTCCTCAAGAAGGAGACCTTCCACCGTTTCAACCGCGTGGTGCTGCTGGGCGCGACGGTGCTGAGCTTCCTGCTGCCGTTCTGCATCATCACCGTCCGCAAGGTTGTGGAGATGCCGCCCATCGAGGTGGGCGCGGCCGCGGCGGACGCGGCGCTTGCGCCGGTCGCCGCGGCCCCCGCCACCCCCTGGTGGCAGGTGGCCCTGGCCGTCCTGTTCTTCGCCGGCGTGGCCTTCGTGCTGGCCCGCGCGCTGGTGTCCATCCTCTCCATTCGCCGCATCATCCGGCGCGGGGAGCTGGTCCGCGAGGAGGACGGCTGCCGGATCGTCGTCACGGAGCGGGACATCGACCCGTTCAGCTGGATGAAGTATATCGTCCTGTCCCGCAAGGACCTGGAGGGGCAGCATGCGCCCATCATCGCGCACGAGAAGGCGCACATCGCCTACAGGCACTCCGTGGACCTGCTGCTGGTGGACTTCATGTCGGCGATGCAGTGGTTCAACCCGGCCATCTGGATGCTCCGCGCGGACCTGCAGGAGCTGCACGAGTACGAGGCGGACGACGCCGTGCTCCGGAGTGGGACCAACCTGAAAGAATATCAGTATTTACTTATAAGAAAAGCTGTCAGCAAGAGCGGCTACTCGGTTGCCAACAGCTTTAATCACAGTATCCTTAAAAATCGTATTACTATGATGTCAAAATCCAAATCCCCTCTGATGAGAGGGCTGCGGGTGCTGTATCTGCTCCCGCTCGTGTGTGTGGGTCTCAGCCTTCAGGCACAGACCGTGTTCGTTCCTGCAGACAAAGGTAGTGTAAAAGTGCGAGTTACGCAAGAGGGCGCGGCACCGCTCTGCATCCTGCGCCAGGCTTCCGGCGAGGAGAAGGAGATCAGTCAGGAGGAGCTCGGTGCGATTGATCCGGCCGCGATTGATTCCATGGAGGTCCTGAAGGACGCCGACTCCATCGCGAAGTACGGCGACAAGGGGAAGAACGGTGTGGTCATCGTCACCCTGAAAGAAGCAGGAACGTTCAGCGCGACGCTCAACTACAAGGATGGCGATAACGCCGGGGCCGGATCCGCGGTCCGCGTGCGCTATACAGGCGAAGGTGATGCCAACCTGCTGTTCATTGTCCGGCAGCCCTGGGGCGAGGAGAAGGAAGTCAGCCGCGCCGAGTTCGAGAAGATCGATCCGGCCACGATCGATTCCATGGAGGTCCTGAAGGACACCGAATCCACGGCGAAGTACGGCGACAAGGGAAAGAACGGCGTGGTCATCGTCACGCTGAAAGAAGCAGGATCGCTCAACGCCGACCCGCTGTTCATTGTCCGGCGGCCCGGGGGCGAGGAGCGGGAGGTCAGCCGCGCCGAGTTCGAGAAGATCGATCCGGCGACGATTGACTCCATGGATGTCCTGAAGGACGCTGAGTCCACGGCGAAGTACGGCGACAAGGGAAAGAACGGCGTGGTCGTCCTGAACCTCAAGCGGTCCCAGCGAAGGTGATTTCGCTTTCAATGGATCCGCCGGCGAAAAGAGCAATCTCTCCATCGGCGTCCTCTATAAATTCTAAAATGCAGAAGTAGCAGCCTATTGCCGGGAGCGGAAGAGCCATTCTCCGCTCCCGGCTTTGGTTTTGTCACAAATAATGAGCATATTTACCTAATCAAAAAATACCAGAATGAGAAAAACTTTCCTTGCCCTTTTGGCGGGCATCCTGCTGGCAGGCGCTGCCCATGCGCAAGTGTACGTGATGGACTATGAGATGTTCCAGAACAACCGCAACATCAAGGTCAAGCTCCAGGTGCAGGATGCACGGAGCGAAGAGCCCCTGCCTTTCGCGACGGTGTATCTGAACCGTCAGGGGGACACGACCATCACGCATTTCGCGCTTTCGGACCAGAAAGGCGCCGTGGAGATCGCCGACGTGCCGACAGGCCGATACCGGCTCAACGTGGAGCTGATCGGCTACACGCCCTTCGCCAAAGACTATAACTTCCGCAACTATGAGGAAGACCTCGGCGTCATCAAGCTGGAGGAGAATCCTGAAATCATCGACGCGGCATCCATTACGGCGGTGGGAAACGCCATCGAGGTCCGGCAGGACACGCTGATCTACAACGTGTCTTCCTTCCATGTCGGCGACAACGCGATGCTGGAGGACCTGATCAAGAAGATGCCCGGCATGGAGATCGCGGAGGACGGCACGGTGAAGGTGAACGGCGAACCGGTGGACAAGATCACCGTCGGCGGCCGGACCTTCTTCTTCAACGACCCTTCCGCCGCCCTCAAGAACCTTCCTGCCAAGATCGTGGACAAGATCAAGGTCATCGACCGGGAGAATGAGGAGGCTGCCTTCACGGGCATCGCCTCCCAGGACAACCGGGAGAAGGTGATGGACCTGGAACTCAAGGAGGAATACAAGGAGGGCTGGTTCGGCAACGTCAAGCTGGGCGGCGGCTACAGGCAGGGCCGCGACGAAGCGGGTCTGAGCGACGACCGGCACGGCTTGTACAGCGGCAATTTCCTGCTCAGCGGCTATAACGAGAAGGACCAGCTGACGCTGCTCGCGAACGGTGCGAACGCCCGGGAGCCCGGCAGCCCCAGCCTCATCTATATCGGTGGGGAAGAGGATCTGGAGGACCTGGATTTCAATTCGCTGTTCGACGGGCTGAAGACCTCCGCGATGGTCGGCGCCAACCTGAACTCCGACCGCATCAAGGGGATGGAGTCTACGGCCAGCGTCAGCTACAATTTCAACGACCAGGTGTCCCGGCAGCGGACCTCGCGCCTGTCCGCCGTGGTGGGGGAGGACCCGCTGTCGTCGGAAAGCCTGTCGAGCTATCTGAACCACGAGAACCGCGTCAACGTCGGGTTCGAACTGAAGAAGAAGGACACCAAAAAGTTCAACTTCGTCTTCCGGCCCCGCTTCCGTTTCAGCAACGGCGGCTCGACTTCGCACGAAGAGTCCGCCACCCTGGATGGCCGGGGCGCGGAGCTCAACCGTACCGTCGCCGGCCAGTCTGCCCGGAAGCAGGCCTTCCGGGCCAATGGCTATCTTGGTGCCGGCGTCAAGGATCTGGGCAAGGCGCGCCGCGCCCTGTCCCTCGGCATCAACTACAACCTGAAGAACGACAGCAGCCAGAGCGAGGAAGATTCCCGGACCTGGTATGGCGCCGACGCCACGCCGCGCCAGCTGCGCTATGAAGGTGCCGGCAACGGCCAGATGGTCGGCGGCAACCTTTCCTACCTGGAGCCTTTCGGCGAAAGCTGGGGCCTGGCCGTCATCGCCGATGCACGCTGGCGGCGGCAGACCACCGGCAAGGATGCCTTCAACCCCGACGGCTCGGACAACGAGTATTATTCCTCATATTCGCGCAGCGATTACCTCCTCCTGGACCAGAGCCTCCAGATGCAGTACAAGAAGGACAGCAAGCAGTTCTTCTTCGGCGTGCAGCACAACCAGACCCGCAATGAGGTCCGGTCCCGCTCGCTGGGCCGGGAGATATCCACGGGCATCGGCGAGTGGCTGCATGACTGGGCGCCGTACCTGTCCGTCCGTACCGGCAGCAACGGGCACAGTTTATCCATCAACTACAGGGGAGAATCCAACCAGGTCTCCGGGACCCGGATCGCTCCCGTGCTGGATATCTCGAACCCGCTTCAGATCTCCACCGGAAATGTCTATCTCAAGCCGTCGTTCCGGCATTCCGCCTCCTTGAACTGGAGCTACAACGACAAGAAGACCTTCTCCTATCTGGGAATCTATCTCAGCGGCTCGATGATCCGCCGCGGCATCGTGTCCGCGTCCTGGTTCGACCCGGACGGCGTGCGGTATTCCGTGCCGGTCAACACCCGCAAGCCGACGCTCGACTATTACGGCTACCTGTCCTGGCAGCGGCCGCTCGGCGCGTCGCGGAACTGGAACATCGACGTTTACGTGAACTATGACATGTCCGTGAGCACCGGCTACCAGGCGCGCGGCCGCCGGGCCGGAATGGACGTGGCGACCTTCGACTACAACGCTTTCATGGCGGATTTCTGGGGAGATGCGACCGGATCCCGCTTCTACGACGGGCAGAGCGGTTTCGCCGAGAGCCGTTCGACGGCGTCCAGCACCCGGGGCTCCTTGACGCTCGAGTACTCGCTGGAGCGTTTCTCGGCCTCGTTGTCTTCGTCTGCCGAATACAACCGGCGCCGCTACAGCCTGGACCCTTCCGCGAACACGGACTATTGGGATTTCCATCATGAACTCGAACTGCGCTACGAGACCCTGAACGGCTGGGAATTCAATACGGATATCTCTTATGCGCATTTCTTGGGCTATGGCACCGGTTACAACAAACCGTTCTGTACCTGGAACCTGGGCGTCAGCAAGACGGTCAAGGCGTTCACCCTCAGCCTGGGCATCGCCGACCTGCTGAACCAGCAGCGTTCCCTGCAGCGCTATGTCGATGCGGAGTTCGTCGAAGACAGATACAGTCTTGTGATGGGGCGTTTTGCCATGTTCTCCGTCAAGTGGAACTTCGGCAAGATGAATCCGGCCAAGAACGGCCGCGTGCAGGATGCGATGTACAATATGCTCTAGCTGGGTTTCTTGCATATCCCGCAGAAAATGTGTAAATTCGCAGGATTTCTAGGAAATTCAAATAGTTAGTTTAGTATACAAATGAAAGATTCCATTATCATCCTTTGCGGCGGCGGCCCTGCTCCGGGCATGAACACCGTCGTTTGTTCTGTTGCCAAGACCTTCCTGGCCGGCGGTTATCGTGTCATCGGTCTCCACGGTGGTTACAGCGGCCTGTTCAGCCAGAGCCCGCGCACCGAGGACCTCGACTTCTTCAAGGCCGACGCCTACTTCAACCGCGGTGGCTCCTACCTGCAGATGAGCCGCTTCAAGCCGACCGACGAGGATTTTGAGAAGAATTTCAACCTCTCCCTGTTCACCGACAACAACATCAAGCTCCTGGTGACCGTCGGTGGCGATGACACCGCCTCCACGGCCAACCGCATCGCGAAGTTCCTCGAGAACAAGAAATACCCCATCGCCAACATCCACGTGCCCAAGACGATCGACAACGACCTCCCGCTGCCGAACAACGCCCCGACCTTCGGCTTCAACTCCGCCAAGGACGAAGGCGCCCACATCGCCCGCACCGTGTATGAGGATGCCCGCACCTCCGGCAACTGGCTGCTCATCAGCGCCATGGGCCGCAGCGCCGGTCACCTGGCCCTCGGCATCGGCGAGGCGACCCACGCCCCGATGACCATCATCCCGGAGATGTTCAACAAGACGGACATCACCATCGACAAGATCATCAAGCTCACCGTCTCCACGATCCTCAAGCGCAACATCCTCGGTATCGGCTACGGCACCGTGGTGGTCGCCGAGGGCGTGTTCCACGACCTGGCCGCCGACGACATCAAGGCTGCCGGCGTGCACATGACCTACGACGAGCACGGCCACCCCGAGCTCGGCAAGATCAGCAAGGCCGTCCTCTTCAACGAGCTGCTCGAGAAGGAGCTCAAGAAGCTCGGCCTCAAGGCCAAGACCCGTCCGATCGAGATCGGCTACGACGTCCGCTGCCAGGATCCGATCGGCTTCGACCTGACCTACTGCTCCGAACTCGCCATGGGCGTGTACGAGCTCTTCAAGAAGGGCGAGACCGGCTGCATGGTCTATGTGGACGCTTTCGGCAACGCCAAGCCGCTCTACCTGCACGACCTGCAGAACGAGGAGGGCAAGATCCCGCCGCGTCGCGTCGACATCGAGGGCGGTATCGCGCAGAACTACTACAACTTCATCTGCCACTTCATCACCCCGGCAGACTATGAGGCTGCGAAGAAGTATGTCGCCGATCCCGAGGCCTACGACTTCAAGAAGATCCTCAACTGGTAGTTGAGCCTGAATACTGAAAAAGGCCCCCGGATGCTCTCCGGGGGCCTTTTTTATCGGGCAAGCGGCAATCAGTCGCCGGTGTTGGCGAGGGTGCCGGAGATGTACTGGTCGTAGGCGGTCATGTCCACGAGGCCGTGACCGGAGAGGTTGAAGAGGATGGTCTTGGCCTCGCCGCTCTCCTTGCACTTGTTGGCTTCGTTGATGGCGGCCGCGATGGCGTGGCAGGACTCCGGGGCGGGGATGATGCCTTCCGCGCGGGCGAAGAGCACGCCTGCGGCGAAGGAGTCGAGCTGGCGGATGTCCGTGGCCTCGATCAGGCCGTCCTTCAGCAGCTGGGAGACGATGGCGCCGGCGCCGTGGTAGCGGAGGCCGCCGGCGTGGATGTTGGCCGGGCGGAAGTCGTGGCCCAGGGAGAACATCGGGATGAGCGGGGTCAGGCCCGTCTCGTCGCCGAAGTCATATTTGAATTCGCCCTTGGTGAGCTTGGGGCAGGACGCCGGTTCGGCCGCGATGAAGCGGGTCTTCTTGCCGTCCAGCAGGTTGTGGCGCAGGAAGGGGAAGGAGATGCCGCTGAAGTTGGAGCCGCCGCCGAAGCAGCCGATGACGATGTCCGGGTATTCGCCGGCCATCTCCATCTGCTTCTCGGCCTCCAGGCCGATGACGGTCTGGTGCAGGCAGACGTGGCTGAGCACGGAGCCCAGGAGGTACTTGCAGTTGGGGGTGCTCATTGCGAGCTCGACCGCCTCGGAGATGGCGGTGCCGAGCGAGCCCTGGTGGTTGGGGTCGGCGGTGAGGATGTCCTTGCCCGCGCGGGTGGACATCGACGGCGACGGGGTCACGAGGGCGTCGAAGACCTGCATGATGCTGCGGCGGTAGGGCTTCTGCTCATAGCTGATCTTGACCTGGTAGACGGCGCAGTCCAGGCCGTAGAGCTTGGATGCGTAGGAGAGGGCGGCGCCCCACTGGCCGGCGCCCGTCTCGGTGGTGACGTTGGTCACGCCCTGCTGCTTGCAGTAGTAGGCCTGCGGGATGGCGGAGTTGAGCTTGTGGGAGCCGAGCGGGTTCACGCTCTCGTTCTTGAAATAGATGTGCGCCGGGGTGCCGAGGGCTTCCTCGAGGCCATAGGCGCGCACCAGCGGGGTGCAGCGGTAGTAGGCGTACTTCTCGCGCACGTCCTCGGGAATGTCGATCCAACGGTCGGTCTGGTTGACTTCCTGCCTGGCGCATTCTTCGGCGAAGAGGGGGAAGAGGTCTTCGGCTTTGATGGGCTGCTTGGTGCCCGGGTGGATCATCGGCTGCGGCTTGTTGACCATGTCAGCCTGGATGTTGTACCATTGGGTAGGAATCTCGGATTCCGGGAGGATGAACCTTTTCTGTTTCATTATGGCGTGTTGTTATAGATTCTTGTCGATGTAGGATGCGAGCGCTTCAACGGCGCTCTCCGGCGTCGCCCAGCTCGTGCAGAAGCGCACGCCGGCATGCGCCTCGTCCACCTCCTGCCACAGCTCGAAGCCGAATTGCTCCGCGAGCGGCGCGAGGGCGGCCGTCGGGAGGATGGGGAAGACCTGGTTGGTGGTGTTCTCCACCAGGAAGGGGATGCCCCTGGCCGCGAAGGCCGCGCGGATGCGGTCGGCCATGCGGTCGGCGTGGCGGGCGAGCTCGAAATACAGCCCGTCGCGCATCAGGACCTCATACTGCAGGCCGAGCAGGCGGCCCTTGGCGAGCATGCCGCCGTGCTGCTTGATCAGGTAGCGGAAATCCTCGGCGAGCGCGCTGCGCGTGAAGACGACGGCTTCGCCGAACAGGGCGCCCTGCTTGGTGCCGCCGACGTAGAAGATGTCGCACAGGCGGGCGAGGTCTCCGGGCCGGATGTCCACGCCGGAGGCCTCCAGGCCGTAGCCCAGGCGCGCGCCGTCGACGAAGAGGGGGATGTCCCATTCGCGGCAGACGGCATGCAGCGCTTCGAGCTCCTGCTTGCTGTAGACGGTCCCGAGCTCCGTCGGGAAAGAGATATAGACCATGCCGGGCTGCACGGTGTGCTCGCGGCTGAAGTCGCGCCGGTGCGCCTCCAGCAGGGCGCGGACCTGCGCGGCGGAAATCTTGCCGTCCACTGCGGGCAGGGCCAGGATCTTGTGCCCGCTCTGCTCCACGGCGCCGGTCTCGTGGACGTTGATGTGTCCGCTGGCGGCGCACACGACGCCCTGGTGCGGGCGGAGCTGCGAGGCGATGACGGTGGCGTTGGTCTGCGTCCCGCCGACGAGGAAATGGACCTCGGCGTCCGGGCAGCCGAACACGCTGCGGATCAAGTCCGCGGCCCTGGCGCAATGCGGGTCCTCTCCGTAGCCCAGGGTCTGCTCCAGGTTGGTCTCCCGGAGCGCCTCGAGAATCTGCGGACAACAGCCTTCCAGGTAGTCGCTTTCGAAACGGATCATAAAAAGAGAAGCCTACTAACTAAGCGTAAACATTCTGCAAGGTAAGAAAAAAAAGGATTGAATATACCCCCGGAATGATTATTTTTGTGACAAGTGCGGTTGGAAATGAAAAGAACCGCGATTCACATCGCGGTTCTTTCTCAATTCTAACCAAAATTATTAACCAATGAAATTCAACTCGCATCTACTGATTGCAAGGTCCGTGCCAAAATGATAAAGACGAACGCAGCCCGATTGCTGGATGCCGCCGGCATCCCCTATGAACTGATCCCCTACGACTATACGGAAGAGGACCTGAGCGCGCAGCATGTTGCGGCGGAACTGGGCGAGGATATCGACCAGGTATTCAAGACGTTGGTGCTGCGCGGCGACCGCACGGGATTCTTCGTGTGCGTGATTCCGGGCGACTTCGAGGTGGACCTCAAGGTGGCTGCGCGCATCTCCGGCAACAAGAGCTGCGAGATGCTCCACGTCAAGGAACTGCTCCCCACTACGGGCTACATCCGCGGCGGCTGCAGCCCCGTCGGGATGAAGAAACCGTTCCCGACCTATATCCACGAATCCGCGCTGCTCTACGACTATATCTACATCAGTGCAGGGCAGCGCGGACTCCAGTTCAAGATCGCTCCGCAGGCCTTGATCGATTTCGTGGGCGCGGAGCTCTATCCCATTTAGCTACAGCGGCTTGTAGGTGAATTCCAGCAGCTCGGCGCCGTCGCCGAGCAGGTAGGCCGGGCGCAGGGCGAAGAAGCCCTGGTAGCGGTTGTGATGCATTTCGGAGACATCCTGGCGCTCCATCACGGGCTCCCAGGCGCCGTCGCCGGTCTGCTCCCAGACGCTCACGGTGTTACGCTCGTTGCGGATGCGCAGGGCGAAGGCGGGGTCGCTGCCGGTCAGGCCGATGTTCGCCTGCTCGTTGTAGAAGAGGAACAGGCCAGCCTGGCTGCCCTCCGGGATGGAGAACCGGGCCGTAATCTCGTAGGACTCGTCCACGGCGGTGGTCAGCCAGAGCGAGGCCCCGCCGAAGCCGGGCTGCCATCGGGACCAGAGGAGGGGATTGGCGTAGTCGCGCAGGTAGGCGTAGTCGCCCTGCAGGCCGCCCTTCTCCCATTTCGCGCCGTCCTTCTCCGCGAGCACGGGCCAGCCGTCTTCCGTCCACGCCACGCTCTCGACAATGGTGCTGCGGCCCAGGGTGTGGAAGCCGTTGCGGTAGGCGTGGTAGACGATGTACCAGTTGCCGTCGGCGTCGTCGACGAGGGTGCCGTGGCCCTTGGACCACCAGGCTTCGTCGGCGCTGTAGGTGTGGACCATCGGGTTGTGGGGGCTGTTCTCCCACGGGCCGAGCGCGCTCTTGCTGCGCGCCACCACGACCATGTGGCTGGTCGCGGGGCCGGCGGTGCCGCCCTCCGCGCTCACGAGGTAGTACCAGCCGCCGCGCTTGAAGAGCTTGGGCGACTCCAGCCACATCCCTTCGGTCTCCCATTCCTTCGGGAACTCCCAGCCGTCATAGACCTTCTGCGGCTTGCCCGCGGCGGCCAGGCCGTCCGGGGTCAGGGGCGTGACCCAGCCGTTGTTGGTGTAGAGGTAGCGCTGCCCGTCTTCCGCCACGACGTGGCCAGGGTCGATGCCGCCCACGTCAAGCTTGACCGGAGCGCTCCAGGGCCCCTCCGGCCGGTCGGCCACCACGACGTAGTTCTCGCCGCGGCTGGTCGGGTAGTAGATATAGAATCTGCCGTCCACCTTGCAGATGTCGGGGGCGAAGATGGAATAGTCGCCGTCTTCGACGGCCCGCGCCACCGGCTCCCAGTGCAGCAGGTCGGTGGAGTGCCAGACGAGCAGGCCGGGGAAATAGGTGAACGACGAATGTGTCATATAGAAGTCGTTGCCGTCGCGCAGGATGGTCGGGTCGGGGTAGTCGCCCGGGAAGATGCAGGTCTTGAGGGGCTTGACTTTGGGCGTGCAGGCGGCGGCGAGCAGGGCCGCCGCAAGCAGCAGATGGAAGGCTTTGCGTCTCATTATGTGTCAGTTTTCCCGTAAAAATACAGAAAAAATAGTATATTGTGGCGAACACTAAAACGCATTTGCCATGAAAAAGACTTTTTGGGATCGGATCAGCGACATCACGCACATCCACAGACGGGCGGCTTTCGTGGACCTTCCGGAACGGACCGGCACGAAGGAGACCGCTTTCCAGACCCTTGTCAGGGACCGTTATTCCTGCCGCAGCTTCAAGGACACGCCGCTCACCGAAGAGCAGGTCCGCCAGATCCTGGAGGCGGCCCGCGTGGCGCCGACGGCCGCCAACAGGCAGCCGGTGCACGTCTGGGCGGTCAGGAGCCCGGAGGGGCTCGAGAAGCTGAAAGGCGCCACGGACTACACCTACGGCGCGCCCGCCGTCTTCATGGTCGGCGCGAAGCCGGATGCCGCCTGGGTGCGCAAGTATGACGGCAAGAACGGCGCCGACGTGGACGCCGCCATCGTCGGCACGCATATCATGCTGGCCGCTTCGGACCTGGGCCTCGGCAACGTCTGGGTGGGCTCGTTCGACCCGGCGCGCATCAAGGCCGACTTCCCGGAGACCGAGGGATACGAGGTCGTCTGCCTTTTCCCGGTAGGCGTTCCCGCCGCCGCGGCCGGGCCCAACCACGCCCAGCGCCAGCCGCTCGCCCAGTTCGCCTCGGAGCTCTGATTATTTGCATTTTAGCGGAGAGATTGCTATATTCGCAAACTAATATGCTGAAAATGAAAAAGTCCATCCTCCTTTCCCTGGCGGCGGTACTGCTCCTTGCAGCTTGCGCTCCCAAGCAGTCCGAGAATGCACCGGAAACCACGTACCCCATGATCGAACAGACCACACCCAATCCCGAGAACGCCGCCCTGGCGCAGCAGTTCCTCAAGAAATGCGGCACCTACTACCTCGCCACCGTCGAGGGGACGCAACCGCATGTCCGCCCTTTCGGCACCGCCGAGATTTTCGAGGGTAAGCTTTATATCCAGACCGGCAAGGTCAAGAACGTCTACAAGCAACTGATCGCCAATCCCCGCGCGGAGATCTGCGCGTTCTCCGGCACCGAGTGGATCCGCATCCAGTGCGAACTGATCCCGGACGAACGGATCGAAGCCAAGCAGGACATGCTGGACAAGAACCCGTCTCTGGGGATGATGTACAAGGCCGACGACGACAACACCATCGTCTTCTATCTCCGCAACGCCACCGCGACGATTTCGTCCTTCAGCGCGCCTGCGCGGAGCTTCCAGTTCTAGGAGGCCGCTTGCCGCGTGGACTTCGCCGCCATAGATTTCGAGACTGCGAACGAATGCCCGAGCAGCGTTTGCAGCGTGGGTGTCGTCGTGGTCCGCGGCGGCCAGGTTGCTGACACGTTCTACAGCCTGATCCACCCGGAGCCTGACTATTACCAGTGGTTCTGCCGCAGGGTCCACGGACTGGGCCCGGAGGACACCGACGGCGCGCCCGTGTTTCCCCGTGTCTGGGAGAAGGTGGCGCCGCTGATCGAGGGCCTGCCCCTCGTGGCACACAACGCCCGTTTTGACGAAGGCTGCCTGCGGGCGGCCTTCCGGGTGTATCAGATGGACTATCCCGATTATATGTTCTTCGACACGCTGATGTATTCGCGCCGCTTTTTCGGATGCCGGCTTCCCAACCACCAGCTGCAGACCGTGGCCGCCGCGTGCGGCTACGACCTGACCCGGCACCACCACGCCCTGGCGGACGCCGAGGCGTGTGCGCACATCGCGTTGAAACTGCTTTGATAACCAATTACTTATGTACGATTTAGCCATCATCGGCGCCGGCCCCGGCGGATACGTAGCCGCGGAGCGCGCCGGCGCGGCCGGCCTCAAGGTCGTCCTCTTCGAGCAGAACGCCCTCGGCGGCGTCTGCCTCAACGAAGGTTGCATCCCTACCAAAACCCTGCTCTACAGCGCCAAGGTCTATGATTATGCGCAGCACGCCGACCGCTACGGGGTGAGCGTGGAAGCGCCGTCGCTGGACTTCGGCGCCGTGCTCAAGCGCAAGGAGAAGGTCGTCCGCAAGCTCGTCGCCGGCGTGAAGGCGCAGATGAAGGGCGCGGGCGTGGAGGTGGTCGCCGCGCAGGCGGAGATCACCGGGCGCAGCGCCGACGGCTTCACGGTCGCGGCCGACGGGCAGACCTACGAAGCGGCGAAGCTGCTGCTCTGCACGGGCTCCGAGGCCGTCGTGCCGCCCATCCCGGGCCTGCGCGAAGGGCTCGGCGGCGCGGTCGTGACCAGCCGCGAGATCCTCGCGCTCGAGGAGCGTCCCGAGGAGCTGGTCGTCATCGGCGGCGGCGTGATCGGCATGGAGTTCGCCAGCTTCTTCAATTCGGTCGGTACGAAAGTCACGGTCGTGGAGATGCTGCCCAAGATCCTCGGCCCGATGGACGGCGAGGTCAGCGCGATGCTGCAGGCGCAGTACGCCAAGAAGGGCGTCACCTTCTGCCTGGGCTGCAAGGTCGTGGCCGTCGAAGGCGACACCGTGGTCTACGAGACCCCGGAAGGGGAGACCTGCCGCGTACGCGGGGACAGGATCCTCGTGTCGGTGGGCCGCCGCGCCCGGCTCGAAGGCTTCGGCCTGGAGCGCCTGGGCGTGGAGCTGGCGCTCAACAAGGCCGGCAAGCCGGTCGGCATCAAGGTCGACGCGCAGATGCGCACCAGCGTGCCGGGCGTCTATGCCGCCGGCGACGTGACGGGCTTCTCGATGCTGGCGCACACGGCTTCCCGCGAGGGCGAGGTGGCGGTCAACGATATCCTCGGCAAGGCCGACGCGATGCGCTACGACGCCATCCCGGGCGTGGTCTACACCAACCCGGAGGTCGCGGGCGTGGGACTGACGGAAGAGGAAGCCGTGGCGCGCGGTGTCGCGCACACGGTGCAGAAGCTCCCGATGGCGTTCTCCGGCCGCTTCGTGGCCGAGAACGAGCGCGGCGAAGGCCTCTGCAAGATCATCTGCGGGGCGGAGCGCCACGAGGTGCTGGGCGTCCACATGCTGGGCAACCCGTGCTCCGAAATCCTGTCCGCGGCGTGCATCGCCGTCTCAGAACGGATGACCGCCGGGCAGCTGAAGCGCATCGTCTTCGCCCACCCGACGGTCTCCGAAATCCTCAAGGAAACGGCTTCCGGCCTGGCCTAATCTCCGCTTCCTTCCTGCGCGGTCCCCGTGATGGGCACGGGGTCCAGCGTCAGGCTGGAGACGGATGCGACCGTGACGAGGCCGAGGCCACCCTCCACGTTGTTGGGGAGGCGGACGGGATCAAACAGCGGATTCCAGTCCAGACCGCTTCTCTGCGCATTCGTCAGGCCCCACAGGTGAAAGTATTCTTCTTTGGAAAGTGACAGGAGGTCGAAACGGATGCGCAGCTGCGTAGGCCGGTCATCCTCTTCCCGCCGGGCGTGGGTGATCCACCACGGACTCATATAGGGATCGAGGATATTGATTTCCGTCTCAACCGCCTTGTCGGCAAACGCCTTGTCGGAGAAGGAGCAATACTTGCTGTAGATGTGGCTGTCCAGGAGATCGAACAGGCTGGACAGGGCCTTGTCGTCATCCGGCGTCCGGAAACCGTCGTTGAGGACGGGATCCTTGTAATAGCTGAAAGGGACGGTTCCCTGCCAATGGGTCTGTTCGCCCTTGTAATCCTCGGCGTCAGCCTCATAGGAAGCGCACAGGCGGTACCAGTTCTCCTCGCCGGAGCGGTCTTCCAGGCGGAACCTGCAGACCAGGGCGGACACAGGATCATCCGGATCGGAATAGGGGGACGACTGCGTGCGGACCGTATCGACTGCGGCGAGTACCGGCGCCTGCGGCGCCAGGGCCGTGGCGCTGGCATGCAGGTCATACCAGTCGGCTACCAGCCGAACCTTGTCACCGGGCTTGATCGTGGCCTTGAGCAGGTAGGCCGTGGCGATGGATCCCCCCGCCTTGTAATACTTGCTTTTCTCTTCAAAAATCTCATCCACCGGTTCTGTGGGGCGGACAGGAATCGCCTTGGCTACGAATTCGTCGTTGATGTAGCAGGTCAGCTCCGCGTCTTTCACGACGAAGAGCTTGTCGACGGTGCTGTTGCTCAGCCAGATGACGTGCGTCATCTCGTCCGTGCGCAGCATGGCATTCATCACGAGAACGGATGCCGACTGGCCGGACTGATAATCCAGTGGATTGGTGCAGGCGCCGGCAAGCAGGGCCAGCAGGGGAAGTATGGCGAGATTCTTCTTCATGCGTGTCAGAAATTATAGGTGTAACTGAAAGCAGGCAGGATGGGCAGGACCGTGATCTTGGTCAGCGGAACGCTGCCGTCATCCCGGTCGTTGAAATGCTTCTCGATGTCAGGAATGATGAAATGGGGATTCATCGCGTTGTACGCGTTGTAGATCGTGAAATTCCAGACGGATTCATTGCCGCGGCGCGTGCGGAAGTGCAGGTTTACGCCGAGGTTGAGCCGGTGGGAGGGCGGCAGACGGTAGTTGTTGCGCCTGTCCACGAAATAAGCTTCCTGCAGGTTGCCGCCGGTCGCCGACCCTTCCGTCGTATCGGGTACGAGCGTGAAGGATTTCCGCAGGGGAAGCGTCATCATGTGGCCGGAGTTGATGACCCAGGAGAGGGAGATGTCCACCTTCTCCGAGAATTTGTGGTTCAGCATCAGGTTGAACGCATGCGTGCGGTCATATTTGTACGGGAAGGGCTGCCCCATGTTGATGGACCCGTCGGGGAACCACCGTTCGCTGCGGGCCAGGGTGTAGGACACCCAGCCGGTGGTCTTCCCGCTGGTCTTCTGGATGAAGAGTTCCAGTCCGCGCGCCCGGCCGCGTCCCGTCTCGACCTGACTCTCCCAGCCGGAGGAACTGGCCAGGAACATGACGCCTTCCTTGTATTCCATCAGGTTGAACATCTCCTTCCAATAGCCTTCCAGAGAGAACTCCCAGCCCGGCAGGCCGTCATAGTAGATGCCGACGGAATAGTGGTCGGCCGTGACCGGAGGGACGTCTTTGGTGATGGGCACCCACAGGTCCAGCGGAAGCGAGATGTTGGCGGATGAGAGCAGATGGACGTATTGTGTCATGCGGGAATAGCCTGCCTTGAAAGCCAGTCCGCCATCCAGCGTGGCCTTGGCGGAGAAACGGGGCTGCAGGGAAAGGTAGTGCCGTCCCTGCGTGTGGAACCAGCTCAGGCGAAGACCCGGATTGAAGGAGAAATGGCGCCCTGCCGAGATGTTGTCTTCCATGTAGGCAGAGGCTTCGTCGCCGAAGTATATTTCATTCGCGATGACGGGGACTTCGGACCGGAGCTTCTCGTTGATGACGACGGATGTCAGGGTCTCCGGGTGGAAATTGTGCCGGGTGTAGTCCGCGCCGAACTTGACCAGGTGGTTGGGTGTCGGGGTCCAGTCGAAGTCGAGGCGGGCGCCGAGATCCAGGATGCCGGAACGGTAGTCGCCGGCATAGCCGGTCAGGCGCAGCCCGTCCTCGGGTGCAGTGCGCAGCTGCCCGAGCGTTTTCTCATCGTGGGAAATGGCCATCAGCATCCGGTAGCGGTTGACGGACAGGGTGGTGTTGGCGAACAGTCTGTTGTTGAAGACGTGGTTCCAGCGCAATGCTGCCACGGTGCTTCCCCATTCGATGGACGCATGGTCATCGGTCTGGACCTCTACGGGCTGGTCCGATTCTTCCGGATAGACGCTCTCAGTGTCGCGCCAGGCCCCGCCTCCCCGGTCCGCGCCGTGGTAGACGCTCAGATAGAAGCGGTCCTTGTCCGTGGCTCGCCAGGTCAGCTTGCCGTTGAGGTCGTAGAAATAGTAGTTGTAGTATTCGTCCTTGAGGAGCAGGCGCATAATCGGAGACAGGACGACGGAATGCAGGCCGCGCGTGCTCAGCGAGTAGCTGAGCTTGTCCTTGACGATGGGTCCCTCGAGGTGGAAGCGGTCGTTGAGCATGCCGACGGTGAATGAACCGTGGGTCTCCTTCATGTTGCCGTCGTTGGTGCGGATGTCCACGATGCTGGAGACGCGGCCGCCGTAACGCGCCGGGAAGGAACCCTTGTAGAGGGTGACGTTCTTGACGGCCTCAGGCTGGAAGATGGAGAAAAGGCCCAGCATGTGGTCCATGTTGTAGACGGGCACGCCGTCGAGCATGACCAGGTTCTCTTCCGGGCCGCCGCCCCGGACATACAGGCCCGTGAATCCTTCCGGGCCGCCCTGGACGCCAGGAAGCAGTTGCAGGGATTTGATGACGTCGGCCTCGCCGAACAGGGACGGCGAGTTCTGGATCTGGACCAGCGGCACCTCGATCGAGCCGAGGTAGGCGGACTGGAGGCCGGCGTCCTTGCGCGCGACGATGCGGGCGGCGTCCAGCTCGGTGTTGCTCCGCAGGGCGAAACTGACGGTGGTGTCGCGCTGCAGGTCGAGTTCGAGCGTGGCCATGTCATAGCCGATGTAGGCAATCTGCAGGTGATGGTGGCCGGCGGGTAAGGTTAAGGAGTAGTAGCCGAACTCGTTGGTGGCGGCGCCGTCCTGGCCCGACAGGACGCCGGCGCCGATGAGCGTCTCGCCCGAGGCGGCGTCGGTGATGTAGCCGTTGAGGGTGAAGCGGGCCTTCTTGGACGCCGCTTTCAGCACGACGTTGCGTCCGCGCAGCTGCCAGGTGACGGGGGCCCCGTCGAAAGTCTGCTGCAGTGCATCTTCGAGCGTGGCGGCGGTCGCCGGTGCGGCCTGGGCCAGGGTGGAACCGAGCGTCTCCTGGAGGGACGCATCATAGATGAAGTGGATGCCGTAGCGCTCCTGCAGTTGCGCCATGCGGCTGATCAGGGCGTCCTGCGCCTGTGCGGGCAGTAAGCCGGAGAGGAGCAGGGCGGTGAAGAGGATCACCGCCCGCCAAGTGCTGAAATTTCTCATAATGTGTTGATCTCAATCTGGATACCGAGCGCTTCCTCGATGAGGAAGACGATCTCGTCAAGTTCTTCGCCTTCAAATTGTCCGGTGAGCCGGCGGTCGGTGTCCGCCGTACTGAGGGTGCACCCGAACTGGTCGCCGAGCTCGCGCAGCACGTCCGCGAGCGGGACATTGTCGTATCGGTAGGAATGGGTGGTCCAGCCGGCGGGGTTGGGGCTGTCTGCCGGGCAGAAGCGGGGCGCAGCGGCCCCGGCGGCGAGCTCTGCGTGCTTGCCGCGCGTCAGGACGATGCCTCCGGTTTCGGGACAGGAAGTGGAGAAGAACACACGTCCGTCCACGACGTCCACCCGGGTGCCCGTCTCGTCGGTCGCGACCTGGAAACGGGTGCCGAGCACGCGGATGAAGCCTTCGCCCGCCGTGATCTCGAAGGGCAGCGCCTCATTGCGCGCCACGGAGAAGTAGGCGGTGCCTTCCATCCGCAGCTCGCGGTCGCGGCGGCCGAAGCCTTTGCGGTGGAAGGAGAGGGTGGCGCCGGGGGCCAGGACGGCGCGGCTGCCGTCCGGCAGCTGCAGCTCCTGGACCGTCTGCGCCACGGCGGTGGTGGTCCAGCGGCGGGACTCGCGGGTGAAGAGGAAGAGGCCGATCACGGCGACGGCACAGGCGCAGGCCAGGGCGTAGCCCCAGACCGGGCGGCCGTAGCCGGAGCGGAGGGCGTTTGCTGCGCGGAAGCGCTTCCAGGCACGGGCCGGGTTGAAGAGACCCCGGCGGAAATACCGTGCGACAAACGAAAGCTCTTTTTCCTGGATATCTTGCATGGTTCCTTGATTTGAATCGTTAGTCATCATACGTAAGGGACAGCGTGGCGGCGGAAGCGACGGAGACGAATCCCAGGCCGCCTTCCACGTTGGTCGGGATGCGGATCGGCTCTTCCAGTCTGCCCAGATGGGAAGATGCATTCAAACTCTTGTCGACCTGTCCGAGATAGTCATATTCATCCTGCGTGATGCTCAGCAAGACATACTCGAACTTGCGCGTGATCCGGTTGTCCGGATCCGGTTCGGCCGGGGCGTTGTAATACTGCTCGGGGATATGGATCTCCACCTCTGCCGTCCCGTCGGCGAAATCCCCGTCCCGGAAAGTACAGTAGGAATTGGGCCGGCTCATGAAGAACAGCGCGGCAAGATCATTGCCCTTTTTCTGCTCCGGCACAAATCTGTCTTTGAGAATCGGGTCCTGCAGGTATCCGAAACCGATTTTTTCGCGATAGGTGTAATCGTAGAAACGGTTGGAATAGTCATAGTAGGTGACGAGCCGATAGCAGTTGGACTGCCCCGGGATGTCCTGCAGTTTCAGCCGGCATGCGAGCGCGCCTTCTCCGTCTTCCCGGTTGGTGAAATACGGACTCTTCTCGACAAACGTGGTGTCAACGGCCGTGATTGCAGCCGCTTGCGGTACGACGACCGTGGCACTGGCACGCAAACTGCCCCGGGTAGCTTCCAACCGGACTTCATCGCCCGGCCGGATCCTGGCGGTAAATCTGTATTGACTGTTTGTCAACGAGTAATAGGAGGGCTTATAGGAGGGGGCAACATACTCCGCTTCGGCGACGGCCGTTCCGTTGATATAGCAGCGCAACTGGGCGTCTTCCACTTCCAGCGTCCCTTCAAAGCGGCTCAGGCTCATATAGACGGAGTGATTTTCGTCGTTGGTGTTCAACAGGGCGTTCATGACCAGGCATTCGGGGTCGTGCTCGAAACCGAGGTCGAGCTGATTCTGACAGGCGCTGGCGAGCAGCGTCAGGGTGGTGAACAGAAGGATATGTTTTTTCATTTGCGTCAGAAATTGTAAGTATAGCTGAAAGCGGGGATGATGGGCAGGAAGGTGAATTTCGTCGCGGTAACCTTGTCTTCGGATCTCCCGGTCGTCTCGTTCCAAGTCCGATATTTGTCAACTGAGACGAAATTGGGGTTCATCGCGTTGTATGCGTTGTAGACGGAGAAATTCCAGACGGCTTCGTTGCCGCGGCGCGTGCGGTGGCGCAGGTTGACGCCCAGGTTGAGGCGGTGGGAAGGCGGCAGCCGGTAGTTGTTGCGGCCTCCTATATGGTCGACCATGTGGATCTGGTCAGAGCTCTCGGGCGCGATGACGTTCGTCTGCCGCTCGGGGACCGTCATGTTGTGTCCGGAGGAGAAGACCCAGGAGAGGGAAACGTCCACTTTCTCCGAGAACTTGTGGTTCAGGGTCAGGTTGAAGGCGTGCGGCCGGTCGTATTTGTACGGGAAAAGCTGTCCCAGGTTGATGGTCCCGTCGGGGAACCACCGGAAACTGCGGGAGAAGGTGTAGGAGAGCCAGCCCGTAGTCTTTCCGGAAGTCTTCTGGATGAAGAATTCCAGTCCGTATGCCTGTCCGCGTCCGACCTCGACATGGTTTTCCCATTTGTCCGAAGAGAGGATGAACACCACGCCCTCTTTGTACTCCAGCAGGTTGTACATATTCTTCATGTACCCTTCCAGCGAGAATTCCCAACCCGGCAGGCCGTCGTAATAAACGCCGAAGGAATAGTGGTCGGCCGTGACCGGGGGAACGTCTTTGGTGATCGGTACCCACAGGTCGAAGGGGAGCGAAATGACGGTGGAAGAAAGCAGGTGGACATATTGCGCCATGCGCGAATAGCCGGCCTTGAGGCTTACACCGTTGTCCAGTGATGCTTTGAGCGAGAACCGGGGCTGCAGGGAGAGGTAGTCCCGTCCCTGGGTATTGAACCAGGACAGGCGCAGGCCGGGATTGACGGAGACGTGGCGCCCCAGCGAGATGTTGTCTTCAGCATAGAGCGAGGCCTCGTTCCCGAAGTAGTGTTCGGCGGACATGGGCGTCAGATTGGTCTCCTCTCCGTCTTCGACATAGAGCGATGTCTCCGGCAGGTAATCGTGGCGGGTGTAATCCGCACCGAACTTGACCAGGTGCCCGGGCGTCGGGGTCCAGTCGAAATCGCTGCGCAGGCCGAAATCCCGGATGCCGGACCGATAGGAAGCTTTGGCTGAGAAATCGACGGTTTCTCCGTTAATATAGTTTCTTTCCCACGTGTCCATCCCGACCAATGTGTGGTAGTCGTTGGCGAACAGCGTGGTGTTGGAGAAGAGCTTGCCATTGAAGACATGGTTCCAGCGAAGCGCTCCGACGATGCTGCCCCAATTGAATTTCGCCTTGGTGTCGACATCGTAGTCGGAGTAGTAGGTATTCCCATCCTGATAGGCCTTCGTGTGCTCTTCGTAATCTACGCCGAGATTGTCCGCTCCATGGTAGACGCTCAGGTAGAAGCGGTCCTTGTCCGACGCGCGCCAGGTCAGTTTGCCGTTGAGGTCGTAGAAATAGTAGTTATAGTACTCGTCCTTGAGGAACATACGCAGGAAAGGCTCCACGATGACGGTGTGCAGGCCGCGGGCGCTCAGCGAGTAGCTGAGCTTGTCCTTGACGATGGGGCCCTCGAGGTGGAAGCGGTCGTTGAGGACACCGACGGAGAACGAACCGTGCGTCTCCTTCATGTTGCCGTCGTTGGTGCGGATGTCCAGGATGCTGGAGATGCGGCCGCCGTAGCGGGCCGGGAAGGCTCCTTTGTAGAGGGTGACGTTCTTGACTGCATCCGTCTGGAAGATGGAGAAGAGGCCCAGCATGTGGTCCATGTTGTAGACGGACACGCCGTCAAGCAGGATCAGGTTCTCTTCCGGACCGCCGCCGCGGACATACAGGCCGGAGAAGCCTTCCATGCCGCCCTGGACGCCGGGAAGCAGCTGCAGGGACTTGATGACGTCGGCCTCGCCGAACAGGGCCGGCATGTTTTGGATCTGGGTCAGGGGCACCTCCAGGGATCCGAGGTAGACGGACTGGAGCCCTGCATCCTTGCGCGCCACGATGCGGGCGGCGTCCAGTTCGGAATTGCCCTTCAGGGCAAAATTGATGGTGGTGTCGCGCTGCAGGTCGAGTTCGAGCGAAGCCGCGTCATAGCCGATGTAGGCGGCTTTCAGCTGGTGCCTGCCGGCGGGCAGGGTCAGGGAATAGAAACCGAACTCGTTGGTGGCTGCGCCGGTCTGGCCGGAGAGGACGCCGGCGCCGATGAGCGTCTCGCCCGAGACGGCGTCGGTGACGTAGCCGTTGATGGTGAAGCGCCGGACCCTGGGGGAAGTGGGGGCGGCTTTCAGCACGACGTTGCGGCCGCGCAGCTGCCAGGTGACGGCGGTGCCGTCGAAGGTCTGGCGGAGCGCTTCTTCGAGCGGAAGCGTGGCCGCAGGGGCGGCCTTGGCCCGGGTGGAGCCAAGCGCGTCCTGGAGTGAAGCATCATAGATGAAGTGGATGCCGTAGCGCTCCTGCATTTGCGCCATACGGCTGGTCAGGGTCTCCTGTGCCCGTGCGGGCAGCAAGTTGAAAAGGATCGGCAGGATGACAAGAATCATCAGCCGGTGGAAGTGCGTATGTCTCATTATTTTCATATTCTCTGCCCTTATGACGCAGAAAACAGGAAAAAATACCACGCGAAAAAGAAATTTTTTTGGTCGGGCTAGAAATAGAGGAGAAGGCTGCGCAGGTCGGCGGAGCCGTCCGGGTTCAGACAGGACCGGAGGGCCTGGAGCGCCCGGCTGATCTGGTTGCGCACGGTGTTGGTGGACAGCTTGGTGGCTTCGGCGATGGCTTCGTAGCTCATCCCGTCGCGCTTGCACATCAGCAGCAGCTCGCGCCGCTTGCCGGGCAGGCGCTCCACGGCGGCCCAGAGGCGCGCCTCCAGTTCGGCGCGTGCTTCTTCCTGGCTTTCGTCGGCCACGTCGGGGCCGTCTTCGGCACGGACCTGCTCCGGGTCACGGCCCGCGCGGCGCAGCACGTCGATGCAGCGGTTGCGGACCATCGCATACAGATAGGATTTCGGATTGTCCGGGGTGGCGTCACCGTGTCGCTGCCAGTAGGTCGTGAACACCTCCTGTACCACGTCTTCCACGGCGTCGACATCTTTGAGGTAATGCAACGCATAGAGGCAGAGCGGCCGGTAGTGGCGCAGGAAGAGTTCGCGGATGGCGGGCATCTAGAAAGTGAATTGTGCGATGCGGCGCTGCAGGTGGGCCTTCAGGTCAGACCAGCGGTAGTAGGGGCCCTGGACGGGCTCCAGGCCGTTGACCAGCGTTTCCGCTTCGTTGTAGCAGAGCTTGACGAGGGGCTCCGCGCCGGGTTTGCGGTAGAAGACCATCTGGAGGTTGGCGGCCATGCTGACCTGCCGGAAACTCTGCCAGCTGTCGGACGCGTCCGCGCAGGGAACGCTGACGGCGGCATCGGCGAGGTCCATCAGGCAGACGAGCGGCATGATGCCGGAGTCGTGTCCGAAACGCAGGTCGGCGGCCGTGGCGGATCCGTCCGCGAGGGCGGCGTCGGCCCGGTCGATGATATCCTTCACCAGGTCACGGGCGGCCCAGCAGACGTTGCCGCCGAATTCGATGGAGTTGCCGAGCATCGTGTAGATGGAGGCATTCTCGCCCTTGTACCATTCGAGGATCTCGTCCATCGTGAAGAAGCGCTCGAGGATATTGGTGCCCGGCGTCTCCGTGCACTGCTGGATGCAGGCGGCGTCCCAGACCATGTAGATGATGTTGACGGCATCGAGGCCTTCGAGAACGGTCGAGGGATGCTTCGTGAAGACATTGTCGATGAAGCGGGTCGAATCGACCGAGGAGTTGAGCATCAGTTCGTTGAAAACCTGCTCGGAGGCGTTGGAAAGCGAGTCGCTCTGGTAGAAGTCGTGGGCCAGCAGGTTGATGTATTTCTCGCCCGTGATGAAGTCGTACTTCAGCTGCGGGGCGTTGTTGTCGAGGGCGTCGGTGAAGTTGGCCATGCTGAGCAGGCAGCGGGAATAGGTGCTGGACTGGACATGGACCTCGGAACGGGAAGCATTGTTCCAGACGCCCGGGATGCGGTCGTAGAGGCGCTGGGCGATGCCACGGTGTTCGCGGGCGCCGCGCGCGGTCAGCTCGCCGACCATCCCTTCGTGGTCGGCGTTGAGGGCGGCGAGGGCTTCGTAGAGCACTTCGCCTTCGGCCGTCAGGATGCCGGCCTCGCGGGCCGCGCTGAACACCTCGAAGACGGTGGCGACACCGTCGCCGGTCGCGCGGCGGGAACCGTGGCGGCCGTAGTGGCTGACGTAGAAGGCTTCATATCCGGCGGGAGCCGGGGTCTCGGCAGATGGAATGTATTCGTAGGAGTGATAGACGGCCGCCGCCCGCTCGGGATTCTCCCGGATCAAAGCTTTGTAGTCGGACTGGGCGAGGCAGGTCAGGCCGGACAGGATCAAGCCGCCGGCGAGGATGATATAACGGAAAATCTTCATGGTTTTGATGTTTGGATTGGCAAAGATAATTTTTATTTTTGCAAAATAGTAGTGTATTTATCGTCCCTATGGAGAATCTGGAAGAAATCAGGAAGGAGGTCGACGCCGTAGACGCGCAGCTGGCTCCGCTTTTCGAGCGGCGGATGGAACTCATCCGCCGGATCGCCGCCTACAAGAAGGCGCACGGCCTGGGCGTCTCCGACCCCGCCCGCGAGCAGAACGTCGTCCTGCGGGGCGCCGAGCGGGTCAAGGACCGCGACATCCGGGAATATTACGTCTCTTTCCAGCAGGAAATGATCGCCCTTTCCCGCGACTGGCAGCGCCGGCTCAATTCGGGCCTGCGCGTGGCCTACAGCGGGGTTCCCGGCGCATTTGCCTATATTGCCGCTTCCCGCTTGTATCCCGGCGCGGAGCTGGTGTCCTATCCCGGTTTCGAGCAGGCCTACCTGGCCTGCGAGGCAGGGGAGGCCGACGTGGCCGTGCTGCCGTTCGAGAACAGCTCCGCCGGCGAGGTCGCTTCCGTGACGGACCTGATGTTCAACGGCTCGCTCTATGTCAACCAGGTAATCGAGGTGGAGGCGGAGCAGAACCTGCTCGGCCTGCCCGGCGCCGACCGCTCGCAGATCCGCAAGGTCTACAGCCATCCGCAGGCGCTCGCCCAGTGCGACGAATACATCCAGCGCAACGGCTTCATCGTCAAGGAGTACGCCAACACCGCCCTGGCCGCGAAGCACGTGGCGGAGAAGCAGGACATCACCTGCGCCGCGATCGGCTCGGCCGAGTCGGCGGAGATCTACGGACTGGAAGTCCTGGAGCCGCGCATCAACACCAGCCGCACCAACACCACGCGTTTCGCCGCCTTCTCGCGGATGCTCCGCCTGGACAAGGAAAGCAAGCGCAAGATGGACAAGCACTTCATCCTGATGTACACCGTCAAGAATGAAGCCGGCGCCCTGGCGCAGACGCTCAACATCATCGGCGCCCACAATTTCAACATGTACAACCTCCACAGCCGCCCGATGAAGGAGCTGTTGTGGAACTATTATTTCTTCGTCGAACTCGACGGCGACGTGGCCACGGACGAGGGCAGCAGCCTGCTGCGCGAGCTGGCCCCGCTGTGCGACCGCCTCAAGCTCGTCGGCTCGTTCTACACCCATTAGCGTATGAAGAATTCGATCGGTACCAGCGTCATCCTGACGGTCTTCGGCGAAAGCCACGGACCGGCGGTCGGCGTCGTGCTGGACGGTCTCGCGCCGGGCCTGCCCGTGGATGAAGCCTACATCGCGGAGCAACTCGCCCGCCGCCGCCCCGCCGGTCCCGCCGACACCGCCCGCGTGGAGCCGGACCGCTTCCAGCTGGTCAGCGGCGTCTGCGGGGGCCGCACGACCGGCACGCCCCTGACCATCCTCATCCCCAATGAGAATGTCCGAAGCGCGGACTATGCCGCCGTGCAGACGGTCGCGCGCCCTTCGCACGCGGACTACACGGCGCAGGCCAAGTACCACGGGTTCCAGGACCCGCGCGGCGGCGGACACTTCTCCGGCCGCGTGACGGCCGGGATCGTGGCCGCCGGCGCCATTTGCCGGCAGGCGCTGGCCGCCAAGGGCATCCGCCTGGGCACGCACATCCTGCGCTGCGCCGGCGTTGAGGACGCGCCGTTCACGGACGTGGCCTCCGAGCTCGACCGAATCGAGGCGAAGCGCTTCCCGCTCATCCGCGACCTGGAGGAGCAGGTGGAGGCGGCCGTGCTGGCTGCCAAATCCGAGCAGGACTCCGTCGGCGGCGTGATCCAGACCGGCATCTGCGGCTTGCCCGCCGGGCTGGGGGAGCCGTGGTTCGATTCGCTGGAGGGGGTGCTCGCCCGCGCGGCTTTCGCCGTGGGCGGGGTCAAGGGCATCGAGTTCGGCGACGGATTCGGCCTGGCCGCCCTGCGCGGCTCGCAGGCCAACGACCCCTTCCGGATGCAGGACGGCCGCGTGGTCACGTCCACCAACCGCAACGGCGGCATCAACGGCGGCATCACCAACGGCATGCCCGTCGTCTTCAACCTCGCCGTCAAGCCCACGCCTTCCATCTCCCGTCCCCAGCAGACCGTGGACTTCGTCCAGGGCAAGGACGTGGAACTCGCCCTGAGCGGGCGGCACGACCCGGCCATCATCCGCCGGATCTGCCCGGTGGTGACGGCCCTGACCGCCGTGGTGCTCTGCGACCAGCTCGCCCTGCGCTTCGGCACCGATTATCTCGCAACGCTATGACGAAAGGTTTCATCAATTACCGCAAAATACTCATCGTGGGCCTCGGCATGATCGGCGGCTCGTACGCCGAGAAGCTCAGCGCGCTGGGCTTCGAGGTGGGCGCGCTGGCCCGCCGCCAGTCCACCATAGACTATGCCCTGGCGCACGACCTGATCGCGCACGGACAGACCGAAGTCACGCGCGAGTATGTCTCGCAGTTCGACCTGGTGGTCTTTGCGCTGTATCCCAAGGCCTTCGTGGAGTGGATCCGGCAGTATCAGGACTATTTCCGGCCGGGCGCCGTGATCACGGACGTGACCGGCGTCAAGCGGGCGGTAGTCCCGACCGTGCAGGGGATGCTGCGCCCGGACGTGGAGTTCGTGCCGGCACACCCGATGGCCGGCCGCGAGCGCTCCGGCGTGGAGTACGCCGACTGCCGCGTGTTCGCCGACGCCAACTTCATCATCACGCCCACGGAGCGCAATACGCCCGAAGGGATCGAGCTGGTGCGTACGCTGGGCTGCATCCTGGGCTTCCGGCACATCGCCGTGCTCTCGCTCGAGGCGCACGACGAGATGATCGGCTTCCTCTCGCAGCTGACGCACTGCATCGCCGTGGCGCTGATGGACTGCAAGGAGTCCGAGCACCTGGCCGAGTATACGGGCGACTCGTTCCGCGACCTCACGCGCATCGCCCGGATCAACGAGAACATGTGGACGGAGCTGTTCGAGGAGAACAAGGATGAACTCCTGTCGCAGATGGACCTTTTCCTCGGCAAGTTCACCCAGCTGCGCGACGCGCTGGCGGCCGGCGACGATGATACGATGAAGGAGATGATGCGCCTGTCGACGTACCGGCGCTCTTTTTTCGATAAAAAGAAGTAGAAAGATATGAACATGATTTTCAAGCGCAAGCTGCTGATCCCCAAGGAGATCAAGGAGATGTATCCGATTTCCGGGGAGGGCGCGCTTGCCAAACAGCGCAACGACGTCCTGATCCGTTCGGTCCTGGACGGGGCGAGCGACAAGCTCCTGCTTGTCATCGGCCCCTGCTCGGCCGACCGCGAGGATGCGGTGATCGAATACATTTCCCGCCTGCGCGGGCTGCAGGAGAAGGTGGCGGACAAGATCGTGATCGTGCCGCGCATCTACACCAACAAGCCGCGCACGACCGGTATCGGCTACAAGGGCATGCTGCACCAGCCGAACCCGCAGGCCGAGTCGGACATGCTCCGCGGCCTGATCTCGATCCGCAAGCTGCACATGCGCGCGATCAACGAGACGGGCTTCTCCTGCGCGGACGAGATGCTCTATCCGGAGAACCACCGCTTTCTGGACGACCTGCTGTCGTACGTGGCCGTCGGCGCGCGCTCGGTGGAGAACCAGCAGCACCGGATGACGGCCAGCGGCCTGGACATCCCGGTCGGCATGAAGAACCCGACGGGCGGTGACCTTTCCGTGATGATGAACTCGCTGAAGGCGGCGCAGAGCGCGCACATGTTCATCTACCGCAACTGGGAGGTGGAGACCAAGGGCAATCCCTATGCCCACGCCATCCTGCGCGGCTATATGGACTCGCACGGCATCACGCACGCCAACTATCATTATGAGGATCTCGCGCATCTGTGCGAGCTGTATGAGTCCACCAGGCTGGCCAATCCCGCCCTGGTCGTGGACACGAACCACTGCAACTCGGGCAAGCAGCCCCTGGAGCAGATCCGCATCGCCAAGGAGGTGCTCCACTGCACCCGGCACAGCGCCGACATCCGGCGCCTGGTCAAGGGCCTGATGGTCGAGTCCTATCTCGAGGACGGCTGCCAGAAGCCTGACGGCGGCGTGTACGGCAAGTCCATCACCGATCCCTGCCTGGGCTGGGACAAGACCGAGCGCCTCGTCCTCGACCTTGCCGACCTCTGGGTCTAGCGTCCGGAATTCGCCACATAACGGGCGGATTTCGCCACATTGGCGCGCGGGACGCGCGTAGAATGCGTATTTTTGTCGGCGATAAAACCGAAACCGACATCATGCATATTCAATCGAACACCGTCCTGATCACCGGAGCCTGCTCCGGTATCGGCAAGATCATGGCACGCATCTGCCTCGAGAAGGGTGCGCGCCAGGTCGTCATCTGGGATATCAACGAGAAAGCCATCGACGCCACGGTTGCCGAACTCTCCCCCCTGGGGAGCATCTGCGGCTTCCGCGCGGACATTTCCGACGCGCGGTCGGTGCAGGCTGCCTACGAGCAGACCGAGGCCGCCTGCGGCGACGTGGACATCCTCATCAACAACGCCGGCATCGTGGCCAACAACAAGAATTTCGCCGAACAGACCGACGCCGACATCGACCACACCGTCGACATCAACACCAAAGGCGCGATGTACGTCGCCCTACGCTGCCTCAAGGACATGAAGGCGCGCGGTCGCGGCCACATCTGTAACGTTACCTCCTCTGCCGGCATGCTCGCCCTGCCCCGGATGGCGCTCTACAGCGCCTCCAAGTGGGCTGCCATCGGCTGGTCGGAGTCCGTACGCATCGAGCTCACCCGCGAGAAGAGCCCGGTCCGCATCACCACCATCGCCCCGTACTTCATCAACACGGGCATGTTCGACGGCATCCGCTCCTTCTTCAAGATCCAGGAGCCGGAGAAGGTCGCGCGGAAGGCGCTGCGCGCCGTGGAGCGCGACCGGTGGTACCGGGGCATCCCCTTCGGCCAGCACTTCATCCGCCTGATGCAGGGCATCTTCCCGCAGACCTGGTTCGACTTCATCTTCGGCGACGTCTGCGGACTCTACACGGTGATGGACCACTTCACCGGCCGGCAGATCACACACAAAGAACAAGCACGATAACCCATGGAAAACACCGCCACCGAGCGCATCCAGGAGCTGCACCGGCTCCAGCGCGACTATTTCGCCTCCGGCGTCACCCGCAACCTGGCGTTCCGCCGCCAGATGCTCCGCAAGCTGCTCAGCGCCATCAAGCAATGGGAGCAGCCGCTCTATGAGGCTCTCCGCACCGACCTGCACAAGTCGGAGCCGGAGGCCTTCCTGACCGAAGTCAGCCTGGTGACCGCCGAGATACGCGACCACCTGCGGCATCTTTCGCGCTGGGCGCGCACGACGCGCCACCTGTCCCCGATGCAGATGCTGCCTTCGCGCAGCCGCATCGTCCGCGAGCCGCTCGGCAGCGCCCTGATCATCGCTCCGTGGAATTATCCCGTCCAGCTGCTGCTCAACCCGCTTGTCGGCGCCATTTCCAGCGGCTGTACGGCCCTGCTGAAGCCTTCTCCCTATGTCCCCAACGTCTCGCGCGTGCTCGGCGAGATGGTCGCGACGACCTTCGAGGAGCGCTACGTCGCCGTCGTGCAGGGCAACCGCGACGTCAACGCCGCCCTGCTGGACCTGCGCTGGGACATCATCTTCTTTACCGGCAGCCCGGACCTCGGGCGCCGCGTGATGCAGGCCGCCGCCCGCCACCTCACCCCCGTGGTGCTGGAGCTCGGCGGCAAGAGCCCCTGCATCGTCACCGCCGACGCCGACCTCAAGCTGGCCGCCCGGCGCCTCGCCTGGGGCAAGGCGCTCAATGCCGGCCAGACCTGCATCGCACCGGATTACGTATTGATAGACAGGAAGATCCGCGACGCCTTCGCGGACGAATATTTCGCGCAGGTCCACGCCCTGCTGGGCGAAGACCCGCAGCAGACCGAGCACTTCGTGCGACTGGTCAGCGACAAGGCCTTCGCGCGCGTGTGCTCCTACCTCTCCGGCCCGGACGCTTCCGGCACCGTGCGCGGCGGGCGCACCGACGCCGCTACGCGCTACATCGAGCCGGCTGTGGTCCTGGACCCGGCCCCCGATTCGCCCGTGATGACCACGGAGATCTTCGGCCCGGTCCTGCCGTTCTGCTCCTATGACACGCTGGACGAGGCCGTCGCCTTCATCAACGGCCGGGAGAAGCCCCTGGCGCTCTATTTCTTCGGGAAACCGTCCGTCGGCCGGGAGGTCGTCCGCCGCACCTCCTCGGGCGGCGCGTGCATCAACGACACCATCATGCACATCGCCAACGCGAAGATTCCCTTCGGCGGCGTGGGCAATTCAGGGATGGGAAGTTACCACGGCAAGCGGAGTTTCGACGCCTTCACGCATGAGCGTGCGCTGGTCGTCACGCCGCAGCATTTCGACCTGCCGTTCCGCTACATGCCGTATAAGCTCTACAAGCTCTTCCGGCACATGATCGGCTAGGAGGCCGCGCTACTTCTTCTCGTAGAGGAAGCGGCGGATCTTGTGCGTGGCAGTCTTGCTGAAGGGCTCCTTCTGGATCTCGACGTCCTTGATCTTGGAGAAGCGGCTGACCTTCTCGTTGACGAAGTCCAGGACCGCCTGACGGCGGCGTTCCAGCTCCTCGATGAACTTGTCCTGGCCCTCGAGGTTCCAGTCGATGACGTTGTCCTCGAACTTGACCAGCGCGACCAGGCGGCCGTTGCGCTGGACCACCAGGCTCTCGCCGATGCCCTCCATGCTGTTGATCACGTGCTCGATCTCCTCCGGGTAGATGTTCTCGCCGGAGGCGCCCACGATCATGTTGCGGAGGCGTCCGCGGATGGAGTAGCGGCCCTTTTCGTCAATGCAGGCGAGGTCGCCGGTGTGGAACCAGCCGTCCTGCGTGAGGACGGACTGCGTGCGCTCATAGTCCTTGTAGTAGCCCATCATCACGTTCGGGCCCTTGACCGTGATCTCGCCAAGGCCGGTCTCCGGATTGACGTTCTCCAGACGGATCTGCACGCCGTGCACGCCGGGCCCCGTCGTGCCGACGTGGGTCTTGAACGGGCTGGCGCCGCAGACGAGCGGCGCGGTCTCCGTGAGGCCATAGCCGATGCCGTAGGGGAAGAGCGCGCGGTGCAGGAAGGTCTCCACCTCCGGGTCGAGCTTGGCGCCGCCGACGCCGAAGAAGTGCAGGCGGCCGCCGAAGGTCTTGCGCAGCTTGACGCCCACCAGCAGGCAGAGCAGCCGGGGCGTGTGTTTCTCCAGGTAGGAGAGGAACTTGCTGCCGCGGATGGTCGGGACGATGCTGTTCTTGTACATCTTCTCGATGATGAGCGGCACGGACAGGATGGTGGTCGGGCGGACCTCCGCGAGCGTCTTGATCAGGATGGTCGGGGTGGGGACGCGCTGCAGGTAGCAGACGCGCGCGCCCACGGAATAGGGATACAGCAGGCCGAGCGTCATCTCGTAGGTGTGCGCCATCGGGAGGATGGACAGGAAGACGGAACGCTTGTTCTCGTGCTGCGCGTACCAGGCGTCGAGCACCGACGCGCAGAAGTTGCGGTGGCTCAGCATCACGCCCTTGGGCGATCCGGTGGTGCCGGACGTATAGATCAGGGCGGCCATGTCCATCGGGTTGGGCGTGATCACGCGCCCGTCGCAGGTGAAGGCGTTGTCGTCCTGCTTGATGAATTCGAAGGTCTCGATGTCGATGACCAGGTTGAGGCGCGCGAGCGCGGCCTCGCTCACTTTCTTGAGCTGGCGGCGCGACACGAAGAGCGCCTTGGCCTCGGAGTGCGACAGGATGCTCTCCACCTCGCTGGCGGACAGCTCGTTGAGCATCGGAACGGCCACGCGGCCATAGGCCGTGACGGCGAAGAAGGCGATGCCCCAGTGCGGCATGTTCTCGGACAGGATGGCGACCTTGTCGAAGGCGCTCACGCCGAAATTGCAGAGGATGCGCGACAGGTTGTCGGCCGTTTCCTTGAAGTGCGTGTAGGTATAGGACTGCGAACCGTCCGTGAACTGGGATGCGGTACGCTTGGCGTATCTGACCGATGCGTACTCGTACAGGTCAGACAGGGTCTTGAAATTGTGACGCATTAATGGGTGATGTACTTTTCGGGGTAGCGGGCCCCCAGATCCATCGACTCATAGATCTCCTGGATGCGGCGCGTGTCGGCGGCCGCGTCGTCGGTCAGCTCGAACTTCTGTCCGCGGCCGACGCGCTTGCGCTTCCAGTCGAAATAGCCCAGATAGACCGGCACGCCGGCCTCGCGGGCGATCAGATGGTATCCGGTTTTCCAGCGCTTGACGGGCTTGCGGGTGCCTTCCGGCGCGATGGCCAGGTGGAAGGTCTCCCGGGTCTTCATCTGGGAGATGAGGCTGCGCACCAGCGTGCCGGAATTGGCCCGGTCCACGGGAATGCCGCCCATCGCCCGGAGAATCCATCCCAGGGGCGGGAAAAACATTTCTTTTTTGATCATACACAGTCCATCTCCACCGATGGACTTGAAATACAGATATGAGATGAAGAAATCCCACACGGTCGTGTGGGGAACACCGAGCATGATGCATTTCTTCTCCTCGGGCAGCGGTTCGACCGCCGTCCAGCCAAGCAGACGGAGCAGCCAACCACAGAATTTACGCCACCTCATCCGCGTGCAGTTTGCGATACGCTTCGAGGCCCTTGCCCAGAATGGTCAGGGCCTTTCGCAGGGCCGGAACTTCCAGGACATAGGCGATGCGGACGTGGTTGCGTCCGACACCGGGGGTCTTGTAGAAGGAGGCGGCAGGCGTCACCATCGTGGTGGCGCCGTCCACGCTGAAATCAGTGAGCATCCAGCGGGCGAAGTCCTCGGCATCCTTGACAGGCAGTTCGACGACGGTGTAGAAAGCGCCGAAAGGTTTGGGTGCGAAGACGCCCGGGATGGCGTTGAGCATTTCGACGGCGCAGTCGCGACGGCGGATGTATTCTTCCTTGACTTCGTCGAAATAGGACTGCGGGGTGTCGAGGGCGCCGATGGCGGCATACTGGCCGAGCACCGGCGGGCAGAGGCGGGACTGGGCGAATTTCAGCGCGGCGGCCATCACGTCCTTGTTGTGCGAGACGATGCAGCCGATGCGCGCGCCGCAGAGGTTGTAGCGCTTGGAGACAGAATCGACGAGGATGACGTTCTGCTCGCAGCCGGGGATGTTCATCGCGGAGAAGTGCGGCTCGTCCGTATAGCAGAACTCGCGGTACACTTCGTCGGAGATGAGGAAGAGGTCGTGGCGCTTGCAGAAATCACCGATCTGGAGCATCTCTTCCCTGGTGAACAGTTTGCCGGAAGGGTTGCACGGGTTGCTGATGAGCACGGCACGGGTCTTCGGAGTCACGAGTTTCTCGAACTCGGAGATGTCAGGGACCTTGAAACCTTCGCGGATGTCGGTCGGGACGGCCTTGAGCGTGATGCCGTTGAGGTAGGCGAAGGTCTGGTAGTTGGTGTAGAACGGCTCCACGACGATGATTTCGTCGCCGGGGTCGGCCGCGACCTGCATCGCGACGGCGAAGGCCTCGCTGCCCGCCACGTCGATGAGCAGCTCGGGGACCTCGATGTCGATGCCGATCTTCTTGTAGTACTTCTCCACCATGCCCTCGCGGAGTTCGATCAGGCCGGCGGAATTGGTGTAGGAAAGGTGGTGCATGCCCTTGCACTTGTCCACCACGGCATTGAACGCGCAGTCGGGCGACTTGATGTCAGGCGCGCCGACGTTGAGGTGATACACGTGGATTCCCCGGGCCTTGGCGGCGTCGGAGAGCGGAACCAGCTTGCGGATCGCAGATGCAGGCATAGCCTGGGTCTTGGCGGAAATGTGCATGGACATAATGCTACTAACTTTACTACTATAATTCATGCAAAAATATCCAAATAATCTCAAATAGACTAATGTTCGGGCAAAAATCTACATTTTTCTTATCTTCGCAGCATGGAAACCATTATCGACCGGGAATTCGGCGGCGAAAGGCCGCTCTACAACAGGCACGGGCTGCGCCTGGAGCGCGTTGTCATCCATGCGGGGGAGTCCTCCATCAAGGAAGGCTCCGACATCGAGGCTTATGACTGCCGTTTCGAAGGGAAATATGTGTTCTGGTGCTGCGAGCGTTTCCTCGCGGCCGGCTGCCATTTCACCGAAGGTGCCCGCTCCTCGCTCTGGCACAGCCGCGGGATGGAGTTGCGCGACTGCCGGCAGGAGGCGCCCAAGATGTTCCGCGAGAGCGCGGACATCCGGCTGCGCCGCGTGGTGATGCCGCATGCGCAGGAGACCTTCTGGTCCTGCGACGGCATCGACATCGAAGACGTCGAGGCGCACGAGGCGGACTATATCTTCATGCATTGCAGCAATGTCAAGGTGCGGAATTTCAAGCTCTTCGGCAATTATGCCTTCCAGCATGCCCGCAACATCGAGATCCGCGACAGCGACCTGCAGACCAAGGATTCCTTCTGGGAGACGGAGAACGTCACGGTCTATGATTCCTTCATCAACGGGGAGTATCTGGGCTGGCATTCGAAGAACCTGCGCCTGGTCCGCTGCCGCATCGGCGGCACGCAGCCGCTCTGCTACGCCGACGGGCTCGTCCTGGAGGACTGCACCTTCGAGCCGGACGCCGACCTGGCGTTCGAGTATTCCGACGTGCAGGCCACGGTGCGCGGCCACGTCGTGTCCATCAAGAACCCGCGCACGGGCTCGATCAAGGTGGATTCCTGCGGCGAGCTGATCCTGGACGACAACATCAAGGCGCCGGCCGACTGCCGCATCGAAATCGGCGGCAAGGTCTTCTGATTCTCAGAGTTTTATGTAATCCGCCCGGACGATGTTCTCCAGCATCTGCCCGGGAATGATGGTCTTGATGGCCCGGATCACGAGGTTGAGCATCGCCTCGTGGAGGTAGTCGCGCCGGATGGCGAGGGCGATGGTCCTGCGCGGCGCGGGCTCGGCTATCGGGCGGAGCCGGTCTTTCAGGTCGTTGGCGATGAGTAAGATATGCATCTCGGGAATGATGGTCAGTCCGCCATTGTCCTCCACGATCTGGATGAGGGTGCCCACACGGCCGCCTTCGAAGAATTCTTCATAGACGGGCACGTCCCAGACCTTTTCCCGCTTGGAGAAATCATAGAGCTGCAGGCCGTTGCGCATGACCCAGACGGAACGGTTGAGGAGGTAGTCCGTACGCAGGCTCTCTTCCTTGAACGCGGGGTCGCTTGGCGAGACATAGGCGTAGAAACGCTCGGTGTAGAGGGGGATCTCCAGCAGTTGCGGGTCTCCGACGGGCGCGGCCAGGATGCCGATGTCGATTTCGGCCTTGTGGAGCTTCGCCTTGAGGGTTTCGGTCAGCATTTCCTCCGTCTGCAGGGAGATCTTCGGGTGGTTGTGCGTGAAGTATTTGAACAGGCCGGGCACAAGCACCGGGGCGACGGTGGAGATCAGGCCGATCCGCAGGGGACCGGTGATCCGCTCCTTCTCGCCGCGGACCATTTCCGGGATCTGGTCGGTGTTGTAGAGGACCACGCGGGCCTGGTCGAGGATGCGGCGGCCCGTCTCCGTGGGCGCGACGGGGCGCGCCTCCCGGTCGAAGATCTGCACGTCGAGCTCCTCTTCCAGCTTCTTAATCATCAGACTCAGCGTGGATTGCGTGAGCCCGCAGGATTCCGCGGCCTTTCCGAAATGGCGGTATTCGTCCAAAGCGACGATATACTTGAGTTGTTGGAATGTCATTTCCAATTGATTTTATCAATGCAAAGATAAAAATTTTTGTATTGATAAATGAAAGGGCCTGGAATATCTTTGTGCATTCGAAAAACGGAGCCCATGAATTTGAGGACAGTTGCCTGGTATATAGGCGTATCTCTGTTGCTTGTCAGCGCGTTGATGCTTGTCGCCGCTGTCATCGCCTGCTTCACGCCTGGAGACGTGAGCCGGGTGCCCCTGTTCTGCTCCTCCTTGTTTGCCGGCGCGACGGGCGCGTATCCGCTGCTCTTCATCCGGCGGGGCAGCCACAAGCTGCGTTTCCAGGAGGGAAACGCCATCGTGGTCGGGTCCTGGTTTTTCGCCTGCCTGTTCGGCATGCTCCCGTTCCTGATGTACGGCGGGGAGTTCACCTTCGTCAATGCGCTGTTCGAGAGCGTTTCCGGTTTCACGACCACGGGCGCGTCCATCCTCAATGACATCGAAGGGCTCCCGCGCGGGCTGCAGTTCTGGCGGATCTCGACCGCCTGGGTCGGCGGCGTCGGCATCGTCACGCTCTTCTCGATGGTCATGCGGGGCACGATGGAGAAGTCCGCCCTGTCGGGCGCGGAGATCTCCGACGTGGCGCGGCTGTCCCTGCAGGGCATGCGGAGCGCGCCTTTCGCCAACCGGCTGCTCGTCACGTACGTCGTGCTCACCGTGCTGACCGGACTTTCGCTGAAGCTGACGGGCATGGGCTGGTTCGACGCCGTCACCAATGCGATGTCTGCGTGCAGCACCTGCGGTTTCTGTACGCGCAACGCGAGCATCGCCTTCTATGCCAATCCGGCCGCGGAGATGGTGCTCAGCGTGGCCATGCTGGCCGCCGGCGCCAATTTCGGCCTCCTGTTCCTGAGTTTCGTGCGGGGGAGCGGGCGCAACCTGTTCAAGTCGGAGATTTTCCGGGTTTTCCTTTTCATGGTGGGCGGCTCCATCTTCCTGATCACGGGCGACCTGCTCGTCCACGGCGATTACGACGCTTTCGGGCCGGCGCTCCGCGACGCGACCTTCCAGGTGGCCTCCATCGCCACGACGACGGGATTCGCCACGCAGGACACGACCGCGTGGCCGGTACTTTCGATGGCTGTCCTGGTGATCTGCTCGCTGGTCTGCGGCTGTTCGGGATCGACCTCGGGCGGCATCAAGATCGACCGCATTATCCTGGCTTTCAAGGGGATCTATAACCGCGTGGGGGCGTCTACCGAGCCCGGCACCGTCCGGGCGATCCGGGTGGACGGCCGCCCGCGGGACGCACGGCAGGTCGACGACGCTCTGGGCTACATCTTCTGCTACCTGGTCATCGTGGCCCTGGTGGCGGGCTTCAACATGGCGTTCGGAATGGATTTCACGACGGGCCTGACGGCATCCGTCGCTTGTATCGGCAATGTGGGGCCGGGATTCGGCGATGTCGGATCGATGGCCAACTATGCAGCCGTGCCGGTCGTCCTCAAGCTTTCTTCTGCGCTCGAGATGCTCGTCGGCCGTCTGGAGATCTTCCCGATCCTGTACTTTATCAGAGCGCTGCGTTTACGCTCCGCAGCGCAGGCTCTTCGGACATAGCCTGGGGATTGGTGCCGGGGACGCCCTGCGGGACGGGCTGGCCGATCCGCGCGAAGAGCTGCTCCCAGTAGCGGGGCATCTCGCCGTCGGCGTTCCTGAAATTCATCGGGGCGCTGTGGAAGATGGGCGCGCCTGCTTCGTCGAGATAGCTGTCATAGACCAGCTCCGTGCAGTAGCAGGCGCCGTTGTCCGGCAGGAAGGTGACGTCGTAGGGCTGGCCGAGGTATTTCTTGGCATTCTGGACGGATTCCGCGGCGCGCGCGTCGTCGCGGAGCCGCTTGACCTCGAAGACCGGCAGGCTGCCGTCCCGGAGGGTAAACTGCTTGATGAAGGTGTCCAGCGGATGCCGGTCCACGCCGTATTTGATGGTGGCGTCGATGATCCAGACCTGGCCTTCGGCGTCCACTTCCACGATGGCGGTGTGGATGCGGTTGAGGCCGGTCTGCCCGCCGGTGGCTTCCGTGATGGCGCTGTCCATCGAGTCGTGGTCGAGGCTGTAGTCGGCGGGGATGCCGACGAAGACGAGGTCGCCGGTCTGCAGCTTCTCTTCTGCGGGCGCGCAGCCTGCGAGCAGGGCCAGCGCGCAGCTGGCGGCAATCAGCAGTTTATTCATATACAATGATTTATGCGATAGCGAAAAGGATGAGTACCTGGGCGGAAAGCACTCGCAGGAACGTCGTCAGCGGGTAGACCGTGGCGTAGTTGATGGAGGTGTAGTCCGTGCCGTAGGCGCCCTGCGCGAAGGCAAGGGTCGGCGGGTTGGTGCTGCCGCCGGAGATCAGGCCGCAGATCCGGTAGAAGTTGAACTTGAAGACGAGCCGGGCGACCAGCCCGGTCAGGAAGGTCGGGATCAGGGTGATCAGTGCGCCGTAGAGGATCCACCGGTAGCCGCCGCTCACCACGGAGCTGACGAAGTTCTCGCCGGCACCCAGGCCGACGGCCGCCATGAAGAAGCTGATGCCGACTTCGCGGAGCATCATGTTGGCGCTGATGGTGGTGTAGGTGGTGATGCCCCATTTCGGGCCGAAATGGCCCAGCAGGATGGCGATGATCAGCGGGCCGCCCGCGAGGCCGAGCTTGACCGGCTGCGGGATGCCCGGGAAGGCGATGGGAACGGAGCCGACGATCACGCCGATGGCGATGCCGAAGAAGATGGGCACGAGGTTGGGCCGGGACAGCGTCTCGGGCTTGTTACCGACGATCCTGGCCACCTGGTCGATGCCTTCGACCGTGCCGACGACGGTGATGGTGTCGCCCATCTGCAGCTGCAGGGTGGGGCGGGCGACCAGTTCCACGCCGGCGCGCGCCACGCGCGTGACGGTGACGCCGTAGGTGCTGCGGATGTGCAGGCCGCGCAGCTGCTTGCCGGTCAGCGAGGACCTGGATATGCACAGGCGGCGGATCACGAGGTTCTCGTCCTGCTCCAGCCAGTCCTCGAGGTGCATCGGCACCTCTTCGCCGAAGACGACGCGCACGGCGTCCACGTTGGCCTGGGAGGTGACGATCAGGACTTTGTCGCCCTGCAGCAGGACGGTGTCCGGACCGGGACTGAAGATCTCGCTGCCGCGCATCAGGCGGGAGACGAGGAACTGGTCGGCGTGGCCGACCATGACTTCGGAGAGTTTCTTGCCGAAGACGGCGGGATTCTCCACCTCGCAATGCATGCGGCGGGCAGTGTCCTGGCCATCCTTGTCGCGCTCCTCGAGCTCGGCGCGCTCTTTCTTCAGGTCAATCCGGAAGAGGCTCTTGAGCAGGATGAGCACGAAAATGACGCCGATCACGCCGAGCGGGTAGGAGACCGCGTAGGCGGAGGCGAGGGCGGCGGTCGCCTCTTCGGCAGCCTGTGCCGTCTGGCCCTCGGCCACCAGCGCGTCGAGCATCGTGTGCTGGGCGGCGCCCAGACCGGGCGTGTTGGTCACGGCCCCGGACAGCACGCCGACCATCGTGGTCAGGCTCTCTCCGGTGATCCAGTGGATGGACAGCGTCACGAGGACGCCGAGCAGGATCATCCCGGCAGCCAGCAGGTTCAGGCCCACGCCGCCTTTCTTGAAGGACTGGAAGAATCCGGGGCCGACCTGCATGCCGATGGAGAACACGAACAGGATGAGTCCGAAATCCTTCATGAAGGCCAGCGCGGCCGGATCGGCGCGGAAGCCGAAATGGCTGAGCAGGATGCCCAGGAAGAGGATCCAGGTGGAACCGATCGAGATCCCCTTGACCTTCTTCTTCCCGAGCCAGAGGCCGGAAGCGATGACGATGGCGAACAGCAGGATGGTGTGGGCGATGCCCGATCCCAGGAACAACTCTTTCATGGTGCAAAGATACAAAAAAGACGGCTGCGCACAGCCGTCTTTTCAGTGTCGTCGCCCTATTTATTTTTTGAAGAGCATCGGAGCCATCTCGAGGAGGCAGCGGCGCCAGGTCAGGAACTCGTGGGCGGTGCCCTCGGAGACATAACCCTTGGCGTTGTAGCCGGCGGCCTGCAGGTCCTCGGCCGCCTTCATGATGCGGTCCGGACCTTCCTTGCTGCCGCAGCCGACGAAGATACCCTTCACCTTCTTGGCGTCGAGGCCGGCGGCCTCAAGCTCCTTCGGCGTGTAGATGCCGCCGCTGTGGAGGCCGAAGTAGGCGAACAGCTCAGGACGGGCCAGGGTGATGTTGTGGGTCTCCATGCCGCCCATCGACAGGCCGGCCATGGCACGGCTCTCACGCTTGGCAAGCGTGCGGAAGTGGCTGTCCACGTAAGGGATGAGCTCGTCGCAGAGGACGGTCTCGAAATCCTTGTAGTTGAAGCCGCGCAGGCCGGCGCCGCCCGGACGGACGTCGTTGGTCATGCCGTAGGTCATCACGATGATGAACGGCTCGATCTTGCCCTCGGCGATCATGTTGTCCATGATGAGGTTGGCGTGGCCCTGGTTCCACCAGGCGTACTCGTTCTCACCCCAGCCGTGCTGGAGGTAGAGGACAGGGTATTTCTTCTTGCCCTTCTCGTAGCCGGCCGGCGTGTAGACGTAGGCCTTCTTGAGCATGTTGGTGCTGTTGGACCAGAAGAGGATCTGCTGGACGTTTCCGTGCGGGATGTCGCGCTCCTCGTAGAAGGCGCGGTCGTGGGCCGGGATCTCGATGCCGCTCTCCTGGCGGGTGGAGCCGTAGAAGTTCTCCGTGCCGGGATCGTTGAACACGCCGCCGTCGATGATGAGGTGATAGTAGTGGAAGCCTTCGTCCATCGGGCCGGAGGTGGTGCCCATCCAGGAACCGTCCTCAGCCTTGCGCAGCACGGTGCCGCCCTCGCCGCCGAGACCGAGGGTGACGATCACGGAAGTGGCCTTGGGGGCGTCCACCTTGAAGCGGGCGTAGCCCTGGGAATTGACCATCGGGTACTGCTGGCCGGGCTGGTTGAGCTCAGACGGCTTGAAGTCTTCGATTATCTCGGCGTTGTCCATCTTCGGGTCGAAGCCCTTGACGGCGAAGTAGGCCTGCTTGGGCTTGACGTTCTCGTCGAAGAGGAGGGGATAGTTGTTGGTGCCGAGCCAGGAATCCTTGTCGGAGACGTTCCAGAAGGTCACGCAGTCGATCACGTCCTTGTGCTTGCGGAGCACCTTGAAGAGCTTGGTGTACTGGTCCTGCTGGAGGGTCTTCTCCCAGTCGGCGACCTTGGCCTGACCCATGTTGAAGCGGAGTCCGCCGCCCATGTCTTCGTTGACACGGATGTCGAGCTCGGTCACGTGGATGTGGTCGACGATCGTGGAGTAGAGGGAGATGGCGGCGTCGACGTCGGCCATGGACGGGCCGTAGACGTTGTAGTGGCCCTGCATGCCGATGCCGTCGACGGGAACGCCGGCGTCCTTCATGCGCTTGACGAGGTTGAAGATGCGCTGGCTCTTGGCGGGCTCGGCGTCATTGTAGTCGTTGTAGAAGAGGAGGGCGTCCGGGTCGGCCTCGTGGGCAAACTCGAAGGCCTTGTAGATGAACTCCTCGCCCGCGATCTTGTACATCGGGGAGTCGCGGAGCTCGCTGCGGCCCGGCCAGACGGGGCTGTCGGCGACGGCCTCATTGACCACGTCCCAGCAGTAGACGACGTCCTTGTAGCGGTTGACGATGGCCTGGATGTGGTGCTTCATGTTGGCGTAGAGCTCGTCCTTGGAAAGGAGGTTGCCCTTCTCGTCCTGATACATCCAGGAGCCGATCTGGCTGTGCCACATCAGGGTGTGGCCGCGGAGCTTGATGCCGTTGGCGCGGCAGAAGTCGGCGATCTCGTCGGCGTCCTTCCAGTTGAACTCGCCCTTCCTGGGCTCGGTCGGCTGGGGCTTCATGGCGTTCTCGGCCGTGATGCTGTTGTACTCACGCAGGATGACTTTGACCTGGTCGGGGTCCTGTACATTCTTGTTGTTGACCGCAACGCCGATCTTGAAGTAGTCCTTGTAGGCGTCCTTCAGACCGTCGGTGGGTTCGGGAATCGGCCGCGGGCCCCACTGGGCGGCGGACGGGATGGCGCCCAGAATCAGGGCGCACATCATTGCGACAAGCGTTTTTTTCATCGTGTAGTCAGATGGATTTAGTTTTATTGTTGGACCGAAGATAGGCAATTCCGCCCACATTCCAAACCGCTTTCCCCGCGCGGGCGGCGCGATGAACGAATATTGATACTAATTGAAATCTGTTTGAAATCTGTCCGGCGCCCTTTCCGGCCGGATCGGACCTCTCTCTCCGACGCCTTTTCCGACAGCCCCGTCGCCTGCTCCGACAACCCCGCTGCCTGCCTCCCCGGGCACATTTGGGCCCCTTTTTGTGCCCGGGAACCCTTTTTTCTCCTCCCCGGGCACACCAGACCCCCTTTTTGTGCCCGGCATCCCCATCTTTAGCCCCTGCCGGGCAGCTACCATACTTGTCGGCAACGGGCGTCCGCCCCGAGCCATCCGGAGCTCGGGGCGGACATCGCCCGTAACCGCCGGACGCGATGTCCGGCGGTGGTGCCAGGTCCTGCCCGACCTACCTTTGCCCGTCATGCCCGACCTGATCGGGCATCTCTGGAGGGGCTGTTTTTGTAAGTGTTTATCAGTGAAACAATTATGATTTCGCTTTGGGGGATTTCCCCCTAAGAATAATTGGAAATGGTTAACAATCAGCAATATACAAAAACGGGGCGCGGCCGGTGAGGATGAGGGGAAGAGGGGTGTTTGGTATGGGGAGGGTGGGAGATGGGGTGATGTGGGATGGGGAGATGGGTGGATGGGTGGATGGGCGAGGTGGGCGAGGTGGGCGAGGTGGGGTGCGCCTAGTGGTCCAAAAAATTGCAGGGTAGGAGCAAATACGGCCTTTTTTGCTCCTAGGGGTCCAGGCGATGGACCCCTAGGAGCACTTTCGCGGCTGGTCGACTGCGTTGAGATGCCCGGTCGGGGCCGGGCAGGGCTTGGCACCGCAGCCTCGCATTACGGGGCTCGCTGCCGGAGAAAGCGGTAGCTGCCCGGCTAGGGGAAATCTCGTGGGTGACTGGCCCGGAAAAGGCGGGAGGGGAGCGTGAGGTCGCGAGTTCCGGGGGGATAAATAGAAAGGAGCCAGTCAAAAGACTGGCTCCTAGCGGTGCGGACGAGGCTCGAACTCGCGACCTCCGGCGTGACAGGCCGGCATTCTAACCAAACTGAACTACCACACCAGGTTGTTTCGTTTCCGAATGCGGATGCAAAGATAGACATAATTTGGGAATCCGCAACACTCTTTCGAAAAAATATTTTTATTTCCCGAAATCGGGGGCGTGTACGGCGCCTGTTTGGCGGAGAGCGGATTTTACATTATATTTGTACACTATATATTAAACTGGAAATAGTATAATCATCAATATGAAGAGGATTTCCTTGATAGCAGCGCTGCTGCTGTTCTCCCTGTCTTTTGTCGCTTCGGCGCAGATGACGGACGATCAAGTCGTTAATTATGTGAAGATGGCGGTCGCCGCCGGGAAGAGCCAGGACCAGATCGGTCGGGAGCTGCTGCTCCGCGGCGTCACGCGGGAGCAGGTGGAGCGCGTCAAGGCGAAATATGAGGCCGCGCAGGGCCAGGAGACTTCCGTTACCGAGCAGGCGCTTGTCAAAGGTTCCATCCAGCGCGAATCCCGCGAGGAGGCCATCTCCAACGGCGAAGGCTTCGAAGAAGCCCTGACTGCGCAGTTCTCTTCGCCGGAGGACGGGGACGGGGTCCAGATTTTCGGGCACGACATTTTCCGCAACCCGACCCTGACGTTCGAGCCGAATGAGAATGCCGCCACCCCGCAGGACTACCGTCTGGGCCCGGGAGACCAGCTGGTCATCGAGATCTGGGGCTACAGCGAGGGTTCCTACACCCGGACCATCTCGCCCGAAGGCCGGATCACCATCAGCCAGGTCGGCCCCATCCAGGTGGGCGGCCTGACGATCGCCGCCGCTTCGGAGAAGATCCGCAAGGCGTTGATTTCCAAATATTCCAGCCTGGGCGGCAGCAATCCGAACACTTCCGTCAGCGTGACGCTCGGCCAGATCCGTACGATCCTGGTGAACGTGATGGGTGAGGTCCGCACGGCCGGCACCTACCGCCTGTCTTCGTTCTCGAGCGTGTTCCACGCGCTGTACCGTGCCGGCGGCGTGACGCCCCGCGGTTCGCTCCGCGCGATCCGTGTCGTCCGCGGCGGCAAGGATGTCGCCAACGTCGACATCTATGAATACCTGATGGCCGGCAAGGCCGAGACGGACATCGCCCTGCGGGAAGGGGATGTGATCATCGTCCCTCCGTATGTGGGCCTCGCCTCCATCAGCGGCAATGTCAAGCGCCCGATGTCCTACGAGATCCTGGGCAACGAGACGCTGGAGACCCTGATCGGCTATGCCGGCGGGTTGACCAACGATTCCTATAGGGACGAATTCCGTGTCGTCCGCCAGTCCGGCCCTGAGCGCGAGGTCTACAACGTCAAGGCCTCGGCCGCCCGCGACTTCGTGCTGGCCGACGGCGACAATGTCTCGGTCGGGGCCAGCCTGGACCGCTTCTCCAACAAGGTGGAGGTCCGCGGCTACGTGTTCCGTCCGGGCATGTACGAGCTCGGCAGGGAGATCGCTACCGTGCGCCAGCTGGTTGCCGGCGCCGGCGGCCTGAAGGAAGACGCCTTCACGGGCCGCGCGTTCATCCTGCGCGAGAAGGACGACCTCAGCCTCGAGACGGTGACGCTCGACCTGGCCGGCGTGCTGGCCGGACAAGTCGACGACATCCTGCTCCGCAAGAACGATATCCTGGTCATTTCCGGCATCCACGAGATCAAGGACCGCGGCACGCTGACCATCAACGGCCTCGTCGCCAGTCCCGGCGTCTTCCCCTTCTCCGACAATACGACGGTCGAGGACCTGATTCTCGAGGCGGGCGGTCTGCTGGAGGGCGCTTCCCTGGCACGTGTCGACGTGGCCCGCCGGGTCGTCGACCCGCGCAGCCTGCAGCCGACCGACGTGATCGGCGAAATGTTCTCCTTCGAACTGCAGGACGGCCTGGCACTGACTGACAGCGTGTTTTTCCTGCAGCCTTATGACATCGTTTCCGTCCGCCGCAGCCCCGGCTTCCGCCCGCAGGCGTTCGTGAACGTGAGCGGAGAGGTCGCCTTCCCCGGCGCCTATGTCCTGCTGACGGTCGGCGAGCGTGTTTCGGAGGTGGTCAAGCGCGCCGGCGGCCCGACGGACTTCGCTTATCTGCGCGGCGCGACCCTGACCCGCCAGATGAACGAAGAGGAGCGCAAGGTGCAGCAGGCCACGCTAAAGCTCGCCCGGAACGCCGATGAGCAGGAAGGCGAAATCGACGTGAAGGATGTCACCCTGAGCGACACCTATTCGGTCGGTATCGAACTGGACAGGGCGCTGGCCAATCCCGGTTCCGAATATGACGTCATCCTGCGCGAGGGCGACCGGCTGTTCATCCCGGAGATGCTCTCCACGGTCCGCATCAGCGGCAACGTGGTCTATCCCAATACGGTCATGTACGTGCCCGGCAAGCCGCTTTCCTATTATATCGAAGCGGCCGGTGGCTACGGTTTCCGTGCCGCGCGCAACAAGACGACGATCGTCTATATGAACGGCACCTCCAAGCGCGCCACCCTCGGCGCGAAGATCGAGCCGGGTTGCGAGATCATCGTCCGCGAGAAGCCGCAGCGGCGCGAAGTCTCGACCGGCGAGGTCGTGTCGATCGCCACTTCCGCCACCTCCCTGGCCACGATGGTCGTCACGCTCGTTTCCATGATTTCCCGTAACAGTAAATAGTGCCGCCGTATGGAAGAGAAGAATTACGTCGAACCGCAGCTCGCGGAAGAGGAATACGACGAGATCGACATCATGGAGCTGCTCCGCAAGCTCCTGAAGGAGTGGAAGATGATCCTGAAATGGTGCGGCATCGCCGCCGTGGCGGGACTGGTGATCGGGTTCAGCATTCCCAAGGAATATACGGTTTCTTCCAAGCTGGCGCCCGAGACGGTCGCCAAGAGCAGCAGCAGCCTCGGCTCGCTGGCGAGCCTGGCCGGCATCAACCTCGCGACGATGAGCACGTCCGACGCTGTCTATCCCGACCTGTATCCGGACATCGTCACCTCCACGCCTTTCGTGGTGGAGCTGTTCCCGGTGCAGGTGGAGTTCATGGACAGGAAGGAGAAGAAGACGGTCGACTATTATACGTATCTGAAGGACTACACCCGCAGCCCCTGGTGGAGCGCCGCCTTCCGTGCGCCGATGCGCGCGCTGGGCTGGTTCATCGGCCTGTTCCGTGAGAAGAAGGAGAAGGTGGAGGGATATGCGTCCATCGATCCTTCCGCGCTGACCGAGGAGCAGGACTGGGTGGCCAAGGCCATCCGCTCGAGCGTCTCGCTGGGCGTGGACAAGAAGACTTCGGTGATCTCGCTGTCCGTCACGGCCCAGGACCCGAACGTGGCCGCCCGGATCTCCGAGGAGGTGATCGAGCGCCTGAAGACCTACGTGACCAATTACCGGACGCAGAAGTCGCGTCAGGATGTCGCTTTCTATCAGCAGCTCTATGACAAGGCCCAGGCGGACTACTATGCCGCCCAGTCCCGTTACGCCCGCTATGTCGACTCCAACCAGGGCGTCGTCCTCCAGCGCGTCCGGACCGAGCAGGAGCGCCTGCAGAACGAGATGAACCTCTGCTACCAGCTCTATAATTCCTGCGCCCAGCAGCTGCAGGCCGCCCAGGCGAAGGTGCAGCACGAGACGCCGGTCTTCACGGTAATCAACCCGCCGCAGGTGCCGCTCAAGCGCAGCAAGCCGTCCAAGGTGACGATCCTGTTCGCGTGCGTCTTCCTGGCCGGCGTGGCCGCTTCCGTGTGGGTTCTCTGGGGGCGCGACCTGGTCGCGAATCTCAAGAAAAAAGAGGAAGAGGACCAGTAGTGGAAGAATACATAGAAATCAAAGGCGCCAGGGTCAACAATCTCAAGAATCTGACCCTGCGGATTCCCCGCGGCAAGTTCGTGGTCATCACGGGCATTTCCGGTTCGGGCAAATCCTCGCTGGCCTTTGACACCCTGTATGCAGAAGGACAGCGGCGTTTCTCCGAGAGCCTCTCGTCCTATGCCCGGCAGTTCCTCGGCCGGATGACCAAGCCCGACGTGGACAGCATCGAGGGCATCCCGCCCGCGATCGCCATTGAGCAGAAGGTCAGCACCCGCAATCCCCGTTCGACCGTGGCCACGACCACGGAGATCTATGATTTCCTGCGCCTGCTGTTCGCCCGGATCGGGCGGACCTATTCCCCGGTATCGGGGGAGGAGGTCCGCCGCGACGGTGTGGCGGACGTGATGGACTGGCTCGCCGGGGCGGGCGGAGGGACGTTCTACGTGCTCGCAGACCTGAACTGGGACGCGCGCACGGACCGGGTGGAGCTGCTTCTGCAGCTCAAGGAGGACGGCTACAACCGCCTGTATGCGGACGGCAGGCCCTGCAAGATCGATGACGTGCTGCAGCAGGGCCCGGACACGCTTTCCGGCGCCTGGCTGCTGCTGGACCGCGCCCGCCTGTCGGGCGCCCCGGCCGGCGACACGCGCACGCGCCTGCTCTCTTCGGTCGCCGACGCCTTCGCGCGGGGCGACGGCCGCATCGCCATTGCCGCCGAAGACGGCCGCATGCAGCATTTCTGCAGCCGCTTCGAGCGGGACGGGATCGTTTTCCGCGAGCCGGACGAATTCCTGTTCAGCTTCAATTCGCCGCTGGGCGCCTGCCCGACCTGCGGCGGTCTGGGCAAGATCATCGGCATCAGCGAGGACCTCGTGGTGCCGGACAAGACCAAGAGCCTCTACGAGGGCGCCATCGCCTGCTGGCGCGGCGAGAAGATGGGCTGGTTCAAGGACCACCTGATCGAGGTGGCTTCCCGCTACAATATCCCCATCTTCGAACCCTATTGCAACCTCTCCGACGAGGTCAAGGACCTGATCTGGAACAGCAAATACGTCGAGGGCGACGACACGTCGATCTTCGGCATCAACGAGTTCTTCACCTGGGTGGAGAGCCAGCGCTACAAGATCCAGTTCAAATACATGCTCAGCCGCTTCAGCGGCCGCGCCACGTGCACGGCCTGCGGCGGCTCCCGCCTGCGCCGCGAGGCTCTCTGGGTCAAGGTCTGCGGGCACAACATCCACCAGATCCTGAAAATGACGGCCGAGCAGGCGCTCGACTTCTTCCGCGACCTGCCGCTGAGCGCGACGGAGCGGGACATCGTCGCCGAGCCGGTCGCCGAGATCGTCTCCCGGCTGCAGTGCATCGTGGACGTGGGCCTGGGCTACCTGACCCTCGACCGCGCCTGCAATACCCTGTCGGGCGGCGAGAGCCAGCGCGTCAACCTCGTGACCGCGCTGGGCTCCAGCCTTGTGGGCTCGATGTACATCCTGGACGAGCCGAGCATCGGCCTGCACCCGCGCGACACCGAGCGCCTGATCGGCGTGCTGAAGCGCCTGCGCGACATCGGCAACACCGTCATCGTGGTCGAGCACGACGAGGAGATCATCCGCGCGGCCGACCTGCTCATCGACATGGGTCCGCTCGCGGGCGTGCATGGCGGCGAACTTGTCTACGCCGGCAAGGCCGCCGACGCGAAGCCGGCCGACATCGACCGCTCGCTGACGCTTCAGTACCTGAATGGGCAGAAGCTCCGCTATGTGCGCGAGAAGCGCCCCTGGCACTACAGTATTTGCGTGAAAGGCGCAATGGAGCACAACCTCAAGGACATCGACGTCCATTTTCCGCTGGGCGTGCTCACCGTCGTGACGGGCGTCTCGGGCTCCGGCAAGTCCACCCTCGTGGGGGACATCCTCTATCCGGCGCTCTATCGGCGTATCCACGAGGCCGGCGACCTGCCGGGCACGCACCGCGGCCTGGCGGGCAACCTCGACCGCGTCACGCGCGTGGAATACGTGGACCAGAATCCCATCGGGCGCAGCTCCCGCTCCAACGCCGTGACCTACCTGAAGGCCTACGACGCCATCCGCAAGCTGATGGCCGCCCAGCAGGGCGCCAAACTCTCCGGCCTGACGGCCAACCATTTCTCCTTCAACACCGAAGGCGGCCGCTGCCCGGAATGCCAGGGCGAGGGCGTCGTGCGCATCGGGATGCAGTTCATGGCCGACGTGGAGATGGTCTGCGAGGAGTGCGGCGGCAAGCGCTTCAAGCCCGAAGTGCTGGAAGTCCGCTACCGCGGAAAGAACATCGACGACATCCTCAATATGAGCGTGGACGAAGCCGTGGCCTTCTTCTCCGAAGGCACGGAATCCGACGCGAAGGCCGTTGCCGGGCTGCTGCAGCCGCTCCAGGACGTTGGCCTGGGCTACATCAAGCTCGGCCAGAGCAGCTCGACCCTGTCGGGCGGCGAGAGCCAGCGCATCAAGCTGGCCTATTTCCTCTCCCTGAGCCGGACCAAAGGCAAGGGCGAGAAGATCCTCTTCCTCTTCGACGAACCGACCACCGGCCTGCATTTCTTTGACGTGGAGAAGCTCCTGCAGAGCTTCGACGCGCTGCTTGCGGCCGGGCATTCGCTCATCGTCGTGGAGCACAACGTGGACGTGATCCGCGCGGCGGACTGGGTGATCGACCTCGGCCCGGACGCGGGCGACCGCGGCGGCCGGGTCGTCTTCGCCGGCACGCCGGAGGATCTGGCGAAACAGGACACATTTACTGCCAAGTATTTATGAAAAAGATAGCCGCCCTCACGATGGTCCGCAACGACGACTTCTACCTGCGCAAGTGGGTGGAATACTACGGCGCGCAGCTCGGCAGGGAACACCTCTACATCTTTTTCGACGGCACCGACCAGCGGATCCCGGCCTTCTGCGACGGGACGCACGCGGAGGCGCTTCCCCGGATCGGCAGCGACATCGTGTCCAACGACAAAGGACGCGTGGCCGTGATGAGCGCCAAGGCGGCGGAGCTGTTCGCTGCCGGCTATGACCTGGTCATCGGCACGGATGCGGACGAGTTTCTCGTCGCGGATCCCCGGACGGGCCTGTCGCTGTCCGAATACCTCTCCCGGCAGAAAATCGGCGTCACGCTGTCCGGCTTGGGCCTGGACTTCGGCCAGAAACTGGGCGAGGAGGGCGACATCACGGACACCGAACCCTTCCTGCAGCAGCGCCATTATGCGCAGATCGGGACGCGCTATACCAAGGCGTCCGTCCTCGCGCGGCCGTGCGACTGGGGTTCCGGTTTCCACCGCGTAAAGGGACACAACTTCCACATTGGCAAAGATCTATACTTGCTCCATTTCGGCTACTTCGACATGAAGCGCCTGCAGGACCGCTTCCGGGATGCAGGCCGGCTGGAGCTGGGCTGGGAAGCCCACATGCACAAACGCGCGCGGACCATCCGCTATGTCACGGATCTCCCCGCACGCGATTTTGAGCGCTGGACGCGTTTCGCGCGCGTCTGCCAGACGCTCTGCCGGCCGCCCTACGCGCTCAACAAGCCGGCCATGTTTGAACTCAAGATCGTCGTCCGGATTCCGGACCGCTTCCAAAACCTTATCTGACTTATGCAGGACAAAATCCTCTGTTGCGTCTTCAATCACAACGAGAACGCCGGCGCCATCGCTTGGTGGGAGCGTCTCTCGCCTTATTTCGATACCGTCATCCTGGACAGCGGCAGCGAGCCGCCGTGCCGCCACGAAGGCGCGCTGGTCCTGGACAACATCTATTATTCCGGCCTGATGAACAAGGCCTGGGAACTGCTGCTGGAGAAGGATTACCGCTGGCTGATGGTCGTGACCAGCGACCTCGAGATCAACGCCGCCAACACGCGCCGGCTGATTTCCCGGATGCAGAAAATCACCCGGACGGTCAATGTCGGCCTGTATCAGCCCAGCTGCGCGCTGTCCTGGCACGGCCGCTGCCATGGGCAGAGCCTGTGCCATTACACCTGGCGCATGCGCAAGGTGAACTTCCAGGAGGGCTGGTTCCACCTGGTCTGCCGGGAGGTGCTGGAAGAAGTGATGCCGGTGGACCTGTCCGTCAACCGGCTGGGCTGGGGCATCGACATCGCCCTCAGCCACATCGCGCTCTACAAGAAGATGCTCGTCCTCGTAGACGACCGGGTGCGGGTGATCCACCCCAAGGGGACCGGCTACAACAGCGATACTGCGGCGGAACAGATGCACCGCTGGCTCGCCACCCTGCCGGCCTATGTCTCGCAGGAGTGGAAAACGCTCCGGGATCCGGTCGAATACCGGAAATAAGGGATTATTCTCCTTTCACGCGTTTGCGGACGTGGTCGATGATGGCTGCGTCCACGCGTTCGTCGAATTTCCGTGCCCAGAACTGCGGGACGGAGTCCAGCAGCTCTTCGTCGCCCGAGCGGAACGTCCAGGGATGCCGGACGCTTTCGCCGCGGGTCCAGTCGATGAAGTGCATGTTGGACGAATTGTGGATGTCGACGTTCTGGACGTGCTTCGTGGCGTCGTACAGGCGCTCCCGGAAGGGGGAGTTCCAGATGACGGTGGCCAGGAAGATCTCGTCCGGCGTGTTGGTGTGCCGGAAAACATTCTCCAGCCAGGATTCCTTCGAGAGCACGTACTCGGCGCACGGATGCGTGATGCTGAACCACTGGGAGGCCATGTGGAAGTCGACATTGTCGTTGATCCGGAGGCCCAGGGCCATCAGGATGCCCTTGACGGTGACGTTGACCAGGTTGGGCAGGAAGGAGCCGGCGCCTTCCGGGAACACGGTGTAGTAGTGGACGCGGTTGAGCGTGTGCGACTTGAATTCCCAAAAGTTCAGGAATTCGCGGTCAGGATGCGCGTCGAAGAAGGCGAACATCTCTTCCTGCGGCTTGATGGGCAGGTCCTGCCCGCTCAGCAGATGATAGAAGGCGTAGTGGCCGGGCACGGCGGCTTTGAGCAGGGCCAGCTCGGCCCGCATGATGCTGACGCCGCCCCAGTGCACGCTGATGCGCGGCTCGACGAAATGGACGGCGGAATGGACGCAGCAGCCCTCCAGCTCCCCGGGGCCGAAAGGGGCCTTGCGGTCGATATGGATGTAGATGTCGTTGCGGGGGTGGTCCAGCAGGGACAGGAGGATGCGGATCTGCCTGGGACAGCAGTGCGCCAGGATCAGGAATGCGTGCTTTCCGGGGTTCATAAGGCAGGGGCAAGATGCTTCTTGAGGCGTTCGATGACTTCGGCGTCGATACGCTGGTCGAATTTGCGCGCCCACAGGCAAGGGGTGCCCGTCAGCAGGTCCCAGTCCGCTCCGCGGAAAGTCCAGGGATGCCGGGCGGAACCGCGCGTCCAGTCGATCAGGCGCAGATTGCCGGACAGGACCTTCTGCTTGTCTTCCTGCCGCTCCAGATGGATGGTCGGGTCGAAGAGCCGGTCCTTGAAGGGGGAGTTCCAGAGCAGCGTGGCGACGAACACTTCGTCGGGCGTGCCCGTGTGGCCGAACACCTGCTCCAGCCAGTCCTCGCGGGACACGATGTAGCGGGCGAAGCCGTCCGTGATGCTGAACCACTGGGAAGAGAAGTGGAAATCGATTCCCTGGTTGATCTTGGCGCCGACCCGCATCATGGCGCGTTTGACCAGCTTGTTGGCAAGCTTGGCGGGGAGGATGTCATTGCCGTCCGGGAAGGGCATATAGTAGGTGAAGCGGGCCGTTTCCTTCTTCTCCGTCGGCCAGCACTGGATGAATTCCATGCCGGGGTGCGCATCGAAGAACGCGTGGATCTGGTCCTGCGTCTTGAGCGGGAGGTCCAGGCCGCTGAGGAGGTGGTAGTAGGCGTGCGGCGCGGCCGTGGCGGCCTTGAGCAGCGCCAGCTCGGCGCGCATGATGCTGGGGCCGCCCCAGTGGACGCGGATGCGCGGCTCGACGAAATACACGGTGGAACGGGTGCAGCAGCCCTCCAGATCTTTCGCCCGGAAGGGCGCCTTGCGGTCGATGTGGATATAGATGTCGTTGCGGGGATCGTCCAGCAGGGAGACCAGCGTGCGCAATTGACGGAGATGCGTGTGCGCCAGAATCAGATATGCGTGTTTTCCATAATCCATGCTGCAAAGATACGCAAAATCGACGGATTCATCGCACCTTCAGCTGCTTTTCGAGCCTTTCGATGATCCGGGCGTCGACCCTCCGGTCGAATTTGCGTGCCCACAGGCAGGGGGAGCCGACGAGCAGGTCCCAGTCCTCCTCCCGGAATACCCAGGGATGCCGGGTGGAACCGCGCGCCCAGTCGATCAGGCGCAGGTTGCTGGCCAGCAGCGTCCGCTTGTCTTCCTCCCGCTCGAGGTGGATGCTGTCGTCGAAGATCCGCTCCCGGAAGGGGGAATCCCAGATCACGGTGCCGATGAAGACCTCGTCGGGCATCATGGTGTGGACGAAGCGTTTCTTCAGCCAGGCTTCGCGGGACACGACATAGCGGGCGCAGGCGTCCGTGATGCTGAACCACGAGGAGGAGAGGCGCAGGTCGAGATCGCGGTTGATCCCGCCGAACGGCTTCATCACGCCCCGGACCAGCTTGTTGGCGATCTTTGCCGGCAGCACGCCGGCGCTTTCCGGAAAAAGGCAGAAGTTGGTGGCGCGGCGCGTCTCGGAGGGGGCCGACGGCCAGAACTGGAGGAATTCCTGCCCGGCGTGCGCCGCGAAAAACGCGTGGATCGTGTCCTGGTCCTTGATCGGCAGGTCCTGCCCGCTGAAGAGGTGGTAGTAGGCGTGGGGCGTGGCCGTGGCGGCCCTGAGCAGCGCCAGCGTGGCGAGCATCATGTTGGAGCCGCCCCAGTGGATGCTGATGCGCGGCTCGATGAAATGGACGGTGGAACGGACGCAGCAGCCGTCCAGGGCCTCCGCGCCGAAAGGCGCCTTGCGGTCGATGTGGACGTAGATGTCGTTGCGGGGGTCGTCCAGCAGCGAAAGCAAGGTGCGCACCTGCGCGGGCTGGGTGTGCACGAGGATCAGACAGGCGTGTTTTCCATGGTCCATATTCCAAAGATAATCATTATTGTCGGAATATGTAGCTATGTTCGTCCGGGCCGCCCACCGTCAGGTCCACTTCGACGCGCGAGCCGCGGGGCAGCGGCGGCAGCGGGATGTCGAAGGAGCAGGTCCTGCCGCGGATCTCGCAGGCGAATTCCAGCGTGGGGCGCGGCACGCCGAGCACGTCTGCGGGCGTGTCGTTGGGATAGCACCAGAGCGTCACGCCGGGCTCCTGCGTGAAGAATCCCACGTCGCAGGGGAGCGGCGCCCAGGAGCCTGCGTCCAGCAGCTCCGTGGGGCGGAAATCCTTGTCCCGCAGGATTTCCGTCCCGGCCGGCAGGTCGCGCAGGCGGATGCGCGGCTCCTCCAGCAGCTCGTAGCCGTCCATCGTGTTGCTGACGCTGGCCAGCACGACCCGGCAGAGCGGGGATTGCAGGACGACCGTGCCTTCCTGTCCGTGCGTCGTGCAGCTGCCGCCCAGGACGGGCGCCTGCGGATTGTCGTCCGCGAAGGAGAACGTCAGCTGCTCCATCGCGTCGTAGCGCGCGAGCGCCTTCAGGTTGAGCTTGTGCGGACTGTTGGCGATGGCGACGACCAGCTTGTCGCCCGGCAGGGCGGGGAGCTGGATCTCCCGGCACAGGCTGTCCAGGGAGGCGTGGTTCTCCAGACTGCGGACGCCTTCCGAACCGTATATGAAGACCTCCAGGCGGCGGACTTCAAATCCGTCCGCCTGCAGGCGGATCTGCGTGAGTACGGAGTCGACGGCGGGTTCTTCGACAAGCCCCGGCCCGGGGTCCGGGGCCGGTTCCTTGCGGCACGAACCCAGCAGAGCCGGCAGCATAAACAGGTAAGTAAAGTAGCATAGTAGAAGTTTCCCTGCACTGCGCAGAGGGCGGCGGTGCCGAAGAGAATGATACGGGCGATCAGGCCACTGCCGGCTCATGGGGTTGTTTGAGTTTTTCATACGGTCGCAAATGTATGCGGCCTCCGGCAATGCTCCAAGGACCTGTAAGAATCGTACGGGGGTAATTGTGAAATTTTTCCCGTTTGGCGTTCTGCCAAACGAATAGACCCGCATTCCTGCGGGCCTTTCCTGTATCATTAACCTCCGAAGTTGTCGTAGAGGATGTTCTCCGGCGGGACGCCGAGCGAATCGAGCAGTTCGTTCACGCACTTGGTCATCATGGGAGGACCGCACATGAAGTACTTGATATCCTCGGGGGTCTCGTGGTCCTTGAGGTAGGTCTCGTACATCACGTTGTGGACGAAGCCGGCGGTGTACTTGACGCCTGCGGCATCCGCTGCGGGATCCGGACGGTCGAGGGCCAGGTGGAACTTGAAGTTCGGGAACTCCTTCTCGATCTCGGCGAAGTCCTCCAGGTAGAAGGCCTCCACGAGGGCGCGGGCGCCGTAGAAGAAGCTGACCTTGCGGCCGGTCTTGAGCGTGCGGAAGAGCTCCATGATGTGGCTGCGGAGCGGGGCCATGCCGGCGCCGCCGCCGACGAAGATGTATTCCACGTTGTCCGGATCGTTCTTCGGCAGGAGGAACTCACCGTAAGGACCGCTGATCATCACCTTGTCGCCCGGCTTGCGGGAGAAGACGTAGGTGGAGGCGATTCCCGGAGGCACGCCCGGCACGAACTTGAAGACGCCCTTCGGCTGCGTGCGGTCGAACGGCGGGGTCGCGATACGCACGTTGAGCTTGATGATGCCCTTCTCGCCCGGGTAGGAAGCCATGGAGTAGGCGCGGATGGTCGGAACCTCGTTCTTGAACTTGAGCGGGGTGATGCCGAACTTGTCCCAGTCGCCCTTGTAGATGTCGGCCACGCCCATGTCGGAGAAGTCGGCCTCGTAGGCGGGGATGTCGATCTGGATGTACTCGCCGCTCTTGAACTCGAGCTCTTCGCCCTCGGGGAGCTTGACGGTGAATTCCTTGATGAACGTAGCGACGTTCTCGTTGGAGATCACCTCGCACTCGAGTTTCTTGACGGACAGGGCGGATTCGGCCACCTGGATCTTGAGGTTGTCCTTGACCTTGACCTGGCAGCCCAGGCGCCAGCCGTCCTTGATCTGCTTGCGGTTGAAGAAGCCGGTCTCGGTCGGGAGGATCTCGCCGCCGCCCTCGAGCACCTGGACCTTGCACTGGCCGCAGTTGGCCTTGCCGCCGCAGGCGGAGGGGAGGAAGATCTTCTGCTCGGCAAGCGTGTTCATCAGCGAGTTGCCGGGATTGACCTTGAGGGTTTTCTTACCGTTGTTGATATCGATGTCGACCGTACCGGTCGGGGTGATCTTGGCCTTGACATAGAGCAGCAAGACCACCAGCAGCAAGGTCAGGATGACGATGACTGCGATAGAAGCGATTATTGTAGGTGTCATTGCGTGCTCCTCCTAAAGCTGGATACCCATAAAGATCATGAATGCCATACCCATCAGGCCCACCGTGATGAAGGTGATGCCGACGCCCTTGAGCGGGGCGGGGACGTTGCTGTAGGACAGCTTCTCCCGGATGGCGGCGAGGCTCACGATGGCGAGGTACCAGCCGAGACCGGAACCGAGGCCATAGACGAGCGGCTCGCCGAAGCTCGCGAAGTCGCGCTGCTGCATGAAGAGGGAACCGCCCAGGATGGCGCAGTTCACGGCGATCAGCGGCAGGAAGATACCGAGCGAGGAGTACAGCGAAGGAAGGAACTTCTCCACGAACATCTCGACCAGCTGCACGAAGGCGGCGATCACGGCGATGAAGAGGATGAAGCTCAGGAAGCTCAGGTCCACCGTTGCGAACTGGGGGCCCAGCCAGCTCAGTGCGCCGGGCTGGAGCACGAACTTGTTGAGGGCCCAGTTGATGGGCAGGGTGAAGAAGAGGACGAAGATCACAGCGAGGCCCAGGCCATTGGCTGTCTTCACGTTCTTCGATACCGCCAGGTATGAGCACATACCCAGGAAGTATGCGAAGATCATATTGTCAACGAAGATTGACTTGACGAATAAGCTTACGTATTCCATAGGGCGACGCGATTATTTCTCCTGAAGGTCCTTGTCGCAGGCGCGGTGTACCCAGATGATGCATCCGAGCAGGATCAGCGCGAACGGCGGCAGGATCACGAGGTTGTTGGGAACATAGCTGGCAGGCAGGACCTGCAGGCCGAACAGGGTGCCGCTTCCGAGAAGCTCGCGGAAGAAGGCGACGATGACCAGGATGAGGCCGTAGCCCAGGCCGTTGGCCAGACCGTCCAGCAGGGAAGGGATGGGCTTGTTTCCGAGGGCGAAAGCCTCGATGCGGCCCATCACGATACAGTTGGTGATGATCAGGCCGATGTAGACGGAGAGCTGCTTGTCGATGGCGTAGGTGCCTTCGCCGGCCTTGAGGATCTGGTCGACGAGGATTACCATCATGGCCACGACGACGAGCTGCACGATGATACGCACACGCATCGGGATGGTGTTGCGGAGCAGCGAGCAGACGAGGCTGGAGAGGCCCGTGACGACGATCACGGAGAGGGCCATCACCAGGGCGCCCTTCAGCTGGACCGTAACGGCCAGCGAGGAGCAGATACCCAGGATGAGAACGGTAATCGGGTTACCTTTCAGGATCGGGTTGAGGATCGTTTCTTTGAGTTTCTTATCCATGATTATTCCTCCTCTGCTTTATGGTTTTCGCAGTGCTCGCAATCTTTCTCGCCGTTCTGGCAGCAGTCGGCGGCGTTGGCGAGGTGGCTTTCGTAGGCCTTGAACCAGACGTTGAGGGCCTCGTTCAGACCCCTGGAAGTCATGGTGGCGCCGGTGATGGCGTCCACCGCGTTGGCGGCGCCGGACTCTTCGGCGTTCTTGTCGAGGTTGAAGAGCATCTCCTGGCCGAAGGCGACGGCCTTGCCGACGAACTTCTCGCGGAACCAGGCTTCGTCCTTGATCTTGGCACCGAGGCCCGGGGTCTCGGACTCATGGTCGAAGTAGGCGCCGGCGATGGTCCGGCAGTCCGGCTGGAAGGCGATGTAGCCCCACACGGGGCCCCAGAGGCCTGCGCCGTAGACCGGAATCACGGTGTAGCCGTTCTTGAAGACATAGACCGGGAGGGTGGCCTCGCCGCCGGCCTTGATGGCCTTGTTCTGCGGTTTGAGGTTGTCCACCAGCTCGATGCTGGCCTTCTCGATGGAGAGCGTGCCGTTCTTCTGGCCGTCCAGGCCGATGGTATAGGCTTCGTCGATGTTGTCAGCGTACAGCTGGAGGACACCGGCGTTGTTGGTGGCATAGAGTTCGTCCGTGGGCTTGATCTGCGCGGCGGACATCATCTGGCGGAGGGTCTCCGCCTTGGCGTTGGCCTCCTGCGAAGGCTTCAGCTTCATCGCCGTGAAGGCGAGGACCGCAGCCACGACTACGACCACGAGGGTGGTGTAGATGACAGTATATGCGTTGCTGTTGGTATTCATAAGGCTAGGCGGTTTTGAGTTTCTTGGCCTTGCGGGAGATATGGGCGCTGGTGACGCAGTGGTCGATCAGCGGGGCGAAAATGTTGCAGAGCAGGATGGCGAGCATCATGCCCTCGGCGTAGCCCGGGGTGAACAGACGCACCGTGACGCACAGGGCGCCGATCAGGAAACCGTAGATCCACTTGCCGCACTCGGTCTGGGCGGAGGTCACGGGGTCGGTCGCCATGAAGACGATACCGAAGGCGAAGCCGCCGTAGAGGAGCTGCATGTAGGCAGGGATGGTGGAGATGCCGGCGAGGTCGGCGATGCCGCCGACGAACAGGACGCCGAGCACGCCGCTGAGCATGATCTTCCAGCTGGCGATGCCCGTCCAGATGAGGATGGCGGCGCCGAGGAGGATGGCGATCACGGAAGTCTCACCGACGGAGCCGGGGACCGTACCGATGAAGAGGTCCCAGAAGCCGGTGCCGTACTGGGCGGAAGCGCCGTCCAGCGCGAGCGGGGTGGCGCCGGTGAAGCCGTCCACGACCTGCTCGCCCTGCTTGAGGGAGATCCAGCAGTTGGAGCCGGACATATAGCTCGGATAGGAGAAGAAGAGGAAGGCGCGCGTCAGGATCGCCGGGTTGACGATGTTCATGCCCGTGCCGCCGAAGACTTCCTTGCCGAAGATGACCGCGAACGCGACGGCGACCGCGAGCATCCAGAGGGGAATGTCCACCGGGACGATGAGGGGAATGAAGAAGCCGGACACGAGGTAGCCTTCGCTCACTTCCTCGCCGCGGATCTGGCTCGAGGCGAACTCGATGCCGAGACCGACGATGTAGGAGACCAGGAATAGGGGCAGGACCTTGAGGAATCCGTACCACCAGTTGCCGAGGATGTTGAGGGAGGTGTCGCCGATGGCGAGACCGTGCTGATAGCCGACGTTCCACATGCCGAACAGGGCAGCGGGGACGGCGGCGATCACCACCAGGATGAGGAGGCGCTTGAGATCGATGGCGTCACGGACGTGGGAACCCTTCTTGGTGACGGTCCCGGGCACGTGCAGGAAAGTCTCAAAAGCGTCGACCGTAGAGTGCAGCCAGAATAATTTGCCGCCTTTTTCGAAAATCTTGTTCATACTTTTAAGCCATTTCCTTGAGCATCAGGTCGATGCCCTGTTCGATCATTGCCTGGATATTGTTCTTGCTCGGGTCGACGAACTCGCAGGTGGCGAGGTCCTCGGGGAGCACTTCGTAGATGCCGAACTTCTCCATCTTCTCGATGTCGCCGGCCAGGCAGGCCTTGGCGAGGAACACCGGGTAGATGTCCATCGGCAGCACGCGGCCGTAGTAGCCGTCGTTCATCAGGAACGCGCGGGGACCGCCGTGCAGGTTGGTGGTCATGTCGTATTTCTTCTTGGGCATGAGCCAGGAGAAGTAGCTGCGGTCGGCGCTGAACTGGTTGGCGCGGATCGGGTTGATCCAGCCGAGGAGTTCCTTGTCCGTACCTTCGCGCAGGAGCGTGACCTGGGTGTCGAAGAAGCCGATGTAGCCGGCGGTGCCGACGGTCTTGCCGCTGAGGGCGTCGCCGCTGACGACGCGCAGCATTTCCTCCGGGGTGTTGCCCCAGAACGGCATGAGGGCCTTCATCGGGGTGCCAGGAAGCGCTTCGACATAGGCGCACTCGAGCGCCATCGGGCCGGTCACGGCCACCTTGCGGCGCAGGTCGAGCCTGCCCTTGGTGAAGAGTTTGCCGATGGCTGCGACGCCGGCCAGGGACACCGTCCAGACGATGTCTTCCTTGCGGATCGGCGCGACGTGGCTGATCTGCACGCCCACGTTGCCGGCGGGGTGCTTGCCCTTGAAGGTATTCAGCTCACAGTGCTGCAGGGATGCGAAAGCGGACGGCTTGTTGCCGTCGAGACCCACGCGGACCTGGCCCGAAGTCAGTTTGGAAAGGGCGCAGATGCCGGCCTGGACGTCTGCCAGGGCGTCGCCGTAGCAGAAGTTGCTGTCCGCGGCGAGCGGGGCGGTGTTGAAAGTGGAAATGAAGATGTCGCGCGGGGTTGTCTCCGGATCGGCGATGATGCCGTAGGGACGCTGGACCAGCCACGGCCAGAGGCCGCTCTGCAGAAGCGCCTGGCGGACCTGCCCGGCGTCCAGCTTGGAGGCGTCCTTGACGCCGAAGTCGACGGATTCACGCTTGCCGTCCGACTCGATGAGGACGGCGAGCAGTTTGCGCTTGTCTCCTCTGACGATCTCCTTGACCGTACCGCTCACCGGCGAGCAAAGGAGGATGTCAGCGTTCTTTTTGTCTGCCATGACGGGGGAGCCGCAGAGCACGGGGTCGCCTTCCTTGACGAGAAGTCTGGGGAGAAAACCCTTGAAGTCAGTCGGTTGGACTGCAACGATGCCCGGCGCTATCGTCTTTGAGACACGGAGCTCTGCTTCTCCCGAGATGGGGATGTTCAGGCCCTTTTTCAAAACGAAAGTTAGTGACATGAATATAACGTTATAAGATTTCTCAAATCGCGCCGCGAAGATACCACTTTTTTTTGTAATTTCGTGCCGCAATGATGGATAAAGTGACAACGATTCTGGAGGATTTGAACGACGAGCAGAGAAGAGCCGTCGAATGTGTTGAAGGACCTGTGCTGATTGTGGCGGGCGCCGGCTCCGGCAAAACTCGCGTACTGACGAGCAGAGTGGCATATATTCTGGCGCAACAGCCTGATTCCCGCATACTTGCCTTGACGTTTACGAAGAAGGCGGCAGGCGAGATGAAGGAGCGTATCGCGCAGATGGTGGGGGACAGGAACGTCCGCAGGGTCGTGATGGGCACCTTCCACGCCGTGTTCGTGCGTTTCCTGCGCGAATACGCGGAGTTCCTGGGCTACCCGCAGAACTTCACCATCTATGATACGTCCGACTCGCAGAGCGCCGTCAAGGCCTGCGTCAAGGAGATGGGCCTGGACGACAAGATCTACAAGCCGCGCGACGTGCTGGCCCGCATCTCGATGGCCAAGAACAACCTCATCACGGTCTCGGCCTACCAGGGCAACCCCGAGCTGCAGACGCAGGACAGCCACACCAAGCGGCCGCGCCTGGGCGAGGTGTACGCGCGCTACCAGGAGAAGCTCAAGCAGAGCGGGGTGATGGATTTCGACGACATCCTGCTGAATATGAACTACCTGCTGCGGGACAACAAGGAGGCGCTCGAGTCGATCGCCGGTCGTTTCTCGCATATCATGGTGGACGAGTACCAGGACACCAACGTCTCCCAGTATTTGATCCTCAAGAAGTTGGCGCAGTTCCGCCGCAACATCTGCGTGGTGGGCGACGACAGCCAGTCCATCTATGCTTTCCGCGGCGCGCGCATCGAGAACATCCTCAATTTCAAGAAGGATTATCCGGAGTGCAAGATCTTCCGCCTGGAGCGCAACTACCGCTCCACGCAGGTGATCGTGGACGCCGCCAACTCACTGATCGCGCACAACGAGGGCCGCATCCCGAAGGAATGCTATGCGATGGGGGAGGACGGCGAGCGCATCCGCCTGCTGAAGGCCTACACCGAGACGGAGGAGGCGGTGATGATCGTCTCCGAGATCATGGACCGGATGCGCAGCGCGCAGGCGCAGTACCAGGATTTCGCGATCCTCTACCGGACCAACGCGCAGTCGCGCGCGCTGGAGGAGCAGCTCCGCCGACGCAATATTCCTTATATGATTTATTCGGGCAATTCCTTCTTTGACCGCGCGGAGGTCAAGGACATGATGGCCTACTTCAAGCTGGTGGTCAACCCGCGCGACGACGAATCGTTCCGGCGGGTGGTCAACAAGCCGGCGCGCGGCATCGGCGACAAGGCCCTGGAGGCCGTGGAAGCCGTGGCCCGGCAGCAGGGCTGGCCGCTCTTCCAGGCGGCCCGCGAGGTCCCGAAGGTGCAGCCGTTCTGCGAGATGATCGCCAGGCTTTCTGCGCTCGTCCCGACGACGGACGCCTGGGAGCTCGCGAAGAAGATTGCCGACGACAGCGGCCTGTATGCGTTCTACAAGCTGGACACCTCCATCGAGGGCATGTCCCGCGTGGCCAACCTGGACGAATTGATCAACAGCGTCGCCCAGTTCGTGGAGGAGCGCAAGGAGGAGGCGGAGGATTATGCTGCCGAGGGCGGCGAAGTGGGCGTGTTCACGCTGGATGACTTCCTGGAGAACGTCTCGCTGCTGAGCAACGTGGACGTGACCGATGACGAAGACACCAACAATAAAGTGGCCCTGATGACGGTCCACTCGTCCAAGGGCCTCGAATTCCCGTACGTATTCGTGGCGGGCATGGAGGAGAACCTCTTCCCGAGCCTGTCGATGCTCTCTTCGAAGAACGAGATCGAGGAGGAGCGGCGGCTCTTCTACGTGGCCGTGACGCGCGCCAAGAAGGCGGTGCGCCTGTCCTTCGCCGGCACGCGCATGCGCAACGGCAAGCACGAGTCCAACGCCCCGTCGCGCTTCATCAAGGAGATCGATCCGCAGTATATCGAGAATCCGCTCGAGGACGCCGATTTCGACAACAGCGGCGTCACGCACGAGTGGGGTGGCTTCGGCAGCCGCTTCACCGGCGGCCGCCTCGACCGTTTCGGTGTCGGCGGCGGCACTTACGGCCAGTCCTCCGGCGTCCAGTATCAGAAGCGTGGAGCGTCCGGGAGCCGGCTTGCCCCCGATCGAGTTCGGACTGCGTCCTCATCCCTCCCACAGCCTGCGGCTGCGGGCCCCTCCCATTTACGAAGCCATGGGTGGCTACGCTCGTCGGGGGCAACCGGCTCACCGGATCGCTCCAGCAGCACCAACACAGCCGCTTCGGCGTTGGCGGACGCCAATTTCGTGGGCGTGCCGATGACGGAACTGCGTGCCGGACAGCGCATCGAGCACAACCGCTTCGGCCTTGGCACGATTCTCGAATTATCCGGCCGGGCCCCCGAGATGAAGGCCCGGATCCGTTTCGACGCACACGGCGAGAAGCTCCTGCTGCTCAAATACGCCAAGCTGCGCCCGGCGGAGTAAACGGCTCGCAGTCGGGCCGGCTGTCCGAAATAATTGCTATCTTTACACGATTTTAAAGAATGCAACCATGGCACTCGAACAGAAGATCCAACAAGACATCATGGCGGCGATGAAGGCCCACGACAACGTCCGGACCAACGCCGTACGCGCCATCAAGTCCGCCATCCTCCTCGCCAAGACCGCGGAGGGCGGCAAGAAGGAACTCGAAGACGCCGACATCATCAAGCTGATCCAGAAACTCCTCAAGCAGCGCAAGGAGGCGGCCGAGCAGTACGTGGCCGCCGGCCGCCAGGAGCTCGCCGACAACGAACTCGCCGAGGCGAAGGTGCTGGAAGAATATGTCCCCAAGCAGCTCACGCCGGAGGAGATCGAGGCGCGGGTGCGCGAGATCATCGCGCAGACCGGCGCCGCTTCGCCCGCCGACATGGGCAAGGTGATGGGCGTCGCCTCCAAGCAGCTCGCCGGCCTGGCCGACGGGCGCACCCTTTCCACGATCGTCCGCCAGCTGCTCGCCCAGGGATGAAACTGCGCGAGGTGATCGCCGCGCTGGAGCACCTTGCTCCGCTGCGGCTGCAGGACGAGTGGGACAACTCCGGCCTGCAGGTCGGTTTCCCCGAATCGGAAATTGACCAGGTCCTGGTGTGCCTGGACGTGACGGAAGCGATTGTCGACGAGGCGATTGCTGCAAAATGCAACCTGATCGTCTCGCACCATCCCCTGATCTTCAAGGCCCTGCGTCAGGTCTCCGACGCCACCTACCAGCAGCGCTGCGTGGTCAAGGCCCTGGCCGCCGGCATCTCCATCTATTCCGCCCATACGAGCCTGGACAACGCGCCGGGCGGCGTGAACCACCGCATCGCGGCTCTCCTGGGCCTGGAGAAACTCCGCTGGCTGTCGCCCCGCGACGGCGAGGACGCCGGCTCGGGCCTCGTGGGCGAGCTCCCGGCCTCCGAGCCGGACGCCGCCTTCCTGGCCCGCGTGCAGCGGACCTTCGGCGTGGAGTGCCTGCAGCATTCCGCCCTGGACGGGCGGCAGGTCCGCCGCGTTGCACTGTGCGGCGGGGCCGGCGCCTTCCTGCTGCACGACGCCGTGTGCGCCGGCGCCGACTGCTTCATCAGCGGCGAATTCCATTACCACGATTACTTCGAAAACCAGGGCGTGCTCCTGGCCGAGCTGGGCCACTACCAGAGCGAGCAGTTCACGCAGGACCTCCTGCTGGAGTACCTGCACAAGACCTGCCCGGGCCTGAGCGTACGCAAGACCGCCATCAATACCAATCCCATCTGCTATGATCAATCTGCAAGATAAGACGACGGAAGACCTCCGGATCGCCTGCTATATGACCGACCGCCACGCCCGGCTCAGGCCTACCGCCTTCCTGGACATCGCCCAGAACATCGCGGTCCAGGGGGCGGACAATCTCAAATTCGGCGACGACGAGCTCGCTGCCTACAACAGCACCTGGGTGCTCGCGCGGCAATACGTCCGCTTCGACCGGCCTGTCAGCAACAAAGAGCAGGTCAAGGTCCTGACCTGGCACAAGGGAGCCCAGGGACTTTTCTTCCTGCGTGACTATATGATGCTCGACGCCGACGGCGAGCCGTCGGTCCGCTCCACCAGTTCCTGGGTGGTGATGAACATCACCGAGCGCCGCCTGGTCCGCTTCGACACCGTCTCCGACGTCGTGGACACGGCGCCGCAGAGCACCGACTTTGCCATCGAGGAACAGGCCGCCAAGGTCGTCCTCCCGCGTGGCGCCGAACTCACGAAGATCGGCGAGCACCGCGTCCACTACTCCGACGTGGACTACAACCAGCACGCCAACAACGTCAGGTACACCTCCTGGGCGCTGGATTCCCTGCCCGAGGAGCTGGTCTATGAGCATCCGCTCAAGGAGCTGACCATCAACTTCAACCGAGAGGCCCTGCCCGGCGAGAGCGTCGAATTGTGGCACGCGCTCGACGCCGACGGCGCCCACATCATCGAGGGGCGCGCGGGCGATCACCAGGTTTTCATCGAGAAGCTGGTTTTCTGATCGATCGGTATCCATACGAAAAACCCCGGGGAAGGATCCTCGGGGTTTTTCGTGCGCGGAAGGGCGCTTATTTCATCCAGCGGTCGAGCCAGTCGAAGAATGTGCGGTGCCAGTAGAGGGCGTTCTGCGGCTGGAGGATCCAGTGGTTCTCCTCGGGGAAGACCACGAGCTTGGAGGGGACGCCCATCATCTGGGCGGCGTTGAAGGCCGCCATGCCCTGCTCGTAGGGGATGCGGTAGTCCATCATGCCGTGGATGCAGAGGATCGGGGTGTGCCACTTGGTGACCATCGACGAAGGGGAATTGGCGTAGTGGCGCTGGGCCTTGGCCGTGGTGGCGTAGGGCGCACCGGCCTGCTGCATGCCGCCGAAGGTGATGCCGTCGCCGGCGGGGCCGACCTTGCCGGGCTCGTAGGCGTATTCCGTCAGGCCGCCGTTGTCCCAGTTGGCGAACCACATCTCCTCGGTGGTGAACCAGAGCTGTTTCTCGTCGAAGATGCCCGCATGGGCGATGAAGCAGTCATAGAGGTCGCCGTGCAGGCCCTCGAGCATATAGGCTGAATAGCCGCCGTAGGAGGCGCCCACGCAGGCGAGCTTGCTCACGTAGTCCTTGCTCTTGATGTAGCGCCCGGCGCTCAGGTAGTCCTGCATGTTGAGGCCCGGGTAGTCGCCGGAGATCTGCTCCTTCCAGGCCTGGCCGAACGCGGTGGTGCCGCGGCGGTTGGGCAGGATCACGATGTAGCCTTGCTGGGCCATCAGGCGGTAGCACCAGCGGTAGCTCCAGTCCTGGGAATTGCTGCCCTGCGGGCCTCCGAGCACGATCTCGATGGCCGGATACTGCTTGGAACGGTCGAACTGCGGCGGGTAGAGGACCCAGCAGAGCATCTGCTGGTGGTCCACCGTCTCCACGAACACGCGCTCGTCCTTGACGTCGTCGAGCTGGCCGAGGATGTGCCGGTTCTCGTCGGTGAGCTGGGAGAAGGTCACGCCGCCGGCCGTGATCTTGACGGAGACGAGCTCCGTCGGGAATTTGAGGCAATAATAGGAAGCCAGCAGCTCCACGCCGTCCTGACGGGGCAGGATGGCGAAGGGGGAGAAGAAGTCGAAGTTCCAGTCGGGGGCGGTGATGCGTTGCACGTCGCCCGTCAGGTCGGCGCAGAAGAGCGCCTGGACGCCTTCGCCCACGAGGGCGTTGAAGAAGAGTTCGCCTTCGTGCCAGACCAGGCCGGCCACGTCGTGGTCGAAGTCGGGCAGGAGCTCGCGGACGCTCTGCACGCGGACGCCGACGTTCTGCCCGTCGGTCTCTGCGGGGAGCAGCTCCACGTCGGCGACGAACAGGCGCTGGCGGTCGGCTTCATAGCCGTCGCGCGCCATTGAGATCCAGGCGATGTGCTTGCCGTCGGCGCTCCACACGGGATCCGTGTCGTAGCCGCCGTCCGTCTTGACGTCGATCGTGGCGCCGGTCAGGATGTCGTAGATGTAGATGGAAGTGTTGGTGCTGAAGGCATACTGCTTACCGACCTTCTTGCGGCAGGAGTAGACGATGTGGCGGTTGTCGGGCGCCCAGTCCAGCTGCTCCACGCCGCCGAACGGCTCGGTGGGCAGCTCGAAGAGCTCGTCCGTGCCGAGGATGTCGACGGAGTTGTCCGGGGTGATCTTGCCGTTGCCGAGCGCGGCGACGTAGCTGCGCGGCACGTCGGTCACCCAATGGTCCCAGTGGCGGTACATCAGGTCCTCGGTGGCGTAGGCCTGCGCCTTGTCCAGCGCGGGATCGCTGTCCTTGGGGGTCTGCAGGGCCGTGTTCTTGACGGTGCTCACGTAGATGACCTGCTGCTGGTCGGGGGAGAGCTTGAAGTCGCTGATTCCGTTGGGGACGTCGCTGAGCTGGACGCGCTTGCCGAGCTTGTTGCCCTTGAGCGGGGCCTTCCAGAGCTGGCCGCCCTGCAGGAAGAAGATGCTCTTGCCGTCGGCGGACCAGCGGGCGCCGCTGACGCTCTTGGCGAAGCGGGTGAGCTGGACCTTGCCGGAGCCGTCTGCGTTGCAGAGGAACAGGTTGCGGCAGCTGCGGTTGGCCGCGATATCGGTATAGGATACGCCGTACAGGATTCTGGTGCTGTCGGGGGACAGCTGGGGATCGGACAGGCGGCCGAGCGCGAGCAGCGACTCGGGCGTCATCACGCCGTCCGCGATGCGGATGTCGGACGGCCCGACATAGCCGCTATCTTCTTTCTGGGCACAACTGATTGCCATAACAAGACAGGTTAATGCGATAAGGGTGCGTTTCATTTGATCGTTTTATTTCGTTTTAGCGGATAATTCCTGTTCCAGGACCATGATCTTGACCGGGCGGTCGTTGCCATGGTAAAGGTGGCTGCACCAGTTGATGCGGCCGGTGTCGCGGAAACCGCATTTCTGCATCACGCGCCCGGAGGCCGGGTTGTCCACGAAGAAATCGCTCCAGAGCGTCCGGAAGCCTTTCTGCTCGCGGCAATAGGCGATCAGCAGGCGCAGGGCCTCGGTGCAGATGCCGCGGTTCCAGTAGGGCTTGGCGATCCAGTAGCCGAGTTCGGCGTCCTGCTCGCCGATCTCGATGTTGCTTTCGCCCTTCGGGAAATAGCCGATGCAGCCGACCGGCTCGCCGGTCTCCTTGAGCTCGATGGCCCAGGTGTGGTCGTTGAGGAAGAAGCGGCGGATCACTCCCAGGCTGTCCGCTTCGGACTTGTGGGGTGGCCAGCCGGCGCGCGGCCCCACGTCGGGGTCGCTGGCATATTTGAACAGAGCCCCGGAGTCGCTTTCGCGCCAGGGGCGGAGCAGGATTCTTGCTGTTTCCATGATTCTTTCAAATATACAAAAATCGGGCGCAATTCCGTGCAGATTTGCAGAAAAAAGCCGCGCGATCAAGAAATTTTGCTGTAATCCTTGATCTCGTATTTGCCTTTGCGCAGCTCGCGGACCAGCGGGGCGTTCTGCGGGGCGGCGAGCTCCGGATCGGCATCCAGGACCTTCGCGGCATAGGCGCGGGCCTCCGACAGCAGCTGGCCGTCCTTGGCCAGCGAGGCGATGTTGAGACTGATGGGCAGGCCGCTCTGCTGCGTGCCCTCGAGGTCGCCCGGGCCGCGCATCTTCATGTCCTGCTCGGCAATCTCGAAGCCGTCTTCGGTGGCGCACATCAGGTCCAGGCGCTGCTGGGCCTCCCTGGAGGTCTTGACGTCCTTGACCAGGATGCAGTAGGACTTCTCGGCGCCGCGCCCCACCCGGCCGCGCAGCTGGTGCAGCTGGCTCAGGCCGAAGCGCTGGGCGCTCTCGATGACCATCACGGAGGCGTTGGGGACGTCCACGCCCACCTCGATCACGGTGGTGGACACGAGGATGTTGGCGCGGCCGGCGACGAACGCCGACATGTTGAAATTCTTCTCGTCGTTGGTCTGCTGCCCGTGGACGATGGCGACCTTGTAGTCCGGCAGCGGGAAGGCCTTGACGATCTCTTCGTAGCCCTGCTCGAGGTTCTGCAGGTCCATCTTCTCGCTCTCGAAGATGAGCGGGTAGACGACGAACACCTGCCGCCCGCGGGAGATCTCCTCCCGCATGAACTTGTACATCGCCGCCCGGCGGTTCTGCCCGATGCACATCGTCTGCACGGGCTTGCGGCCTGGCGGCATCTCGTCGATGACCGACACGTCGAGGTCGCCGTAGAGCGTCATCGCTAGCGTCCGCGGGATCGGCGTCGCCGTCATCACGAGAATGTGCGGCGGGATCCGGTCGGCGGCGGAGACGCTCCTGCTGAAAACTTCGCTTCGCTCATCCCCCCCACTGCTGCGCAGCGGGTCCCCCCCATTTACGAGGCCATGGGTGGCCACGGTTTTCTGCAGGAGGTCTCCGCCGCCGACCAGCGAAGGTCCTTTGGCCCAGAGACGTGCACGCTGGTCGACGCCGAAGCGGTGTTGCTCGTCGATGACGGCGAGGCCGAGGTTGCGGAAGACGACGTTGTCCTCCAGCAGCGCATGCGTGCCGACGAGGATGCCCAGGCTGCCGTCCTCCAGGGCGGCGTGGATGGCGCGCCGCTCCTTCTGCGGCGTGCTGCCGGTCAGCAGCGCACACTGCACGGAGGTGGGCTTGAGATACTTCTGGATATTGGCGTAGTGCTGCTGCGCGAGCACCTCGGTGGGCGCCATGATGCAGGTCTGGAAACCGTTGCCGATGGCCATCAGGCAGCTCAGCACCGCCACCATCGTCTTGCCGGAACCCACGTCGCCCTGCAGCAGGCGGTTCATCTGGTGCCCGCTCGTCAGGTCGGCGCGGATCTCCTTGATCACCCGCTGCTGCGCCCCGGTCAGGGCGTAGGGGAGCGCGTTGTAGCACGCGTGGAAGTCCGGCCCGACCTTGGGCATCGGCAGGCCGCGCTCCCCGCGCGAACGGACATATTTCTGCTTCAGCAGCGAGAGCTGCAGGAAGAAGAGCTCCTCGAACTTGAGGCGGTAGGTCGCCTTCTGCAGCGAATAGCTGTCCTTCGGGAAATGGATGTTCTTGAGCGCGTACTGCAGGGAGACGAGCCCCCGGTCGCGCAGCACGTATTCGGGCAGCGTCTCCTCCACCTCCGGCAGGCAGAGCGCGAGCGCGGCCTGCTGCAGGCGGCACATCACCTTGCCGGTGATGCCGCCCGTCTTGAGCTTCTCCGTGCTCGGATAGACGCCCGTCAGCGCCCCCTGCGAGAGCGCGCCCTCCTGCGGCACGTCCACCTCCGGGTGCACGATGTTGAGGCGCGTGCCGAAGGCCTGCGGCTTGCCGAAAAAGAGGAACGTGGCGCCCGGGACGAGCCGCTGGAAATTCCAGCGGATGCCCTTGAAAAAGACCATCTCCATCTGCCCGGAGGCGTCCTGCACGATTACCGACAGGCGCTTGACCGCGCCCCAGTGGATGGGGTCCGTCTCCTGCGAGACCACGGCGCTGTTGGGCCCGTAGAGCGTGCGGCTCACGACCGTGGCCTGCAGCTGCACGGACGCAAGGTCCGGCGCGATCTGCGCGATGGGCGTGATGCCGCTGCGGTCGATGTAGCGGAAAGGATAGAGGTGGATCAGGTCGGAGAGCGTCTCGACCCCCAGCTCGCGCCGCAGCAGCTCGGCCCTTTTCGGACCGACTCCGCTGAGGTACTGGATGCTGGTGGTCAATTCTCCCATACTCCACAAATATACGAAAAAAGCGGCAAGTGCCGCTTTTCAAATCTATCGTCCGCCTCCGCCGAAACCGCCTCCGCTGAAGCCGCCGCCTCCGCCGAAGGAAGTGCCTCCGCCGAAGCCGCCGAAACTGCCGCCGCCACCGGAGAAGGTGGAGGAAACATAGGCGCGGTTGGCGCTCGTGATGGCGCGCGAAAGCATGTTGGTCGAGTAGAGGACGTTCGTGAAGGTGCCGTAGTCGTAGCCGACCGTCTGCTCGAAGAGCACCGGGTCGATGTCCTTGAGCTGCTTCGCCACCTTCTCCGCCACGCCCAGCAGGGCGCCGTAGACCAGGTATTCCTGCCACAGGTGGACCTCGACGGTCTCGCGCTGGCTCGACAGGGTGAAGTCGTTGAGATATTTCTTGAAGCCCAGCAGGTGCTGCGTCTCGAGCTGCCCGTCGGAGGTGAATTTGCTGCCCCGGCTTTGCATCCAGCCGCGTCCCCGGAACTTTTCCTTACCCAGCTTGCCCATCTTCTCGGTCCAGTTGTAGAGCCGCTTCCTGTTCTTGCCGGACCAGGAGGAGAACTCCTTGTCCTGGAGGATGCGGTCGGAGCCGGAGGCCTCCAGCATCATGCTCCACAGGTCGCTGGCGATCGGGTCGATGGGGGCCTTGCCGTGCTTGCTGGGCGCGAAGGTGATCTCCACCTTGCCGTTGGCGTCTTTCTGCACGTCGAGGTAGCCGTTGTAGATCATGCGGAGGATCTCCGCCGAGGCGAGGGCGTTGTTCTTGCGGTCCTCGCCGAGGCGCGTCAGGGCGTAGTCGGCGGCGATCAGGTCGCCGTCCATCGGGATGTCGCGCCACCAGCTGACTTCCTTCGGCGAGACGCCGAGCAGTTTCTTCTTCTCCCAGCGGGAGACGTGGCCGGTCCGGGAATAACCCGTCTTGCCGCCACCGAGCAGCGCGACGACGATGACGAAGATCTGGGCCAGGAGCTGCAGGAGTCCGCCGTCGTCATCGTCGTCGTCCTCCACGTCATATACCGGTTCGAAACTGGCCCCTTCCATCGCCTGGTCCAGGTGCTCCTGGAAATCGACCGGCTTCACGCTTGAGGAGTGGAAGATCCCCTTGTCGAAACGCAGGAGAACGATGACCGAACTCATGTACTGGAACGGCTCTGCAGACTCGAATTCCACCGATCCGTCCTCCTGGAAATAGGACGTGCCGTTGAAGCCGAAGCCCCAGACCCGGGTGTTTGTGGTGTCCAGCGGCGTGTCCAGGACTTCGTCCGTCCGGACGGTCACGGTGACGTGCTGCGGTGGGGCGGAAAGCCCGGGCGAGACCAGCTGGAGGTGGAGCATGTCGTAGTCGTTGAGCGTCTTGACGGCGTCGGTCATCAGGTAGGATGCGTGGTAAACGTGGTGTCCGTATTCGCCGACGCCCCAGCAGAGCTCTACACCGTCGCCCTTGTGGACGATGCCGCAGCGGCCGGTCTTGCGCCGGCGGGACAGGTCGACGTCCCATTCGCCGACGTTGTCGAACGGCCGTCCTCCGTTGAATCCTTCGTCGTAGACGGAGAAATCGCGGATGCTGATGTCGTCGAGGTTCTCCCGGACGAGGTAGATCTCGGTGATCTCGTCGCCCGTGTCGACATCCCAGACTTCGTGGATTCTGGCTTCGCCGTTCGGGCGGAGCGTGACCGTGATATCCAGGTCGCGGACGCGCTGGTTATCGGCAAAAACGGCAGTGGTCGAAACCAATGCCGCTAAAAAGGTAAGCCAGAATCTCATGCTTAGATCTTGAGGGAAGGCATCTCCGTCTTCTTGTCCTCGGTCTTGAGGTAGTCGCGGCCCTTGAAGCCGAAGAGGCCCGCCACGATGGAATCCGGAATCTGACGGATGAGCTTGTTGTAGTTGGTGGCCGTGTCGTTGTACACCATCTTGCTGGTACGCACCATGTTGGTGTATTTGTCGACGGCGTCCATGGCCTTGCCGTAGTTCTCGTTGGCCTTGAGCTCGGGATACTTCTCGACCACGACGTCGATGCCGGAGGCGACCTTGCCGATCAGGCCTTCCTGGGCCTCCACATCCTGGGCGGAGCTCCGGGCGTCGATCGGGCGGCGCTGCGCGATGACGTCGCGCAAGGTGTTGTATTCGTGTTCGTTGTAGGACTTGATCAGTTCGACCATACCGGTGAGGGCGTCCCAGCGGCTCTCCTGCTGGACCCCGATGGTGCTCATGGCGTTCTGGCAGAGCTCATCCTGGTTGACGAGCTTGCGCTGGACGGAAATGACCCAGAGAACGATGAGGACGATGACTGCAATGGTAATGATGATACCCATGGTTCGTGTAGTTTAATGGTTACGGGGGTTAAAGGTACGAATAAAAAACAAAAAACCGCCCGGTGAAGGGCGGTTTTATTGCTATCCGTACGAGGATTACAGCTGGGGACCAGCAGCCACCAGGGCCTTGCCGGCCTCGTTGGACTCGTACTTGTGGAAGTTCTTGATGAAGCGGCCGGCGAGATCCTTGGCCTTCTCCTCCCAGACGCTGGCGTCTGCGTAGGTGTCGCGCGGGTCGAGGATGCCGGTGTCGACACCCTTGAGCTCGGTGGGAACCTCGAAGTTGAAGTAAGGGATGTTCTTGGTCGGGGCCTTGTCGATGCTGCCGTCGAGGATGGCGTCGATGATGCCGCGCGTGTCACGGATGGAGATGCGCTTGCCGGTGCCGTTCCAGCCGGTGTTGACGAGGTAGGCCTTGGCGCCGCTCTTCTCCATGCGCTTCACGAGCTCCTCGGCATACTTGGTCGGGTGCAGCTCCAGGAAGGCCTGGCCGAAGCAGGCGGAGAAGGTCGGGGTCGGCTCGGTGATGCCGCGCTCGGTACCGGCGAGCTTGGCGGTGAAGCCGCTCAGGAAGTAGTATTTGGTCTGCTCCGGGGTCAGGATGGAGACCGGAGGAAGCACACCGAAGGCGTCGGCGGACAGGAAGATGACCTGCTTGGCGGCAGGACCCTGGGACACCGGGCGGACGATCTTGTTGATGTGGTAGATCGGGTAGGACACGCGGGTGTTCTCGGTGACGCTCTTGTCGTTGAAGTCGATCTTGCCCTCGGCGTCCACGGTCACGTTCTCGAGGAGTGCGTCGCGGCGGATGGCGTTGTAGATATCGGGCTCGGACTCCTTGTCGAGCTTGATGACCTTGGCGTAGCAGCCGCCCTCGAAGTTGAAGACGCCCTCATCGTCCCAGCCGTGCTCGTCGTCGCCGATGAGCAGACGCTTCGGATCGGTGGAGAGGGTGGTCTTGCCGGTGCCGGACAGACCGAAGAAGATGGCGGTGTTCTCACCGTTGAGGTCGGTGTTGGCGGAGCAGTGCATCGCGGCGATGCCCTTGAGCGGGAGGAAGTAGTTCATCATGGAGAACATACCCTTCTTCATCTCACCGCCGTACCAGGTGTTGAGGATGACCTGCTCCTTGCTGGTCACGTTGAAGGCGACGCAGGTCTCGGAGCGGAGACCGAGCTCCTCGTAGTTGTCGACCTTGGCCTTGGCGGCGCAGAAGACCACGAAATCGGGCTCCTGGTCGAACTCGGCCTGGTTCATCGGACGGATGAACATGTTGGTCACGAAGTGGGCCTGCCATGCGACTTCCATGATGAAGCGGACCTTCATGCGGGTGTCCTTGTGGGTGCCGCAGAAGCCGTCCACGACGAAGAGGCGCTTGCCGCTGAGCTGCTTGAGAGCGAGGCTCTTGACCTCCTTCCAGGTCTTCTCGGACATCTCGTGATTGTCGTTGGGATAGTCGGGGGTGTTCCACCACACGGTATCCTTGGAGTTCTTGTCCATCACGATGTATTTGTCCTTAGGGGAGCGGCCGGTGTAGACGCCGGTCATCACATTGATGGCGCCGAGTTCGGTCACCTGGCCCTTGTCGTAGCCCTCGAGACCGGGGACGGTCTCCTCGTTGTAGAGGACTTCGTAGGTAGGATTGTAGAGGATCTCGGTTGCACCTTTGATGCCATACTTAGTTAAATCGATCTTAGGCATAATGCGTTATTTTAGAATTTATAATAATTAAACCTTTTTGCTAACTAACCTTGAAACCGGGCAAATATAGCGATTTTTCTTCACTTATCAAAGTGGTGGCGCTATTCGACCGTCAAATCCCCATTATTGATGAGGCGACGGCAGAGCGCCATCGCGTCGGCGGGGAGTCCGGACGCGGGATCCGCGCAGGCGGCGCGGAAATCCTGCAGGGTGGCGCCGGGCCGGGCGGTCCACCAGCGGCGGACGGCGGCTGCCGCGTCGGGACCGCCGCGCCGCGCCGCACGGCAGACGTCGCAGCCGCCGCAGTCGGCGGATTCTTCCTGCCCGAAATAGCGCAGAAGCCAGCGGGAGCGGCATTCCGTGCTCTCCGAAGCGTATTCGACCATCGCCTCGGCGCGGGCGCGGGCGTTGTCCAGCAGGAAGTTGTATTTGTCCTTCTGGAGGTCGACGTTGCCGGGCACCAGGCGGTCGTGGTGCAGGAAGACGACGCTGCAGCGGTCGCCCGGGATGTACTTGATGACGTGCTCCAGGGAGGTGCGGTAGAGCAGCTGGCGGAGCTGGGGCACGGACAGGCCGCAGGCGGCCGCGACCGGCTCCTCGCGGATTGGGACGGGGTAGGAGAAGATGCCGGAATAACGTCGCATCAGGACCTCCAGGAGCGTGACCATCGCCGGCTCCGGCAGGTCGATGTCGTAGAGCGCGCCGCGGTCGGCGAGGATGCCCACCTGCGTGGCGATCTCGACGTCTTCGGCGAAGGTCAGGTGGCCGGATCGTTCGAGGTACTTGAGCGCGTAGTGGACCGGTGCGCGCTCCAGCCGGAAATGCTTGGCAAACGCGTCCAGGTCGAATTTCAGCTGCCTTCCGACGCCCGTGTCGTAGGGAATCTGGAAGAAGATGTGGAGCTTCTGGTAGATGTCGGCGATGTAGTCCAGGGAAGGGAAGGAGACGGCCTGCAGCTGGCGCAGCCGGCGCACGTCCGTGGCGTTCCAGAGCAGGACGGCGTAGGCCTTCTGCCCGTCGCGTCCCGCGCGTCCCGCCTCCTGGAAATAGGATTCCGGGCTCTCGGGCAGGCCCGTGTGCACGACGAATCGGACGTCGGGCTTGTCGATGCCCATGCCGAAGGCGTTGGTGCACACCATCACGCGGATCTCGCCGCGCCGCCAGGCCTCCTGGCGCTCCGCGCGCACGGCCCCGCCCAGCCCGGCGTGGTAGAACGACGCGCTGACGCCCTGGTCGGCGAGCAGCGCGGCCGTCTCCTCGCAGCGGCGGCGGTGGCGCATGTAGACGATGCCCGAGCCCTCCACGCCGCGGCAGATGTCCAGCAGCTGGCCGCTCTTGTCCTCGCACTTGCGCACGATATAAGAGAGGTTGGGCCGCTCGAACCCGCTCTTGAGCAGCAGCGGCTCGCGGAACGAGAGCTTGTCCATGATGTCCTCCGCCACGCGCGGCGTGGCCGTGGCGGTCAGCGCGATCACGGGCGCATCGACGCTCTTGCGCAAATTGTTGATTTCTAGATAGTCCGGCCGGAAATCATAGCCCCACTGCGAGATACAGTGGGCCTCGTCCACGACGATGTAGTTGATGGGCAGCAGGGGCAGCCAGGACTGGAAGAGAGCGGTGTTGAGCCGCTCCGGCGAGACATAGAGGAACTTGAAGTCGCCGTAGGCGGCGTTGCCCAGCGCGATCTCCACCTCGCGGCGCTCCATCCCGGCGTGGATGGCCAGCGCCTTGATCCCGCGCGCCTCCAGGTTCTGCACCTGGTCCTTCATCAGGGCGATCAGGGGCGTGACCACGAGGGCGATGCCTTCGCGCATCAGCGCGGGGACCTGGAAACACACGGACTTGCCGCCGCCGGTGGGCAGGATGGCCAGCACGTCGCGCCCGTCCGCTGCGGCGGAGATGATCTCCTCCTGCATCGGGCGGAAGGCGTCATGGCCCCAATACTGCTTCAGAACCTCCAAGGCTTCCATTGTCGCAAAGATATATTTTTGGTGGCACATTTCTGCAAGAAATTGGAGGATTAATGCAAGAATTCCGGTGCGCGCGGATGTGTGCGTACCGCGAAAAAGCGTAAATTTGGCTCTACTAAAAAACGCGCATATGAACCCCGCACCTGCCTGGCGGAGACCCTGCAGGAATTTTACGAAACAACAACTTATAACCGACAAATGAGAAAAGTCTTAATGATCATCGCTTGCCTGGCGGCTGCTGCCTCCCTCCAGGCGCAACCCGCCGGCGGATTCGGCGGCTTCCAGATGCCCAAGATCGACGTCCATTGCTCCGAGAAGTTCGCGGACATTGACTATGCCGGCGACGGCCAGGTCTACCACAAGCTCGACGTCTATCTGCCGCGCATGCAGAAAGCCTCCTATCCCGTCGTCGTCCATATCTACGGCAGCGCCTGGTATTCCAACAACTCCAAGGGCATGGCCGACCTCGGCACCATCGTCAACGCCCTGCTGGATGCAGGCTATGCCGTCGTGACCCCGAACCACCGTTCTTCGCAGGACGCCCGGTTCCCGGCCCAGATCCAGGACATCAAGGGCGTCGTCCGCTGGGTGCGCGCCAACGCTGACAAATACCGCTTCGACGCCTCCTTCGTGGCCGCTTCCGGCTTCTCTTCCGGCGGCCACCTCGCCTCGCTGGCCGCGACGACCGGCGGCGTGCAGGAGCTCGAAGGCGAAGTGGGCGGCAACCTCGGTTTCAGCAGCAGCGTCAACGCCGCCTGCGACTGGTCCGGCCCCGTCGACCTCAATTACATGAGCTGCGGCGGCACCACCGACACGTGGAACCACGCCCCGGAGGAGGCCGTGATGGGCTTCCCCTTCGCGGGCAACGAGGAGCGCTTCAAGGCGCTGGACGCCACCACCTACATCGACGCGGACGACGCGCCGGTGGTCATCTTCCACGGCACGGCCGACAACGTGGTCCCGTCATGCCAGGCTCCGCACTTCTACGAGCTGCTGGACAAGGCCGGCGTCCGCACCGAGCTCTATATGGTCGAGGGCGGCGGCCACGGCTTCAACATGTACACCGAGTACACGCTCCGCTCGATGACCAATTTCCTGGACAAGGTCCGCACCGAGAAGGGCGGCAGCTTCGTGACCGGCACCAACCCGGTGATCACCGGCGCCTTCTCCGCCGACCCGTCCGCGCACGTCTTCAACGGGCGCCTCTACCTCTATCCTTCGCACGACATCCCGACCGTGAAGTATCAGGGCGAGCAGCCCTGGTTCTGCATGTCCGACTACCACGTCTATTCCACCGACGACCTGACGCACTGGACCGACCACGGCAACATCGTGGACCAGAAGGACGTCCCCTGGGGTGAACCGGCCGCCTATTCGATGTGGGCGCCCGACTGCGTGGAGAAGGACGGCAAATACTACTTCTATTTCCCGAATGCGCCCAAGCGCGGCCGCGGCTTCGGCTTCGGTATCGGCGTGGCGGTCGCCGACGACCCTGCCGGCCCCTTCACGATCCAGGAGAATACGGTCAAGGGCACCGGCGGCATCGACCCCTGCGCCTTCAAGGATGACGACGGCACGGTCTATCTGATCTGGTCCGGCATGGGCATGCGCGGCGGCAAACTATCTGCCGACATGATGGAGATCGAGGGCCCGGCCGTGCGTCTGGACGCTACTTTCCCGAAGGGCCAGACCGAAGGTCCGTTCATGTTCAAGCGCAATGGCAAATACTATCTGACCTACCCGTGGGTGCGCCTCGAGGGCGGCACCGAGACGCTCTGCTACGCCATGGCGGACAGCCCGCTCGGTCCCTACGAGTTCAAGGGCGTGTTCATGGAGGAGTCTCCGACCGGCTGCTGGACCAACCACCATTCCTTCGTGGAGTTCAACGGCGAGTGGTACCTCTTCTACCACCACAACGATTTCAGCCCGGACTTCGACAAGAACCGCTCCGTGCGCGTGGACAAGGTGTCCTTCCGCGAGGACGGCACCATCGTCCCGGTCGTCCCGACCTGGCGTGGCGTGGGTTATTTCAAGGCCTCCGACGAGCTGAACATCGACCGCTACAGCGAGTGTGTCGGCGCGAAGGTCGACTACCTCGACGAGTTCAACTACTTCGCCGGCTGGAAGACCCTCTTCACGCAGCAGTATGACCGCGTGCGCTTCAACGACGTGGACTTCGGCGCCAAGGCCCCGTCCAGGTTCGTCGCCCGCGTCCGCAGCGAGAAGGGCGCCGTCGTCAACGTCACCGTCGGCGGCAGGAGCAAGAAGGTCACGGTCCCGGCCTGCGCCGACTGGACCGTCATGGAGGCCAAGGCCAAGCTGAAGGTCACCGGCATGCAGGACGTTACCGTCGAACTGGTCTCCGGCTCCGCCGAGATCGACTGGGTCTCCTTCCGCTAGGCGGACCCTTCATAGAAAATGGAAGGCGGCTGAGGAAACTCGGCCGCCTTCTTTCTCGTTAGATAAATAGTCGCGGCGAACCGCGTGAAAGTCGTTATTCTCGGCTGAAGATCAGCACGCAGGTGATGGCGGAGACGATGCCCAGGATCTGGGCGACGCCCGGGACGTGGGCGTAGAGCACCAGCGAGATGGCCGTGGTGATGACCGGGGCGCAGGCGTCGGCGAGCGGCGCGATGATCATCGCCTTGCCGTAGCGGTTGGCGTAGACGAGGGCGAAGGCGCCGATGGCGTTGAGGATCTGGATGCAGAAGGTCAGGTACGGGCCGTTGAAGGAGGTGTTGACGGGCTGGGAGAAATCGGTCATCGCAAGGGCGACCGGGATCAGCAGCACGGCGGAGATGGCCATGTACACGAAGACGCTCTCGGCGTCGGGGGTGTGGTTGTTGGCCAGCTTCATCACGAAAGCCTGCGTGCCCCAGCAGATGAAGACCAGGGAGGCGAGCAGGATCCAGAGGTTGTCCTGGGCGATCTCGTCGGATTTGCTGGACAGCGAGAAGCAGACGAGCGCGACGAAGGCCAGCACGATGCCGAGGATGCCCATTTTGCTGACCCGCTCCTTGAGGAAAATGGTGGAGAGGATCACGGTCACGATCGGTGCCACGGAGATCAGCGGGAAGATCAGGTAGGCCGGGCCGTGCTTGAGGGCCTCGAAGAGGACCAGCTGGCCGCCGGCGCCGAGCAGGCCGACGCCCATGCTCAGGATGACGGACTTCGGACGCATGTCCAGCTTGAACTTGATATTGGCCAGCGCGACGAGGGCGCAGGGAACCATGCTGACCGCCCAGACGACGTAGGTCAGGGTCGAAGGATAATCGGGTGTGGAAGAGAAGGCGCCCCAGATGCCCCATGTCACCATGGTGATCAGGGCGTAGACAAGCCAGTTGTGTTTCTTTGCCATATTCTTTCGTTAATTAACTTCAGTGTCGCCTACAAAGTTAAGAAAAGAAAGAATATTTGCAAAAAATTACATCGCGAAAGTTTATACCTCTACAATATGGAGCTTGATGCCGGAAGCCTCCACGTAGTCCTTGAAATCGGGGGAGATGCCCGAGTCCGTGACGATCGTGTCGATCTTGTCGAGCGATGCGATGTGGACGAAACTCCGGCGGCCGAGCTTGCTGGAGTCGAAGATGGCGATCACCTCCTTGGCGGAATTGATCATCGCCTGGTTGAGGCTGGCCTCCTCGAGGTTGGGTGTGGAGATGCCGTCCTTGATGCTGACCGAGTCCACGCCGAGGAAGAGCTTGTCGCAATAGAAATTCTTGAGCGCCGACTCGGCGAGCATGCCCACGGTGGAGTAGGAGACCGAGCGCATCTTGCCGCCCAGGGCGATGACGCTGAAGCGGTCGTAGTGGTTGAGCGTGATGGCGATGTCGAGGGCGTTCGTGATGACTGTCAAGTCGTTGAAACCCTCGAGGTTCTTGGCGATCTCCATCGTGGTGGTGCCGGAATCGAGGATGATGGTCTCACCGTTGGAGATCATCCCGGCGGCGAACTTGCCGAGCAGCTGCTTCTCGCGGGAGTGCAGGTGCTGCTTCTGGCTGATCGTCATGTCGTCGTAGTCACCGGACTGGTGCATGTCCACGGCGCCGCCCTTGACGCGGAGCAGCAACTTCTTCTCCTCGAGGATGGCGAGGTCCTTGCGGATGGATACTTCCGATACGTCGAACTGCTTCATCAGGTCTGTGACGTAGATCTTGCCGTCGGCCTTCAGCTGGTTGAGCAGGAGGCTCCTGCGCTCTTCGGCGGAGAATTTTCTTTTCATGGCTCTTTTTGCGGTAAGCGTTTGTATTGTTTCGAAAGTAAAGGTACGCTTTATTTTTGTAAAATGCAATAATAAAACGAAATAATCGAAATTAACGGCGAAAGTTTTCGAAAATTTATACGTTTTTTGCTAAAAAGTTTTGAAAATTAAGAATCATTCTTTAGTTTTGTAACAGATTTTGACTCCGATAATACTATCTAAAATACGATATGCTGAACCTTAATTGTCACACAATCCGTGAGATAGCCCATCAGCCGAAGATGTGGATGGACACTTACGACATTGTTATGGACCGCAAGCAGGACATCGAGGAGTTCCTGTCTGCCAATTCGATCAACAAGGACACGGAAATCATCCTTACGGGCGCGGGCTCTTCCGCTTATATCGCGGACACGGCCGTATGCGAGTACATGAAGGCCGGTTTCGTCCACGCCAAGGCCGTGGCCACGACGGACATCGTGTCCGCTCCTTCCTATTTCCTCAGCCCTTCCCCGAAGCTTTTCATTTCCTTTGGCCGCTCCGGCAACAGCCCCGAGAGCGTCGCCGCCTATGAGGTGGCCAACAAGTGCTGCCCCGGATCCCATCACCTGATCATCACCTGCAACCCGGACGGCGAACTCGCCAAGCGGGTCGAGCCGGGCAAGGACCTGGTCATCGTCCTCCCTGACGGGACCAACGACCGCAGCCTCGCGATGACCAGCAGCTTCACTTCGATGCTCGTGACCAGCCTTCTCTGCAAGAACGTGAAGACGCTGGCGGCCGAGCGCGCCAAGCTGCAGGCCGCCGCCGACTTCGCCGAGAGCATCATTGCCGGCGAGGCCGCCGACAAGATTGCGAAACTCGCGGAGAAGAAGATCAAGCGCGCCGTGTTCCTCGGTTCCGGTCCGCTCAAGGGCATCGCCTGCGAGAGCCACCTCAAGCTCCAGGAGCTGACGGACGGCGGCATCGTGTGCGCGTTCGACTCCTTCATGGGCCTGCGCCACGGACCCAAGGCCGTGATCAACGAAGAGACCCTCGTGGTCTACCTCCTCTCCGAGGACCCGTATACGCGCCGCTACGAGCTCGACCTGATCGACCAGGTGGAGCACGACAACCATCCGGCCGCCCAGGTCGTCCTGTCCGTCACCCCGTCCGGCGTGAAGGACATCCTCGATTTCGAGATCAACGCTCCCCAGCCGGAGGCGCTCAAGGACAACGAATATGTCTGCGCCCCGTTCGTGCTGGTGGGCCAGCTCGCGGGATATTTCTTCTCGCTCGCCCACGGTCTGTCTCCGGACAATCCGTCCGTGCGCGGCGCCATTTCAAGAGTAGTTAGTGGAGTAAAAATATATAAGTATTAAAAAAAAGGGTATCATGAAACCGAAACTGAGACAACTTCTGGACAGGGTCCAGACGCTGACGGCCGAAGGACACAAGCCGATGACGCTTCTCGCCGTGTGTCCGAACTCCCCGGCCGTCATCAAGGCCGCGTTCCGCGCCGCCAAGCGCAACAACGCGCCCATCATGTTCGCCGCCACCCTCAATCAGGTGGACAACGACGGTGGCTACACGGGCATGACCCAGAAAGACTTCGTCCGCGTGATGAAGGTCGAGGCCAGGCGCAACAACTACACTGGCCCGTATATTGCAGCGATCGACCACGGCGGCCCCTGGCTCAAAGACATCCAGACGCTGGAGATGTGGCCTTACGAGAAGGCCATGGACGGCGTCAAGAAGTCCTACGAGGCAGCCCTGCTCGCCGGCTATGAACTGATCCACGTCGATCCGACCGTCGACCGCTTCCTTCCGAAGGGCGAGACGATCAAGATTGAGGTTGTGGCGGAGAGGACGATCGAACTCATCACGCACATCGAGAACTTCCGAAAGGCGAAGGGCCTCGCGCCCATCGCCTACGAAGTGGGTACCGAGGAAGTCCACGGCGGCCTGGCCGACGAGACGGTCTTCCGCAAGTTCCTCGTCCTGCTGAAGGAAGGCCTCGAGAAGAACGGCTGCGCCGACGCCTGGCCGTGCTTCGTGGTAGGCAAGGTGGGTACGGACCTGCACACGACCTTCTTCGATCCGGCCGTGGCGAAGGACCTGACCTCCATCGTCGCCGAATACGGCAGTTTCATCAAGGGCCACTACACCGACGATGTGGAGAATCCGCAGGATTATCCGCTCTGCCGGATGGGTGCGGCCAATGTCGGCCCCGAGTTCACCGTGAGCGAGTTCAACGCGCTCGAGGAGCTCGAGCAGGTCGAGAACGAGCTGTACGAAGCAGGCCGGGTGGCGATGCATTCCAACATGACCGCCATCCTGAAGGAGCTGGTCATCGCTTCCGGACGCTGGAAGAAGTGGGTCCACGGCAACGAGTCGCCGGACGACTTCGCTTCCATCACGCCGGACCGCCAGCGCTGGCTGATCCAGACGGGCGCGCGCTACATCTGGCAGAAGCCGGAGGCAGTGGCTGCCCGCCAGACCCTGTACAACAACCTCAGCCTCAACGGTATCGATGCTGAGGGTATCGTCCTCTCCACGATCGAAAGGGCGATCGACAAATATTATGTAGCATTCAATCTGGTAAACCTTAACGATTTGCTGTAAATGAAGAAGTTTGACATCATCGCGCTGGGAGAGCTCAACGTAGATCTCCTGCTCAACAGGATCTGCGGCTTCCCCGAAGTGGGCAAGGAAATCTTCGCCAAGGAGATGACCCTCACCCTTGGCAGTTCCACCGCCATCTTCGCCGCCAACGCGGCGTCTCTCGGTGCCCGGGTTTCGTTCCTCGGCATGGTCGGGAAGGACGATTTCGGCGCCTTTGTCAAAACCTCGCTGAAGGAGCGTGGCGTGGACACCTCGAACCTGATCGAGGTGTCGTCCGCCGCGACGGGCCTGACCGCCATCCTCAACTACGACGAGGACCGTGCCAACGTGACCTATCCGGGCGCGATGAGCATCATGGGCGTGAAGGACATCCGCCCGGAGGCCCTCGCGGAGGCGAAGCACGTGCACATCTCCTCGATCTTCATGCAGGAGGCCCTCCACCGCGACATCCTGGAGATCGTCAAGCTCGTGAAGGAGCAGGGCGCGACCCTGTCGATGGACATGCAGTTCGACCCGGCGGAGAAATGGGATTTCGATTATAAGAAGATCCTGCCGCTCGTGGACATCTTTATGCCCAACGAGCAGGAACTGATGGCCCTGACCGGCAAGTCCTCCGTCGAGGAGGCGGTTGCGGCGGTCCGTCCGTATATCAACGTCCTCGTGGTCAAGATGGGCTCCAAAGGCTCCATGCTGGTCACGAAAGACGGCGAGAAGTTCCTCCCGGCCATGCTCAACCGCAACGTCGTCGACGCCATCGGCGCGGGCGACAGCTTCAACGCGGGCTTCATCACGGCCTTCGTGCAGGGCAAGGAGCTGGAATACTGCCAGTATTTCGGCAACCTGACCGGCGCGATCAATACGACGGCCGCGGGCGGCACCGGCGCCTTCTCTTCGAAGCAGGCGATCGAGGCTGCGGCCCTGAAGCATTTCAACCAGACCATCAAACTCTAAAGGATATATGAAACCTTATATCGCCATAGCGTGTATGCTCCTGGCGGCATGTGCAAAGGCTCCGGTCTCGGGCGACCTGTCGGTCGTCCCGACCGGAGACGGTGCATTCCGCATCGAAGACACCGCGGCGGCCGCCCCGCTGACCGGCGATGCGACCGACCTCGGCTCCGTCTCGGTGGCAGGGGAGCGGGTCACGTTCCGGACGGTCTCCTCGGAGAGCAGGCGCGTCGCCGACGCGTTCGGCCGCGGCATCTGCTTCGTCTACAAGGGCGAATCCGTCGACGGCCCCGCACTGACGCGCGAACTCCGGCTCTCGTTCTACGACGCGTTCCCTTCGACGATGCTCGTGAGCGCGTCCTACCGCAACGCCTCCGGTGAGGCGGTGGCCGTGGACGGCTGGTCGCTCTGCGACCTGCAGGTCAAGGCCGGCGCCCCGGATCCCTGCTTCTGGTCCTTCCAGGGGCAGTCCACGAGCGCCCGCGAGGACTGGATCAAGCCGATTGACGACGCCTTCTACCAGCGCAACTTCATGGGGATGAACCCCGCTGACGACCATGTCGACTACGGCGGAGGCGTCCCGGTGGTGTGCCTGTGGCGCCGCGATGCCGGCGTGATCATCGGCCACCTCGAGCCGACGCCGCAGATCGTCAGCCTGCCGGTCGACAAGAAGCCCGGCAACGACTACGCCGAAATCTCCGTCGTCAAGGAATTCGACGAGCCCGCCGTCCTGGCGCCTGGCGCATCGCTGGACACCTACACCTGCTTCGTCAGCGTCTATTCCGGCGACTGTTTCGGCGCGCTCCGCAACTATGCGCAGCTGCTGGACAAGGTGGGCGTGAAGATGCCCGTGAGCGTGCCCGAGGCCTACGAAACGGCCTGGTGTGCATGGGGTTACGAGCGCAAGTTCACCATCTCCGAGATCGTCGGCACGCTGCCCAAGGTGCAGGAGCTCGGCTTCAAGTGGGCCACGCTCGACGACGGTTTCCAGATCGCAGAAGGCGACTGGGACCTCACGCCTGAGCGTTTCCCCAACGGCGACGCCGACATGAAATACATGGTGGACGAGTTCCACAAGCACGGTCTCAAGGCCGAGCTCTGGTGGACGCCGCTCGCCGCCGATCCCGGCACGGAATTCCTCCGCAAATACCCGGACGCCCTCATCCTGGGCAAGGACGGGCTGCCGCGCAAGATCGAATGGTGGGACAGCTGGTTCCTCTCGCCGCTGGACGAAGACGTCCGCCGCGAGCAGTCCGCGCTGGTCCACAAATTCATCGCCGACTACGGCTTCGACGGCCTCAAGCTCGACGGCCAGCACCTCAACTGCGTGTCGCCGGACTACAATCCCAAGCACCATCCGGAGGATCCGGAGAAGGATTTCCGCGAACTGCCCGGTTTCTACAAGCTGATCCACGATACGGCCCGCGCCGTCAAGTCCCATTCCGTGATCCAGTACTGCCCCTGCGGCGACTGCTTCTCGGTCTACAATCTCCCGTACATCGACAAGGCCGTGTCGTCCGACCCGACGAGCAGCTGGCAGATCCGCACCAAGGGTTACGTGCTCCGTGCGCTCGCCCCGCAGCTCGCGTACTACGGCGACCATATCGAGCTGTCCGACAACGAGAACGACTATCCGACCCAGCTGGGCATCGGCGCCGTGATCGGCACCAAGTTCACCTGGCCCGCCGACAACCCTTATGTCAAGCATTCCTACCTGCTGACCCCCGAGAAGGAGGCGCTCCTGAAGAACGCCCTCGCCATCTACGAGGACAAGCAGCTGTCGAGAGGGGAGTACGTGCCCGGCCTGTACGACATCGGCTTCGACTATCCCGAGACCCACGTCCTGAAGCAGAACGGCAAGCTCTACTATGCCTTCTACGCCACGGCCGCCCCGGTCAGCTCCGTGGAGCTCCGCGGACTCGAGGAGGGCAAGACCTACCGGGTCGAGGACTACTACAACCATCGTGACCTCGGCACCGTGACCGCTTCCGGCAAGACCGTGCTGGAGACGCCGGTCGACGGCAGCCTGCTGATCGAGGTGAGCGAGGTAAAGCTCTGATAATCTTTTAATATTGTTCCAAAATAATAACCAATTACTCAAAAATCCATGAAGAAAGTTTTACTTCTTTGTCTTTTGATGTTCTCGACGCTCGCCATGTCCGCCCAGGTGGTGGTCAAGGGCGTCGTCACAGCTGGAGACGACGGCCTGCCGATGGTGGGCGCAAGTGTCTTTGAGAAAGGGACGACGAACGGTACGATCACGGATCCTGACGGCAACTATTCGCTCAGCGTCCGCGACGAAAAGGCCGTCCTGGTCTACTCCTCGATCGGTTTCAAGACCACCGAGATCCCCGTCGCCGGCAAAAGCGTGATCAACCTGACGCTTGAGGTCGACTCCCAGCTCATCGACGAGATCGTCGTGATGGGTTACACCTCCAAGACCCGCGGCGAGATCACCAGCGCCGTGACGACCGTGTCCGCGGACAAGCTCAAGGACGTGGTCAGCAACAACATCGGCGACATGCTCCAGGGCAAGGTGGCCGGCGTGACCGTGGTGAAGGACAGCGGCCGTCCCGGCGCCGAGCCTTCCATCCGCATCCGTGGCGCTTCCTCCCTGCACGCTTCGCAGGAGCCCCTCTACGTGGTCGACGGTATCATCGGCGGTTCGTATGACCCGGACGACGTGGAGTCCGTCACCGTCCTGAAGGACGCCGGCGCCACCGGTATGTACGGTGCACAGGCCAACGGCGGCGTGATCGTCGTCACCACCAAGAAGGCGAAGACCAACAAGCTGCAGTTCAACTTCAAGGCCAATGTCGGCCTCATCACCCCTGACTTCTCCCGTCAGCAGCTGATGAACACGAGCCAGCTCTATACCTACTACCGCGAGTATTTCCGCGATCCCGAGACGCATCTGGTCGACGACCTCGCCTTCCAGACCGCGCTTCCCGCTTCCATCCTGGAGAGCGACACGGACTGGCGCAGCCTGATCATGCAGAACGCCATGCTGCAGAACTATCACTTCTCCGTGATGGGCAAGAACGACTGGTATTCCGGCTATCTGTCCTTCTCCTACTACAAGGAGGACGGTACCATCCGCAACACCGACTATACGCAGGTGAACGTCCGTTCCAACAACACGATCAACCTCACCAAGTGGCTGACCCTCACCGCCAACCTCGACGTCAGCGGCAACATGGGCAACCAGCCCGACGACAACCTCGTCTACTATGTGGGCGAGAACATCCCGTTCGACTCCCCGTACGGTCCTGACGGCAACTACCGTTCCTTCAAGGAGAGCAAGCTCTACGGCCGCTACGACGTGAACCCGATGATCGGCTTCGAGAGCGGCAAGGACGTGCGCAACAGCAAGGGCTTCGGCACCGACCTCGACTTCGTGGTCACCGCCAAGATTACCCCCTGGCTCTCGTTCGTGTCCCAGTCCCGCGCTTCCGTCGGATTCTGGCACAGCCACAACCACCGCTTCGCCGATGTCGAGTACATGAAGGCGGGCGATGAGATCGAAGATGCGATGAGCTACAGCTACGGCGGCATCAGCACCAACATGTTCAAGGCCGACAAGGCTTTCGGCAAGCACAGCGTGGCCGGCCTGGTCGGTTACGAGGCCCAGATGACCTGGAGCAACGACCTGACGGGTTATGGCCAGGGCCTGCCTTTCGGCCTCTCCGTGCTCGACGTGGCTTCCGCCAACAAGGACGCCCACGGCAACCGCGACCGCAGCGGCATGCAGTCCATCATCTCGCAGGTCAACTACAACTATGACCAGCGTTACTTCCTGACCGCCTCGCTGCGTTACGATGAGTCCTCCACCTTCGCCCCCGGCCACCGTGGAGCCATCTTCCCGAGCGTCTCCGGCGCCTGGGCCATCAGCAACGAGCCTTTCTTCCACTCCGACGTCATCACCAACCTCAAGCTGAAGGCCAGCTGGGGCAAGACGGGTATGAAGGACATCGGCGCTTCCAAATATCTCGAGCGCTTCGAGTACAGCACGCAGTATGACTCCAACTCCGCCGCCGTGCCTGTCCAGATGGCCAACCGCGACCTCAAGTGGGAAGAGACCAGCCAGTTCAACGTGGGCGTCGAACTCGGCATCACCGACCGCGTGTCCCTCGACCTCAACTACTACCGCAACGTGACGGACGACCTGCTCGTCTACCGCGACCTCCCGCCGACCGGCGGTTTCACCAACCAGTGGCAGAACCTGGGCTCCGTGCTCAACACCGGTTTCGAGGCTGCGGTCAGCGTGACCCCCGTCAAGACCAGCGAGCTGCGTTGGGACGTGGATTTCTCCATCTCCTACAACTACAACAAGCTTTTCAACTTCGGTGAAGGCGTGAAGCTCACCCAGTCCAACTACCGGAGCCTCTCGCAGATCTACCGCGACGGCGTCCCGATGTACACCTGGTACCTGCGCGAATATGCAGGCGTCGACCCGCAGACCGGCCGCGAGCAGTTTGTGGCGGAGGACGGTTCGCTGACCTTCGACTACGCTTCGGCCCGCTTCGTGGAAGCCGGCACGCCGAACATTCCCTGGCAGGGCGGCATTTCCACGCAGGTGACGTGGAAGAACTTCAAGCTCAGCGCCAACGGCAGCTTCGTGTGGGGCAATACCCTCTACGGCCGCAGCCGCGCCAGCCGCCTCGCCACGTTCGTGTCCAACTCCCTGATGCCTTCCAACGAAGACAAGATCTGGCGCCAGCCGGGCGACCAGGCCACCATCGGCCTGCCTGCCTATGCGCTCGCTTCCGTCTACCACACGGGCGACCTCGTGAAGGGCAACTACTTCAAGCTCCGCAACGTGACGCTCTCCTACACGCTCCCCAAGAGCCTGACCAAGAACACCGGCATCACGATCGCACTCTCCTGCGACAACGTCTTCACCGGAACGACCGTCTGGGGCGCCGATCCTGAAGTGTCCATGTCCGCCGATTCCGGCGTCGCCGGCATGATCGAGTCGCTGGACAACAGGTACCCCAACAAGCGTCAGTACAACCTCCAGGTCAACTTCACCTTCTAAGATTTCGCGGATATGAAAAAGATATTCAAAAGCTTCCTCATCCTGGTCGCAGGCGCTGGCCTGATGGTCTCCTGTGACCTCAATATCGCCCCGGAGAACTCCCTGACCGGTCCGCAGATGACCCAGTCCCCGACCGGTATCGTGGACATCCTCAACGGTTGCTACGCCGTGATGAAGGACCATCCGGAGAATTCCAACAGCAACAACTGGTACGGCCGTCAGTTCTACCAGATGTCTGACTTCTCTTCGGACGACGTGGTGTACGGCCACGCCACCACCGATGAGCTCAATATGATCTTCAAGTTCGAGGAGCGGCACGCCGGCCTGAGCAACGTGGCTTCGTTCTGGTCCCAGTCCTACAAGATCATCTATTCGGCCAACAACGCCATCGACGTCATCGCCAATGATGCGAACCCGAGCGACGAGACCAAGTCCCTGCACGGCGAGGCCCTCTTCCTGAAGGCCTATGTGATGCACAGCCTGGTCCGCTTCTACGCCAAGCCCTACAAGGAGGCGACTGCCGACAAGGAGCCGGGCCTGATCATCCGAGAGAACGGTTCCGACGCCGAGACCAAGGGCCGCGCTTCCCTCAAGGAGACCTACGACTATATCGTGAACTGCCTGCTCGACGCCGAGAAGCTCATGGACGTGTCCGTGGAGCGCTCGCAGAGCCGCTGCTTCGCCTCCGTCGGCGCCGTGCGCGCCCTGCTCTCCCGTGTCTATCTCTATATGGGCAACTGGGACAAGAGCATCGAGTACGCCACCAAGGTGATCAACGACGAGAACTACGCGATCGCCGACGCCGCCGAGTTTGCGGATTACTTCAAGAGCACCTGGACCTCCAAGGAGACCATCTGGTGCCTGAAGATGCTCCCGCAGGACGACAAGGGTTCCGGCTCCGTGGCTTCCATGATCATGAAGGCCGACGGCTGCTGGGGCGAGGAAGGCTATTCCGAGCCGCTGCTCGAGGACATGGGCCGCGGTACCTCCCTGGAGACCGACGACGTCCGCTGGGGCTTCGTCTGCGAAGTCAACACCAAGAACGGCCTCGACCTCATCCCGTGCTCCAAGCTCTCCTGGCAGGACGGCAAGCCGACGCTCTTCTCGCCGCCTTTCCTGCGCGTCTCCGAGATGTATCTCAACCGCGCCGAGGCTTACGCCCACAAGGGTGACAAGGCCAACGCCGTCAAGGATGTCAACGAGATCCGCAAGCACCGCATGACCGCCAATGTGGCCGACCACCTCTACACCGAGGACAGCGTCACCGGCGACCTCGTGGACTTCGTCCTCAAGGAGAAGCGCGTCGAGTTCGCGTTCGAGGCGCACCGCTTCTTCGACCTGATGCGCAACGACAAGGACATCGTCCGTGACTTCTGGGGCTACCACACCAACTACACCGCCGGTCAGAGCACCGCTGGCAAGCCTGCCATGGACGCCGTCGGCGTGTTCACCAGCCACGATGACAACCGTCTGGTGTTCCCGATCCCCTCGAAGGAGATCGACAACAACCCGAACTGCGAACAAAACCCTGGTTATTAATACGCTAAGATCATGAAAAAGATATTTGCAATCTTCTGCATAGCCGCTACGGCCCTCCTTTCCTCCTGCGTGAGGATGGGCGACCTCGACCTCGCGCCGGTTCCGGGTATCGCGTTTGACTATACCAGCGACGGCCTGACCCTCACCTTCAACTCGGTAGTCGAGAACACCACCGACGTGAAGTGGGAGATCATCAAGGCCAAGGGCGGCTCCGCCGAGACGCTCGCCACGGGCGCCGGCGACACCTACACCTATACTTTCCCGATCCCTGACACGTACTGGATCAAGATGTCCGGCGTCTACGAAGGCGAGGAGCAGGTCGTGTCCGGCAAGATCCTGGTCGCGAAACCGTCCGTGGTCAAGCTCGACGACGATTCGTTCGAGGACTGGGACCAGGTCAACTACGAGGACTTCAAGTTCGTCGGTGACGACGGCAAGTCCTGGGGCAAGTTCGACTACAACGCGGATTACGTGTTCTTCTTCGTGGCCATGAGCACCACGAACTACAACACGCCCGTCGACGGCGCCATCATGAACCTGCGCCTCGACACCGACGACCTGACCGGCACCGGCATGTCCACCAAGGGCCTCGGCTGCGACTGGTATCTCGAAGGCAACTTCTGGAACGAGGACGAGCCCTGGGCCGATTGGTATGACTGCTCCTCCGGCGAGACCGTGTACGCATCCGAGGAAATGCCCATCGAGATGGGTACCTACAAGGACGAAGGCGACATGGTCTACTATGAATTTGCCCTGTCCAGGAAGAAATACGGCATCAAGGGCTCCTCGATGGGTATCTTCTTCAAGTTCTACCAGACGGACTGGGCGGACGATTCCTTCTACATGAACTTCGGTGAAGGGACTGAGAAGTCGAAGACGACCTTCCATTTCGCCCTGGACAAGACTGAGTAACGGATATGAACAACCAGATGAAGACAAGATTCTTTGCCCTCACCCTGGGCGCCTGCCTCGCAGCTTCCTGCGGGCAGGCCCCCAAGGAGGAGGCCTCCTACCTCGACACGCTCCTGCTCAAGGACTACAAGCCGGTCCCGTGCATGAACCTGCCGGAGCACCATCCGCACAGCGCCAAGTTCAAGGTGTACGACATGCATTCCCATGCCTATGCCGCGAACGTCAAGGAGTGCGAGGAGTGGGCGGCCCGCCTCAAGGAGAACAACATCGAACGGGTGGTCATCAACACCTACGCCTCCGGCGAGAAGTTCGACGAGCTGTATGACATGTACAAAGGCGTCTCCGACGTCTTCGAGATGTGGTGCGGCTTCGACATGAGCGCCTGGGGCACGCCCGAGTTCGAAGAGAAGGCCGTGGCCTCGCTCGTGCGCGACTTCGAGAAGGGCGCGCGCGGCGTCGGCGAGGTCGGCGACAAGGGCTTCGGCGACACCTATTTCACCAACTTCGACACGGGCGTCCCGACGCCGACCGCGCACATGAACGACCCGCGTTTCGACGCGCTCTTCGAGAAGTGCGGCGAGCTGGGCATGCCGCTGATCATCCACGTCGGCGACCCGATCTGGATGTATGAGCCGATGGACGAGCACAACGACGGATACGTCAACTCCGAACACTGGAAGATCGATCCCGACCAGCCCGGCATCCTCGACCTCTACGAGCTCTGCAAGACGCTGGAGGAGTGCTGCGACCGCCACCCCAACACGACGATCATCGCCTGCCACTTCATGAACCTGACCCACGACTACGAGCTCCTGGGCCAGATCATGGACCGCCACCCGAACCTCTGGCTGGACAACTCCGCCCGTCACGTCGAGTCCGCAATCACCCCGCGCGCCACGAAGGCCTTCTACGAGAAGTACCAGGACCGCATCTTCTTCGGCACGGACAACCATCCCTCCCAGAAGATGTACGACCTGCAGTGGCGGATCCTCGAGACGGAGGACGAGCACTTCTACGACTACGAGCACGCCTACCACTGGCCGCTCCACGGCATCGGCCTGAGCGACGACGTCCTGAAGAAGCTGTACTACGAGAACGCAGAAAAGCTCTACGAGCAGCTCGCCGCCAAGAGAAAATAGATGAGAAGGATTGTTATATTGGCTCTGAGTCTCGCCTTCACGGGCGGGACTCTTTTCGCGCAGACGACCCGCGAGGTCCTGCTGCAGCGCCCGGAGCTCATCGCCGGCACCGACTACGTCGCGCCGACGGAGCCCCTGCAGCTCGCCCCGGCCCCGGAGGGCTACAGGCCCTGCTATGTCAGCCATTACGCCCGGCACGGCGCGCGCTACGCCTGGCGCCTGGAGAACTACGACATGATCAAGCGGGCGCTGGACGACGCTGCGGGCAAGGACAACCTGACGGAATACGGCAAGGACTACAAGGCCCGCTTCGACCGCCTGTATCCCGACGTGAAGGACCATTACGGCGAGCTTTCCCGCAAGGGCTGGGACCAGCAGCAGGCGATCGCCGCGCATCTTTTCGAGCGTTTCCCGGAGGCGTTCCCCGACGGGGCGAAGGTCCGCGCCGTGTCGTCCCCGAGCCTGCGCAGCGTGATGACGATGTCGTCCTACTGCCTGGCGCTCAAGGGCAAGAACCCGACGCTCTTCGTGACCGAGGACGTGTCCCGCACCAACATGCCGGCGACCCTGCCGCTCGAGGACGAGAACCCGTTCTACGAGGGCTACGAGCGCGCGACCCTGCCGTTCCGGGTCTCCGACGAGCAGTACGCGGCCGGTTTCTTCGATTCGGAGAAAGTGCTCTCGCGCATCTTCAAGCAGCCGCGCAAGTCGGTCAGGCGCGCGAAGTTCTATGAGCTCGCGACCCACATGTTCTTCTTCGCCGAGGGCATGAACAGCCTCGACACCGACCTGGACTTCATGGACCTGTATACGCCCGAGGAAGCCATCTCCCTCTGGCGCATCGACAATTATCAGCTCTATACCGAGGCCTGGCCGAAGCACAACGGCTACCGGACCATCATCCGCGACATCATCGCGCGGGCGGACGCACACATCGCCGCAGGCGAGGGGGGCGCGGACCTGCGCTTCGCGCACGACTACACCTTCATGGCGCTGATGATGTGCCTGGACCTCGACGGCTTCGCCACGGTCCCGCAGAGCCCTGCGGAGGTGGAGGAGGTCTTCCAGAGCTACAAGATCCCGATGGGGGCCAACATGCATTTCGTCTTTTTCCGGAGCGACAGCTCCGACGAAATCCTGTTCACGGTCCTGCTCAACGGCGAACCGGCGCATCTCCCGCTTCCGGCGGAGGGATGGCCGTACTACCGTTGGTCTGACTTCAAGGCTGCACACCAGTAGCCCTTTTGATTTGTGGTTGGAATCAGAAGGCGGTCGAAGCGATAGTCGGCCGCCTTCGCTTGTATCCAGCGGAAAAAGAGTATATTTGCATTCTGTGAAAAACAAATCCTATGGCAACCAAGAAAGGTAAGATACTTGTCGTCGACGACAACGCCGGCATCCGGAAGGCGCTGGAGATCCTGCTTCCCATGCATTTCGCAGAGGTCAAGACCATCCCGTCTCCCGCCACGCTGGTGTCCACGCTGGAGCAGTTCCGCCCCGACGTGATCCTCCTTGACATGAATTTCAACACCAGCATCAACACGGGCAACGAAGGCCTCTACTGGGCCGGGGAGATCAAGAAGATGGCCCCCGACGTGGAGGTCGTGCTCTTCACGGCCTACGCCGACATCCAGCTGGCGGTGGAGGGCATGAAGCGCGGCGCGTTCGACTTCGTCGTGAAGCCGTGGGAGAACGACAAGCTCGTGGAGGTGCTGCTGGCGGCGCGCGACAAGGCCCGCAAGGCCATGGGCCGCGACGCCAAGGCGTCCGAGGCCCGGCCCGCGGAGGCCGGCGCCATGTTCTGGGGCGACAGCCCCGCGATGGCCGCCATCCGCAAGACCCTCGACAAGATCGCCCCGACCGACGCCACGGTGCTCATCACAGGCGAGAACGGCACGGGCAAGGATGTCCTCGCGCGCGAGATCCACGCCCGCAGCCTGCGCAACGGCAAGGCGATGGTGGCGGTGGACGCCGGCGCCATCACGGAGACGCTCTTCGAGAGCGAGCTCTTCGGTCACGTCAAGGGCGCGTTCACCGACGCGCACACCGACCACGAAGGCAAGTTCGAGCAGGCCGACGGCGGCACGCTCTTCCTCGACGAGATCGGCAATATCCCCCTGCACCTGCAGGCCAAGCTACTGCGCGCCATCCAGAACCGCAGCATCGTCCGCGTGGGCGGCACCGAAGCGCGCCCGGTCAACATCCGCCTTATCTGCGCCACCAACATGGACCTGGCGGCGCTGGTGCGCGAGGGCCGTTTCCGCGAGGACCTCTTCTACCGCATCAACACCGTCCACATCGCGCTGCCGTCGCTGCGCGAGCGCCGGGACGACATCGTGCCGCTGGCGGAGCGCTTCCTGCTCCGCTTCGCGGAGAAATACCACCGGCCGCTGACCGGCATCTCGCACGAGGCCGCGGAGTTGCTGAAGGCGCAGCGCTGGAACGGCAACATCCGCGAGCTGCAGAACTGCATCGAGAAGGCTGTGATCCTGTCGGAGGGCAGGGAACTGTCCGTCAAGGACCTGGCGATCGACACGCACGCCGCGCCGGAGGCCGCCCCCGCCGGCGCAGCCGCCTACGGCGCCCCCGCCGGGCTCTCCCGCAACCCGGCCGAGGAAGAGCGCCTCGTCCGCGAGGCGATGGAGCGCGCGATGGGCAACATCTCCGCTGCCGCCAAGATCCTCGGCGTGAGCCGCCCGACGCTCTATGCCAAACTGAAGAAATACGGCCTTTAACCCATGCCCCTCTGGCTGACCATATTGCTCATCGTCGTCGTCGCGGCTACCGCGGCGGCGGTGGCGATGTACTACACGCGCCACAAGGACATCAAGAAGGTGGCCTACATGATGGACGCGCTCGAGGACGGCGAGCTCAACTTCCGATTCAAGGAGAGCGACCGCTTCAACCGCACGCTCAACCGTATCCGCACCATCTTCGAGAAGCAGCGGCAGGCGCACGAGCAGGATTCCTGGACCAAGCTCATCCGCGTGCTCACGCACGAGATCATGAACACGGTCTCGCCGATCGCCTCGCTCAGCGACGCCCTGGCCAAGTCCGTGGACGCGGACGGGCACAGCGAGCTGGACATCAGGGCCGGCCTGGAGACCATCTCCGACTCGTCCAAGAACCTCATCGGTTTCGTGCAGACCTACCGCGAACTCAGCGGCGTGGCCAAGCCCGTCCGCAAGGCGCTCGAGCTGCAGGACCTGGTGGAGGGCGTCATCAGCCTCAACAGCGAGTTCCTGGCCTCCTGCGGCGCCTCCTGCGCCTATCGTCCGCAGGAGCCCGACCTGATGATCTATGCCGACGAGGGCCAGATCTCCCAGATCCTGATCAACCTGATCAAGAACGCCCTGCAGGCTGGGGCGAAGAAGATCGACGTCTTCGCCCGGATGGGCAAGGAAGACGACGTGGTCATCGACGTTGCCAATGACGGCGATCCCATCCCGGTGAGCAGCCAGGAGCAGATCTTCATCCCGTTCTTCACCACCAAGAAGGAAGGTTCCGGCATCGGCCTCTCGCTGGCCCGCCAGATCATGCGCAACCACAACGGCAGCATCGAGCTGACGCGCAGCGACGACGCGCAGACCGTCTTCGAGCTCCGCTTCCGGTAGGGGAGAATGTAAAGACAATGTGTAAAAGGTGTAAAGCGTTTTACAGCGCTTTACACCTTTTGTCTTTTTGCATCATTCTGATATTCAGCGGATTGCGAGTTTGGCACGGGCCGTGTTGCAGGGGAGGGCGACAACGTTTGAATAAAAATACAAAAAGATGATACGGATTATTTTTACCAGTGTTTTCGTGGCGGTCCTCTTTTTCGCCAACATGTTGGATTGCCGGGGGCAGATGTCCCTGCGCGACTGTATGACCTACGCGGTCTCGAACTCGACGAAGATGCGGATCCAGGAGGCGGACTCCCGCGACGCCCGCCTGGAGCGCCGCACCCGGATCCTGGAACTCCTCACGCCGCAGATCAGCGCGAACTCGAACATCTATTACTCCTTCGGCCGCAACATCGACCCGCAGACCAATACCTATACGGGTACGACGACGTTCTACAACAATTACGGCGCGGACGCCAACATCTACCTCTTCAACGGTTTCGAAGCGGTCAACAACTATCGGATCTCCCGGACGGGCGTCCTGATCGCCGGCTCGCAGGAGAAGCAGACGGAGGCGGACATCTGCCTGGCGGTGATGCAGGCCTATTATAACGTGCTGTACTACAAGCGCCTGGCCGAAGTCCAGGAGGAGCAGGTGGCAGCCGCCGAGCAGGCGCTCGCCAAGGCCCGCAAGCAGGAAGAGATCGGCCAGAAAGGCCACGCGGACGTGGTCCAGATGGAGGCCGAACTGGCCGACCGGCAGTATGACCGGATCAACACCCTCAACGAATACGAGCAGCAGAAGCTCACCCTCGCCGACCTGATGTTCTGGCCGGCGGACGAGGAGCTGGTGCTCGCGGAGTTCGGCGCTGCCGGCTCTGACGAGGGGCCGGCCCTGCTGGGCGACAGCGAAGAATCCGTCGTCGAGTTCGCCCTCCTGAACAACCCGGCCGTGAAGATCGCCGACTGGAAGGCGAAGAACGCCCTGCTGGAGTTCAATACGGCCAAGGGGCAGCTGCTGCCGAGCCTCCGTCTGTCGGGCGGCATAAGCACTACCTACTACTCCTATCTCGGTCAGGATACGACGATGCCTCCTTTCTGGGGCATGTTCAACGCCAACCTGGGCGAGTATGTCCAGCTTTCCCTCAGCATTCCCATCTGGGACCGGCTGAGCCGGCAGACGAAAGTGGCCACGAAGCGGAACGCCTACAAGCGGGCCACGGCCGAGCTGGACCAGAAGCGCCGCGAGGTGGAGACCGAAGTCCGCAAGGCCATCCAGGACCGGGACGGCAGCGCCGCCGCCTGGCTGCAGGCACAAAGAAAGGCTGAGGTGCAGACCGAAGCCTATCACCTCAACCTCAAGAAGCTGGAGCAGGGACTCATCTCCCCGCTGGAGTTCCAGACTGCGAACAACAATTACCTCAAGGCGCAGGCCGACGAGATGGGCTCGCAGTTCAAGTATCTGATCAAGCAGGCCGTCGTAAAGTATTACAACGGGGTTGATTATCTCAACCAGTAGCGCCTACACGAAAATCTCGGCAAGCTTTGCCTTCAGGTCGTCGCCCCGGAGTCCGCGGGCGACGATCGTGCCTTCAGGGTCGACCAGGATGTTGTCCGGGATGGCCTTGACGGCATAGGTGTCGGAAGCGACGGTCTGCCACTGCTTCAGGTCGGAGAGATGGATCCAGGGCATCTCCCAGTCCTTGATGGCCTGCACCCAGGCCTCTTTCTGGCGGTCGAAGGACAGGCCCACGATCTCGAAGCCCTTGGCGTGGTACTTCTTGTAGACCTCGACCACGTTGGGCATCTCGGCCTTGCACGGACCGCACCAGGAGGCCCAGAAATCGACCAGGACCCAGTTGCCCTGGCCCAAATACTCGCTCAGCTTGTGGACGTTGCCGTCCGGATCGGGCTCTTCCAGGTCCAGGAACTTCTGGCCGATGATGGCCTGCGCGCGCTCCTGCATCTCCTTCATCCGGGCTTCCTCTTCGTCCACCTGCTTCAGGAGGCCGGTCACGACCGGGTGGGTGCCGAAAGGCGTGTCAGCCGCAGCGACGATTTCGCGGACCTTGTCCACGCCGATGAGCGAGAAAGCCTCGCGCGCGAAGGCGACCGGAAGGAGGTTGTCCATATTGGCTTCCAGCTTGTCGGTGAGGCCTTTACGGAAGGCGAGGTTGTCGGTACGGTATTGCTGTAGGAGCGTCTGGAATTCCGGATCGGTCTGGGGAACCTTCTCGGAGAGTTCCGTCAGCTTGTTGCCCAGTTCGCTCAGATGGCTCATCTGTTCATAGATCCAGAGGTCGCATTCCGTCACCTTGTCGTTGAGTTCGGATCCCGTCAGGGAGTTGTCCGCGGCGTTGAGCGTGACGGGCTCGCCGTCATTGAAGAGGAGGAAGAACCAGTTGGAACCGTCGATGTTGACGTTCAGCAGGGCGTCCTTGGGGGCCTTGCCTTTCAGCTGGAAGGCGCCGCCGGCGACGACGGCGCTGTCGATGCGCTCCGAGTTGATCCCGTCGATCAGATAGACGGTCTTGCCGTCCTCCGGAGCGCCGGAGCCGGATACGTTGTACTTCACGGAGCCGTCGGAGCAGGCGACCGCCCCGATGGCGGCAAAAGCCAGGGAAATAAAGGATAACTTTTTCATAAAATATGGATTATGTGATTAAAAAAGCATGTTCCAGGCGCCCTGCGCGACGGTCAGGGTGAAGGGCAAGCAGCAAGAGGGAGAAGGAAAGTTTTCCTGTCATTTTTATGTTCGGGTATTGTAAAGCGTTGACAAATATAGCAAGTTTTTCCGATTGTCCTAATCTATTTCGGAGATAATGTAAAGCGGTTTACAGCAAGTGTAAAGTCTTTACACCCTTTACACTTTTGTAAAATATGATAAATAATTACATATCAGCGTTTTATGTGTTTTGGCACGGGCTGTGTTCGGTCTGAGTCAAACAAAAATGAAAATAATAAACAAATAAGAATATGGACAAGATCATCGAAAAGAAAACCGGTTGGAAAGCCGCTTTCACGAAAAAGGCTCTCCCTTATTGGCTGGGCGCCCTGCTCCTCGCTTTTGTCGTGTACCTGATTGCACGGCCCAACAACAAGACGCTCCGCGTGGACGGCGAATCCCTGACCGTCTCGAGCGCCGTGAAAGGGGAGTTCAACGACTACATCCGCATCAGCGGCCGCGTGCAGCCGATGACGACCATCCAGCTGAGCCCGCAGGAAGGCGGCATCGTGGAGAAGATCCTCATCGAGGAAGGCTCCCCGGTCAAGGCCGGCGACGCCATCCTGGTGCTGACCAACGACAACCTCGACATGCAGATCCTCAACGCCGAGGCAGACCTCGCCGAGAAGGAGAACATCCAGCGCAACACGCAGATCTCGATGGAGCAGCAGAAGCTGGACGTCCGCCAGAACGTGCTGGAATACAGCATCCAGGTGGAGCGCCTGCGCCGCGCCTACGAGCAGCAGAAGGCCCTCTATGCCGACAAGCTCATCGCGAAGGAAGAATACCTCAAGGCCGAGGAGGATTACCGCCTGGCCCAGCAGAAATATGAGCTGCTCTGCGAGCGTTCCGTCCAGGACAGCCTCTATCGCAGCACCCAGGTCGCCCGCATGGAGGAGAGCCTCGAGAGCATGCTCCTCAACATGCAGATGATCCGCAAGCGTAAGAGCAACCTCGTCGTCAAGGCGCCGATTGACGGCGAACTCGGACTGCTGGACGTGGTCCTTGGCCAGAGCATCGAGAGCGGCCGAAAGATCGGCCAGATCAACTCCGTGGGCACCTACAAGGTGGAGGCGCAGATTGACGAGCACTACATCGACCGCGTCGTGGCGGGCCTGGAGGCCACGTTCGAGCGCCAGGGCGAGACCTTCTCCACGTCCATCCGCAAGGTCTATCCGGAAGTGCGCGAGGGCAAGTTCAAGGCCGACTTCAAGTTCGACGGCGAGCAGCCGGACAACATCCGCGCCGGCCAGACCTACTACCTCAACCTCCAGCTCGGCCAGCCCGAGGAGGCCGTGATCATCCCGCGCGGCACCTTCTACCAGAAGACCGGCGGCAAGTGGATCTATGTGGTCAACAAGGAGGGCAACAAGGCCGTCAAGCGCGAGATCCGCATCGGTCGCCAGAACCCGCAGTACTATGAGGTCCTGGAAGGCCTGGCGCCGGGCGAGAAGGTCATCACCTCCGGCTACGAAACCTTTGGCGACAGCGATGTGCTGGTATTCTAACAACTGAGATATGAGATTCTTCAAGAAAACGGGCGTCTCGACGCTGATCAATATCCTGGGCATGAGCGTGGCGTTTGCCGCGGCGATGGTCCTGCTGGTGCGGGTGTACTGGGATGCCAACTATGACAGGAACTTCAAGGGCCACGCGCAGGTGTTCCGGATGGAACAGGACTGGAGCGAATCCGGACATTTCTCCACGTTTTTCAGCCGGCCGCTGATCGAATATGTCCGCGGGAAGGACCCGAACATCGAGGCCGTGGGTACGGTGGCGGTGTGGGGCAACTGGCTCCTGGCCCCGGAGGGCAATCCCAACGCGGGTGTCTCGCTGAACCGCGCCCTGGTGGACGAGAGCTTCTTCGAGGTCTTCCCCTTCACGTGGATTGAAGGTTCCGGTCAGGAATTCGCGACGCCTGCGGCCCTGGCCATCAGCCGGAAGACGGCGCGGACCTTCTTCGGCGACGCGCCGGCCGTCGGCAAGTACCTCCAGATGAAAGATGGCACCCGCCTGCGTGTCGTGGGCGTCTATGAAGACCAGCCGGCCAATTCCAGCATCGCCTTTCAGTCTTTCGCGTGGCTCGGCGACGAGCATCTGGAAAGCCGTTCCGAATGGTCGTTCTACGCCTATCTGAAACTGCGCCAACCCCAAGAGGCCCAGGCCACGCAGGCGCAGCTGACGGAGTCCCTGATGGATTTCTTCGGTGGAAACGACGACGACGCGACCGATGAAGAGCGGGACGAGTTCCGCCGCGAATTCCGCATCACCAACCTGCACAAGGCCTATTTCGAGCGGGATTTGGACGCGGGCGTGACCAGCGTCAACAAATCGCTGACCGTCACCCTGCTGACGATCGCCATCCTGCTGATCGTCATCGCCATCATCAACTTCATCAATTTCGCGTTCGCGGAAATCCCGTTCCGCATCAAGAACATCAATACCCGCAAGGTGCTGGGCGCTTCGCGCAGCTCGCTTGTCCGGGGGCAGCTGCTGCGTGCCGCCGCCCTGGCGCTCGTCGCCTTCGGCTTCGCGTGCCTGCTGCTGCGCCTCGTCGCCGGTACGTCCTGGGCTTCGGGCGTGGCCAATGCCATGACGCCCCGGGACTATGCCGCCATCCTCCTTCCGATGCTGGGCGTGGCGCTTGTCTCTGCCCTGGTCGCCGGCCTGATGCCGGCCCTCTATTCGACCGCGCAGCCTGCCGCGCTGGTGCTGAAAGGCTCCTACGCGATGAGCGTCAAGGGCAAGGCCCTGCGCAACGGCCTGGTCGGCCTGCAGTTCGTCCTCTCCTTCCTCTTCATCCTGCTGGGCCTGTACGTCGACGTGCAGCTACGCTATATGAAGGACAAGGATCTGGGCTTCCGGCAGGACGAGGTCCTGCAGGTGTATGTCGGCACCCAGGCCGGCAGCCAGCTGGAAACGATTGAAGGCCAGCTGCTGCAGCATCCGTCCATCCTGGCGGTGACCGCCGCGGACAACGATATCATCGGAGACCGCAAGATGAGATGGGGGCGCTCTGCCGATGACGGTGAGCAGGTCAATATGGAGGTGTTGCCGGTGGCGGACAGTTTCATCGACTTCTTCGGCCTGCAGGTCGTGGAAGGACGCGGCTTCCAGCCGTCCGACAACTTGAGTGAAAGCGGTTGCTTCGTCGTCAACGAGGCCTTCCTGCAGAGTTATCCGAAGTACCACGTGGGCAGCCACATATACGGCCACATGGGGCCGGCACCGATCGTCGGCGTCGTCAAGGACTTCCATTCCAAATCCCTGCACCACGGGACGGAACCCCTGGTGCTCTACGACTGGGGTGCGGAGCCCTGGCGCGGTTACAGCCTCATCTATGTCCAGATGGCTGCGGGGGCTGATTTCAGGGCCGTGTCCGACTACATCAAGGAGACGGTCTGCCACGTGGATCCGACGCTGGTCCCGGCGCAGCTGAACGTGCGCCGCCTCCACGAATGGGTCGAGTCGCAGTACACGGTAGAATCGATGATGCACCGCCTGGTCACCATCGCCTCGGTCGTCGCGCTGCTGATCGCCATCATCGGCATCATCGGCCTGGTTTTCTTCGAGACGCAGTTCCTCCGCAAGGAGATCGCCGTGCGCCGCGTCAACGGCGCCACGGTGGCCAGCATCCTGAAACGGATCAACAAGAAATATCTGCTCATCGCCGGCATCAGCTTCGTCGTGGCCGCGCCGCTCGCCGTGATCCTGATGCGCGGCTGGCGCCAGGGCTTCGTGAGCCAGGCGCCGGTCCCGGTGTGGATCTTCGTGGCCACGCTGGCGCTGGTGGTGGTCGTCACGATGGCGGTCGTCACGCTCCAGAGCTGGCAGGCCGCGAACGCCAACCCCGTCGAATCGCTTAAAAACGAATAAACCATATCTATGAAATCATTTTGGAACTTCCTGAAAAAGAATAAGATCTATGGGACGGTGAACCTTGTGGGGCTCACCGTCTCCATGGCTTTCGTACTCCTGCTGGCGGTGTATGTCCAGCGGCAGCTGTCCACCGATTCTTTCCAAAAGAATGCGGACCGGATCTATGTGGTTGCCAATGAGACCACCGTCTCGTCGGCCTATTATCTGGACAAGCGCCTGAAAGAGAATTTCCCCGAGATCGAGAAGAGCTCCGCCGTGGCGATCGTTTCGCCTGCGATGCCTTTCCATCTCGAGAACGAGTTGATCTATGGCCGCACGATGGCGGCGGACAGCAGCTTCTTCGATATTTTCAGCTATGAGCTGGTGGCCGGAAAACGGGCGGACTGGAAACTCTCCTGGGACCGCTGCATGGTGAGCGAGGAGTTCGCCAACGCGCATTTCGGCGGCCGGGACCCCATCGGCCGGCTGCTCGTGACCGAGGTCGGAATGACGCCGCTCACCGTCTGCGGTGTCTTCAAGGATTTCGGCAACTCCGCCTTCGTGAGCCCGGACGTGCTGGTCCGCGGCGAAATCCTGCCGAGGATGAATCCGAGCCACGACGAGCGATTGAACAATGCCGCCGCGGGCGTCAGCGTGGTGATGTGCCCGCCCGGCGTTGACTTGCGCGACAAGCATGACGAGATCCTGAAATGGCTCGAAGAGAACTATTGGGTCTATAGCAGCAATTTTGACGAAGTCCGGCTCATCCCGCTCCGCGACCTGTATTTCCTGGAGTCCGGGGCGTTCGAGTGGACGGGGACCGTCCATTTCGGCGACCGGGGCCTCGTGAACCTGCTGCTGGGCATGTGCCTGCTCCTGCTGGCCTTCGCGGTGTTGAACTATGTCAACATGACCACCGCGCTGATGGGCTTCCGGGCCAGGGAGATGGCTACCCGCCGCCTGGTGGGCGCCGACCGGTGGAGCATTTTCCTGAAGACGATCCTGGAGAGCCTGATCGTCTGTGCCGTCTCGATGGTGCTGGCGGTCCTGCTCGCCGAGTGGCTGGCGCCGCAGGCCTCCCGGGTCCTGTCCTATCCGATCTCCGTTTTCGGCGCCGTCACGCCGGTGAACATCCTGCTCGTGCTGGCCTTCGTGCTGGTGCTGGGCTTCCTGGCCGGCCTGGTCCCGGCCCTGCTCATCCAGCGGACGCAGCCCATCGAGATCGTCCGCGGCACGCTCCGCCGCAAGACCAAGACGGTCTACAGCAAGGTGATCATCGTCATCCAGAACGCCGTGGCCGTGGTGATGCTGATCTGCGCCCTGACCATCGGCACCCAGATCGGGTATATGGTCACGGCCGACCTGGGCTACAATACCAAGGATATCCTGTATTTCGAGAACGACTGCGGCAATGCCGGACAGCTCCGCCCGTTGCTGGACCGCCTGAACGCGGAGAGCTGCGTGGAGGCGGTGGGCCTGGGCAACGGCGTTCCCCTCGAGCAGACCAACAACATGACGACCCCCCTGCCGGACGGCCGCTGGGTCGCCTTCCAGGAGATTTACGGTGACGCCGCGTACTTCGACATCCTGGGCCTGCGGGTGAAGCAGGACAACAAGGCCCCCCAGGCATGGTGGCTGAACGAGTTCGCCTTCAAGCAGATCGGCATCGATGAAAGTACGCAGGAATATGTAATCGGCGGTGAGACCCTTCCCATCGGCGGTGTCTATTATGACTTCAAGATCGGCGCGCTCGAAACCGAGCAGCGCGCGGCGATGATCCTCAACCTGGGAGAATTCCCGGAGGATGAGTCCCCCTGGCATATCGTGGTCAAGACGACCGGCGACAAGAATGCCGCCCGGAAACGGGTCGAAGCGATCGTGGATGAAGTCTTCCCGGGCCGGACGGCCGACGCCCATTACCTCGAGGAGCGGATCGCGTACGGGTTCCGGGCGGAGAGCCGGGTGCTGACCATCGTGCTCATCTTCACCATCCTGTCGCTGCTCGTGAGCGCGCTTGGTCTCTTCGCGATGAGCTCGTACCACATGTTGCAGGAAGTCCGGGGCGTGGCGGTGAAGAAGGTCTTCGGCGCCGCGTATTCCGGCGTGCTCCGCGACCTGGTGCTGGGCTTCATGAAGATGGTGGGCGTCGCGTCCGTCATCGGCATCCCCGTCGCCTGGTTCCTGATGGACGGCTGGCTCAAAGGCTATGCGCACCGCATCGCCTTCCCCTGGTGGGCGGCCGTCGTCGCGGTGCTGACCGTGGCCGTCATTGCGTTCGTCTCGGTGCTCTACCAGGGCATCGTGACGGCCCGGACCAACCCTTCGGAAGCCTTGAAGAAAGAGTAGGCTGCAAGGGTGTAAAGCGAGTGTAAAAGTGCGTGTAAAACTTTACAGGTTTACAGGTCTTTAAAAGATGCAATAAATAATTGTAAATAAATAAGTTATAAACTTTGGCACGGTGCATGATACAGCCTGTGCGGACAAAAAGAATTAACAATTAAAATCCATAAGAAAATGATTCAAGTTACCAACCTCACCAAGGTCTTCCGGACGGAAGAGATCGAGACCACGGCGCTCAACGGCGTCACCTTCGAAATCAAGGACGGCGAGTTCGTCGCCATCATGGGCCCTTCGGGCTGCGGCAAGTCCACGCTGCTCAATATCCTGGGCCTGCTGGACAATCCGACCGGCGGTTCCTATAAACTGCTCGACACCGAGGTGGCCAACCTCAAGGAGAAGGAGCGCACCAAGTTCCGCAAGGGCAACATCGGCTTCGTGTTCCAGAGCTTCAACCTGATCGATGAACTCAACGTCTATGAGAACATCGAGCTGCCGCTCCGCTACCTCAACATCAGCGCCGCCGAGCGCAAGGAGAAGGTCACGGAGATCATGAAGCGCATGGCGATCAGCCACCGCGCGCAGCACTTCCCGCAGCAGCTGTCCGGCGGTCAGCAGCAGCGCGTGGCCATCGCCCGCGCCGTGGTGGCCGGCCCGAAGCTGATCCTCGCCGATGAGCCGACCGGTAACCTCGACTCCAAGAACGGCAAGGAGGTGATGGACCTGCTCAAGGAGCTCAACCAGGAGGGGACGACCATCGTGATGGTGACCCACTCCCAGAAGGACGCCGCCCAGGCCCAGCGCACGATCGACCTCTTCGACGGTCAGATTGTCTCCGATGTCAAGAACGAACTGTAAACAATGAAAAGCTATCTGAAATTCCTGTCCCGCCACAAGCTCTTCACCGCCATCCAGGCGGTGGGGCTTGCGGTGAGCCTGGCATTCGTCATCCTGATCGGCAGCTTCATCGTGCAGCAGCATCAGGTGGCGCGGGAGAATCCGGACTGGAACCGGATCTACGGCCTCTGCACTGAGAACAACTTCGGCGTGGGCTTCTGGGACAAAGAAGAACTCGACATGAACGTCCCGGAAGTGGAGCTTGCCACCCGTTTCCATGCCCAGCAGACTTCGGTCATCGAGTTCGAGGGGGAGAAGGTCGGCGGCGTCGATAATATGCGGATGGGCGTCGACCCGGAGTTCTTCGAGATGTTCTCCTATCTCCGCTGGCTGGAAGGGACGCCCGCTTCGTTCCGGAGCAAGGACGACGTCGTCCTCTGCGAGTCGATGGCGCGGATGCTCGCCGACCGTTTCGACAAGGAACTCGCGGACCTGGTCGGCCTGCCGATCGTGGTCGGGGACCATCCCGGCCAGATCGTCGGCGTCATCCAGGACTTCCGGGAGAGCATCCTGTCCCAGGTCGACCTGCTGACGCACGTCGAGGCCGGCCTCTCTTTGGATAATGACAGGGATTTCAGCAGCATCGGAAGTTATCAGACCCTGTACCGGGTCAGCGCGGGCGTGTCCCGGGAGGTGAGCGACGCCAAAGTCGACGCGCTCATGGTCAAGAACTACACGCCGAACTGGAAAGAAACTCCCAAGAGCTGGCATCCGATGCGCCTCGACGAGATCTTCTGGAACGATGGTTTCCGGGGGAACGGCGTCCTCAAGACCGGCAACCGGCAGATGGTCCGGCTGATGACCATCGTCGTGCTGCTGCTTCTGCTCTCCGCCGTCTTCAACTATATCAACCTCAGCTTCGCGCTGGGCGGGAAACGGTCCAAGGAGATGGCGACGCGCCGTCTGCTGGGCTCCGCCCGGAGCGGCATTCTCTGGAAATACATCGGCGAATCCGTCGCCTTCACGGCGCTGTGCTTCGCCGTGGCGCTGGTGCTCGCCCGTCTGCTGACCCCGATGATGAACGGCCTGCTGGCCGCGGGGGGCGTGCTGGACATACAGACGTCCGTGCAGATGCGCGTCCTGCTGACGCCCGGCTACATCGTCGCCTACGCGGTCGCGGTCCTTGTATTGGGCGCGTTCTGCGGCCTGCTCCCGGCCTGGGCGGCCTCCCGCTACGAGCCGATCGACGTGATCAAGGGCACGCTGCGCCGCAAGAGCAAGATGGTGTTCAGCAAGGTGTTCATCGTCGCACAGAATGCCCTGGCCGTGTTCCTGATCGCGATGTCGTTCGTGATGGAGGTGCAGATGCGGCACATGCAGAACCGTCCCACCCATTCGCAGGTGGAGAACCGTTATTATCTCGATTATTATGCGACGACCTACGACCAGATGCGGCTGCTCAAGGACAAGGTGGAGAAGCTCCCCTTCGTGACGGAGGTTGGCGTGGGACGCAACATCCCCGGTTCCATCAACATGTCGCAGCAGCTCGCGCTGCCTGACGGGACCACGATCAGGATCCCGTGCATCCTGGCCGACACCACTTATTTCAAGCTGCTGGGCCTGGAGGAGGTGGAGAACTTCAACCATCCGCTCATGCATTCCGTCTGGGTGGACGAGACGGTCTACCAGGCCGCACACCTGTCCGACACGACGACGGTCTTCCCGCGGATGTTCGGACTCAACGGGGCGCGGATCGAGTACATCGGCGGCGTCGTCCGGGATTTCCCGGCGGAAGCGGCTTCCGACGACTATATGAAGACGCGCAACGGCGCCGTCCTCGTGAACGACCCGAAGGATATGTTCTTCGCGCACGCCCTGCTGATCGGGACGGTGGGCGAGGACCCGGACTATGAGCGTCAGATCATGAAGGCCTATGAGGAATACCGCCTCGAGCAATATGGCGTCTACGAAGCGCCGTGGAAGTGCGGTTTCCTCCGCAACTATTATCGCGCCCAGCTGGAGCCTGTCCGCCGGACGATGCGCCTGCTGGAGCTGTTTGCGGTGCTCTCCGTGCTGATCGCGCTGCTCGGCCTGCTGGCGATGAGCGCCTACTATGCCGGCGAGAACACGAAGCAGATCGCCGTCCGCAAGGTCTTCGGCGCGGACGTGAGAGGGGAGATCTGGCGCAACGTGAAGAGTTATATGGTGCTGGCGGGCGTCGCCTGCGCCATCGCCATCCCGCTGGCCGTCTGGGCCGCGCGGCTCTACCTGGAGCGCTTCCCGTACCGGATTGAAAACTATGGCTGGGTATTCGCCGCCGCGGTGGCCATCAGCATCGTGATGGCATTCGCCACCGTCCTCTGGCAGACCGTCAAGGCCGCGCAGTCAGACCCCGCCGTCGAACTGAAGAAAGACTGAAAGAGCTATGAAAAACAAGAAAGACACATTGATCAAGGTGCTGTCCCTGGGTGTGGGACTGGCCGTTGGCATCGTGCTGATTGCCAAGGTGTTTTTTGAGCTGAGCTATGACGGCTTCTACCGCGACGTGGACCGGATCTACCGGATCCAGAGCACTTACACCCAGAACGGAGAGAATGCGGAATATGGGCAGGTGAGCGGCGGCGTCTCCGCCGGCTTCATGCAGGAAGTCCCGGGCGTGGAATACGGCACCCGTACGACCTATTATTTCAACAGGGACATCTATCTGGACGAAAATGACAATAAGCTGAAAGGGATCCTGGTCTTTGCCGACACCTGTTTCTTCAAGGTCTTCGACCGGCCGGTCCTGGCCGGCGACCCGCTGAAGGCCCTCTCGAAATGGGGCTCCGTGATGGTGAGCCGCAGTTTCGCGGAGAAACTCGCGGACGGGCGGGACCTGGCCGGCGTCATCGGCAAGCAGATCTGCAACGAGGATCAGAAGGAGCTGAAATTCACCGTGGAGGGTGTCTATGAAGACTTCCCGGAGAACGGTCTCCTGGACTTTGACATCCTGCTCTCCATGGAGACCTATCCCAAGCGGAGTACGGAGAACTGGATCGGCAACGACCGCTACCGGGGCTACGTCAAACTCTATCCGGGGGTCGATCCCCGCGGGCTCAAGCCGGCCATCCGCAAGATGCAGGAGGCGCACCAGCCGCTGGAAGAATATGAGCAGAAGGGGCTGAGCCTGGAATATACGCTCAAGCCGTTCTCCACGATCCATTCTTCCGATCCGGCGATCCGCGTGCAGGTGATCCTGCTCTCCCTCGTGGCCGCGCTGCTGATCCTGATTTCCCTGCTCAACTACATCCTCATCGTCATCTCCTCGCTGGTCAAGCGTTCCAAGGAGGTGGGCGTGCGCAAGTGCTATGGTGCCGAGAGCCGGCACATCTACGGCCTGCTGGCCAGGGAGTCGCTGCTCAACATCTTCCTGGCCCTGCTGCTCGCCGCCGCGATCATCTTCGCCGGCCGGAGCATCGTGGTGAACCTGCTCGGTGTCCCGTTCACGACCCTGCTGGTGCCCGGCAGCGTCGCGGCCATCGCGGCGGTCGTCCTGGCCGTGCTGTTCGTCTCCATCGTGGTGCCGGCCGAGCTCTACCAGCGTATTCCGGTCTATGCCGCGCTGAAGAACTATACGGAGCATTCCAGGAAGTGGAAGCTCGGTCTGCTGGGCGTGCAGGTGCTGATCAACGTGTTCCTGGTGGTGATGGCGTCTATCATCGCGGGCCAGTATGAGAAGGTCACGCACGCCGACATGGGCTACGACTATCAGAACGTATTCCATATCAACATCTTCGACGATGACCGGGACGCGCAGGTCCGGATGGTCAACACCCTGCGCGGACTCCCGGAGGTGCAAGGGGTCGCCGGCGCGCACCAGCTGCCGTTCGTTTACCCCAGCGGCAACAATGTCTATCTGCCCGGCGATGACCGGGAACTGTTCAACTTCTCCGACCAGTATTCGGTCTCGGACGGATTCTTCGGGCTGCTGGGCATCGACATCGTCGAGGGACGTACGCCTCAGGACGGCAATGAGATCGTCGTGAGCCGGCGTTTCGTCGACAAGATGTCCGAGTTTACGGACTGGAGCGACGGCGCGGTCGGCAAGCAGGTCTATGTGACCGGGCATACCAACGAATATGTGACGGATGCCGGTGTGATGACTGTCTCCCCGTACACGATCAGTGGCGTGTGCCAGGATTACTGGCTGAGCGACTGGCAGAATCCGGATGGCCGCCCGGCCGTCCTGTTCTATTCCAGACTGGGAGAAGGGGACCCCCGTGCGCTGTCGCATATCATCTTCAAGCTGGATGTCCCGGCGAGACAGCTCGGCGCGGCGCGCGAAAAGGTGCGCCTGGCGCTCGAGCAGGCCCTGCCGGACCGGGAGATCGAAGTCTTCTCCTGGGAGGAGGAGCTCCGCTCGGCCTATGACGGCAGCAAGAAGATGCGCAATACGCTGCTCCTGGGCGTTTTCTTCAGCTTGTTCATCGCCCTGATGGGCCTGATCGGCTTCATCCGCGACGAGAGCCTGCGCCGCTCCAAGGAGATGGCGGTCCGCAAGATCAACGGCGCCACCACGCGGGACATCCTGGGCTCCTTCGCCCTGTCAATCCTGAAGCTGAGTGCCGTGATGGCGGTCCTGGCCTGTGTGGGCGCGTACTTCGCGGCCGGCAAATGGCTCGAGCAGTTCGCCGAGAAGGTCACGCTCAGCCCGCTGTATTTCATCGGCGGCGCGCTCGCGGTCCTGGCCTTCGTCCTGGCGGTCGTCGTGCTCAACTGCCTGCACATCGCCCACGCGAATCCTGTCGAATCGCTTAAAAACGAATAATATGATCCTGAAGAACCTGAAAAACCTGTTCCGCCGCTACCCGGTCGCGGTGATCCTGAACCTTGCGGGGCTGGTGTGCGCCTTCGTGGCGTTCGCCCTGATCGCCATGCAGGTCCACTATGAATGGTCTTTCGACAAATGCCACCCGACGGCGGACCGGGTCTTCCGGGTGGACAAGACGGCGGACGAGACGCTCTTCCGCAATGTGTTGCCCCGGGGATTCGCGGAAGACGTCATCGCATCCGCGGCGCAGATCGAGGCCGGTTGTGTCCTGTCTCCTTTCTTCGGCGACGCCTATTTCACCGTCGAGGGCGCCGATGCCAACATGGAGGGCTATCTGCGCGACGTCACCTGCGTGTCGTCGGGCTTCCTCGACGTGTTCGGGGTGCGGATGGTGGAAGGCGACCACCGGGCGCTCGACCGCCAGGGCGCGGTCATCATCCCGCGCTCCCTGGCTGAGACGCTTTTCCCGGGCGAATCCGCGCTGGGCAAGATCCTGAAGACGGATGCCGACGGCATCATCCAGGAGACGGAAGGCGTGGCGACGGTCTCGGGCGTGTATGAGGATTTCCCGACCAACTCGCAGCTGGACAACAATCTGTATATCGGCATCGGCGATCTCAACCGGGAGACTTACGGCGCCGCCAACTTCGTCTGCTATCTGCTGCTCCGCGATGCTGCCGAGGCCGCCGCGGTGGCCAGGAACTTCAATGACCATTATGACTTTGCGCCCTATGAGGGCTGGCTGAGTCCTGTTGAGCTGACTCCGCTGACGGACATCTATTTCCGCAACGAGGTGAGCGTCTACAAGAGCGGCAGCCAGGCGCAGGTGCTGCTGCTCGTGGCGATCGGGATCCTGATCCTGATCATCGGCCTGATCAATTTTACCAATTTCTACGTCGCCCTGACCCCGCTCCGCATCCGGAGCGCGAACCTGCAGAAGATCCTGGGTTCGTCGACGGGCCGGCTGCGGGCGCTGGTGGTGGGCGAGTCCGTCCTCTGGTGCCTGTGCGCCTTCGGCCTGGCCGCCCTGCTGCTGGGCCCTGTCTCCAGAGCCTGTGTGACCCATGGCGTGATGATGGAGGCGTTCTCCTGCGCCAGACACTGGGGCCTGCTGCTCTTCGTCGGCGCCGTGGCGCTGCTGACGGGCGTGGTGGCCGGCATCTGGCCGGGCATCTATTCCACTTCCGGACAGCCGGCGGAGATCCTCCGCGGCAAATTCGGCCTGTCGGCCTCCGGGCGGACCCTGCGTGCCGTCCTGGTGGGCGTCCAGTTCGTCGTGTCCATCGTGCTGCTGGTCTTCGTGCTGTTCGTGCAGCGCCAGAGCCGCTATATGCAGGAGTATCCCTGCGGCTATGACAAGGAGAACCTGGCCGTCGTGAACATCCGCCACGGCTCGGTCGGCAATGAAGGCTGGCTGGCCGCCGAGCGCCTGCGGCTCCTGCCGGAGGTGCAGGACGTCGCTTACGCGAGCGAGCTCCTGGGCGGTTCGGACACGTATTCCACCTCGACGGAAGACTTCGGGCAGGGCCCGGTCGAGGTCAACGTGGTCTTCTGCTCCTGGAATCTCCCCGACGTGCTGGGCCTCCGGGTCACGGACGGCAAGCCGTTCTTCGAAGGAGATGAAGCGGCTTTGCTGATGACGGAAGACCTGCGCCGGCAGGGCGTGGAAGTCGGCATGAAGCTCGAAGCTTATGGCCTCGAAACCCGGGGGCTGGTGAACAGCGTCAACATCACGTCGATGCGCAAGGCCGATACGCCGGTCGCCTTCATTGCGTATCCGATGGGGCTGGAGCATGCATATCTCCGCCTGGCCGAAGGGGTGGACCGCCGCGCGGCCACGGACAAGATCCTGGCCGTCCTGCAGGAGGTCGATCCTGGCAGGCCGTACCGGATCCAGTTCTATGATTCCATCGGCAAGAGCCTCTACAGCGGTGACGAGCGCCTGCGGCTGGCCGTGTGGGCGTTCTCGCTGCTGGCGGTGCTGCTCTCGCTCGTGGGCATCTGGGGACAGGTGCTGATGGACGTGCAGTACAAGCGGACGGAGATTGCCGTCAAGCGCGTGTTCGGCGCCGGGACGGACCGGATCACCGGCGAGGGCCTGTTGCTCTATCTGCGGACGGTGGCCATCTGCTATGTGGTCGCCGCCCCGCTGGGCTGGCTGCTCGTGCAATACTATCTGCAGCGCTTCTCGCACCGGGTGGGATTCTCCCTGACGGTGTTCGTGGTCGCGCTGCTGACCGTGGCCGCGCTGTGCTCCCTGGTCGTGCTGTACCATTATATCAAGACCGCCCGGACCAATCCGGCGGTGGCCTTGAAGAGCGAATAAAACATGAAAAACTAAGAAAAACTTGTTAAATTTGTCCTGGCCCGGCGTCGAGCGGGCCAGGATTATTTGTAGAAATGTCAATCCTCAGCCGCAAATATCCGTTTCAGCCGTCGTCCAGCTGGATGGTGGAGAGCCTGCGCAACTGCGCCGTCGTTTTCCTGATCCTGTATTTCCTGCAGCCTTTCGGCTTCAGCACGTACGAAGGCAACAAACTCCTGGCTTCCTTCCTTTTCGGGGCCGTGACCTTCCTGTGTTGCCTGGCGTTCCGCTTTCTGGTCTTCATCCCGCTGCAGAAGCACGTGCGCCCCTGGCGGATCTGGCACGAGGCGCTGACGGTCCTGATGATGGTGCTGTTCATCGGCATCTGCAATTTCTTCCTGGCCGTCCGGCTTTTCCAGTTCCCGCTTTCGTGGGAGCTCTTCCTGATGTTCCTCTACTGGGCGCTGGTCGTCGGCGTGATCGTCGGCGGCGTGTCCACGGCGGTGTCGTATTCCAGGCACCTCCGCGGGCAGCTGGACACCCTGCTGGACAAGACGACGGAGGAGCAGAAGGACGTGCGGGTGACGCTCCACGACACGCGCGTGCGGGGCAACGACCTCACGCTCCCGATCAACGACCTGCTCTACATCGAGGCGCAGAAAAACAACGTGGCGGTATGCTACCTGCAGGACGGCGAGCTGGAGCGCGCCGAGATGCAGACCACGCTCGCGGCCGTGCTCGCCGACCTGGCCGGCTATCACAACATCTTCCAGTGCCACCGTTCCTTCGCGGTCAACGTCAACAACATCTCCGCGGCGCGCGGCAACTCCAACGGCTACACGCTCGAGCTCGGCGGCGGGGTTGTGGCGGTGCCTGTTTCGCGCTCCTACGTGTCCAAGCTCAAGTCTTATATCTCCTAGCCGTCCGTCCGCCGGATTCTCCGTTCGTCCGCGGTCCTAGCTATCCGTCCGGGAAGCTAGCTGTCGGTCCGCAAAAGTTGCAGGAGTGCGTTCCAGTGCCCATTTTTGCGGCATGAAAACGCAACTGATCCTTTTCTTTTCCGCGCTGCTGATTTCGACCGGCGCATTCGCTCAGACCACCATCCGTGGTACTGTCAGCGACAACCAGGGCCCGCTCGTGGGCGTAAATATCTTTGTCGTCGGTTCGCTCGACGGCGGCATCTCGGATGCCGAAGGCCACTTCTCGTTCGTGACGTCCCGCTCCGGCGTGCAGACGGTGCGCGCGGTCTATCTGGGCTATGAAGATTTCAACATCACCGCCGACCTGTCCACGCTCGGCGCGCTGGACATCCGGCTGCAGGAGCAGGCGGCCTCGATCGACGAGGTGGTCGTGACCGCCAGCACGTTCAGCATGGGCAAGAGCTACCAGTTCAAGAAGCTGGATGCGCTGGACGTGGTCATGTCGGGCAATTCCTGCGGGGACCTCGTCTCGGCCCTGCAGGTCCTGCCCGGTACGCAGAAGGTAGGGGAGGACGGCAAGCTCTACGTCCGCGGCGGCGAGAGCGAGGAGTGCCAGACCTTCATCAACGGGATGCACGTCCTGGCCCCCTACAGCACCAACGTGGAGGGACAGGCCCAGCGCGGCCGCTTCTCGCCCTTCCTCTTCAAGGGCATGAGCTTCTCGCTCGGCGGCTACAGCGGCGAGTACGGCCAGGCCCTCTCGTCCGTGCTCCCGATGGAGACCACGGACGTGGCCGAGGCCGACAAGCTCGGCGTCAGCGCCTCGCTCGTGGACTGGAACGTGGGCGGCACCAAGGCTTTCAGCCGGAGCAGCCTCTCCTTCAACGCGGCGCTGACCCACATGGGGCCGTACAACGCGATCTTCCCGGACCGCTGCACCTGGACGCGCCCGTACAGCAAGCTCTCCGGCGAGGCGCAGTACAAGGCGGAGATCTCTCCGCGCACCGTCTTCAAGTCCTACGCCGGCTACGACTGGACCGCCGTGGGCCAGCGCCAGCCGGACCGCGACCTGGCGATGGGCGAGCACAACGTCTATGGCAACGCCACGCTGAACACCCGCTTCGACGGGGGACTCAACCTCTTCGTGGGTGCGGCCTATTCGGCGATGGTCTACGACGTGGAGAGCGCCCGCGTGGCGGGGGACCGTTACCATAATTTCCGCAACGAGCTGCACCTGAAGGCGGATGTCCGCAAGACGCTGTCGAACGCGCTGAAGCTCTCGGCGGGTGTGGAGAACTACCTGCGCGGCAGCGAGAAGCGCTACGACGCCGTCGGCTACGACCTGACGTACAACCTGTTCGCGGCGCACTTCGACGCCAACATCCGCATCGCCCGCGGCCTGTTCCTCAACCTCTCCTCCCGCGAGGAGTACCTGAACCGCAGCCGGGAGTGGCTGGTGATGCCGCGTGCGACGCTGAGCTACGTCCCCAACGACAACTTCCAGATGTCGCTGATGGCCGGCCGCTACAGCCAGACTGCGGAAGACGACTTCCTGGCGGCCGCCCAGGGCCTGCGGCAGGGCCTGGCGGACCACGCCATCCTGAGCATGCAGTACAACGGCAGGAAGACGATGCTGCGCGTGGAGCCGTACTACAAGCGCTACAGCCGCCTGCCGCTGCTCGTGGACGGCACGTATACGTCGGAGGGCCACGGCGACAGCAAGGGCGTGGACGTGTTCTTCGAGAATTCCTCGATCCGGAACCTCACCGTGACGGCCGCCTATTCCTTCAACGATTCGCGCCGCCTCTACAAGGATTATGACGCCCTCCGGACGCCGGAATACGCCTCGCGCCACAATTTCCGCGTGACCGCGAAATACAGCCTCGGCAAGTTCATCCTGGGCCTGGCGGACTCCTATGCCAGCGGGCGGGTGTACGCGGGCGGTACGACCCCGTACTACAACAGCCTGGACGCCAACATCACGTACCTGGCCCATCCGAAGGTGATCGTCTACGCGTCGCTCAACAACGTGCTCGGCCGGACCAACATCTACCGCATCGAGCCGGACGGCACGCGCATCGGCGCCACCCGCGACCGCTTCTTCTATCTCGGAATATTTGTATCACTTAAAAACAATAAAGCTTATGACATCGCCAATTTCTAAACTCCGCCTGCTCGCCATCGCGCTGATGACGGCCACCTCTCTCCTCTGCAACGCCCAGGACGCCCAGATGGGCCAGCTGATCGACGGACTGGTCACCTCGATCGACCGCAGCCAGCCGCAGACCTTCCTGGAAGGCATCGCCGGGCTGAAACGCCTCGAAGCCATGTATCCCGACGCCGTCGCGCCCAAGTTCTACACGGCGCTGGAAAGCCTGAACTTCTCTGTGCTCAACCCGCACGCGGAGCAGACGGACGCCATGCTTGAAGAGACCGGCCGGCGCATCGAGGAGCTGGAAAAGCGCCAGGACATGGACCAGTCGGACCTCAACACCCTGAAGGGTTTCCTCTACATGGTCCGCATCGTCCAGGACCCGGCGCAGAACGGCCGCCGCTACTATATGGACGTGATCAGGTATTTCGACAAGGCCCTGAAGCTCAACCCCGACAACGAACTCGCCAAGGGCCTCCAGGAGAAATTCTTCGAAGGCATGAACCAGTCCATGCAGTAGACCTGCTCTGTCATCCCCGACTTGATCGGGGATCTTTTTTTGGGTGCGAAAGAAAGCCGCAAATAAACCTGACGAAAAATTGTGAGAGTCAATTCTTTTTTTTAGATTCGCAAAGTTTTGTCCGATGACAAATTCGCCACCATGGTGTAAATCACATATTTAACTATTAACCGTCCCTTTGGGGACACAAACTTTCAACAATTATGAAAAGTATGAAAAAGATTTTCATCGGACTTGCAGCGGTCGCTGCGATGGGCGTATCTGCTCTCTGTTTTATCGGAAACGATTCTTCTGAGCTTCTCTCTGCGGATGTAAAGGCTTTGTCTCAGTCTGACTTGCCGTATGTGTGTGCATCGAACAAAGGTACGCATTGCGAATATGTGTTTCCTGACGAGGTGATTCCCTTTGAGAATTCTGTACGAGACGATATAACGACTGAGTTCTTGCATTATTATGACTAGATAAAAGAGTAATACTTGTATCTTGTGAGACACCTCCTTGCCTTTCTCTCTTGTGCCGTCTTTCTTGCGTTCGGCTGTTCTCGCCATAAAAACGCGAACTTTCTTGCCTCGCTTCCTCCGGCCGCGACTGTCTTGACTCCGGTTGATTCTCTGGATTTGGAGCAGTTCGGGGTCTTGTCTACTGGCTATCTGGTCAAGTATGGGCGTTGGGTTGCTATCCATGAACTATGGACAGAATACAACCTGACAGTGCTGAATCTGGATACGCGGAGTGCGAAGAAGACGATTGCGGTGGGACGCGGTCCGGGAGAAATGCTGTATGGGAGTAACTTTTATTTGGAAGGAACCGGAGTGACGTTGACCGATTCATATTCGTTGATGACGGTATCGCTGGATATGGCGTCGCTGGACGAGGACCATATCCCCCCGCTGGATACGCTGGGCGTTTTCAAATCAGTGGATAATGCATTCAGCCGCCTCCGGAAGGTGAAAGGTGGATACGTTTCTCCGGTTCCTTACTATAATACATTTGATGAGAACGCCTGGTATTCCCTATGGGATGTGGACGGCTATGTCGGCAATGTCATCGCGCGCCCCAAAGTCGAAGGCGTAGAGAGGACGGACCGGGTATCGACTCACGCGTTTTTCTGTTCTGTCTTGATGACGGTTCATCCGGATAAGGAGCGGCTTTGCGTTGGACATGTCGCGATGGACGCACTCTCTTTCGCCATCGTCGAAGACCGGAAATTGAAGGAGGTGAAACGTCTGGAATACGGAATGCCGAAGTTGGGGGTAGCTGGGAATGGTGATATCGTTATAGGAATAGATAGGAACACGTTCATAGGAATAACGTCGGACAAAGACTATGTTTATCTTCTTTATTCCGGACAAAACAGGAAGGGACCTGCCGATGAGGCCAACCACCTGATCGTGTATGACTGGGATGGGAATTTTGTGACCAGATACGATCTGTCGCAGCATGTCACGGATATCTTCATTGACGGGAATGAATTGTGGTGCCTGTCTGCGGAGCCTTCCTGCAAGCTTCTTGTCTATCGTTTGCCCGAAATCTCCTGACGCGCGGTGAAAACGTCCCGGAAGTATCCGTTCCTTAAGTGGTTGTTAGCCCTGCTGATCGGCTTGCCTGTCCTGCATTATGTCGGACGGGCTTTCGTCGCCGACCGGTTCAGCATCTCCGGTGTCTCGATGGTACCGACGCTGACCGCTGGACAAAAAGTCCGGGTGAACAAGCTCTTGATGGGGCCCCGGATCTATACGAAGTATGATTTCAGAGGCGGGGATTTGAAGTGCATCCGTCTGCCGGGTGTGCGCAAACTCCGCGTCGGAGACGTGGCGGTATTCAATTGCCCGTATGGTCGGGGAGGCGACAGCATCGCTTTCAAGATCAACTATGTCTATTGCAAGCGCTGCTGGGGCATTCCGGGCGATACGGTATTGATTGCTGACGGTCGGCTCGTGGGCGGCGGGGAATTCCAGGGCCGCATCGGGCAGGGGAGTAAGGCCGATGCGTTCATGGATTTCATGGCTTTCGCCCTTCCGGAAAGGGTTTCTCTTCAGGCTGGAAATTTCGCCGGGGAAAAGGAGCGCTGGACGCTGAGGGATTTCGGCCCCATCGTGGTGCCGAAACGCGGAATGACGGTCGCGCTGGACAGTGTCGCGCTGCGCCATTATGGCCGGGTGATCGATTGGGAACGGCGCTGCGCTGAAAGCGTTTCGGAAGAGATCCCTGGCAGTACTTATACTTTCCGGCAGGACTGGTATTTCTTTGTCGGAGACAACTTCTTGAACAGCTGGGACAGTCGTCATTTCGGTTTCGTCCCGGCAGATTTCGTCGTCGGGATTGTCCCGAATAAGTAATTCAATATGAGACGTCGTTCCTTGTTTGTTCTCCTTCTGGCTCTTGTCCTGGTCTCGACGGGATGCGAGGAGATGCGCCTGCGCTCGCAGGTCAAGAAATTGATGGCCAGCACGGTCGTGCTGCCGGAGAAGGTCGTGCGTATTGATGGGCGGGAGGTGTATCCCATGCCGGATTCCCTGCGGGAGAAGGCGAAGTTGATTGTTTATGTGGACTCCTCGTCGTGTGTGCCTTGCCGGATTTCCGAAATGCCGGTATACGGCAGAATCATTTCTGAAGCGGCTTCTTTTCAGGTTGAAGTGGTAATCTTGCTGGCTAACCGAAGCTTTTCCAGGATTCCGTTGGCCCAGTATGTCGCTGATCGCAATTTGGGTATTCCGATGTACGTAGATGAAGATAACACCTTCCTGACGCTGAACCCCGCAGCTGCCCGAGATTCCCGGCTGCACTCATTCCTGGTGAACCGGCAGGGCACGCCCGTCCTGGTCGGCGATCCGGTACTTTCACCCGGGATCGCCGAGCTATTCCGACAGGTGCTCCAGCGGGGGATCTAATCCGGCTGGCTCGTGATCAATACAGCGCTGCGGCGGCTTTGCGGCAGCGCTGTCTGTCTTTTTCGCTGAGTTCGGGGCGCATGGCGGTGCCGCCGCGCTCGACGGTGGCGACGATCTTGAAGCCGGCGTAGCGGCAGATCTCGCGCAGGGCCTTGACGGCGCCGCGGGACTGGTTGAAGAGGATGTTCCAGGGCCAGGGGGTGGTGGAGGTACTCACGAGGATGCACTTCTTGCCCTTCATGAGCGGCTCGGGGAAGCGCGGCGTGTCGCGCATCATGCCGTAGACCAGGCGGTCGAACAGCAGTTTCATCTGGCCGGGGATGTTGCCCCAGTAGCAGGGGGCGCCGAGGATGACGGCGTCGGCGTCCTGCAGCAGCTTCAGTACGCGCTGCGAGTCGTCTTCGGCGAGCACGCACGTGCCCTTGGAGCGGCAGGCCATGCAGCCGATGCAGGGTTTGACCTGCAAGTCGTTGGTATAGATGGTTTCAACTTTGTCGCCTTTCTTCTCTGCTTCCTCCCGCATGATGCCCAGCATCTGCGAGATGTTGCCCTTCTTGCGCGGGCTTCCGTTGATGATCAGAATATTCATTCGTTTGTTTTTATTTTCATACCATAGCGCAAAATGCGCCTGTGCGCCTTCCCCGCAAGGATTATGCCCGCATTTGGGGAAATCGGAGCGAAGCGACCCAGGGATGGATACCATACTCCGCAAAAAAGGCTGGCATCTCTGCCAGCCTTTTTTGTGGAGTATAGGGGGGTCGAACCCCTGACCTCTAGATTGCGAACCTAACGCTCTACCAACTGAGCTAATACCCCGTTCCAATTTGCGGATGCAAATGTAACACTATTTTTTAAATTGACAAAATGCTGAGCACATTGATGAGCTCTTTGTCGATCGGCTTGGTGTAGCGGACGGCGCGGGAGATGGGGACGTAGACGATCTGGTCGTTCTTGATGCCCACCATGATGTTGCGCTGTCCCTCCTTGAGGGCCTCGATGGAGGCCACGCCCAGGCGGCTGGCGAGGATGCGGTCCTGCGCCGTGGGGGCGCCGCCGCGCTGCAGGTGGCCCAGGATGGAGACCTTCACCTGGTATTCGGGATACTCCTGGCGGACGCGCTCGGCGTAGTGCATGGCGCCGCCGTCCTTCTCGGACACGAGGACGATCGAGCTGTTCTTGCTCTTGCGGATGCCGCGCTCGATGAAGGAAGCCAGCTGGTCGATGTCGGTCTGGTCCTCCGGGATGATGGCGGCCTCCGCGCCGGCGGCGATGGCGCTGTTCTGCGTCAGGAAGCCGGCGTCGCGGCCCATCACCTCCACGAAGAAGATGCGGTCGTGGCTGTTGGCGGTGTCGCGGATCTTGTCCACGCATTCCACGATGGTGTTGAGCGCGGTGTCGTAGCCGATGGTGGAGTCGGTGCCGTAGAGGTCGTTGTCGATGGTGCCGGGCAGGCCGATCACCGGGATGTCGTATTCGCGGGCGAGGATCTGGGCGCCCTCGAGCGAGCCGTTGCCGCCGATGATGACCAGGGCGTCGATGCCGAACTTCTTGATGTTGGCCGCCGCCTTGGCTCGGCCTTCCTTGGTGCGGAACTCCTCGCTGCGGGCGGTCTTGAGGATGGTGCCGCCGCGCTGGATGGTGTTGCTGACGCTGGAGCTGGAGAACTCCTTGATGTCGCCCGAGATGAGGCCTTCCCAGCCGCGGTAGATGCCGTAGACCTTCCAGCCTTCGTAGATGGCGGCACGGGTCACGGCCCGGATGGCTGCGTTCATTCCAGGTGCATCTCCACCTGAGGTAAGAACGCCGATTGATTTGATATCCATATTGTTATGTTTTAACTAGTGAGTGCAGATTGCGTTGTCCCGGTTGAAGGAAAGGATCTCGCGGACCACCTCGTCGGGATCGTCGGAGATGGAGAGCAGCAGGTCGTGGTATTTGCCGCGGGCCAGCATGTCCTCCAGGAAAGGATAGACCGGGATCTCCCTGGTGAAGTAGTCCTTGCCCAGGAAGGCCATCGGGCTGGAGACGTCGCAGGTCTTGTAGTGGTCCTGGGCGGCCTCCTGGAAGATCTCCTGGATGGTGCCGGCGGAGCCGGGGGTGAAGATGATGCCGCCGACCGCGATGGTGAGGATGGTGTCCTCGCGGATGCTGTTGTCGTAGTATTTGGCGATCTGCGTCGCGAACGGGGTGGACGGCTCGTGGCCGTACAGCCAGGTCGGGATGCCGAGGCTCTTGTATCTGTCCTGCGGGAAGCGCTCCATCACGCGGAAGGCGGTGGAGAGCCAGCCGCTGTCGCGGAAGGTGTCCGCGGCGCGGAGCATGTCGAGCGCGGCGTCCAGCTCGGCGTCGCTGCGCCCGGCCATCCAGGCGCCGAAATGCGTCGCCTCCATGGCGCCGGGCCCGCCGCCGGAGACCATCAGCTTGCCCTGCTCGGTGAGCCGCTTGCAGATGAGGGCGACGTTGCGGTAGGAGGCGTCGCTGCGCTTCATCGCGTGGCCGCCCATCACGCCGACGATCTGGAAGGGATCGTAGCCGCCGAGGAAACGGTAGAGCGCGTCGCTGATCGAATGGTCGTGCAGCGTCCGGGGGAGGGTGACCGCCAGGTCGCGGCTCCGCTTGCCGGAGGCGAGGAAGTCCGCATAGACGCGGGCGTCGTAGCAGGATCCGTAGGAATTCTCGTCCGCGGGGTCGAAACCGGCATAGAGAGAAGCGGCGTCGTAGAGCTCTTTGCGTATCTGATAGTTGTCCATGGCGTATGATTACGGTGCAAAGGTACAAAAAATTGCATTTTCAGCGGAAAGTCCCCCTCTCTTTTGAAAACGGCATATAAACCATTGATTGATAATTGACGAAACATAAAAGTAAAAGATTCTAACATTTTTGTTAACCCGCTGAAAATGAAAAATAATGGGAAAAATGGGGTGCAGCGAATCAATTAATTCTTATATTTGTTGAAAAGAGACTATCCTTTTAACACTCTAAAACTTATAAGACAATGGGAAAATTTGTTGTTACTGTCCGTAAGAACGGCGAGTTCCAGTTCAACCTGAAGGCCACCAACGGCCAGGTTATCCTCACGAGCGAAGGCTACAACACCAAGGCCGCCTGCATGAACGGCATCGAGTCCGTCAAGAAGAATGGCCCCCTGGCAGAGCGTTATGAGATCAAGGTCGCCAAGAATGGCAAGCCTTTCTTCAACCTGAAGGCCAGCAACGGCCAGGTGATCGGCGCCAGCCAGATGTATGCTTCCGAGCGCACGATGAAGGCCGGCATCGCTTCCGTGATGCGCAACGCCGCCGACTCCGCCGTCGTGGAGGAGATCTAATCGATTCGAGATTGACAGAAACCGGATCCTTTCTGTGAGGGTCCGGTTTTTTCTTTGCCAACTCTTTCGTATCTTTGTAGGATATGAGTATCACGCAGGCAGAAATCAAGCAGATCCGGTCGCTGGGCGAAAAGAAGTTCCGCGACGCCACCGGCCTGTTTGTCGTCGAAGGGGAGAAGCTGGTGCAGGAGGCCCTGGACTCCGGCCTCAAGGTGGTGCGCGTACTGCGCCGCGAGGAGATCGGGGATGCCGTCATGGCGCGTATCAGCCAGCTCTCGTCGCCCTCGCCCGTGCTGGCCGTCGTGGCCCGGCCCGAGCCGGCCGCCGACGAGCCCGTGGGCGGCCTCTGCCTGGCCCTGGACGGGATCCGCGATCCCGGCAACATGGGCACGATCATCCGCATTGCGGACTGGTTCGGCGTGGAGGCCGTATACGCTTCCCGCGATTGCGTGGAGCTGTACAACCCCAAGGTCATCCAGGCCTCAATGGGGTCGGTCTTCCGGGTACGCCTCGTGACGGCGGACATCCCGGCCCTGGCCCGGCGTTTCCGCGAAGCGGGGATGCGCGTCTACGGCACTTTCCTGGACGGGAAGGACCTTTACCGGGAGGAGCTGCAGCCCGCGGGGCTCGTCGTGATGGGCAACGAGGCCAACGGCATCCGCCCGGAAGTGGCCGCCGAGGTGGACGCCCGGCTGACGATCCCCGCCTTCGGCAAGTCCGGTGCCGAGTCGCTCAACGTGGCCGCCGCGACGGCCGTCACCCTTTCAGAATTCAGAAGAAGATGAAACGTATCGCGCTGGCAGTCATATTGTTGTTTGCGGTTACCTCGTGCAGTACTACAAAACTGCTCCCGGAAGGGACATACCGTCTCGTATCCAACAAGATCGCGTTCGAGGGAGAGAAGCTCCCGCCGGCGGAGGTGGCTTCCTACATCCGCCAGCAGCCCAACAAGGGCCAGGTCTTCGGCTGGAGTCCGGCCCTGAGCATCTACAACTGGTCCAACGGCAGCGGCAAGGGCATCAACAAGTTCTGGGAAGCGATGGGCGACGAGCCCGTCGTCTTCGACCCGACCTCGGTCCGGAGCTCCTGCGACAACATCGCCGCCCACCTGGCCTCAATCGGCTACTACGGCTCCAAGGTCCGCGGCGAGGTGGACTACAAGGGCCGCCTGGCCCGTGTCAAGTATATCGTCGAGCCCGGCAAGCGCTATCCCATCGACACCATCATCTTCGACGTGCCCAACAGCGATTTCGGCGCGGCGTTCAAGGCCGACAGCGCCAACATCAGCATTCACGTCGGCGACTACCTGTCGGAGAAGGCCCTGGAGGCCGAGACCGTCCGCGGCGCCGCCGTCTTCCGCAACCGCGGCTACTACGGATTCAACAAGAACCACTACTTCTTCGAGGCGGACACCCTCACCGACCGGACCAAGCTCTATTACCGCATCCGCGGCTACACCCGGGGCGAGGACCCCTCGTTCGACGCTCCGATCCGCCGTTTCCGCATCGGGGAGGTCAACATCATGCATCCGGAAGGCATCCCGTTCAGCGAGTCGCTGCTGCGCAAATACAACCGCATCCGCCCGGGTTCTCCCTACAACGAGCGGGTGATCAATTCGACCTACAACCGCCTCTCTTCGCTCAAGGTCTTCAACAACGTGACCATCGAGACGAGTCCGGCGGACAGCAATACGGTGGATGTCAACATCATCCTGTCCGGCACCGAGCAGCTCGGCTTCAAGGCCAACCTGGAGGCGTCCACCAATGCCTCCGGCCTGCTGGGCTTCTCGCCCCAGCTGAATTTCTTCCACAAGAACCTCTTCCACGGCGGCGAGTGGCTCGACCTGGGCTTCACCGGCAACTGGCAGTGGATCCCCAATTCGACGGTGTCCTCGACCGAGCTGGGCGTGAGCGCGCAGCTGAGCGTCCCGCGCCTGCTGGGCTATCCGATCGCGCGCATCCGCGGCGACAACATCCCCCGGACGGAGTTCAAGGTCTCGTTCAACTACCAGAACCGGCCCGAATACGTGCGGCTGCTGTCCTCCTTCAACTTCGGCTATTCCGGGCAGATGCGGCGCAACTATTTCTACCAGATCTACCCGCTGCGCCTCAATGTGGTGAAGATCTCGAATATCGCCCCGGAGTTCATGAGCACGCTATATTCCTATCCCTATCTTCGGGATACCTTCGAGGACCAGGTCGACGCCGGCGTCGGGCTGATGCTCTACCATACGACCGACCCTGCGGTGGTGCCCAAGACCTCCTATCACTCTGAGCGGATCAGCCTGGACCTGTCCGGCAACCTGCTGTCGCTGCTGAATCCGGTCCTGCCGGCCTATGATCATCCGGTGGGGAAGATGCATACCCTCTTTGGCCTGCCGTACAAGCAGTATATCCGCGCCGAGGCCAACCTGGCCCGCGTCTTCCGTTTCGGCTGGAACGACGGCATGGCCGTCGCCATGCATCTCGTGGGCGGCGTCGGGTACGCCTATGGCAATTCCGTCGCGATGCCCTTCGAGAAGCAGTTCTACTGCGGCGGCGCCAACAGCATGCGTGGCTGGCAGGCCCGTACCCTGGGCCCTGGCAACGACGTGATGAACGATGCGTTCCGGATTCCGAGCCAGACCGGCAACCTCAAGCTGGAGGCGGACCTGGAATACCGCTTCCCGGCTTTCTGGAAGCTGGAGGGCGCCCTTTTCGCCGAGGCGGGCAACGTCTGGGAGATGGGCACGACGCCCGTCACCTGGTCTTCGGTGGCCGCCGACTGGGGCGTCGGCCTGCGGGTCAATCTCGACTTTATCCTGATCCGGCTCGACGCCGGCTTCCGGATCCACGATCCGGCGCGCGCCGAGGGCGACCGCTGGGTGCAGCCGCGTGACTGGCTGCACGGCAGCTCAGCCATCCATTTCGGTGTCGGGTATCCTTTCTAGAATTTGATGATGCGGGCGTCGTGGGCGCCGACGTAGGCGGACGCGACGGCCGGGAGGCCGGGGCAGCGCGCGCGCAGCTCCGCGGGGAGCGCGATGCGGGCGGCCGCCGGGACGGGGGAGAAGTTGCAGACCACCAGCCAGGCTTCGCCGCCGCCGAAGCGGACGAAGGCGAAATGCCGGTCGGGGTCGTAGCCCGGCGTATGCTCGTTGCAATAGGTGAGGTCCCAGGTGCCGCCTTCGGCGAATGCCGGGCGCTGCGCCAGGGCGGTCAGCTCGCGGTAGCGCGCCAGGACGGTGGCCTCCGCCTCCGGCAGCGGGGCGCCGCCGTGCAGCGCGCCGTAGAGCCGGCGCAGCCTGGGCGGGTCGCTCCAGTTGAAGATGGAGGTGCGGCCGTCGGCGCCGTCGCAGCCGTCTTCGCCCACTTCCTGGCCGAAATAGAGCATGAAGGGTGCCGTGTTGAGCAGCAGCGAGCAGGCGAGCGGGGCGAAGCCGCGCCGGGCGTCGCCCAGGAACTGCGGCGAGGCGAGCCGCTGCTCGTCGTGGTTCTCGAGGAAATTCAGCATCCGGGGCTGCAGCTCGCCCAGCCACTGCCAGTTCCAGGTGATGCCGCGGGCCGTGGCGCCGCTGCAGCAGACGGCCCGCAGGGTGTCGTAGAGCCCGGACTTGTCGTAGAGCAGGTCGAAGCCCACGTCTTCGAGGTAGCGGCGGTAGTTGTCCTTGCCGTAGACCTCCGCCACGAAGAGCAGGTCCGGGAAATCGGCCTTTACGGCCGAAATCAGGGCCTTCAGGCCTTCGGCGGGAACCAGCTCCACCATGTCGCAACGGAAGCCGTCTACGCCGCGTGAGGCCCAAAAACGGAGGATTTGGAGCATCTCCGCGCGCGTGGCCTCCGCGGACCAGTCGTTTTTGCGGGTATCCGTCCAGTCGCCGTCGCACCAGTCATGGTGCACGATGCCGCCCCGGTAGTCGGGCGCGACGTGGTTGGGGATGTAGTCGACCAGGACCTTGAAGCCGGCGGCGTGGGTGCGCGCGACGAGCGCGTCGAATTCTTCCATCCGGCGCTCCGGGTCGTCCGCGAGGTAGGGGTTGACGTCCCGCCAGTCCGTGACGGCATACGGCGAGCCGGGATCGCCCTTGACGAAGTCCTTGCCCGTGGCGTGGCGCGGCACGCCGGTGTACCAGACGTAATCGACGCCCAGCGTACGCAAATGACGCAGGGACGCCTCGTCCCAGTCGGAGAAGCGTCCCTTGCCCCAGAGACGGGGCAACGTCTGGTAAATGATCTTTTTCAACGGTCGGTCCTAGATGGCCAGCGTCAGCATCAGGGCGCCGACCAGGCCGAGGATCGCGTAGAACTCCGGAAGGGCGGCGTAGATGAGGGTGTTGGTCTGGACGTCGTGGCCCTGGCTGATGCCGATGATACCGTTGGCGCAGACCTGACCCTGGCGGATGGCCGAGAAGAGGCAGACCAGGCCGACGGAGAGGCCGACGCCGAAGAGGATGGGGCCGTTGGCCGCGAAGTCGAACTTGTAGACGAGCAGCCACATGAAGAATCCCACGAAGCCGTAGATGCCCTGCGTAGCCGGGAGGGCGGAGAGGATCAGGTAGCTGCTGGACTTTTCGGGCGCTTTCTTGAGCGCACCTTCCGCGGCGTTGCCCGCGATCGTGGTGCCGAAGGCGCTTCCGATACCGGCGAGGCCGAGCATGAGGCCGAGGCCGAGGTAACCAAGAATTTCGTTCATACTATGAGATGATTTTAATTGTTATTGCTTGAAAGGGGGTTATATACGCGGCCTTTGCCGTCGTAGCCGGAATTCTTGAAGAACTCCAGGAAATTGAGTCGGAGCGGGTGCACGAAGGCGCCGAGGCAGCACATCGCCAGGTTGAGGGCGTGGCCGATCACGAGGATGAGCGCGAAGGTGAACCATCCGAAGCCGAAGGAACCGTCCCCGAGGGTCATCGTGGCGATGTCGTTGAAGGCCTTGCCGAGCATGCCGCCGGCCAGGCCGAGGGCATAGAGGCGCAGGTAGCTGAGGACGTCGCCGAGCAGGCCCGTGACGGTGTTATAGGCCTCCCAGAGGCCGGAACCGATGTTCTTGAGCGGGTTGCGGTGGATGTCGTTGAACAGGAAGATGCCCAGGGCCGAGACGACGCCCAGTACGATGAAAATCACTTTCACGACACCGGCCGGCAGCAGGCTCAGCATGGCCAGGGTGCCGAGGGCGACGCCGCCGACGATCAGCAGGGTCCAGCCCCAGACGCCCAGCGAGCCGAGGAAGCCTTTGTTGCGGGTGGCGTAGACGGTCTTGACGACCATCGCCAGGCACAGGTGTACGATACCGATGGCCAGTGAGAGCACCATCTGGGCCTCGAAGCCCCCGATCGTGCCCGTGATCATCACGGCCTTGAGCCAGGAGGGGATCCACGCCAGTTGGGAGATGTCGACGCCGAAGAACGTGTGCATCACGATGCCGACCACGAAGGTGCCGATGCCGAGCACCGTGACCAGCGGGGCGAGGCTCTTCATCCCGTCCGACTTGCGGAGCAGGATGCCGATGATCGCGAGCAGCAGGCCGTAGCCGGCGTCTCCCATGCACATCGCGAAGAAGAGCAGGAAGAAGACGGAGATGTACGGGGTCGGGTCGAATTCGTTGTAGTCGGGGCGTCCGTACATATCCGTCAGGACTTCGAACATCTTGACGAACTTGTTGTTCTTGAGCTCGATAGGCGGGTTGTCCTCAAGCGTCGCTTCACTCTTGACATAGTAGACGGCCGCTTGGTCGAGGTACTCGGTCACGGCGGCGTCGTTCTCGGTGGGCGCGAAGCCCACGAGGGTGTCGACGGTGTCCTCGGCGGCAGGCACGGCGGCCGTGGCGGCGAGGTAGCGGTCGAGCTCGTTCTCGAGGACGCGGATCTCGTGCCGCATCTGCGGGATGTCGGCCTTGCGGGCCTCGAGGATCTTGCGGTGCGCATCGATCTTCTCGTCCTGCTCCTGCAGGAGGGTCTTCAGCTCCGCGACCGTACGCTTGGGAGCGGGGAGCTCCTTGAGCGGGAAGCCGGCGTCGTCGCCCACGATGACGAAGCGGGTGTCTTCCTTCTCGTCCCGGTCCACGACCTGGATGGCATACTGCTCCTCCCAGGCGGGATCGTATTTCTTGCTGGCGACGCGATAGAAGTGCAGGCCGAACACGGCCAGCCGCCCGCGGTCGTAGTCGCCCCACGGCTCCGCCTCGGCGAGCTCGCGCTCCAGGGCGCCTCGCGTGGCGAGCAGCTCTGCCAGCGTGTCGTCCATGCCCTTCTCCGTGCAGGCGATGTCGTCGCGCAGCGTCCGGATGTTGTCCAGCAGCGATTGCGAACGGGTGTCGACGGGCTTGGACGCGCGCGTGATGTCCATCACGCCCAGGCCCTGCAGCTCGGACAGGAACTGCTCCTTGTCTCCGTGCAGGAGGATGAAGGAGTATTGGGTCATCTTGGCGATCATAGGCTTACCTCCTCTTCTTCTGCGTGGCGGGTCTTGACGATCTTGGACGAGGCCTTGGAGAGGTTCTCCTCGTCCTCCATATAGCGCTTGATCTTGCGGATGGCTTCCTTGTAGCCGGGGATCTGGACCTTCTCGTAGAGGTTCACCTTCTGGGTGGTCTTCTTGCGGTTGTATTCCAGGATCTGGCGCCGCTGCTCGTAGATCTCGGACTCGATCCCGAGGCGCGAGAGCTCCTTGAGGATCTCCACGCCGTCGGCGTACCAGGCGGGCTTGACGAAGGCGTTGAAGGGCTGGATCTCATACTGGATCCCGTCCAGGCGCGGGGTCTTGACGCCCGCGACCTTGGTGATGCCCAGGTCCACGTCGGCGATCCGGATCAGGCCGGGGTCGAATTCGTTCCAGAGCGCGGCCAGGTAGTCGTAGCGCTGCAGGGAGGCTTCAAGTTCGTCGGCCAGGCGTTCGGACGCGGCCTTGGCCTCCAGCACGCTCGAACGCAGGGCCGACTCCTTGTTCTTGAGGGTAGGCAGGGCGTTCTGGCGCACCTTGAGCTGCTTGCCCAGATTCGTCAGCGAGGTCTTGTTGTATTGAAACTTGATGGCCACGTCTTATTCTTCTTTCTTCTTCCAGTATTTGTCCACCAGCGCCTGCTTGATGCCGGTCTCGGCCGGCGAGAAGTACTTGGCGAAGATCTCCCACGCGGTGTCCAGCATCTGCTCGACGGTGATGTTAACGTCGATGGAGAGCAGGCGCGTGGCGTATTCCTTGGCGTAGTCCAGGCAGCGCAAGTCGTAGTCGGACAGGTCGAAACCGTTCTCGAGCTTGGTCTTGGCGTTCTGGGCGTCGGCGTAGAGGCGCACGCCCGCGTTCATGACCTGGGAATGGTCCTCGCGGGTCTTTTTGCCCTGCACGAGCTGCTTGAGCCGGGACAGGGAGCGGAACGGGTCCACGATCACCTTGCCGGTGTCGGGGTCCGCGCGCAGGAAGAGCTGGCCCTCGGTGATATAGCCGGTGTTGTCCGGGATGGCGTGCGTGATGTCACCGTCGTTGAGCGTGGTCACGGCGATGATCGTGATGGAGCCGCCGTCGGGCAGCTGCACGGCCTTCTCGTAGATCTTGGCGAGGTCGGAATAGAGCGAGCCCGGCATCGCGTCCTTGGACGGGATCTGGTCCATGCGGTTGGACACGATGGAGAGGGCGTCGGCATAGAGCGTCATGTCGGTGAGCAGGACGAGCACCTTCTCGTTCTTGTCCACGGCGAAATATTCGGCCGCGCAGAGCGCCATGTCCGGGATGAGCAGGCGCTCCACCGGCGGCTCCTCAGTCGTGTTGACGAAGGAGACGATCTTGTCCAGGGCGCCCGCCGACTCGAATTCGTGGCGGAAGAAGAGGTAGTCGTCGTTGGTCAGGCCCATGCCGCCGAGGATGATCTTGTCCACGTCGGCGCGCAGGGCCACGTCGGCCATGACTTTGTTGTAGGGCTGGTCCGGGTCGGCGAAGAACGGGATCTTCTGGCCGGAGACCAGGGTGTTGTTGAGGTCGATGCCGGCTATGCCGGTCGGGATGAGCTCCGAAGGCTGGCGGCGCTTGTAGGGGTTGACGGACGGGCCGCCCACCTCGCGCTCCTCGCCCTCGACGGCGGGGCCGCCGTCGATCGGTTCGCCGTAGGCGTTGAAGAAACGGCCGGACAGCTGCTCGCTCACGTGCAGGGTCGGGGGCGCGCCGTGGAAGGAGACCTCGGCGTTGGTCGGCACGCCTTCCGTGCCGGAGAATACCTGCAGGGTGACGTTGTCGCCCTTGGTCTTGACGACCTGGGCCAGGCGGCCGTCCACCGTGGCCAGCTCGTCGTTGGAGACGCCCCTGGCGTTGAGGGAGACGGTGGCCTTGGTGATGGCCTGCAGCTGCGTGTATGTGCGTTGGAATGCTTTCGTTGCCATAGCTTATGCGAGATATTGTCTGAGCTGCTGCTCGTATGCGTTGAACTTCTCGCCCTTGAACTCGGTGTAGTTCATCTGGCGCAGGGTGTTGATGAGCTCCTTGAAGAAGTTGCGGCACTCGTCGAAGTTGTCGAACTCGAAGGGCCTGTCGCACAGGGCCAGGATGAGGTCGAGCATGAACTTCTGCCGCTCCAGCGGCGTGAGCGCGTCGATGGCGTCGAACGCGTCCTGCTGCAGGAAGGCGAAGTCGATGAGCTCGGACTTCCAGAAGGCCTCGTGGTAGGACATCGGCACGCCGTCGTCGCCCAGGATGTTGATCTGGTCGGCCATCTCGCGGCCGCGCCGGATGTAGTTCTTGGCCCGCAGGACCTTCTCGACCCAGCCCTTCTCGACGGACTCGTCGAGGTAGGCCTTGATTTCGGGATACTCCAGGTACTTGGAATAGGAGTCGATCGGGTTGACGGCCGGGTAGCGCTTCTGGTCGGCGCGGCTCTGCTCGAGGGCGTAGAAGCAGCGGGCGGCCTTCTTGGTGGACTCCGTCACCGGCTCCTTGAGGTTGCCGCCGGCCGGGGAGACCGTCCCGATGAAGGTTACGGCGCCGGTTTGCCCGTTGTTGAGCACGACCTGGCCCGCGCGGGAATAGAAGTTGGAGATGATGGCGGAGAGGTCCACCGGGAAGGCGTCCTGGCCCGGAAGCTCTTCCATACGGTTGGACATCTCGCGCAGGGCCTGGGCCCAGCGGGAGGTGGAGTCCGCCAGCAGCATGCATTTCAGGCCCATGGCCCGGTAGTATTCGCAGATGGTCATGGCCGTGTAGACGGACGCCTCGCGGGCGGCCACCGGCATGTTGGAGGTGTTGCAGATGATGGTGGTGCGCTCCATCAGCTTGCGGCCGGTGTGCGGGTTCACCAGTTCGGGGAATTCCGTGAAGATCTCCACGACTTCGTTGGCACGCTCGCCGCAGGCCGCCATTACGATGACGTCGGCGTCGCCCTGCTTGGCGATGGCGTGCTGGAGGACCGTCTTGCCGCAGCCGAACGGGCCCGGGATGAAGCCCGTGCCGCCTTCGGCGATGGGGTTGAAGGTGTCGATGCAGCGCACGCCCGTCTCCATGATTCTGGACGGACGCGGCTTCTCCTTATATGCGCGGACGGCCACCTTGACCGGCCAGCGCTGGACCATCGTCACGGGGATGTCTTCGCCGTCGGCATCGGTCAGCACCGCGACCTGCTGGTCCACGGTGTAGCTCCCGGCGGGAGCGACGCTCTTGACGGTGTATTCGCCCTTGAAGGAGAAGGGGACCATGATCTTGTGGGGCAACCAGCCTTCCTTGACCTCGCCGAGCCAGTCGGCCGCGATCACGGTGTCGCCCGGCTGCGCGAGGGGCGTGAACTCCCACAGGGCCTCGCGGTCGAGGGGATCGGTATATTCGCCGCGCTTGAGGAAAACGCCCGTCATGGTGCGGAGATTGTTCTGCAGACCGTCGTAGATGCCGGAGAGCAGGCCCGGACCGAGCGAGACCTCGAGCATCCTGCCGAGGAATTCGACATCGTCGCCGTTCTTGAGCCCGCGGGTGCTTTCGTACACCTGCACGGAGGCTTTGTCCCCGGTCACCTTGATGACCTCGGCGAGCAGCTGCTCGCCTGCGACGGTGATGTAGCAGAGTTCGTTCTCCGCCACAGGCCCGTCCACGGCCACGGTCACCAGGTTCGAGACGATGCCCGTTACCTTACCTTTTGTACTCATATCGTTATATTCTGTTTTTTGTTATCGTATGTGGAGCGGATGTCCTCGACCAGCTTGCGGAAAAGCTCCCGGCCGGATTCGGGGTCCAGCTTCAGCCAGCGGTCGATGATCTGGAGCTTGGCCACGAAGCCGAGGATGAGCTCCAGGTCGAACACGTCCATGGCGGTCAGCTCGTCGACCTTCTGCCAGCGCAGGTCGTCCAGGCCGCGCTCCCGCTGCAGGAGGTCGGCGCGGTTGAGCACCTGCTGCACCGCTTCCTCCTCCGGGAATTCTTCCGCCTCGCGCTCAGCCAGGAGGACGAGGTCCTGCCCGTCGGGGCGGCCCAGCGCGTCGTTGAGGAAGGCCACCGTGGCGTTGCGCAGGTCCAGGTCGAAGCGGAACCATTCGCGGATGAAGCGGTTGCCGTGCGCCAGCGCGCGCCGGTAGAAATCCGCGCTTGCGTCGGCGTCGTAGCCGTCCACCAGGTCGCGCAGCCAGTCGCGGACAAAGCGGCCGCGGCCCGCCAGGGCGTCGCGGTAGAAGCCCGCATCGAGCTTGTCGGAGTCATATCCTTCCAGCAGCAGGTCGAGCACGGCGGCATCTGCCCGGGACAGCTGGCCGCGGATCTCTTCGATGAGTTCCTCGGCGACAAAATGCTCCGGACGGGTGCCCTCCTGGTGCAGGACCGGCAGGCTGGCGATTATGTATGCGTAGTTGTCCATCTCGCTAACCGAAGAGGAGCTTGCGGGTCACGGGACGGAGATATTCTGCGATCAGGGCCTGGAAAGTCTCGTCCGTCAGGCTGACGAACCAGCTGCCGTCCTTGGGGCCGATGGAGAAGCCGCCGGCCACCTTCTTGCTGAAAGAGGCCTTGGGCTGGGCGCCGAGGGCTTTGGTTAGCTCGCCGGCCAGCCAGGGTTCGAGCTCCTGCTGCAGGGAGGCGGGCAGAATGAGGGAGAGGTCGGCCGATTCGGTGGCGCTGAAGCGCTCGGCGACGCTCTGGATGATTTTCTTGAGGAAGTCGGGGTCAGAGAGACTCTTGCTCACGCTCTCGGCGCTCACGGCGCCGACCAGCAGGTCCTCGATGTCCTTTCGGGTGGCCTGGAGGCATTGGGCGGAAGCCATCTTGACGTCGGAACTGGTCTTGTCCCGGAGGTCGTCCGCCTGCTTCTGGGCGTCGGCCACGATGCCGGCCGCCTGCTTGCGGGCTTCCTCCACGATGCGTCCCGCTTCTTCGCGGGCGCGGGCGAGCAGCTGCTCGCCTTCTTCCTTGCCTTTGGAGAGTCCTTCCTGATAGAGCCTCTCCGTAAGTTCCTGTAATTTATTGGACATAATTATACTGGATGAATTATTAGTCTTGGAAAGTGCTAATCTAGGTTAGAAGAGGTTTAGCAAACATAGGAAAAAAACCCTGAAAGAACAAGAAAAGGCGGCATTTCCGAAAGAAAATGCCGCCTTTTTGAAAGGTGTCAGAAATCAGTGAACCATTATCCAAGGAAACCGAGCAGGATACCGGCCGCCACCGCCGATCCGATCACGCCGGCGACGTTCGGTGCCATGGCGTGGGTGAGCAGGTGGTTGGACGGATCCGCCTCGAGTCCGACCTGTTCGGACACGCGGGCCGCATCCGGCACGGCGGACACGCCGGCGTTGCCGATGAGCGGGTTGATCTTCTTGCCTTCCTTGAGGAAGAGGTTCATGAACTTCGTGAAGAGCACGCCGAAGGTGGTGGCGATCACGAAGGAAGCGAGGCCGAGTCCGAAGATGAGGGCCGAGCGGCCGTTGAGGAAGACGTCCGCCTGGGTGGACGCGCCCACGGTGAGGCCGATCAGCGTCGTGACCACGTCGATGAGCGGACCGCTGGCCGTGGCGGCGAGGCGCTTGGTCACGCCGCTTTCCTTGAGCAGGTTGCCGAAGAAGAGCATGCCGAGCAGCGGCAGGCCGGAGGGGACGATGAACGCGGTGCAGAGGAAGCCGACGATCGGGAAGATGATCTTCTCGCGCTGGCTGACGACGCGCGGCTTGTTCATCCGGATCACGCGCTCCTTCTTGGTGGTCAGGAGCAGCATGATGGGCTTCTGGATCACGGGCACGAGGGCCATGTAGGAGTAGGCCGACACGGCGATGGCGCCCATCAGCTCCGGAGCCAGCTTGGAGCTCAGGAAGATGGCCGTCGGGCCGTCCGCGCCGCCGATGATGCCGATGGCACCTGCCTCGTTGGGGGCGAAGCCCAGCACCAGCGAGAGCAGGTAGGCGCCGAAGATGCCCATCTGGGCGGCGGCGCCGATCAGGATCAGGCGCGGCTGCGAGATCAGGGCGCTGAAGTCCGTCATGGCTCCGATGCCCAGGAAGATGAGCGGGGGATACCAGCCGTTCTTCACACCGTGATAGAGGATGTTCAGCACGGAATTCTCTTCGTAGATGCCGATCTTGAGGCCGAGGCCGGTGGTCGGGTCGAAGAAGAGGGGGATGTTGCCGATGACGATACCGAATCCGATCGGCACGAGCAGCAGCGGCTCCCAGTGTTTGACGATGCCCAGCGTGATGAATCCCAAGCCGATGCAGATCATCATCAGGTGCTGCCAGGTGCAGTTCGCGAAGCCCGTGAACTGCCAGAACTGCTGGAGACTGTCGAAGATGTTTTCCATTAACCGATCGTTACGATGTCAGCACCTTCGAGGACGGAATCGCCCTGCTTGACATGGATGGCGGTGATGGTGCCGTCGCACTCGGCGAGGATCTCGTTCTCCATCTTCATCGCCTCGATGACGGCGACTTTCTGGCCGCGCTTCACAGCCTGGCCTTCCTTCACGTCGACGGAAATGATGACGCCCGGGAGCGGGGAGCCGATCTTCTTACCGCCAGCCGGCGCAGCCGCTTTGGGCGCAGCAGCGGGAGCTGCGGCGGCGGGGGAGGCTGCTGCGGCCGGAGCGGCAGCGGCGGGAGCGGCTGCGACCTCGTTCTCGAGTTCGACCTGATAGTTGACGCCGTTGACGGTCACGTCGGCGTTCTTTCCTTCAATTCCGTTGACGGCTACGTTGTATTCCTTGCCGTTGATCTTGAACTTGTATGCTTTCATTTTCTGGGTAATTTTCTGAAATTCAACTGCTTGTTGTCCCATGCGGACGGGCTCCGGCGCAGGGTGATGACGCCCGGCTCCACATCGTGGACGGCGTCGGACAGATAGAGGTGCAGGGCCGTGGCGATGGCCGCCTCGGTCTCGCCGCCCGCCTCGGCCTCCAGGGCCATGGCGATTGCGGCCGCCACTTCACCGCTGATCTCTCCCTTGGCGGCTTTCGGGGCCTTCGGCTTGCGCTTGTATTTGCCCGAGAAGATGTTGCCGGAGAAATTGTAGATGAAGTAAAGGATGATCAGGGCCGTGAAGACGCAGGAGACGCTGATGATCGTCAGGGTCCATCCGTGCGGATCGGTCACTGCCATCCGGTCACCGCCCGCGGTGAGAAGCATCAGACTAAAGAGGGAGGTTGTCATGTTTCTTCGCGGGGATTTCCTGTCGTTTGCCTTCGAGGGTGGCGAGGGCGCGGATCACGCGGAAGCGCGTGTTGCGCGGCTCGATGACGTCCTCGATATATCCTTTCTGCGCAGCCTGGTAGGGGTTGCAGAAGAGGTCGTTGTATTCCTGCTTGCGCGCCTCGGCGATCTCGGCCTGCTTGGCGGGATCCGGCTCGGCCTTGATCTCCTTGCCATAGAGGATGCCCACGGCGCCCTCGGCGCCCATCACGGCGATGTTGGCCGTCGGCCAGGCGTAGTTGATGTCGCCGCGCAGCTGCTTGCAGCTCATCACGATGTGCGCGCCGCCGTAGCTCTTGCGCAGGGTCACGGTCACCTTGGGGACCGTAGCCTCGCCATAGGCGAAGAGGAGCTTGGCGCCGTTGGTGATGATGGCGCCGTATTCCTGCTGGGTGCCGGGCAGGAAGCCCGGGACGTCCACGAGGGTGACCAGCGGGATGTTGAACGCGTCGCAGAAGCGCACGAAGCGGGCGCCCTTGCGGGAGGCGTTGATGTCGAGCACGCCGGCGAGCACGCCGGGCTGGTTGGCCACGATGCCCACGCTGCGGCCGCCCATGTGGGCGAAGCCGACGATGATGTTCTTCGCGAAGTTCTTGTGGACCTCGAAGAACTCGCCGTCATCCACGATGCTGCGGATCACGCCGTACATGTCGTAGGCCTTGTTGGGGCTGTCGGGGACGATGTCGTTGAGGGCGTCGTCCACGCGGCCGACCGGGTCCTGCGTCGGACGCTCGGGCGCGGTCTCGAGATTGTTCTGCGGGAGGTAGGAGAGCAGGGTGCGGATCGTCTGGATGCCTTCCTCCTCGGACGGGGCGCTGAAGTGCGCCACGCCGGACTTGGAGGCGTGCACGCCGGCGCCGCCGAGGCTTTCCTGGTCCACGTCCTCGCCCGTGACGGACTTGACGACCGCCGGGCCGGTGAGGAACATGTAAGAGGTGTTCTGCACCATCAGGGTGAAGTCGGTCAGGGCCGGGGAGTACACGGCGCCGCCCGCGCAGGGACCGAAGATGCCGCTGATCTGGGGCACCACGCCGCTGGCGAGGATGTTGCGCTCGAAGATCTCACCGTAGCCGGCGAGGGCGTCGATGCCCTCCTGGATACGGGCTCCGCCCGAATCGTTGAGTCCGATCACCGGCGCGCCGGCGCGGACGGCCATGTCCATGACCTTGCAGATCTTCTCGGACATGGTCTTGCTCAGGGAACCGCCGTTGACGGTGAAGTCCTGGGCAAACACGAAGACGGGACGGCCGTCGATCGTACCCTGTCCGGTCACGACGCCGTCGCCGTCCGGATGGGTCGCGTCCATCCCGAAGTTGGTGCAGCGGTGCTGCACGAACATGTCAAACTCTTCGAAGCTGTCCGCATCGAGCAGCAGGGCGATGCGCTCACGCGCGGTGAGCTTGCCCTTCTGGTGCTGGGCGTCGATGCGCTTCTGGCCGCCGCCGAGTTTCGCGGATGCGCGGCGTTCGACCAGTTCCTGGATTTTATCTTGTTGGATACTCATAATTCGGTAATACAAAACAAACAATCGGGCAAATATACTAAAAATTCCGGTACGCGCGGGGGCGGGGAGAAAAAAATCCCCTTTTTCTGCAGGAAGCCCGTTCGGATGGCGTCAGCCGAGGATTCCGGGAAGATCCTCGATGCGGTCGAGGATCCAGTCCGGGGCGGCCGTCTGCAGCTGCGCGCGGTCCTGGTTGCCCCAGGTCACGCCGCAGGTGCGGCAGCCCGCCGCCTGTCCCATCCGGATGTCGAAGACGGTGTCTCCGACGACCACGCTTTCCGCCGCCCGGCCGCCTGTCTGCTCCAGCACGCTCAGGGCGGGGTCCGGGGCCGGTTTGTGGCGGGTGACGGTGTCGGAGGCGGCCATCGCGCAGAAGTAGTCCAGCACGCCCATCCGCCCGAGCAGCATGCGCAGGGAGCGGCTGCCGCGCGAGGTGGCGATGGACATCCGGAAGCCGCGCGAGCGGAGCTCCGCGAGCGTCTCGGCGGCGCCGGGGAAGAGGACGATGCAGGGGACGGCGATGTCGTCGAACAGTCGGCGGTAGGTGTCGCAGGCCGCGGCGACGAGTTCGGGTGGCGTGTCCGTGCCGCGCGCGAAGCAGTCGGGCAGCGGCAGGCCGATGGTGGCGCAGATGCGCTCGGGGGTGGATTCCGGGACGCCCAGCTCGCGCAGGGTCGCCTGCGTGCAGCGGACGATGCCGAGCGAGGTGTCGGCCAGGGTGCCGTCAAAATCGAAGATGAGGTCGCGGATCATAAAGGGTGGCAAAGGTACGGTTTTTTTGTGTAAATTTGCATTCATGGAAGGACAACAACAGCAAGGCAATTTCTCCGAAGTGCTGGAGGTGGCGGCCGAGGCCGGCCACATCCTGCTGGAGAACGGCGCGGAGATTTCCCGCGTCGAAGACATCATGGCGCGCATCGCGTCGGCCTACGGCGTGGATTCCGGCAGTTTCTTCGTCCTCAGCAACGGCATCTTCACGACCGGGACGATGGACAAGGTCCCTGCGGGCGGCGGGCAGGCGCAGACTTATGCCAATGTGGAATTCATCCCGATCCGCGGGATCCAGCTTTCCAAGGTCGTGGCGGTCAACCGCCTCAGCTACGACATCGCCTATGGGCTCTGTTCGCTGGAGCAGGCGCGCCTGCGCCTGAAGCTGATCCGCGAGTCTCCGGCCAAGCCGGCCTGGGAGCAGATCTTCGGCTCGGCGCTGGGCGCTTCCGCGTTCTGCGCCGTGTTCGGCGGCGGCTGGCTGGACTGCGCCGCCACCTTCGTGGTGGGCGCGCTCCTTTATGTATTCATCCTGCTGGTCAGCAGCCGCTACCTGTCCAAGATCGTGGGCGGGATGGCCAACGCCCTGCTCGCCACGCTCCTCTGCGTGGTGTTCTACCGCATCGGTTTCGGCGGCAGCCTCAGCAATATGATCATCGGCGCGGTGATGCCGCTCATTCCGGGCGTGCCGTTCGTCAACGGCGTGCGCGACCTGGCCAATTCCGACTACATCGCCGGCATGACGCGCCTGACGGATGCGCTGCTCGGCTTCTTCTGCATCGCTCTCGGCGTGGCGTTCAGCTTCCTGCTGGACGGCTGGGCCTTCGGCGGGATGATCGCCCTGCAGGGGATGACCGTCAATCCGGAGACGGCCGGCCTGGCCGTCCAGACGGCCGCCGCCTTCCTGGGCACGCTCGCCTTCGCCGCGCTGTTCGGCGTGCCGCGCGCCCAGTATGCCGGCGCCGGCCTGATCGGCGCCATCGGCTGGTGTCTCTACCTGGTGCTGACCCGCTATGCCGCGGTCGGCCCCACGGTGGCCATCATCCTCGCTTCCGTGCTGATCTGCGTCATCTCCCGCGTTTCCGCCATCGACCAGAAGTGCCCGGCGCAGGTGTTCCTGCTCTGCGGCATCTTCCCGCTGGTGCCGGGGGCCGGCATCTTCTGGTGCACCTATTACCTGGTGGCCGCGCAGCTGCCGCTGGCCCTGTCCACCGGCTTCGGCGCCGTCAAGGCCGCCGTCGCCATCGTCCTGGGCATCATCCTGGCGATGGAGCTCCCGCAGCGCCTCTTCTCCGGCAGGCAGCCGCGTCCGGGGCGCAATGTCCATTGATATTGTCTGATTATGAAGAAAGGTTTGATCGTCGCGATGACCTCGGAATACGAGGCGCTGCGCAGGGCCGGGGTGACCGGCGTTATCAAGTCCGGTATCGGCAAGGCCGACGCGGCGCGCGCGGCCACGGAGTTTATTCTGACGGAGCACCCCGACTGCATCATCAATTCCGGCTGCGCCGGCGGCGTGGGTGCGGGCCTGAACGTGTTCGACATCGTGATCGGCGGCCAGACCGCCTACCACGACGTGTGGTGCGGCGAGGGCAACCTCCCGGGGCAGGTCCAGGGGCTGCCGCAGCGCTTCGACGCCGATCCGGCGCTGCTGCGCGCGGCGCTCACCCTGCAGACCGCCCTGCCGGTCCGCAGCGGGCTCATCTGCACGGGCGACCAGTTCCTGACCGACCCGGAAGACGACGCCCGCGTGCTGGAGATCTATCCCGACGCGCTGGCCTGCGACATGGAGTCCGCGGCCATCGCGCAGGTGTGCCACCACTACGGCGTGCCCTTCCTGAGCTTCCGGATGATCAGCGACGTCCACGGCTCCGGCCAGGATGCGACGGCGCTCTACAAGGATTTCTGGGCGAAGGTTGCCGACGATTCTTTCTCTTTCCTCAAATTATTGATAGATAAGCTGTAATGAACAAGATACCGAGCTTTACCATCGACCACGGCAAGCTGCTGCGCGGCGTCTACGTGTCCCGTCAGGACGCCGTCGGCGGCGAGGTGGTCACCACCTTCGACATCCGGATGAAGGAGCCCAACCGCGAGCCCGCCCTGGGACAGGGCGCCATCCACACCATCGAGCACCTGGCCGCCACCTTCCTGCGCAACCACCCCGTGTGGGCGGACCGCGTGGTCTATTTCGGCCCGATGGGCTGCCTGACCGGCTGCTACCTGCTGCTGCGCGGCGACCTCACTTCGGCCGACATCCTGCCGCTCCTGCGGGAGACCTTCCGCTTCATCGCGGAATACGAGGGCGAGGTGCCCGGCGCCGCGGCGCGCGACTGCGGCAACTACCTGCTGCACGACCTGCCGATGGCGCGCTGGGAAGCCGCAAAATACCTCCACGAAGTGCTGGAGCAGGCCACCGACGCCAACCTCCAGTATCCCGCCTGAGCCATGGCGCGCAAGAAAGCCTCCAAGCGCCTCCGCATCACGGAGGACGACTACCTGAAAGCGAACCGCCGGGCCGCCCGCCTCGAAGAGATCGAGGCGCACGGCAAGCCCGTCCGCTTCCGCGCCGTCCTCCACAAATCCCGCAAGGCCTACGACCGCCACCGCCTCAAGCCCGTCACCCCCGACGACTGATCCCGCTCCCGTCGCCCTTCCTCCCTCCTCTCGCCGCCTTCTTCCCTCACCCAGGGGCACCAGACCCCCATTTTGTGCCCGGCAACCCCGACTTTTTCTCTCCTGGGCAGCCACCTTGCTTGTCGGCAACGGGCGTCCGCCTGAGAGCCCCAACTCTCAGGCGGACATCGCTCGTAACCGCCGGACGCGATGTCCGGCGGTGGTGCCAAATCCTGCCCGGTCCATACCAGTCCCACCAGGTCACCCCTGTGATCGCCGGCGGTGGTGCCAGATGCTGCCCAGCCTCACCAGGCTCGTTCGTTTTTCATAAACATCACATCATCAACACCTTGCGCGAACTGACTGGTTCATTTTTCACCCCGTCACTTTCCCTAATCACCCATCCACAAACAACTTACGAAAAACACCCACCAACCCTTTCCGGGCAGCTGCCGCTTTTCCCAGCCTCTTTCTTCTACATAATGGGAACGGGCCGTTTTTGTAAGTGATTGAGGGCGAGTGGGTTCTGATTTTGCTTTGGGGAATTTTCCCCTGAGCAAAATTGGAAGTTATTGAGAATCAGGGATATGTAAAAACGGGGTGCGGCGGATAAGGGACAAGGTGGGGGCAGGAGGGGGGGAAAAGATTGTGTGGATGCAAGGCGGGATAGTGGTTTGGGGGAGGCAGATGGAGGCACCACCGCCGGACATTGCGTCCGGCGGTTACGAGCTGAGGGCTGCGTTCGAGCTCTGGGGGCTCGACGCAGCCTCGCTCGTTGCCGGGCCTGAGCGCCCGAGCGCGAAATAAACGATATTCGCGCCCGGCCGCTTGGTGCATAGCGTGAGGCGTAATGCTCTGACTGATATCGTGTTAATAAACTATTATACCCCCGAAATCGGGGTATAATGTTTCGTTAATCGATTGACCGATAGCTACTTGCCGCTCACGGTTGGGCTGGGCCGGCAGGTGGAGATTCGCCGGTCAAGCCGGCGAATGACGAAGTAGGGTAATCGAATGACGATGCGGGGCTGGCGGGGCCGGGGAGGGTCCTAGCGGAGCTCTTCGTAGAGGAGGACTTCGATGCCGGAGTCGTTGGAGTCGAGGACGTTCTTGATCTCCTGGATGTCGGTGTCGGAGAGGTGGTAGGGGACCAGGGTCCTGGGACGGAGCGTCATCGCGGCTTCGACGCACTGGGTGGTGGTCATCGTGTAGGGCTGGTTGGTGGAGAGGAAGGCCACGTCGACGGGACCGAAGGAGCGCATCTCCACGATGTCTTCGGTGTCGCCGGAGATGTAGATGCGCAGGCCGTCGAAGTCGAGGATGTAGCCGTTGTCACGCCCCTTGGGGTGGAACTGGAGATGGTCTTCGGTGATATTGTAGGCCGGGACGGCAATCAGGCCGAAGGGGCCGACGCGGAGGGTGTCGCCGTTGGCGACGGCTTCGCCGCGGCCCAGCAGGGCCTGCGTCGCAGGATTGAGAAGCACGCGGGTGCCGTCTTTGGAGAGGAAGTTGATGGCGTCGGGGTCAAAGTGGTCGCCGTGTTCGTGGGTGACCAGGATGCAGTCGGCCTTGGGAAAGGCCGTATAGTCGATTTCGGTCGCACCCATCTTCCGGACGGGGTCGACCTGGATGTTGAATCCTTTGTAGCTCAAGGCGATGGAACCGTGGTGGATCATCGTGACCGCGACCTCTTCGCCGGAGGGCGTGGTGAACTTGGCAACGGGGAAAGCCGGCTGCTGCATGGAGCAGGAGACGGCGGTCGCAGCGGCGAACAGGGTGGAGAATAGCTTGGACATAAGCAGTCGGTTGGAAGAGCGAATATAGGGAAATTTTTTAAATTTGTGCCGTCAAGCGTCAAGAATGGTGAAAGGTAGTGTATCCAAGGGCCTGCTGGCCATTAGCCCGTTAGCGGTTTTTCTCCTGGTGTATCTCGTGTCTTCCGTGGTCGCGGGGGATTTCTACAAGGTGCCGGTTTCCGCGGCGTTCCTGATCGCGGGCGCGTACGGCATCGCCGTGATGCGCGGCCCGCTGGCGGAACGCCTGGCCGCATTTTCCCGCGGAGCGGGGCATCCCAACGTGCTGCTGATGATCTGGATCTTCCTGCTGTCCGGCGCTTTCGCGCAGACGGCCCGGCAGATCGGCGCCGTGGACGCAACGGTGTCGCTGATGCTGGGCGCCGTGCCGCCCCGCTGGCTCCTCTCCGGCCTGTTCGTGACCGCCTGCTTCATCTCGATGGCCATGGGCACGAGCGTGGGCACCATCGTGGCGCTGGTCCCGATCGGCGCGGGCATCGCCGCCCAGTGCGGCATTCCGGAGGCCTATATGGCCGCCGTGATCGTGGGCGGCTCCTTCTTCGGCGACAACCTTTCCTTCATCTCCGATACCACCATCGCGTCCACGCGCGCGGCGGGCTGCGAGATGCGTGACAAGTTCCGGGCGAACCTGCGCATCGTCCTGCCGGCCTTCCTGGCCGTGACCGTCCTGTACGTGATCCGGGGCGGGGAAGTGGGCGAGGCGCCCGTCCAGGCTGCCGCGGACTGGTACCGCGCGATCCCGTACCTGCTGATCATCGTGCTGGCCCTCTGCGGGCTCAACGTCACCGTGGTCCTGTCGGCCGGCATCGCGACCGTGGCCATGATTGGTTTCGCCTCGGGCGACCTGACCTGGGTGGACTGGCTCGGCGCCGTGGGCCAGGGCATCGCCGGGATGTCGGAACTGATCATCGTGACCCTGCTCGCCGGCGGCCTGCTGGAGCTGATCCGCGTCGGCGGGGGCCTCGATTTCATCATCGGGACACTGTCCAGGGGCATCCGCGGCCGGCGGGGCGCCGAGGCGGCCATCGCCGGCATCGTGAGCCTGGCGAACCTCTGCACCGCCAACAACACCGTGGCGATCATCACCACCGGCGGCATCGCGCACGACATCGCGGAGCGCTTCGGCGTGCCGCCGCAGAAGACGGCCAGTCTGTTGGACACCTTCTCCTGCCTGGTGCAGGGCCTGATCCCGTACGGGGCGCAGCTGCTGATGGCGGCGGGCCTGGCGGGCATCTCGCCCGCCGCCATCATCCCGCACCTCTATTATCCTTTCCTGATGGGCTTCTGCGCCATCGTCTCCATCTTCCTGCACAAAAAAGCCCGCAGCGGGGCTGCGGGCAAATGAGAGGGAGCGCGGGAAGCGCTTATTCGATCGCAATGTGACGGGAAGCGGGTACCTGCTTCTCCGGGTTCTTCTTCGGCAGCACGATGCCGAGCACGCCGTTGGTCATGTTGGCCTTGATGGCCTCGACGTCGACGTTTTCAGGCAGGGTGAATGCCTGGTGGTAGGAGGTGTAGGAGAACTCGCGGCGGAGGTAATTCTCGCCCTTGTGCTCTTCCTTGTCCTCGTGCTTCTTCTCCAGGGCGATCACCAGCTCCTCGTCGTTGTCGACGCGGATCTTGAAGTCGTCCTTGGTCATGCCCGGGGCCGCAATCTCGATCTCAAAGGCCTTTTCAGTCTCCTTGATGTTGACGGCCGGGGAAGCGAACTGCTTCGCGGGCATCACGGCGAAATCGTCGAACAGATCTCCGAAAACGCTTGGAATCCAAGCCTGGTTTCTTCTTGCGGGATACATAATCAAATCTCCTATAATTTAAATGTCGTTTAACTTTTCCTTGTCCCGACCGGGGGACGCCTTATGAACTTACAATTCGCAGGCCGTTTGACAGAATGGGACAATTTGGCGCAAAATAGGCCGTAAAACCCTGATAATCAGGACAAAATGTCAAAAATGCTGACATTTTTTCAGCTGTAGCGTAATATTTATTAAAATTTTTTCTTACATTTGAATCCGGTTAGTTAAATCCCCAAATATGGACAAATTCACACAGAACTACGTCGACCGGTTCATGGATGAACTGATCGCACGCAACCCTGGTGAGAAGGAATTCCACCAGGCTGTCCGTGAGGTGGTGGAGAGTGTAGCGCCTTATGTGACCTCTTACCCTCATCTGATGGACCTCAAGATCCTTGAACGTATGGTCGAGCCGGAGCGCGTCATCATGTTCCGCGTTCCCTGGACTGACGACAAGGGCGAGATTCACGTCAACCGTGGCTACCGCGTGCAGATGAACAGCGCGATCGGCCCCTACAAGGGCGGCATCCGCTTCCACGCCAGCGTGAACCTCAGCATCTTGAAGTTCCTCGCTTTCGAGCAGACCTTCAAGAACTCCCTGACCACCCTCCCGATGGGCGGCGGCAAGGGCGGTTCCGACTTCAGCCCGCGCGGCAAGTCCGACGCTGAAGTGATGCGTTTCTGCCAGAGCTTCATGACCGAACTGTCCCGCCACATCGGCGCCGACACCGACGTGCCGGCCGGCGACATCGGCGTAGGCGGCCGCGAGGTCGGCTTCCTGTTCGGCCAATACAAGCGTCTCCGCGACGAGTTCACCGGCACCCTGACCGGCAAGGGCATCGCCTGGGGCGGCAGCCTCCTCCGTACGGAAGCTACCGGCTACGGCGTCTGCTACTTCGCGCAGGAGATGCTCGCCACCCGCAACGAGAGCTTCGAGGGCAAGACCGTGGTCGTGTCCGGTTCCGGCAACGTGGCCCAGTACGCCGCCCAGAAGGCGATGCGTCTCGGCGCCAAGGTCGTGACCCTGTCCGACTCCGACGGCTTTATCTACGATCCCGACGGACTCGACGAGGAGAAGCACAAGTTCGTGCTCGAGCTCAAGAACATCCGCCGCGGCCGTATCAAGGAATACGTCAACAAATATCCCAAGGCCCAGTATTTCCAGGGCGAGCGTCCCTGGCGCATCCCGTGCGACATCGCGCTCCCTTGTGCCACGCAGAACGAAATCGAGAAGGCTGACGCGGAGAACCTGGTGAAGGGCGGCTGCTGGTGCGTCGTCGAGGGTGCCAACATGCCCTCCACGCCGGAGGCCATCGCCATCTTCCAGGGCGCGAAGATGCTCTACTCGCCGGGCAAGGCGTCCAACGCCGGCGGCGTGGCGACTTCCGGCCTTGAGATGACCCAGAACTCCATCCGCCAGAAGTGGACCGCCGAAGAAGTCGACGCGCAGCTGCACCGTATCATGTCCGACATCCACGCCGCCTGTATCAAGTACGGCAAGGAAGAGGACGGCTACATCAACTACGTCAAGGGTGCCAACCTCGCCGGCTTCATCAAGGTCGCCAACGCGATGGTGGACCAGGGTCTGGTCTAAACCCCGTATATGAGTAGCAACACGGATTATACACAATTGATGGCCAGGAGGATTCGCCGAATCCTCCTGGTTTGTAACAATTATGACAGCTTCTCCCTCGAGGAGGACGGCCACATCGAGGCCCAGATCACGCAGGACTACGCGGAACTCAACCTGAGCAACCCGCCGGCCATCGTGCGGGCCGAATCCACGCTGGAAGCCATCGAGGTGCTCCGCAAGGACACCCACTTCGACCTCATCATCACGATGTACAACGTGGGCAAGCTGGATGTGTTCGGCTTCTCGCTGCAGGCCAAGGAACTGGCGCCCGGCACGCCGATCGTCCTGCTGAGCTCGTTCTCCCGGGAGATCTACCGCCGCATCGCGGAGAGCGACCACGCCGGCATCGACTACGTCTTCTGCTGGAACAACAGCACGGACGTCCTCATCGCCATCATCAAGCTCCTGGAGGACAAGCTCAACGCCGAGCACGACTGCCTGCAGATGGGCGCCCGCGTGATCCTGCTGGTGGAAGATTCCGTCCGTTACTACTCGACCTACCTGCCGCTGCTCTACAAGCTGGTCCTCCAGCAGAACAGCGAAGCGGTGCGCGACGCGCTCAACGAGGAGCAGCAGTTCCAGCGCAAGCGCGCCCGCCCCAAGATCCTGATGGCCACGTGCTACGACGAGGCCTATGACTATTACCAGAAATACAAGTCCAACGTCATCGGCGTGATCTCCGACATCGGCTTCGTCATCCACAAGGGCGACAAGCCGGAGCAGGAGAAGATCGACGCCGGCATCGACCTCTGCCGCCTGGTGCGCAACGACAACCCGATGCTGCCTTTCCTGATGCAGTCGTCGCAGGAGAGCATGCGCGCCGTGGCCGAGCAGCTCGGCGTGGGCTTCGTGCACAAGCGCTCCAAGACCCTCACCCAGGAGGTGTCGGACTACATCGGGCGCGAATTCGGGTTCGGCGACTTCGTGGTCACGGACCCGGCGACGGGACGCGTGACCGCGCGCGCCCGCAACCTCTACGAGTTCGAGCAGGTCATCGCGGCGATGTCCGACCGTGCGCTCCGCGAACTGGCCGACAAGAACTACATCTCCCGCTGGCTCTACGGCCGCGGTATCTTCGCGATCGGTGACATGTTCCGCCCGATCCGCATCCATTCCGACGAGGACATCGCGCACGTGCGCGAAATGAATCTCAGGATGATCCGGGACTACCGCATCAGTCAGGGCCTCGGCGTGGTGGCGAACTTCGATCCCGCCACCTACAACGACGCCATCTGGTTCGCCCGCATCGGCAAGGGCTCGCTCGGCGGCAAGGCGCGCGGCCTCGCGTTCCTGAACCACATCCTGCAGAAATACGACCTCTACGACAAGTGGGAGGACGTGCGGGTGCTGGTGCCGCGCACCCTGGTGATCACCACCGAATTCTTCGACCGTTTCATCCGGGAGAACGGTCTCAAATACGTCATCAACTCCGACCTGTCGGACGCCGAGATCCTCTCGGAATTCGTGGCCTCCACGCTCCCGCAGGAGCTGACGGACGCGCTGCGCATCTTCGTGCGCCACGTCCGCAAGCCGCTCGCGGTCCGCTCGTCGTCCAAGCTCGAAGACTCTTATTATCAGCCGTTTGCCGGGGTCTATTCGACTTATATGATTCCGCATACGGAGAACGAAGACCAGCAGCTCCGCCTGCTCTCCAAGGCCATCAAGAGCGTCTATGCGTCCGTGTATTTCGCCTCTTCCAGAGGCTACATCACGGCCACGGCCAACGTCCTCTCCGAGGAGAAGATGGCCATCGTGTTGCAGGAGATCTGCGGTTCCGAGGACCAGGGCTACTTCTTCCCGACCATCTCGGGCGTGGCCCGCTCGGTCAACTTCTACCCGCTGGGCTATGAGACGCCGGAGGACGGCGTGGCCAAGATCGCCTTCGGCCTGGGCAAGGCCGTCGTGGACGGCGACCAGGTGCTGCGCTTCTCCCCGAAATACCCGCGCAACGTCCTGCAGACCTCCACGCCCGATCTGACGATGACCGAGACGCAGCAGGGCATGTTCGCGCTGGATCTCCAGCCCGACAAGTTCAAGACCTCCGTCGACGACGCGGTCAACCTCGACCGCATCCCGATTACGGACTGCGGCAGGTTCCGCAGCTTCGCCAAGGTGGTCTCCACGTACGACTACGAGAATATGCGCATGGTGGACTCTCCGGCCCCGCAGGGCCCGAAGTTCGTCACCTTCGCCCATATCCTGAAATACAATACCTTCCCGCTCTCCGCCATCCTCATCGAGCTGCTCGACATCATGCAGAAGGAGGTGAAGTGCGGCGTCGAGATCGAGTTCGCCGTCAACCTGGACGTAGCCCCCGACAGCCCTGCCATCTTCAACGTCCTGCAGGTGCGTCCCATCTCGTCCGACGGCCTCGGCGCCGAGGTGGACTGGTCCAAGATCGACGATTCCGGCGCGCTGGTGCGCTCCGGCAGCGCCATCGGCCCGGGCTGGATCAGCGGGGTGCGTGACATCGTGTACCTCAAGGAATCGGCCTTCGACGTGATGAAGACGCAGGAGATGGCCGCCGAACTCAAGGAACTCAACGCACAGATGCGCACGGCCGGGCTCAACTACGCCCTGATCGGCTACGGCCGCTGGGGCTCCAGCATCCCTTCGCTGGGCGTGCCGGTGCAGTGGGGCGACATCTCCGAGGCGCGTGCCATCGTGGAGTGCTGCCTGGAGAATTTCCGCGTGGACCCGAGCCAGGGCACGCATTTCTTCCAGAACATGACTTCCTTCAACGCCGGCTACGTCAATGTCAATCCCTACGCCCGCGAGGGTGAATGCTTCGACACGGCGCGGCTCGACGCGATGCCCGCGGCGTTCGAGACGGAATTCCTGCGCCAGGTGCACTTCGAGCAGGACCTGCAGATCTGCATCGACGGCCGTACCGGCAAGGCCCTGATCAAAGAGAAATGAGACGTTTCTTGCTGACGCTCCTGTTTCTGCTGCCGCTGGCGGCGTCCGCCCAGGACTATGTGTCCACGGCGGACGACATCGCGCTGGCCCGCATCGTGATGCAGGACCTCGCGGCCGCGCCGCAGGAGGCGCCCGGCGCGCAGATGGTCCGCGCGGCGAAGCACCTGCTGGGCCAGCCTTATGAGGCCGGCACGCAGGAAGGCCGCGAGGAGCGGCTCCGCATCTACCTGACCCGCACCGACTGCATCCTGTTCGCCGAGACCTGCCTTGGTCTCGTGCGCACCGTGCAGCGCTGCGGTGCCCAGGCCACTTTCGAGGACCTGGCGCTGACCCTGCAGGGCACGCGCTACCGCGACGGCGCCGTGGACGGCTACGCCTCGCGCCTGCACTACACCACGGAATGGATCCGGCAGGGCGTGCAGACGGGCGCGTTCGAGGACCTCAGCGAGGCGCTCGGCGGCGTCCGCGATGCGCGCGCGGTCGACTTCATGTCCAAGCATCCCGACAGCTACGCGCCCCTGAAGGGGGAGTCGCAATACGCGAAAGACAACCGCGGACGCATCCGCGAGATGGAGACGCGCGTGAGCGCGCTGCCGCGTTTCTACGTCCCGAAGGAGCGGCTGGCCGCCGTGGAGGAACGTATCCAAAGCGGCGACATCCTCTGCTTCGCGACGTCGGTCGACGGGCTGGACTACTCGCACGTCGTGATTGCGTACCGCGAGAAACCGGGCGTCCGCCTGGGATTCATCCACGCGTCCACCTCCGCGAAACAGGTTGTCATCGAACCGCGTACGCTCGAGGCCTACCTGCAGGCGAATGCCCGGATCAAGGGCATTTCGGTCCTCCGTGTTCGCCGTTAGCGTTTTTTTGAGTATATTTGTGTCTGCTATGACCCTTGACACGTCCATCCAGTATGATCTCGGCCCGGGTGTCGAGGCTTTCTCGACCCGCCGCGAATCCAAGCTTCCATATCCTGTCATCCAGGCTCACCAGGTCCATGGTTTCCGTGTGGCCGTGGTGAACCGTCCCGACACGCGCAAGGAAGAACTGGACGGCTACGACGCCCTGGTGACCGGCCTGCCCGGCGTCGCCGTCGGCGTCCACACGGCCGACTGCGTGCCGATTCTCCTCTACGATCCCCGGCGCCGCGTGGTCGCCGCCATCCATTCCGGATGGAAGGGCACCGTGCAGCGCATCTGCCAGAAGGTGCTGTTCGTGATGAAGTCCGATTTCGGCAGCGACGCCGCCGATGTCCGGGCGGTCATCGGGCCGGCCATCGGTCCCGACAGCTTCCAGGTGGGCGAGGAGGTGGTCCAGTTCTTCAAGGAGCAGGGCTTCCCGCTGGACGACATCTGGACCTTCCATCCCGGCTACACGGGCGTCCCGATGGCGGACGGCCATCACCTCGACCTCTTCAAGGCCAACCGCTGGCTGCTGGAGGAGGCGGGGGTTCCCGCCGCTGCCATCCAGGTGGCGGGGATTGACTCCTATCTCGACCAGACGTTCTTCTCCGCCCGCCGCGAAGGCATTTCCTGCGGGCGTACGATCAGTTTCATCCGCCTGATTCCTTAGCGTCTATGTCATGAAACGCATCGAAGTCGTTGCGGCGGTGATCCGCCGGGGAGACCGGATCTTCGCGACCCAGCGTGGTTATGGGCCGTACAAGGACTGGTGGGAGTTCCCGGGCGGCAAGATCGAGCCGGGCGAGACGCCCCGGGCGGCGCTGGCGCGGGAGATCCGCGAAGAGCTGGACGCCGACATCCGTATCGACCGTTTCCTGCAGACCGTCGAATGGGACTATCCCGAATTCCACCTGACGATGCACTGCTTCTGGTGCTCGCTGGAGGCCGACGCCATGCATCTCAACGAACACGAAGCCGCCCGCTGGCTGGGCGCGGACGAGTTGTCCGAAGTCCGCTGGCTGCCGGCCGACGAAGGCCTCTTGCCGCTGATCGCCGCCGAGTTGCGCTACGGCCCGATCGATTTCGTGCTGCCCTGGGTGGACGGCGGCGATCCCGTCCTGTCGGCCAAGCGGGCGAAATATGCCAGCGGCGACGCCCTGACCAACGAAGAGGTGGGCGGCTCCACCCGATACGCCTCGGTGGGCGAGATCCGCTGGTGCGTCGCTTCGATCCTGCGTTTTGCACCCTTCACCCGCAAGGTCTTCATCGTCACGGACGGGCAGGACCCGGACCTGGGCGGGATGCTGCGGGAGCATTTCCCGGAACGGGTGGACGACGTCGTGGTCGTGGACCATCGCGTCATCTTCCGCGGCCGCGAGGCATTCCTGCCGACTTTCAATTCCAATTCCATCGACACCCTGATCTGGAATATCCCGGAGCTTTCCGAACGCTTTGTTTATACCAACGACGACGTCATGCTGATGCGCCCGGTGCAGGTGGAGGACTTCTTCCGCGGCGACGAGCCCGTCTGCTACGCCGAGCGGCTCTCCGCCGCCTTCGTGCGCCAGCTCCGCACCCTGAGTCCCAAGCATGTGGGTTACAAGGTGTCGATGCTGCGTGCGCTCGAGATGATGGGTGGGGGCGACCATATCGTGCGGCTGGGCCATGCCCCCTGCGCGATGTACAAGAGCTGGTTCCAGCGCTGGTCCGAAGAGCGCCCGGACATGGTGGAGAACAACCTGCGGGACAAGTTCCGCACGGTGGCGCAGTTCGAGGTGCAGGAGGCTTTCTATGTGGATATGGAGCGCCGGGGCCGGCTCTGCCTGCTCTCCGACCGGGAGCACGCGTTCGTCTTCAAGCGCCGTCCCGTGGCCCGCTACGTGGAAAAGAAAATACGCGTCTTCCGTGCGGACAAGACGCGTAAATTCGTGTGCTTCAATGCCTTGAATCTATGTACGGCGGACGAGATCGCCCTCGTGACCGCCTGGCTGGACGAACGGATCTTCCCGGCTACCCGAAAATAATCGTTTTGTTCTTGTAGGTCAGGATCTTGCGCTCGATGTGCTTGGTGACGGCACGGCTGAGCACGATCTTCTCCAGGTCGCGTCCCTTCAGCACCAGGCTGTCGGGGGTGTCCTTGTGCGTGATGCGCACGACGTCCTGCTCGATGATCGGACCGGCATCCAGCTCCCGCGTGACATAGTGGCTCGTGGCGCCGATGATCTTGACGCCGCGCTCATAGGCCTGGTGGTAGGGCCGCGCCCCGATGAAGGCGGGCAGGAAAGAATGGTGGATGTTGATGATGTGGTGCGGATAACGCTCGATCATCTCGTCGCTGATCACCTGCATGTAGCGCGCGAGCACCATGAAGCTGATGTTCTCCTTCTTCAGGAGCTCCATCTCCTCGCGCTCCACCTGCTCGCGGTTGGACTTGTCCGGCAGGATGCTCCACACGTGGTAGGGGATGCCGAACTGGTCCGCGACGTAGCGCAGGTCTTCGTGGTTGGAGATGATGCAGGGGATGTCCACGTCCCATTCGCCCGCACGGTAGCGGGCGAGCAGGTCGTAGAGACAGTGGCTCATCTTGCTCACGAAGATGGCCATGCGCGGCTTCTCGTCACTGAAATAGACGTTGGAGGTCATCTCGTAGCGCTCCTTGAAGAGCTCGTCGATGACTTCCTGGATATGGTCGCGCGGAATGAAGAAGCCCTTCAGCTCCCACTCGACGCGCATGAACAGATGCCCCTCGACCGTGTCCACGTACTGGTCGAGATAGACGATGTTTCCGTGGTTGCGCGTGATGAATCCCGTCACGTCGGCGATGATGCCCTGACGGTCGGGACAGTGGAGCAATAAGATGGCTTTTCCTTCGGTCATTACTTCTTGGAAATCAGGTATTCTGCAATCTGGACGGCGTTGAGCGCAGCGCCTTTCTTGATCTGGTCGCCGGAGAGCCAGAGGGTGATGCCGTTGTCGTTGGCGAGGTCCTTGCGGACGCGGCCCACGTACACGTCGTCCTTGCCGCCGGTGAAGAGCGGCATCGGGTAGGTCTGCGTGGACGGGTCGTCCTGCAGGGTTACGCCCGGGGCGGCCGCGATGGCGGCCTGGACCTGCTCGACGCTCAGCGGCTTCTCGGTCTCGATCCACACGGCCTCGGAGTGGGAGCGCAGCGAGGAGATGCGCACGCACATGGCGGAGCAGCGCACGTCGGAGTGGAGGATTTTGCGCGTCTCGTTGAACATCTTCATCTCCTCCTTGGTGTAGCCGTTGTCCTGGAACACGTCGATCTGCGGGATGACGTTGTAGGCCAGCTGGTAGGCGAATTTCTTGACCGTCACGGGCTTGCCCTCGACGATCTCCTTGTACTGCTGCTGCAGTTCGGCCATGGCCTGCGCACCGGCGCCGGAGGCGGACTGGTAGCTCGCCACGTGGATGCGGGTGATGTGGGAGAGAGCCTCGATCGGCTTGAGGACGACGACCATCATGATGGTGGTGCAGTTGGGGTTGGCGATGATGCCGCGCGGACGGTTGAGGGCGTCCTCGGCATTGCACTCAGGCACCACGAGGGGCACGTCGGGGTCCATGCGGAAGGCACTGGAGTTGTCGATCATCACGGCGCCGTGCTTGGTGATGGTCTCGGCGAATTCCTTGGAGGTACCGGCACCGGCGGACACGAAGGCGTAGTCCACGCCCTTGAAGTCGTCGTTGTGCTGGAGAAGCTTGACTTCATACTCCTTCCCGCGGAAGGTGTACTTGGTCCCGGCGCTCCGCTCGGAGCCGAAGAGAACCAGTTCGTCCATGGGGAAATTGCGTTCGTCGAGGACCCGCAGGAACTCCTGTCCCACGGCTCCGCTTGCACCTACGATAGCTACTTTCATTGCTTTGTTCTATTTTAACTTACTGAATTTCTGATAAATAACGCTTGAAGTCCGCATAGTCGCGCCCCATCGGGACGCTCTGCTTGGTGCCTTTCATGAAGGCGGCGAGCCGGGACGGAATCTCGACCGGCTGGCCGGTGGCCGCCTCGACGGTGTCCTTGAACTTGGCGGGATGCGCCGTCTCGCAGAGCAGGGCGGATTCGCCCGGGGCGAGGTGGTGGTAGACGGCGTGGAAGCCGCACGCGCCGTGCGGGTCGAGCTGATAGCCGTACTGCTCGCGGCAGAAGCGCAGCGTCTGGCGGATCTGCTCGTCGGAGCACACGGCGCCGGAGATGTCGGCCTTGATGGCCTCCCAGTCGTGGCCGTAGAGCTCGAAGATGCGGGCGGCGTTGCTCGGGTCGCCCACGTCCATCGCGTTGGCTAGCGTGGGGATGCTCGGGCGCGGCTCGTATCTGCCTGTCAGCAGGTAGTCGAAGAAGACTTCGTTGGCGTTGTTGGCCGCCACGAAGCGCTTGACCGGCAGGCCCATGCGCTTGGCGAACAGCGCCGCGCAGAGGTTGCCGAAGTTGCCGCTCGGCACGCACACGACCAGCTGCCCGGCCAGGCCGAGGCGCTTCATCTGGGCGTAGCCGTGGAAATAGTAGAACGCCTGCGGCAGGAAGCGCGCGACGTTGATGCTGTTGGCGGAGGTCAGACGCAGGCGCGAAGTGAGCTCCGCGTCCATGAAGGCGCTCTTGACCAGGGCCTGGCAGTCGTCGAAGCAGCCGTCCACCTCCAGGGCGGTGATGTTGTGCCCGAGGGTGGTGAACTGGCATTCCTGGATCGGGCTGACCTTGCCCTTGGGATAGAGGACGTGCACGTGGACGCCCTCCACGCCGAGGAAACCGTTGGCCACGGCGCTGCCCGTGTCGCCTGAAGTGGCCACGAGCACATGGATCGTGCGCCTGTCGTCGGTGTGCTGCGTGAAATGGCGCAGCAGGCGGGCCATGAAGCGCGCGCCGACGTCCTTGAAGGCGAGGGTGGGGCCGTGGAAGAGCTCCAGCGCCCCGATGCTGCGCGTCACGGGGACCACGGGGCAGTCGAAGGAGAGCGTCTCCTCCACGATGCGGTGCAGCTCCGCGGCGGGAATGTCCTCGCCGAAGAAGGCGTCCGCCACCGTGCAGGCGATCTCCTGGAAGGTCATCGTCTGGATGTTGTCGAAGAACGAAGCCGGCAGGACGGCGATGCGTTCCGGCATATAGAGCCCCCGGTCCTCGGCCAGGCCGCGGACGACGGCCTGCTCGAGGCTGGCCGGGGAGGCTTTCCCGTTGGTGCTGTAATACTTCATAGGGCTAGGCGATCAGGCGGGCGCCCTTGTTGGACACCTTGACGACATAGGTCTCGGACAGGATGCCCTGCTGGGCGAAATGGCGCTCCATGATGGAGCCGACGCGCTGGGCGATGTCGGCGCGGTTCGCCAGGGCGAACACGGACGGGCCCGAGCCGCTGATGTTCATCGCGAGGGCCCCGGCGCCGAGCAGCTTGGCGCGCAGCTCGTCGAAGCCCGGGATGAACTGCTTGCGGTAGGGTTCCGCCACGACGTCGCGCATCGCGCGGCCGACCAGCTCGATGTTGCCGGTGCAGAGGCCGGCCACCAGGCCGCCTACGTTGCCCCACTGGGTCACGGCGGTGTGCATCGGGATCTCCTTGGGGAGGATGCTGCGCGCCTCCTTGGTGGAGACCATCAGGTGCGGGTGGATGACGGGGCAGTAAAGGTTGCCCGGGACGGGCAGCTTGATGATGTCCAGCGGCTCGTAGCCGCGGATCAGGGTGATGCCGCCCATCACGGCCGGGGCCGCGTTGTCGGCGTGGTAGCCGCCGCTGGCGAGGTTTTCGCCCTCCATCGCGCACACCACCACGTCCTCCTCGCTCAGCGGCGCTCCGAAGAGCTCGTTGATGCCGAAGGCGGCCGCGGCGCTGGATGCGGCGCTGGAGCCGATGCCGGAGCCGGGATAGATCTTCTTGACGATGCGCACCTGGACGGAGCCGCCGTGGCCGGTCATCTCGAAGAACTTGCGGATGACGGGCGTGACGACGTTGTCTTCCGGGTCGGTGGGCAGGGGAACGTCGGTGTCGTTGAAGATGGTGATGCCGGAGCCCGACTCGTCGAGGGTCATCTCGAGCACGTCCCCGACTTCGTCGAGGGCCATGCCCATCACGTCGAACCCGCAGCCGAGATTGGCGATCGAGGCGGGGGCGAATACTTTGATCTTCTTCATATACTTCAGTCCGTCAAATGTTTGCAATGCTCATGATGTCGGCGAACACGCCGGCGGCCGTCACGTCTGCGCCGGCTCCGTAGCCCTGGATGAGCATCGGATGGCGGTTGTAGCGCTCGGTGGTCAGCAGGACGATGTTGTTGGAACCGTCCAGCACGTAGAAGGAATGCTGGTTCTCCACGGCCTGCAGGGAGACGGAATACTTGCCGTTCTCCATCCGGGCCACGAAACGCCAGCGCTTGCCTTCGGCCTCGAGCTGGCGGCGGCGCTCCTCGAAACCGGCGTCGAGGGAGGGGAGCTTGGCCCAGAACTCCTCTTCGGAGCAGTCGAAGAACTCATTGGGGATGAAGAGGTTGGCCTCGACGTCCTCCTGGTTCACTTCATATCCCGCCTCGCGGGAAAGGATGACGAGCTTGCGGATGACATCCTTGCCGGAGAGGTCGATGCGCGGGTCGGGCTCGGAGAAGCCCTGCTCGCGGGCCATGCGGACGGTCTCGCTGAACGGGACGTCGGCCGACAGGGTGTTGAAGATGAAGTTGAGCGTGCCGCTCAGGACGGCCTCCAGCTTGAGGATGCGGTCGCCGGAGTTGCACAGGTCGTTGATCGTGTTGATGATCGGCAGGCCGGCACCCACGTTGGTCTCGAAGAGCCACTTGACGCCGCGCTTGCGCGCGAGGTCCTTGAGGCGGCGGTAATTGGCGTAGTCCGAGGAAGCGGCGATCTTGTTGGCTGCCACCACGGAGATGCCGTGGTCGAAGAAATCGCCGTACAGCGCGGCCACGGCCGGGCTGGCGGTGCAGTCCACGAACACGGAGTTGAAGATGTTCATGCCGATGATCTCTTCCTTGAGGCGCTGCGGGTCGATCTCGATGCCGTCCTGCGCCAGGGCGTCCTGCCAGCGGGCCAGGTCGATGCCGGCGCGGTCGAAGACGGCGCGGGTGCTGCGGGCGATGCCCACGATATTGATCTTGAGGCCGCGGTCGCGCTTGAGCGTCTCCTGCTGCCGGGCGATCTGGTCGATCAGGCGGCCGCCCACGGTGCCGATGCCGCAGACGAAGAGGTTGAGCTCCTGGTACTCGGACAGGAAGAAATTGTCGTGGATGACGTTGAGCGACTTGCGCAGCTGCCTGCGGTCCACGATGAAGGAGATGTTGGACTCGGCGGCGCCCTGCGCGAGGGCGATCACGCTGATGCCGTTGCGGCCCAGGGTGGTGAAGAGCTTGCCGGCGATGCCGGCGTGCTGCTTCATGTTCTCGCCGATCACGGCCACGGCGGCGAGCTCGTCGCGCACCTCGACCGGGTTGATCGCTCCGCTTTCTATTTCGCGCGCGAAGGACTCGGAGAGGACTTCCTGCGCGCGGGCGGCGTCGCCCTTGCTCACGCCGATCGAGATGCCCGTCTCGGAAGCCGACTGGCTGACGAGGAAGGCGCTGATCTGCTCCTGGGCGAGGGCGGCGAAGATGCGGCTGTCCACACCCACGATGCCGACCATGGACGTGCCGGAAAGGGTGATAAGTGCGATATCGTCGATCGATGAGATTCCCTTGATGGAAGTGCTGCCCGGAGCGACGGTTTTCTTCACGATCGTCCCTTTTGCTTTCAAATTGAAAGTATTCTTGATGAGAATCGGAATGCCCTTCGCACATACCGGGTAGAGGGTCGGCGGATAGATCACTTTCGCGCCGAAATTGCACAGCTCCATGGCCTCCTCGTAGGTCATCTCGTCGATGACGTAGGAGGTCTTGATGATGCGCGGGTCGGCGGTCATGAAACCGTCCACATCTGTCCATATTTCAAGCAGTTCGGCGTCGAGCGCCGCCGCAATCAGGCTGGCGGTGTAGTCCGAACCGCCGCGGCCGAGCGTGGTGATCTCGCCGGAGACGGCGTCGGAGGCGATGAAACCGGGCACGACGGCCGTGGCCCCGGCCTGGCTCCAGCCTTGGAAAGTCTTTTGTATCAGGTCGAAAGTAAGCCCCTGGTCCACTTCGTTGAGCAGACCGTGGCGGCGCGTCTTGATGAAGTCGACGGCGTCGTAGCGGAGGGCGCAGGGGAGGGCGGCGGTGACGATGCGCGAAGAGAGGCGCTCGCCGAAACTCTGCACTTCGTTGGCTGTCTTGGGGGGCAGGACCTGCAGGAGATAGATGCCTTCGCAGATGCGCTCCAGTTGGTCGAGAAGTCCGTCCATTTCGGCCTCTACGGCCTTGCAGCGCGTCTTTTCCACCACCGCTTCGCAGACGCTGTGGTGGCGGGCGCGCAGCTGCGCGATCTCGTCGCGGAACGCGGTGTCGCCGGCGGCGGCGAGGCGGGACGCACGGATCAGCTGGTCCGTGACGCCGCCCAGGGCGGATACGACGACGATGGAGGGTTCCTGGCGGGAACTGACGATTTCTTTAACTCTGAGGATGCTCTCCGGTGTGCCCACCGAAGAACCGCCGAATTTCAGGATCTTCATAACTAACTAACGCGTTTTGTTCAGCCCAAAGTAAAGCATTTTTAAGATTTTTTCAAAATATTTTTCACCTTTCCTTGCTTTTTCCACAAAAATTGCCGAGCTTCGTAACCGGTAGTGGGGGAACTATACCCCGTAGTTAGTTATGAATTATCGTAGTAGTGTAACCTTCGAAGGCCGCAGGATGGCCGGAGCCCGCGCGCTGTGGATGGCGGACGGGATGAAGCGGAGCCAGTTCGGCAAGCCGGTCATCGCCATTGCCAATTCCTTTACGCAGTTCGTTCCCGGGCACACCCACCTTCACGAGGCGGGCCAGATCGTCAAGGCCGAGATCGAGAAGCTCGGCTGTTTCGCCGCCGAGTTCAACACCATCGCCGTCGACGACGGCATCGCGATGGGCCATGACGGCATGCTGTATTCTCTCCCTTCCCGCGACATCATCGCGGACAGCGTAGAATATATGGTCAACGCGCACAAGGCGGACGCCCTCGTGTGCATCAGCAACTGCGACAAGATCACTCCGGGCATGCTCATCGCCGCGATGCGGCTCAACATCCCCACCATCTTCGTGTCCGGCGGCCCGATGGAGGCCGGCGTGCTGGGCGAGTCCAAGCTGGACCTGATCGATGCGATGGTCAAGTCCGCCGACCCGTCCGTGAGCGACGCCGACGTGGCCGAGATCGAGGCCCACGCCTGCCCGACCTGCGGCAGCTGCTCGGGCATGTTCACGGCCAACTCGATGAACTGCCTGACCGAGGCCATCGGCCTGGCCCTTCCCGGCAACGGCACCATCCTCGCCACGCACGCGATGCGCGCGGAGCTCTTCCGCAAGGCGGCGCGCCAGATCGTGGAGAATGCCTATAAGTATTATAAGGACGGCGACGAGTCCGTGCTGCCCCGCAGCATCGCCTCGCGCGCGGCGTTCCTCAACGCCATGACGCTCGACATCGCGATGGGTGGCTCCACCAACACGGTGCTTCACCTGCTGGCCGTGGCCAACGAGGCCGGCGCCGACTTCAAGATGGCCGACATCGACGCGCTGTCCCGCCGGGTGCCCTGCATCTGCAAGGTGGCGCCCAATACCGCCAGGTACCACATCCAGGATGTGGGCCGCGCGGGCGGCATCGTGGCGATCCTCGCCGAGCTCGCCGCCGCGGGCCTGGTGGACACCTCGCTGCGCCGCGTGGACGGCCTGACCCTCGCCGAGGAGCTCGACCGCTATTCCATCCTCTCCCCGAACTGCACGGACGAGGCGCGCGAGATCTACCGCGTGGCGCCCTGCGGCCGCTTCAACATCCAGCTCGGCTCGCAGAGCACTTTCTACGACAGCTTTGACACCGACCGCGCCGCGGGCTGCATCCGCGACGTGGCGCACGCCTATACGCGCGACGGCGGCCTCGCCGTCCTCTTCGGCAACATCGCCCAGGACGGCTGCATCGTCAAGACGGCCGGCGTGGACGAGAGCATCTTCCATTTCGAGGGCCCGGCCCGCGTGTTCGACTCCCAGGAGGCGGCCTGCGAGGGCATCCTCGGCGGCAAGGTAGGCAGCGGCGACGTCGTCGTCATCACCTATGAGGGCCCCAAGGGCGGCCCCGGCATGCAGGAAATGCTCTACCCGACTTCGTACATCAAATCGATGCATCTGGGCAAGGCCTGCGCCTTGCTGACGGACGGCCGCTTCAGCGGCGGCACCTCCGGCCTGAGCATCGGCCATATTTCACCCGAAGCGGCCTCCGGCGGCAACATCGCCCTGGTCCGCGACGGAGACATCATCACGATCGACATCCCTTCCCGCAGCATCAGCGTGGCCCTGTCTTCCGAGGAGCTCGCCGCCCGCCGCCGCGAAGAGGAGGCGCGCGGCCGCAAGGCCTTCACGCCGCCTTTCCGCCAGCGCACGGTGTCCAAGAGCCTCAAGGCCTATGCCGCGATGGTCAGCAGCGCGGACAAGGGTGCGGTCAGAATCATTGAAGACTAGCTTATGGGGCAGCGTTTGACAGGAGCGGAAATCCTTTTGGAATCCCTCATCGCCGAAGGCGTGGATACGGTTTTCGGCTATCCGGGCGGATCGATCATCACCGTCTACGACAAGTTGTATGATTATTCCGACCGGCTCAAACATATTCTGGTACGCCACGAGCAGGGCGCCATCCACGCCGCGCAGGGCTACGCCCGTGCGACGGGGAAGCCCGGCGTCGTGATCGTGACCTCGGGTCCGGGCGCCACCAACGTCATCACCGGCGTGGCCGACGCGATGGTGGACTCCACGCCCGTGATCGTGATCGCCGGCCAGGTGGGCAACGCCTCCCTGGGCACCGACGCCTTCCAGGAGACCGACGTGGTCGGCATGACCGGCCCGATCGACAAGTGGACCTGCCAGATCCGCAAGCCCGAGGAAGTGGCCCCTGCGGTGGCCAAGGCCTTCCACATCGCCTCCACGGGCCGTCCGGGCCCGGTCGTGCTTGACTTCACGCGCGACGCGCAGGTCGGTGTGGGCTGGTATGAATACGAGAAATGCACGCATATCCGCAGCTACGCCCTGCCTGCGCCCGCCGACGAGGCGGCGCTCGACGCGGCGGCGGAGCTGATCGACGAGGCGGAGCGCCCGTTCGTGGTCTTCGGCCAGGGCGTGGTGATCTCCGGCGCCGAGGAACAGCTCAAGGCCTTCCTGAAGAAGGGCGGCATCCCCGCCGCTTCCACGATGCTGGGCCTGAGCGCCCTGCCGTCTGACTTCCCTTACTATGTCGGCATGGCCGGCATGCACGGCAACATAGCCTCCAACCTGATGACGCAGCAGTGCGACGTGCTCATCGCCATCGGCATGCGGTTCAGCGACCGCGTGACCGGCGTCCCTTCCCACTATGCGCCCAAGGCGAAGGTGATCCACATCGACGTGGACCGCACGGAGATCGGCAAGATCATCCCCGCCGAGGTGGGCATCCTGGGCGACGCCGCCGAGGTGCTGGAGCGCCTGACCGCCAAGATCAAGTTCTCCTTCCACGACGAGTGGGCCGCCCTCGCGCGCCGCTACGACCGTGTGGAGACGGAGAAGGTGGCCGCGCCCGAGACCGAGCCTAAGGAAGGCCCGATCAACATGGGCGAGGTGGTGTCGCGCGTGGCGGAGATTTCCGGCCGCAAGGCCATCATCGTCACCGACGTGGGCCAGAACCAGCTGATGGGCGCGCGCTATTCGCGTTTCGCGCAGACGCGCAGCTTCATCTCCTCCGGCGGCCTCGGCACGATGGGCTTCGGCCTCCCGGCCGCGATCGGCGCCAAGATGGGCGCGCCGGACCGCGAGGTCGTGCTGTTCGTGGGCGACGGCGGTATCCAGATGACGCTCCAGGAGCTCGGCACGATCATGCAGGAGGGCACGGCCGTCAAGGTGGTCCTGCTCAACAACAACTGGCTCGGCAACGTCCGCCAGTGGCAGGAGCTCTTCTACGGCGAGCGCTACTCCCAGACGCGCCTGCTCAACCCCGACTATGCGCTGATCGCGCAGGCCTACGGCGTCCGCTACCGCTGCGTGGAGCAGCGCGCGGAGCTGGAGGACGCCGTGCGCGAGATGCTTGAGAGCAAGGAGGCCTACATCCTCGACGCACACGTGTGCGAGAAGGGCATGGTCTACCCGATGGTCCCCGGCGGACGCCGGCTGGACGAGATCCTGTTGAACAAAGATGAATGGTATCGCGATGGAGAATAGCAGCATGTATATCATCTCGGTGTACTCCGAGAACCAGGTGGGTCTGTTGAGTTCGATCTCCAACATCTTCACCCGCCGCGGCATCAACATCGAGAGCCTGACGGTGTTCCCGTCGGAGTTCCCGGGCATCCACCACTTCACTTTCCGCGCCATCACCACCGAGCGCGCCGCGCAGCAGGTGGTCGGCTTTATCGAGAAGAAGGTGGAGGTGGTCCGCGCATTCTGTTTCCCGGACAACGCGACGAGTTCCGCGGAACACGGGGTCATGGAAGAATATCTGAAAAATAGAAACCAATAAAAAACAAAGAAAAGTATGGCAAAGATGAATTTCGGCGGAGTGGTCGAGAACGTCGTCACCCGCGATGAGTTTACGATTGAAAAAGCCCGTGAAGTCCTTAAGAACGAGGTCGTCGCCGTGATCGGCTATGGCGTCCAGGGCCCCGGACAGTCCCTGAACCTCAAGGACAACGGCATCAACGTCATCGTTGGCCAGCGCCCCGGCAAGACCTACGACAAGGCTGTCGCGGACGGCTGGGTGCCCGGCAAGACCCTCTTCAGCATCGAGGAGGCCTGCGAGAAGGCGACCGTGATCGAATACCTCCTCTCCGACGCCGCCCAGATCGCTCAGTGGCCCGTGGTCAAGAAGCACCTGACCGCCGGCAAGGCGCTCTATTTCTCCCACGGCTTCGGCATCACCTTCAACGACCGCACCGGCATCGTCCCGCCGAAGGACGTCGACGTGATCATGGTGGCCCCGAAGGGCTCCGGCACCTCCGTGCGCCGTCTGTTCCTGCAGGGCCGCGGCATCAATTCTTCTTTCGCCGTCTACCAGGACGCCACCGGCCGTGCGCTCGAGCGCACCCTGGCCCTCGGTATCGCCATCGGTTCCGGCTACCTCTTCGAGACCGACTTCAAGCGTGAGGTTTACTCCGACCTGACCGGCGAGCGCGGCACCCTGATGGGCGCCATCCAGGGCATCCTGTCCGCCCAGTACGAAGTGCTCCGCGAGCATGGCCACTCTCCGTCGGAGGCCTTCAACGAGACCGTCGAGGAGCTGACCCAGTCCCTGATGCCGCTCTTTGCGGAGAAGGGTATGGACTGGATGTACGCCAACACCTCCACCACGGCCCAGCGCGGCGCGCTCGACTGGATGGGTCCCTTCCACGACGCCACCAAGCCCGTCTTTGAGAAACTGTACAACGAAGTCGCCTGCGGCAACGAGGCCCAGCGCTCCATCGACGCCAATTCCAAGCCGGATTACCGCGAAGGCCTGGAGAAGGAGCTGAAGGCCCTGCGTGAGAGCGAGCTCTGGCGCACCGGCGCCGCCGTCCGCGAACTCCGTCCCGAGAACAAATAGCTGATAAGAGCTTATGGACAGCAACCGGATCTATATTTTTGACACCACCCTGCGCGACGGCGAACAGGTCCCCGGATGCCAGCTCAACACCGTGGAGAAAATCCAGGTGGCGAAGGCGCTGGAGGAACTCGGCGTGGACGTGATCGAGGCCGGCTTCCCGGTCTCCAGCCCCGGCGACTTCAACTCCGTCGTGGAGATCTCCAAGGCCGTGACCTGGCCGACGGTCTGCGCGCTGTCGCGGGCGGTGCAGAAAGACATCGATGCGGCCGTGGAGGCGCTCCGGTATGCCAAGCACAAGCGCATCCACACCGGCATCGGTACTTCCGACTCGCACATCCGCTACAAGTTCAACTCCACGCGTGAGGAGATCCTGGAGCGGGCCGTGCGCGCCGTCAAGTACGCCCGGCAGTACGTCGACGACGTGGAGTTCTACGCCGAAGACGCCGGCCGGACCGACAACGAATTCCTGGCGAAAGTGGTGGAGGCCGTGATCAAGGCCGGCGCCACCGTCGTCAACATCCCGGACACCACGGGCTACTGCCTGCCTGCGGAGTACGGCGCCAAGATCAAATACCTGGTGGACCACGTCGACGGCATCGACAAGGCCATCATCTCCACGCATTGCCACAACGACCTCGGCATGGCCACGGCCAACACGATGTCGGGCCTGCTCAACGGCGCGCGGCAGTGCGAGGTGACGATCAACGGCGTAGGGGAGCGGGCCGGCAACACGGCGCTCGAGGAGATCGCGATGATCCTGAAGAGCCACTCCGACATCCCCCTGACGACCAACGTCAACACCACGCGCATCTACCCGGTGAGCCGGATGGTGTCCAGCCTGATGAACATGCCCGTCCAGGCCAACAAGGCCATCGTGGGCCGCAATGCGTTCGCGCATTCTTCCGGCATCCACCAGGACGGCGTGCTCAAGGAGGCCACCACCTATGAGATCATCAACCCCAAGGACATCGGCCTGGACGACAACAACATCGTCCTGACGGCCCGCAGCGGCCACGCCGCCCTGCGCTACCGCCTGGAGACCCTGGGCATCAAGCTCTCCGACGAGAAGCTGGACGCCTTCTATCAGGAGTTCCTCAAGCTGGCCGACAAGAAGAAGCAGGTCAACGACGACGACCTGCTGGTCCTGGCGGGCGCCGAGCGCGCGGCAGTCGCCCACATCAAGCTGGACTACCTCCAGGTCACGAGCGGCAAGGGCCTCAAGCCCGTCGCCAGCATCGGCCTGGACATCGCCGGCGAGAAGTTCGAGGGCGCGGCCCAGGGCAACGGCCCGGTGGACGCCGCCATCAACGCGCTCAAGACGATCGTCCACCGCCAGATGGTGATCAAGGAATTCACGATCCAGAACATCACCAAGGGTTCCGACGACGTCGCCAAGGTCCATATGCAGGTCGAGCACGAGGGACACGTCTACTACGGTTTCGGTGCCAACACCGACATCGTGACGGGTTCCGTCGAGGCCTATATCGACTGTATCAACAAATTCCAGAACTAGGGATGAACACGCTTTTCGACAAAATCTGGGATGCCCACGTGGTCTCGCTCATCGAGGACGGGCCCACCCAGCTCTATATCGACCGGCTCTATTGCCACGAGGTCACGAGCCCGCAGGCTTTCGACGGCCTGCGCGCCCGCGGAATCAAGTGCCTGCGCCCGCAGCAGATCTTCTGCATGCCGGACCACAACACGCCCACCCACGACCAGGACAAGCCGATCGAGGACCCCGTGTCCAAGACGCAGGTGGACGCGCTGGCGCGCAACGCCGCCGAGTTCGGCCTGACGCACTACGGGATGATGAGCCCGGACAACGGTATCATCCACGTGGTCGGCCCTGAGAAGGGCCTCTCGCTGCCCGGCATGACCATCGTCTGCGGCGACTCGCACACCTCCACGCACGGCGCCGTCGGTGCCGTCGCCTTCGGCATCGGCACGAGCGAAGTGGAGATGGTGCTGGCCTCCCAGTGCATCCTGCAGCAGAAACCCAAGTCGATGAGCATCCGCATCGACGGGGAGCTCGGTCCCGGCGTGACCGCCAAGGACGTGGCGCTCTACCTGATGATGAAGCTCACCACGAGCGGCGCCACGGGCTATTTCGTGGAGTATCGCGGCAGCGCCGTGCGCTCGCTCTCCATGGAGGGCCGCCTGACGCTCTGCAACCTCTCCATCGAGATGGGCGCGCGCGGCGGCTTCGTGGCCCCGGACGAGACCACCTTCGCCTACCTGAAGGGACGTGAATACGCCCCGAAGGGGGCGGACTGGGACAAGGCCGTGGCCGCGTGGAGCCAGCTGCGCAGCGGCGAGGACGCCGTCTTCGACCGCGAAGTGGTCTTCGACGCGGCGGACATCCAGCCGATGATCACCTATGGCACCAACCCGGGCATGGGGATTCCCGTGACCGGAACCGTTCCTGCAGATGCAGCTCCTAAAGCGTTGAACTATATGGGATTCGCTGCTGGGCAGAAATTGCTCGGACATCCCGTCGACTATGTCTTTCTGGGCGCCTGCACCAACGGGCGCATCGAGGACTTCCGCGCCTTCGCCTCCGTGGTGAAGGGCCGCCGCAAGGCAGCGGGCGTGACCGCCTGGCTGGTGCCCGGCTCCTGGGCCGTCAAGCGCCAGATCGAGGCGGAAGGCCTGGACAAGGTGCTCGCCGAGGCGGGCTTCGAGGTCCGGCAGCCCGGCTGCTCGGCCTGCCTGGCGATGAACGACGACAAGATCCCGGCAGGGAAGTATGCCGTCAGTACCAGCAACCGCAATTTCGAGGGCCGTCAGGGCCCGGGTTCCCGCACGCTGCTCGCGAGTCCGCTGACTGCGGCTGCCGCTGCCGTGACGGGTGTAGTAACTGATCCGAGAGTGCTGCTATGAAACAGAAATTCGACATCATCGAGAGCACCTGCGTGCCGCTCCCGCTGGAGAACGTAGATACGGACCAGATCATCCCGGCCCGTTTCCTCAAGGCCACGACGCGCGACGAGAAGTTCTTCGGGGACAATCTCTTCCGCGACTGGCGCTACAACGCCGACGGCAGCCCGAAGCGCGACTTCGTCCTGAACGACCCGCGCTACGGCGGCTGCATCCTCGTGGCTGGCAAGAACTTCGGTTCGGGCTCCAGCCGCGAACACGCCGCCTGGGCCATCGCCGGCTACGGCTTCCGCGTGGTGATCTCCAGCTTCTTCGCCGACATCCACAAGAACAACGAACTCAACAACTTCGTGCTGCCTGTGGTGGTCTCGGAGGCGTTCCTGGCCGAGCTTTTCGACAGCATCGCCGCCGATCCTGCGATGAAGGTGCGCGTGGACGTGCCCGCGCAGACGGTGACCAACCTGGCCACGGGCCGCAGCGAGCGTTTCGAGCTCAACGCCTATAAGAAGTATTGTTTAACGAATGCTTTGGATGATATTGACTATCTCCTTGAGCAGAAGGATAAAATAGAAGCCTTTGAAAGAAAGAGAAAATAGGGTCGAGGTCATGGATACGACCTTGCGCGACGGCGAGCAGACCGCCGGCGTCTCGTTCAATGCGCACGAGAAGCTGGCGATCGCGCAACTCCTGCTCGAGGAGCTGAAAGTCGACCGCGTGGAGGTGGCGTCCGCCCGCGTGTCCCAGGGCGAAAGCGAGGCCTTCCGGCGCATCTGCGCCTGGGCGGCCGGCGCCGGCTGCCTGGACCGCGTGGAAGCCCTCGGGTTCGTCGACGGAGGCGTCTCCGTGGACTGGATCGCCGACGCCGGCGGCCGCGTGGTCAACATCCTGGCCAAGGGCTCGCTGCGCCATCTGGAGAAGCAGCTGAGCAAGACCCCGGAGCAGCACGCCGAGGACATCATCCGCGTGATCGGCCATGCCGGCACGCGCGGGCTCTCGGTCAACCTCTACCTCGAGGACTGGTCCAACGGGATGGCGGACTCGCCGGAGTACATCTTCGGCCTGCTGGAGCGCCTGCGCTTCCAGCCGATCCGCCACGTCATGCTGCCCGACACCCTGGGCGTGCTCAACCCCTGGCAGGTGGAGACCTACATCGCGCAGATGCGCGAGCGTTTCCCGTCCCTTTGTTTCGACTTCCACGCCCACAACGACTACGGCCTCGCGGTGGCCAACACCCTGGCCGCGGTGCGTGCCGGCGTGCACGGCGTCCATACGACCGTCAACGGTCTGGGCGAGCGCTGCGGCAACGCCCCGATGGCGGCCATCGTGGCCGCCCTCAAGGACCAGCTCGGCTGCGAGGTGGCGGTGCAGGAGGGGAGTCTCACGCACGTGTGCAAATACGTGGAGAGCATCTCCGGCATCCGCATCCCGGACAACGAGCCGGTGGTGGGGGAGAACGTCTTCACGCAGAGCAGCGGCGTGCACGCCGACGGCGACAACAAGGCCGACCTCTACGCCAACCGCCTGCTCCCGCAGCGGTTCGGCCGCGAGCGCACCTACGCCCTGGGCAAGATGAGCGGCAAGGCCAACATCGTCAAGAACCTCGACAAGCTCGGCATTCGCCTCACGCCCGACCAGGTCAAGCTGGTCACGCAGCGCGTCGTGGAGCTGGGTGACAAGAAGGAGGCGCTGGCCGCGGAGGACCTTCCGTTCATCGTGGCCGATGTCCTGAAGACGGCCAACAACGCCACCCAGGACAACATCCACATCGTCAACTATTCGCTCCAGCTCGCGCGCGGCATGCGGCCCGCGGCGGTCGTCAAGGTCAGCATCCACGGCGAGGAGTACGAAGCCGCATCGCCCGGCGACGGCCAGTACGACGCCTTCATGAAGGCCCTCTGGATCATCTACGACAAGCTGGGCAAGAAGCACCCCGTGCTGACGGACTACCAGGTCACCATCCCGCCGGGCGGCAAGACCGACGCCCTCGTGTCCGCGATCATCTCGTGGAAGAAGGGCGACTACGAATTCAAGACCCGCGGCATCGACTCCGACCAGACGGAAGCCGCCATCAAGGCCACGGTCAAGATGCTGAACATCATCGAAAACATGGATTTGAACCAACTGAAATAATGAAACTGAACATTGCCCTTTTGCCCGGGGACGGCATCGGCCCCGAAGTCATCGACCAGGCGGTCAAGTGCGTGGACGCGGTCGCCCGCAAATTCGGACACGAAGTGTCCTACAAGTTCGCCTATGTGGGCGCGTGCGCCATCGACCGTTTCGGCGACGCGTTCCCGGAGGAGACCTACCAGACCTGTCTGGGGGCCGATGCGGTGCTTTTCGGCGCCGTGGGCGATCCCAAATACGACAACGACCCCAAGGCGCCCGTGCGCCCCGAACAGGGCCTGCTCGCGATGCGCAAGCAGCTCGGCCTGTATGCCAACCTGCGGCCCGTGGAGACGTTCAAGTCGCTGGTCCACAAATCCCCGCTCAAGGAGGAACTGGTGGACGGCGCCGATTTCCTCTGCATCCGCGAACTGACCGGCGGCATGTATTTCGGCGAGAAAGGAAGACTGGACGGTGGCGACACCGCCTATGATACCAATATCTACCACCGTTTTGAAATCGAGCGCATCCTGCGCCAGGCGTTCGAGTTCGCGCGCCGGCGCCGCAGGCACCTCACCGTGGTGGACAAGGCCAACGTGCTGGAGTCCTCCCGCCTGTGGCGCCAGGTCGCGCAGGAAATGGCGCCGCAGTATCCCGACGTCACCACGGACTACATGTACGTGGACAACGCCGCGATGAAGCTCATCACCGGCCCGAAGTGGTTCGACGTCATCGTCACGGAGAACACCTTCGGCGACATCCTCACCGACGAGGCGAGCGTGGTGTCCGGCTCGATGGGCCTGCTGGCTTCCGCCTCCATCGGCGAGAAGACCGGCGTCTACGAGCCGATCCACGGATCCTATCCGCAGGCGGCCGGAAAGAACATCGCCAACCCGCTTGCGGCCATCCTTTCGGCCGCGATGATGTTCGAATATGCCTTCGGTCTGATGGAAGAAGGTAAGGCAATTCGTAAAGCGGTGGCTGATAGCATTGAAAACAATTATGTCACCGAAGATTTGGCCGCTTCCGGCACGGCATATTCGACCTCGGAAGTGGGAGATTGGGTGGCTTCGCACATCTAAAACACGGTAATATAAGCTAAAATTATGGCACAGATTGATTGGGATTCTTTAGGCTTCGACGCCTATCGTACACGCACCGTGGTCCTGGCTCATTACCGGGATGGTGCCTGGTCTGACATCCAGACCACCGAGACTTTCTCGCTCACCATCGACCCGTTCACACAGGGTCTCCATTATGCCATCTCCTGCTTCGAGGGCCTGAAGGTCTTCCGGCAGAAGGACGGCAGCATCATCATGTTCCGTCCCGAGAAGAACGCCGCCCGCATGGCCCGTTCGGCCCGTTTCCTGGGCCTCCCGGAGCCGTCCGAGGAGATGTTCATCAAGATGTGCGAGCTGTGTGTCAAGAACAACATGGAGTTCCTGCCGCCCTACGGCCACCAGGCCTCCCTGTACCTCCGCCCGCTGCTGTTCGCCCCGCATCCGCAGATGCAGCTCGTCCCGTATCCGGAGGTGACGCTGGCCGTGATGTGCGCCCCGGCGGGCTCCTACTACGGCGCCCACCTGCGCTCCGCCGCCGCGGTGATCCCGGGCGACTACGACCGCGCCGCGCCGAAGGGCACGGGCAGCTACAAGCTCAGCGCCAACTACGCCGGCACCTTCGTGCCCTACAAGATCGCCCATGAGCAGGGCTACGCGGAGCTGCTTTACCTCAATTCTGCGACCCGTCAGTTCGTCGATGAGTTCGGTTCGTCCAACTTCTTCGGTATTAAGGGAGGAAACACTTATGTAACCCCTCTTTCCGACAGCGTTCTGCCCTCTATTACCAACATGACGCTGCAGGAATGCGCCGCCGACTTCGGCCTCAAGGTCGAGAAGCGTCCGGTGCCCCTCGAGGAGCTCGCCGAGTTCGACGAGGCGGGCGGCTGCGGCACCGCCGTGGTCATCACCCCGATGTCCCACATCGACATGAAACCGGTCCTTGCGGAGCCGACCGTGTCCCGTTCCTTCCGCTATGAGGAAGACGGCGCCGTAGGCCCGTGGTGCACCAAACTCTACAAACGTATTACCGGCATCCAGTTCGGCGAGATCGAAGACATCCACGGCTGGTGCCACAAGATCTAGCGATGAACATTTTCAGCGAAGCGCTGGTCGCCGAGGCCTGCCGCGTCAACAACATAGCGGACCTGTCCACCGCCACGATCGGAGAGATCCTCCTGGCGGCGTCGTATCTCGAGCAGAAGACGGGGATCCCCTTCGTCCGGATGGACCAGGGATCTCCGGGCCTGCCCGTCAACCGCTATGGCGTGGAGGCCGAGAAGAAGGCGCTGGAAGCCGGCGTCGGCTCGCAGTACCCGCCCGCGGCGGGCGTCCCCGAGCTCAAAAAGGCCGCTTCCGCCTTCATCAAGGCGTTTATCGACGTGGATGTCGACCCGCGCGGTTGCGTGCCTACGACGGGCTCCGTAGCGGCTTCGTTCGGCGCGTTCATCGGCTGTACCCAGCGCATCCCCGGCAAGGACAAGGTGCTCTTCATCGATCCGGGCTTCCCGATCCAGAAGTCGCAGCTGCGCGTGCTCGGGATCGGCTGGCGCGAATTCGACATCTATGCCTGGCGCGGCGCCGCCCGGCTTCGCGAGAAGCTGGAGCAGGAGCTCGCGGCGGGCGACATCGCCGCCATCGTCTATTCCAACCCCAACAATCCCGCGTGGATCTGCCTGGAGGAGGAAGAGCTGCAGGTGATCGGCGAGCTGGCCACGAAATGGGATGCCGTGGTGATGGAGGACCTGGCGTATTTCTGCATGGACTACCGCCGGGAGCTCGGCCGCCCCTACGAGGCGCCGTTCCTGCCCACCGTGGCCCGTTATACGGACAATTACATCCTGATGCTGTCCGCCTCCAAGATCTTCAGCTATGCCGGCCAGCGCATCGCGCTCTGCTGCATCGGCGACAAGCTCTATGAGCGGCAGTATCCCGCCCTGGCGGCGCGCTACCAGGACGCCGGCGTGTTCGGCGTCACGCTCACCGCTTCGATCCTGTATATGATCACGAGCGGCTGTACCGCCACCACGCAGTACGGCTACGCCGAGATGCTGCGCCTGAGCTGCGAGGGCAAGATCGACTTCGTGGAGGACACGCGCGAGTATGCGCGCCGTGCCCACCGGATGAAGGAGATCTTCACCCGCCACGGCTTCACGGTGGTCTACGACCGCGACGTGACGCGCGAGGTGGGCGACGGCTTCTTCTTCACCCTGGGCTACGAAGGCCTGAGCGGCGACGAGCTGGTGGTGGAGCTGATGAAGTATGGCGTCAGCAGCATCTCCCTGTCCACGACGGGCAGCCACCGCGAAGGCGTGCGCGGCTGCACCAGCCGGATGCGCGAGGAGCTCTATCCGGTGCTGGAGGAGCGGATGGCGGAGTTTGAGAAGGATCATCCGAAGAAATAATTGAGATGAGATACAATAAGCTTGTCATAGACAAACCTTTCCAGTTTGAAGCGGGTGGCCGTCTCGACCACCTGGAACTGGTGTACCATACCTCGGACCGGGAATACCGGGAGGGGGAGACGGTGGTGTGGATCTGCCATGCCCTGACCGGCAACTCCAACCCTGAGGACTGGTGGCCGCAGCTGGTGGGCAAGGGCAAGCTGTTCGATCCGGACAAGTATTTCATCGTCTGCGTGTCGATGCTCTGCTCGCCCTACGGCGAGACGGGGCCGGCCTCGGTCAACCCGGCGACGGGCCGGCCGTATCTGTTCGACTTCCCGCGCACGACGGTGCGCGACATCGTGAACGCCGAGATCCTGGTGCGCAAGCACCTCGGGATCAATCGCATCGACCTGATGCTGGGGCCGTCGATCGGCGGTTTCCAGGCCCTGGAGTGGGTGATCATGGAGCCGGAGGTGGTGCGGGATGTGGTGTTCCTCGCCACGGCCACGCGCGTGAACCCGTTCATGACCGCGTTCAACGAGTCGCAGCGCCTGGCGCTCGAGGCCGACCCGACCTTCCGCGAAGCGAAGGACCTCAAGGGCGGCAGCGCCGGCCTCGCCTGCGCGCGTTCGATCGCCCTGATCTCCTACCGCACCTATTCCGGCTACAACCTCACGCAGGCGGAGCCGGAGGAGGACACCTTGTTCGCCGACCGCGCGGCGTCCTACCAGCGCTACCAGGGGCAGAAGCTGCTCCGGCGCGATTTCGACGCCTACAGCTACTGGTACCTGACCTACGCGCTGGACAGCATGAACGTCGGCCGCGGCCGCGGCGGCGTCGATGCCGCCCTCGCGCGCATCCAGGCCAACTGCATGATGATCAGCATCGACAGCGACGTGCTCTTCCCGCCGAGCCACGGCCGGGCCACCGTCGCCGCGCTCAAATACGCCGCGTACCGCGAGATCCATTCGGCCTTCGGGCACGACGGCTTCCTGGTCGAGAACGACCAGCTCACCGCCATCCTCCAGCCGATGCTGGAGCAATACGAAAACGTTAGCAAAGCATAGATATGAAAGTGATGAAATTCGGCGGCACCTCGGTCGGGTCCGCCCAGCGGATCCAACACGTCGCGGACCTGGTGTCCCGCGGCGGCCGCAATTTCGTGGTCCTGTCGGCCATGTCCGGCACGACCAATTCCCTCGTGGAGATTTCGGACTACCTGTTCAACCGCAACGTCGAAGGTGCGCGCGAGACGATCGACCGCCTGGCGGCCAAGTACCACGGCGTGATCGGCGAGCTGTATTCCACGCAGGAGGCCCGCGACAAGGCCCAGCAGTATGCGGACGGGGTGTTCGACTACATCAAGACCTTTACCAAGAAGCTCTTCACGCAGGTGGAGTCCAAGATCATCGTCGGCCAGGGCGAGCTCCTGTCCACGCACATGATGGCGTTCTACCTGGAGGAGAAGGGCATCAAGGTGCAGCTCCTGCCCGCCCTTGATTTCATGAAGATCGACGTGCAGGGCGAGCCCGACACGGACTACATCCGCGAGAAGCTCACGGCCCTGCTGGCCAAATATCCCAAGGCCCCGCTCTACCTGACGCAGGGCTTCATCTGCCGCAACACGCACGACGAGATCGACAACCTGCAGCGCGGTGGCTCCGACTACACGGCCTCGCTGATCGGCGCGGCCATCGGGGCGGAGGAGATCCAGATCTGGACCGACATCGACGGCATGCACAACAACGATCCGCGCATCGTGGACCACACCGCGGCCGTGCGGCACCTCCACTTCGAGGAGGCCGCCGAGCTCGGCTATTTCGGCGCCAAGATCCTGCACCCGACCTGCGTGCAGCCGGCCAAGTTCGCGGGCATCCCGGTGCTCCTGCTCAACACGATGGACCCGGACGCGCCGGGCACCCTGATCGACAATGTCCCCGAGACGGGCACGATCAAGGCCATCGCCGCCAAGGACAACATCACCGCCATCCGCATCAAGTCTTCCCGCATGCTCCTCGCGCACGGTTTCCTGCGCAAGGTGTTCGAGATCTTCGAGAGCTGGCAGACCTCCATCGACATGATCTGCACCTCGGAGGTGGGCGTGTCGATGTCCATCGACAATACGCGCCACCTCGGCGAGATCGTGCACGACCTCAAGAAATACGGCACCGTGGGCGTGGACCTGGACATGTGCATCATCTGCGTGGTGGGCGACATGGACTGGGAGAACGTGGGCTTCGAGTCCCGCGCCCTGGACGCGATGAAGGACATCCCCGTGCGCATGATCTCCTACGGCGGCAGCAACTACAACATTTCCTTCCTCGTGAAGGGGGAGGACAAGGCGCGCGCCCTGCGTTCCTTGAGCAAATGCCTGTTTGAATAATGCTTAAGGGCGAATTCCCGGTTGAGCGTTTCGCCTCGATGCGGACGCCGTTCTACTATTACGACCTGCCGCTGCTGAGGCGGACGCTGGATGCGGTGCAGGCCCAGCTCGACCGCAACCCGGACTTCCGCGTGCACTACGCCGTCAAGGCCAACTACAACCCGCGGATCCTGGCCGAGATTGCGGCGCGGGGCTTCGGCGCCGACTGCGTGAGCGGCGGCGAAGTGCTCGCCGCCCTGTCGGCCGGGTTCCCGCCGGAGGGCATCGTGTTCGCGGGTGTCGGCAAGAGCGACCAGGAGATCCGCATGGCCCTGGAGGCCGGCATCTCCCGCTTCAACGTCGAGTCTGCGCCCGAGCTGGAGGTGATCGACGCCCTGGCAAGCGAAATGGGCGTCGTGGCGCCCGTGAGCCTGCGCATCAATCCCGACATCGGGGCGCACACGCACGCCGGCATCACCACCGGCCTGGCGGAGAACAAGTTCGGCATCAACTACGAGCAGCTGGACGAGGTCATGGACCTGGCGCTGCGCCTGCCCAACATCCGCTACTGCGGCCTGCATTTCCATATCGGTTCCCAGATCCTGGACATGATGGATTTCTCGGCGCTGTGCAACCGCGTCAACGAGCTGGTCGCGCGCCTGCAGCGCGGCGGCCGCCCGGTGGGCGACATCAACGTGGGCGGCGGCCTGGGCATCAACTACCAGCACCCCAACCACCTGCCCATCGCCGATTTCGAATCCTATTTCGAAACCTTCCGGCGCCATCTGAAGCTGCCCCAGGGCACGGTCGTGCACTTCGAGCCGGGCCGCAGCATCGTGGCCCCGTGCGGCTCGCTGATCTCCCGCGTGCTCTATGTCAAGCAGGGCACGCACAAGCAGTTCGCCATCATCGACGGCAGCATGACCGAACTGGTCCGCCCGGCGATGTACAAGGCCTACCACCGCGTGGAGAACATCTCCTCCGACGAACCGGAAGAGATCTACGACGTGGTCGGTCCCGTGTGCGAGAGCTCCGACGTGTTCGTCAAGGAGATGTCCATCGATAAATGCCACCGCGGCGACTTCATGGCCATCCGCTCCGCGGGCGCCTACGGCGAAGCCATGGCCTCCCGCTACAACCTCCACGCCCTCCCCGAAGCTTTCTTCTTCGAAGGCTAGCGGTTGGTTCCGGGCGGCAGGTTTCGTTTCTCCGCTATCGTGCTGCTGCGGCTTGCGCCTTTCCGCGCGACCCTGACGGGTGAACGGCTCCGAAACGGAAACCTGCCGCCCGGAAATCACGATTCTTGACTTTTTATGGGGAAGGTCTGTTTTTATAGGTCAGACCTTCCCCATTGAATGTGCCACAGAGTGCGTTCTGTTGCATTTTTGGTGGGGAAGGTCCCGACCCTAAAAGCAGACCTTCCCCATATAACCGTCAACTGGAAAGGGTGCGTCTCTTTCCGAGGATTTCTGCTACCGCTTCCCTTGTGAGTCCGAAGACCCGGGCCAGTTGCGGGACGGTTGTCCGCGAAGTACGGTTCAGGTATGAGACCAGCCTGATTTTCCGTTCCTGAGAAAGTGTGGCCAAATCGGTCTTGAACCATCTCTGGCTGGTCTCTGTAGCCAGCTTGAAGAAATCCCCGTCTGTCTGCATCGTCCTGGGACCCTTGATCAGTTTGTTCTGCATTTCCGCTGCGTTCTGTCCTCCCAGCGTTTTCAGGAAGAATGCGTGATCCTCTTCGAAGGCTTGCTCAAGGTAACGGTACTCGCAGAAACTCCCGGGAATCAGTTCTTCCCTTTCATCTATCAGCCAAGTGACCCCTTTCAGGTCATCTCCCGTGTGGAAGATCCTTTCGCGCTCCCGTTTTGTCAGCTTCGAGACCGCCTGCCTTTTCCCGGCAGGCGGCTCTTTGCAGAACATGGCCCTGAATCCTGTCCAGCGATATGCATTGATGTCGCAGTCGTTATCCAGTGCGTTGCGCGGGATATAGGCAAGAGCGTTCCGGACATACCAGTCGCTGTCCAGCAGGATGGCGCATATGTCCGTCCGGCGGAGGATGGCACTCTCTCCATATCTGCGCTGGAACCACATGCCATACATCTTTTTGATTTCCAGCCCATATTCATACGCATCTTTTTGGCAGGCAGCCAAGACAGCAACGTGACAATGGTTGGAAACGGCGGCGTAGATGATGACGATGACATTCTTCCGGCGGGCGGCGACGCAAATGATCTTGACCATTGCATCGTAGTCCCTGTCATCCCGGCACAGGACGCTTGATTCCAGACCCTCCAAACTGATATGGAAAGGGTGAACCCTCCGGATGGTTCCGTCCGGAAGTCTATGGGAGACGACGCGTCGCATGTTCAGCTCCGGGTCTTGGAGGGCTGGACGTGGGGCGGGAAGGTGATGACCTTGCCGCCCTGCCGTTCGAATTCCCGGCGGGATTCCTGCAGGATGTCCGCGAATACCCGGGAGTCTTCGTCCATCAGCCGGATCATCTCCTCGCGGTTCACGCTGACGGCGAGGTCGGCGATGGTCAGGGCCCGGAGGACCGGGATAATGTCGCGTTCGTTGGCGCCCCAGAGGGTGGTCATCATCGCGAAGGCGAGGGAGGAAACGAGGCCCGGGATGGTGTCGGGCTTGTCGGCGGGTTTGAGGTCGGTCCGGAAGCGGATGTCGGTGTCTCCGTACTGGAGGATTTCAAGAATCTTTTTCATAGCTTTTTTCAGGCAAGGTAGGGACGCGTATCGGTTTAAAAAAGCCGAAACGGATAAAAAATACGATTCTTACTGCTTTCCGGGCGGAAGAGCCGTCAGTCCATCGTGGCCTTCATCGCCTCGTAGAGGGTGGGGAAGCGGTCGGCGATGACGGCCGGGCGGCCGCCGTCGAAGAAGCAGTGGACCGTCTCGCCGGTGGCGACGACCTTGGCGCCGACGCGCATCGTGTAGGCGAGGATGAGCTTGACCTCGCTCAGGCTCTTGACCTTGACCTCCACTTCAATCATGTCCTTGAACGTGGTGGTTTTCTTGTAGTTGCAAGCGGCGGAGACGACGGGGGAGACGATCCCCTCGGCCTCCATCCGGTCGAAGCCGTAGCCCAGCTGGTCCATCCAGTCGATGCGGGCTTCTTCCATGATGCGTATATAGTTGGAGTGATGGGTGATGCCCATCTTGTCGGTCTCGTAGTACTTGACTTCGTGCAGGTAAGGTTTCAGATTCATTTCTTTGCGTTTTTCGTGGTGGATTCATATTCCCGCAGGGCCTGGATGGCCTGCGGGCAGAGGAGCAGCAGGACGATGACGTTGATCCAGGCCGTCAGGCCCACGCCCACGTCGCCCAGCTGCCAGATGACGTTCGCCTCGCGCAGGGCGCCGAAGACGACCATGCCCAGCAGCGTGATGCGGAAGATCCAGATGCAGGTCCGCTCCATGCGGCGCCTGTCGGGCCGTCCGGCGAAGATCTGCATGATGCTGGACTCGCCGTAGAAGTAGTAGGCCATCACGGTCGTGAACACGAAGAACACGAGCGCGATGCTCACGAATGTGCCGCCGAAGCCCGTCAGGACGGAGTCCACGGCGGATTGCGTGAAGCCGACATAGTTGTCGCCGAGCTGCGGGGCATTGGCCACGAGCAGCTCGCCGGACTTGGCGTCGAAGATGTTGTAGCTGCCCGAGCAGAGGATCATCAGGGCCGTGGCGGTGCAGATCAGGAGCGTGTCCACGTAGACCGAGAACGCCTGCGCCAGGCCCTGCTTGGCCGGGTGCGAGACGGCGGCGGAGGCGGACACGATGGCGCCGCCGCCCTGCCCGGCCTCGTTGGAGAAGATGCCGCGCTTGACGCCCATCATGATGGTGGAGCCGAGGATGCCGCCGGCCAGCGGGTTGATGCCGAAGGCGTTGGTGACGATGGCCTTGAACACGCCCGGGACGGCGTCGAGATGCTGCGCGATGACCACGAGCGTGATCACGATGTAGCCCAGCGCCATGAACGGCGTCACGATCGACGCCACCCGGGCGATGCTCTTGATGCCGCCGATGATCACGAGCCCCAGCAGCACGGCGAGGCCGATGCCGGAGACGAGCGGCGGGAGCTGGAAAGAATTGGCCAGCGCGCCCGACATGCCGTTGGACTGCACCGTGGGCAGGAAAGTGCCGTAGCCCACGAGCACCAGGACGGAGAACAGGACGCCCAGCCAGCGCTGGCCGAGACCCTTCTCGATGTAGCTGGCGGGGCCGCCGCGGAAGCCCGTCTCGTGATGGAACTTGTATTTCTGCGCGAGCGTCGACTCGACGAAGGCCGTCGATGCGCCGAAGAACGCGATGATCCACATCCAGAAGATGGCGCCCGGGCCGCCGAGGGCGATGGCCGTGGCCACGCCGACGATGTTGCCCGTGCCCACGCGGCCCGACAGGGCCACGCAGAAGGCCTCGAACGAGGAAATGCCGTGGCGCTGGCCGTCGGCCGACTTCTCCGCGGGCGCGAAGAGCGAGCGGACCATCAGCCCGAAACGGCGCACCTGCACGAAGCGCGTGCGGAAGGAGAAATAGAGGCCTGCGCCCACCAGGAGCACGACCAGGACGGGGCTCCAGATGATGTCGTTGAGGAGCGAAACGATCCGTTCGAACATCGGCTAGTCCTCCAGGCTCCAGACGGTTTCGAGGTCGGAAGGCATGCGCCAGTCGCCGCGGGGCGACAGGGAGACGGAACCGACCTTGGGACCGTCAGGCAGGCAGGAGCGCTTGAACTGCTGGCGGAAGAAACGCTTCAGGAAGGTATCCAGCCACTTGCGGAGGGTGGCGTCGTCATACACGCCCGCGAAAGCCTTGCGGGCGTAGAAATAGAGCTTGTCGGGACCCGCGCCGGAGCGGAAGAAGTGGTAGAGGAAGAAGTCGTGCAGCTCGTACGGGCCGACGGTGTCTTCGGTCTTCTGGGCGATCTGGCCGTCCTTGCCGGCGGGCAGCAGCTCGGGGCTGATGGGCGTGTCCACGATGTCCAGCAGGGTCTTGTGGATGTCGCCGGCGGCGTCGAACTTGTTGTCGGCCGCCCAGCGCACCAGGGTGCGTACCAGCGTCTTGGGCACGCTGGCGTTGACGCCGTACATCGACATGTGGTCGCCGTTGTAGGTGCACCAGCCGAGGGCGAGCTCGGAGAGGTCGCCCGTGCCGACGACGATGCCGCCTTCCTTGCCGGCGATGTCCATCAGCAGCTGCGTGCGCTCGCGCGCCTGGCTGTTCTCGTAGGTGAGGTCGTGGACATTCTCGTCCTGCCCGATGTCGGCGAAATGCTGCCGGACGGCGGGGACGATGGAGACTTCGCGGGCGGTGATCCCGAGCTCGCGCATCAGGTCCACGGAGTTGTCGTGGGTGCGGTGGGTCGTGCCGAAGCCGGGCATCGTCACGCCGATGATGCCCGCGCGCGGGAGACCGAGCGTGTCGAAGGCCAGCGCGGTCACGAGCAGCGCGAGGGTGGAATCCAGGCCGCCGGACACGCCGATGACGGCGGTCTTGCAGCGGATGTGCTCCAGGCGCGTGACCAGGCCCGCGACCTGCGCGGCAAGGATCTCGCGGCAGCGCACGCCGAGCGCCTCCGGGTCGCCCTGCGGGACGAACGGATGCGGCTCCAGCCGGCGAAGCAGGCAGGCCTCGAAATCGGTGTCGGCGACGTCGCCCGCCTCTTGGACCACGAAGGTCGGGACGGGGCCCTCGAAGCCGAAGGAATGCTCCTTGGCGCGCAGCGTCTCCAGGCGCTCGACGTCGACGTCGGCGGCGATGAAGCGGCTGCCGCGCGCGAAACGTTCGGCTTCGGCGAGCATCGAGCCGTTCTCGCAGATCAGCGAGGCGCCGGACCAGACGAGGTCCTGGGTGGATTCGCCCTCGGCGCAGGAGCAGTAGACGTAGGCGGCATAGAGCCGCGAGGCGGTGGCGCTCACGAGGCTCTTGCGGTATTCGTGCTTGAAGAGATAGTCGTTGCTGGCGGAGAGGTTGAGGAGCAGCTGCGCGCCCGCGAGGGCCGCCTGCGAACAGGGCGGCACGGGGACCCAGAGGTCCTGGCAGATCTCGATGCCGGCCAGCGCGCCGCCGACGCGGAAGAGCTGGCGCGTGCCGAGCAGGATGTCGTCCTGGCCGGCATAGCGCACGCGCACGCCCGACAGCGGCAGCACCTTGGCGGAGGCGAACCAGCGCGGCTCGTAGAACTCGCCGTTGCCGGCAAGGTAGGTCTTGGGAACGATGCCGAGGATGCGGCCCCCGCGGGCCGCGACGGCGCAGTTGAACAGCCGGCCGGCGTGGCGCAGGGGAGCGCCGAACACGATCATCGCATCCGTCTTTGCGGATTTGGCAACGACCTCTGCGACAGCGCGTTCTGCGTCGTCCAGCAGGCGGTTCTGCCCGAACAGGTCGGCGCAGGTGTAGCCCGTGATGCTGAGCTCGGGGAATACGATGACGGAAGGCCGCTGTGCGGCAAGTTGCTTACACAGGCCGAGGATCTCCTTGGCGTTGGCCGCGGGATCGGCCACGTGGACGCGCGGCATCGCCGCCGCCACACGGATCAGTCCAAGACGCTTCATAATAACGCAAAGATAACGGATTTGCGATAGCTTTGCAAGATGCCTATATATATGGTTTTTATTTATATAGTGGTTAATGAAAAACTTTTAAAAAGTTTTTATTAAACTCTTGCATTTTCGATTTTTCTTCGTAACTTGCAACTGAATTTTTGGTCCAATTAGTAGTGGTACGCATCAATAATAATAACCAGCAGCAGTCTCAGAACCAGCAGGTCCTGAGTGCTTCTAGGTGCGTATAAAAACCAGCGTATGCGACACATCATTTTGGAAGTAAATATCAATTAGGAAATAGAGAGGCTGGTCCCTTAGGGATCAGCCTCTCTCCTTGTGAAGGCGTCGCGATAACAAGTGAGTAGTTAGTTAATAAATAGTGTAATTATGGACAGATTTGATTTAGTCAAGGAATCCTTCGAGAAGAAGGAAGTTCCGGCCGAGGTCCCGGCAGGCAAGACCTCCGAGTATTTTGGAGAGTTGGTTTTTGACCGCAAGAAGATGTGCAAGTATCTCGATGCGGACAGCCTCCACGCGCTGCTCGACTGCATCGAGGGCGGCAAGTCCCTGGACCGCAAGACTGCCGACGGCGTGGCCCGCGGCATGAAGGAGTGGGCCATGGAGCACGGTGTGACCCATGTCACCCACTGGTTCCAGCCGCTGACCGAGGGCACGGCCGAGAAGCACGATTCCCTGATTGACTATGACGGCAAGGGCGGCGTCATCGAGACCTTCGACGGCAAGATGCTCGCACAGCAGGAGCCTGACGCTTCGTCCTTCCCGAACGGCGGCATCCGCGCCACCTTCGAAGCCCGTGGTTACACCGCCTGGGATCCGACCTCCCCGGTCTTCATCCTGGACGACACCCTCTGCATCCCGACGATCTTCATTTCCTATACCGGCGAGGCGCTCGACTACAAGACCCCGCTCAAGAAGGCCCTCAAGGCCGTCAGCGACGCCGCCGTGCCCATCTGCAAGCTCTTCGACCCGGGCGTGAGCAAGGTCTATTCCTACCTCGGCTGGGAGCAGGAGTACTTCCTCGTGGACGAGGCGCTCTATGCCGCCCGCACGGACCTGATGATCACCGGCCGCACCCTGTTCGGCCACAACTCTTCCAAGAACCAGCAGCTGGACGACCACTACTTCGGTTCCATCCCGCCGCGCGTGGCCGCTTTCATGCGTGACCTCGAGATCGCCGGCCACCGCCTCGGCATTCCCCTGAAGACCCGCCACAACGAAGTGGCCCCCAACCAGTTCGAGCTCGCTCCGATCTACGGTGAGACCAACCTCGCCAACGACCAGAACCAGATCATCATGAACCTGATGAACCGCATCGCCCGCAAGCACGGCTTCGTGGTGCTCCTGCACGAGAAGCCCTTCGACGGGGTCAACGGTTCCGGCAAGCACAACAACTGGTCGCTCGGCACCGACAAGGGCACGCAGCTGCTCGCTCCCGGCAAGGACGCCAAGGGCAACCTGCAGTTCGTCACCTTCTTCGTCAACGTGCTCGCGGCCGTGCAGAAGCACAACGCCCTGCTGAAGGCCTCCATCGCCAGCGCGACCAACGCCCACCGTCTGGGCGCCAACGAGGCGCCGCCCGCAATCGTGTCCGCCTTCCTGGGCCGCACGATGACCGAGGTGCTGCACAAGCTCCTGGAAGTCCCTTCCGACACCCCGATCGAGATCGCGGGCAAGAAGGGCAAGAGCCTCGGCCTGGTGGAGATCCCGGAGATCTTCGTGGACAACACCGACCGCAACCGCACCTCGCCGTTCGCCTTCACCGGCAACCGCTTCGAGTTCCGCGCCGTCGGCTCCTGCGCCAACTGCGCCGGCGCGATGACCACGCTCAACGCCGCCGTGGCCGAGCAGCTCATCGCCTTCAAGGCGGACGTCGAGAAGGAGCTCGCCGCCGGCAAGAAGACCAACGTCGCCGTCATGGACGCCCTTAAGCCCATCATCAAGTCCGTGATCGACACCGTCTGCTTCGACGGTAACGGCTACACGGAGGAGTGGAAGAAAGAAGCGGCGCGCCGCGGCCTCGACGTGGAGACCAACGTGCCGAAGATGTTCACCGAATTCACCAAACCCGCTTCCGTGGAGATGTTCACCAAGACGGGTGTCTATAGCAAGAAGGAACTCGAGGCCCGCAACGAGGTGAAGTGGGAGACCTACACCAAGAAGGTCCAGATCGAATCCCGCGTGATGGTCCGCATGGCCATCAACCACATCATCCCCGCCGCGCTCGAGTACAAGGCCAAGCTCCTGCAGGAGGTCGCCCTGGCGAAGAGCATCTACGGCGACGTCGAATCCTGCGCCACCGAGCTGCAGATCCTCGACACGATCAACAAGTATGTGGAGGAAGTGCGTGTCAAGACCCGCGCGATGAAGGACGCCCGCAAGGCGGCCAACGCCATCGAGGACGAGTACAAGCGCGCCCTCGCATACCACGAGATCGCCGAGAGCCTGTACGACCTGCGCAAGCCGATCGACAAGCTCGAGGAAGTGGTCGACAACAAGATGTGGCCGCTGCCGAAGTATCGTGAATTGTTGTTTATCAGCTAGTTAACAATGAAATACGGTTTATACGACAAGGCGTCGGAGCACGACGCCTGTGGGGTCGGTATGGTCGTTAACATCCGTGGCGACAAGACCCACGAGCTGGTGGACAACGCCCTGACGGTGCTCGAGAACATGAGCCACCGCGGGGCCGAGGGCGCCGACGGAAAATCGGGCGACGGGGCCGGCATCATGGTCCAGATCCCCCATGAATTCATCCTCCTGCAGGGCATTCCCGTCCCGGAGAAGGGACGCTACGGCACCGGCCTGGTGTTCCTGCCCAAGGACGCCTCCAAGCGTGACCGCATCCTGGAATCCGTGCGCGCGGAAGTGGAATGCGAAGGCTGCAAGCTCAGCCACATCCGGGAGGTCCCGGTCAATTCCGCCTGCCTCGGCGAGGAGGCCGCGAAGGGGGAGCCGTACACGGCCCAGCTCTTCGTGACCAGCGCCGAGTTCATCGAGGAAGCAGATTTCGAGCGCAAGCTCTACCGCATCCGCAAGCACGTGGAGCGGCTCGGCGAGGACTGCTACATCTGCTCGCTGTCCACCCGCAACATCGTGTACAAGGGTATGCTGACGAGCCGCCAGCTGCGCGAATACTACACGGACCTGACGAGCCAGTGGTTCACGAGCGCGATGGCGATCGTCCATTCCCGTTTCTCCACGAACACCTTCCCGCAGTGGAGCCTGGCGCAGCCGTTCCGCATGCTCTGCCACAACGGCGAGATCAACACCATCCGCGGCAACCGCAGCTGGATGCAGGCGCGCCAGAGCGTGCTCAACTCCGGCGCGCTGGGCGACATCTCCGACCTCACGCCGATCGTGCAGCCGGACATGAGCGACTCCGCCAGCCTCGACAACGCGCTGGAATTCCTGACCCAGAGCGGCCTCAGCCTCCCGCAGGCCGTGGCCGTGCTGATGCCGGAGAGCTTCGACGAGACCAACCCGATCTCCGAGGACCTGCGCGCGTTCTATGAATACCATTCCATCCTGATGGAGCCCTGGGACGGCCCGGCCACGCTGCTCTTCAGCGACGGCCGCTACGCCGGCGGCATCCTCGACCGCAACGGCCTGCGTCCGGGCCGCTACACCATCACCAAGCGCGGCTTCCTGGTCGTGGCGAGCGAGGTGGGCGTGCTGGACTTCGACCCGACGGAGATCGAGTGCAAGGGCCGTCTGGAGCCGGGCAAGATGCTGCTCGTGGACACGAAGGAGGGCAAGATCTGGTACGATGCCGAGATCAAGGAGAAGCTCGCTTCGGAGCATCCCTACCGCAAGTGGCTCTCCGCCGGCCGCATCCAGCTGGAAGACCTCCACAGCGGCCGCAAGATCGAGCACAACGAGGCCGACCTCCTGCACAAGGAGATCCTGTTCGGCTGCACGGCGGAGGACGTCGAGAACGCCCTCAAGCCGATGTGCGAGAAGGGCATCGAGCCCACCTCCTCGATGGGCAACGACACCCCGCTGGCCGTGCTGACCGAGCGCCCGCAGAGCTTCTTCAACTATTTCCGCCAGCAGTTCGCCCAGGTGACCAATCCGCCCATCGACTCCATCCGCGAGCAGATGGTGATGTCGTTGTTCGAGTATATCGGACGCGTGGGCACGGGCATCCTGACCCCGGACGAGGACAACTGCAAGATGGTGCGCCTGCCGCATCCGATCCTGACCAACACCCAGCTTGACCTGCTCTGCAACATCCGTTACAAGGGCTTCAACACCGTCAAGCTGCCGATCCTCTTCGAAGTGTCGGCCGATCCCGCCGCGGCGGCGGCCAACCTGCGCCGCGCCCTGTCCGGCCTCTGCCGCAAGGCGGAGAAATGCGTGGACGACGGCGTCAACTACATCATCCTGTCGGACCGCGACGTGGACGAGAAACACGCGCCCATCCCTTCGCTGCTGGCCGTCAGCGCGGTGCACCACCACCTGATCGCCACCGGCAAGCGCGTGCAGACGGCGCTGATCGTCGAGAGCGGCGAGATCCGCGAGACGATGCATGCCGCGCTGCTGCTCGGCTACGGCGCCTCCGCCATCAACCCGTACCTCTCGTTCGCCATCATCTCGAGCCTGGCGCACGGCGGCAAGATCCAGCTCAACTACGCCACGGCCCGCACCAACTACATCGAGGCGATGAAGAAGGGCCTGCTCAAGATCATGGCCAAGATGGGCATCTCCACGATCCGCTCCTACCGCGGCGCCCGCATCTTCGAGAGCATCGGCCTCGAGGAGGGCCTGCTGCGCGAATATTTCGGCACCGACCGTTCGACCATCGGCGGCATCGGCCTGGAGACCATCGCCCGCGACGCGATGTACTTCCATGCACAGGCGTATGCAGGCGCCGCGCATGCCGATTTCCTGCCCAACGTGGGCCAGTTCCATTACCGCAAGGGCGGCATCCCGCACGCGTGGAATCCCGAGACGATCTCCGCGCTGCAGATCGCCACGCGCCTGGGCAGCTACAAGAAATTCAAGGAATTCACGGCCGCCGTGGACGGCAAGGCCGACCAGCTCTTCCTGCGCGACCTGCTGGACTTCAAGCGCGGCAAGGCCGTCTCCGTCGACGAGGTGGAGAGCGTGGAGTCCATCGTGAAGCGCTTCGTGGTCAGCGCCATGAGTTTCGGCGCCTTGAGCATCGAGGCCCACGAGGCCATCGCCCTGGCGATGAACCGCCTCGGCTCGCGCTCCAATACGGGCGAGGGCGGCGAGGACAACGAGCGCTACCACAGCGCGGTGGACGGCGTGTCGCTGTCCAGCAAGACCAAGCAGGTGGCGTCCGGCCGCTTCGGCGTGACGGCGGAATACCTCGTCAACGCCGAGGAGATCCAGATCAAGGTCGCCCAGGGCGCGAAGCCCGGCGAGGGCGGCCAGCTGCCGGGATTCAAGGTCAACGCCATCATCGCCAAGACCCGCAACTCCATCCCGGGCATCTCCCTGATCTCCCCGCCGCCGCATCACGACATCTACTCCATCGAGGACCTCTCGCAGCTGATCTTCGACCTCAAGAACGTCAACCCGGCCGCCGCCATCAGCGTCAAGCTGGTGTCCGAGAGCGGCGTGGGCACGATCGCCGCCGGCGTGGCCAAGGCCAAGGCCGACCTGATCGTCGTGTCCGGCGCCGAGGGCGGCACCGGCGCATCTCCGGCATCTTCGATGCGCTTCGCGGGCATCAGCCCGGAGATCGGCCTGGCCGAGGCCCAGCAGACGCTGGTCCGCAACGGCCTGCGCAGCCAGGTCCGCCTGCAGGTGGACGGCCAGCTCAAGACCGGCCGCGACGTCGTCCTGATGTCGCTGCTCGGCGCCGACGAGTTCGGCTTCGGCACCCTGCCGCTGATCGTGCTCGGCTGCGTGATGATGCGCAAGTGCAGCCTCAATACCTGCCCCACGGGCGTGGCCACGCAGGATCCCGAACTGCGCAAGCATTTCCTCGGCAAGGCCGACTACCTCGTCAACTACTTCACCTACCTGGCCCAGGAAGTGCGGGAATACCTCGCCGAGATGGGCTACACGAAGCTTTCCGACATCATCGGCCACACGGAGCTGCTCGTCCGCAAACCGGACCCGCAGGGCTCCAAGGCCTCGCGCGTGGACCTGTCCCGCCTGCTCTTCCGCGAGCAGGGCGCTTCCTGCTGGGCCGGCGGCCCGCTGCACGCCCTGGCGCCGGTGCGCGACCTGGAGATCATCAAGGCTGCCCAGCCCGCCATCGAATGGAAGGAGGAGATCAGCCTGGAGTATCCCATCGCCAACACCGACCGTGCGGTCTGCACGATGCTCAGCGGCCGCATCGCGGCCAAATACGGCGCTGAGGGCCTGCCTGACTCGACCCTGAACATCAAGTTCAAGGGCTCGGCGGGCCAGAGCTTCTGCGCCTTCCTCGCCGCAGGCGTCAACGTGCGCCTGGAAGGCGAGGCCAACGACTATGTGGGCAAGGGCCTGAGCGGTGGCCGGGTGGCCATCCGCCCGTCCGCGCGCGCCACGTTCAAGGCGGAGGACAACATCATCGCCGGCAACACCTGCCTCTACGGCGCCACGGGCGGCGAGATGTACGTCGCCGGCCGGGCGGGCCAGCGCTTCGCGGTCCGCAACTCCGGCGCCAAGGCCGTGGTGGAAGGCGCGGGCGACCACTGCTGCGAATACATGACGGGCGGCCGCGTGGTCGTCCTGGGCCCCGTGGGCCGCAACTTCGCCGCGGGCATGTCCGGCGGCGTGGCCTATGTCTACGACCCTTCGCACACCTTCGATTACTACTGCAACCTCGACATGGTCGAAATCTCCCTGGTGGACGACAAGCTCGACCGCAAGGAGCTGCACGAACTGGTCCGCCAGCACTACCTCTACACGGGTTCCGCCCTGGCGCGGACCCTGCTGGACGACTGGACCCGTTCGGTGGACGACTTCATCAAGGTCATCCCGATCGAATACAAGCACGTCCTCGAGCAGGAGCGCCTGCGCAGCCTGGCAGAGAAAGTCCAACACCTCCAAATCCAATATTGACGCCTTATGGGAGACTACAAAGCATTTTTGACAATACCCCGCAAGGAGGCCGGCTACCGGCCGGTCCACGACCGCATCCAGGATTTCGGGGAAGTGGAACAGACGCTCAACGAAGGCGACCGTCGCCTTCAGGCGTCCCGCTGCATGGACTGCGGCGTCCCGTTCTGCAACTGGGCCTGCCCGCTGGGCAACCGCCCGCCGGAGTGGAACGACGCCGTGTACAAGGGCGATTTCGAGCTGGCCTACCGCCTGCTCAACGCCACCAACGATTTCCCGGAGTTCACCGGACGCGTGTGCCCGGCGCTCTGCGAGAAGGCCTGCGTGCTCAACCTGACGATGCACGAGCCCACGACCAACCGCGAGAACGAGGCGGCGATCACCGAGATCGCCTATCGCGAGAACTATGTCCGTCCCGTCTCGCCGGAGCGCAACGGCCGCAAGGTGGCCGTGATCGGCGCGGGCCCTGCGGGCCTGGCCGCCGCCAACCGGCTCAACCGCAAGGGCTACACGGTGACCGTCTTCGAGAAGAACGAGAAAGCCGGCGGCCTGCTCCGTTTCGGCATCCCGAACTTCAAGCTCAACAAGGCCGTGATCGACCGCCGCATCGCCGTGATGGAGCAGGAGGGCATCAGCTTCCGCTATGGCGCGGAAGTGGCGCCGGACGCGCTGCCGAAGGGATTTGACGCCTACGTCATCGCCACCGGCACGCCGACCGCACGCGACCTCAGCGTGCCCGGCCGCGAGCTCAAGGGCGTGCATTTCGCGCTCGAGCTGCTCGCGCAGCAGAACCGCGTGCTCTACGGCACCGAGGTGGCCGCGAAGGACCGCGTGACCTGCAAGGGCAAGAACGTGCTGGTCATCGGCGGCGGCGACACCGGCTCCGACTGCATCGGCACGGCGCACCGCCAGGGCTGCAAGTCCGTGATGCAGATCGAGATCATGCCCAAGCCGCCCGTGGGGCCGGACGATCCGGCGAATCCCTGGCCGAACTGGCCGCGCACCCTCAAGACCTCGTCTTCGCACGAAGAGGGCTGCGAGCGCCGCTGGAACATCAACACCCTGCGCTTCTTGGGCGAGAACGGCCAGCTGACGGGGGTCGAGATCCAGCCGATCGACTGGAAGCCGAATCCGGAAGGCGGACGCCCGCTGATGGTCACGGCCGGCGAGCCGGAGGTGGTCAAGGCGGAAATCGTGCTGCTGGCGATGGGCTTCCTGAAGCCGCAGCTGCCCGAAGTGGGCGAGAACGTATTCTTTGCGGGTGACGTGCAGAGCGGGGCTTCCCTGGTGGTGCGCGCGATGGCCTCCGGCCACGCCGCCGCCGACGCCCTGGACGCATACTGCAAAAAACTGAAATAACAACAAATGGCAACCAAGTATATCTTCATCACGGGCGGCGTGGTCTCATCCCTGGGCAAGGGAATCATCTCCGCCAGTCTCGGCAAGCTGCTGCAGGCGCGCGGCTTCAAGGTCACGATCCAGAAGTTCGATCCCTATATCAACATCGATCCGGGGACGCTCAACCCCTACGAACACGGGGAGTGCTACGTGACCACGGACGGCATGGAGACCGACCTCGACCTCGGACACTACGAGCGTTTTACGGGCATCCACACCACGCGTGACAACTCCATCACCACCGGCCGCATCTACAAGACCGTCATCGACCGCGAGCGGCGGGGCGACTACCTGGGCAAGACCATCCAGGTCGTGCCCCACATCACCGACGAGATCAAGCGCCGGATGCTCCGCAAGGACGTGAAAGGGGAGGAGCTGGACTTCGTGATCACGGAAGTGGGCGGCACCATCGGCGACATCGAGAGCGCGCCGTTCATGGAGGCCATCCGTCAGCTGCGCTGGCAGCTCGGCCGCGACGCGGTGTGCGTCCACCTGACCTACGTGCCGTACCTCAAGGCCGCCGGCGAGCTGAAGACCAAGCCCACGCAGCACTCCGTCAAGGAGCTGCAGGGGATGGGCATCCAGCCGGACATCCTGGTCCTGCGCACCGAGCGCCATCTGGACGACGCCGTGCGCATGAAGGTCGCCTCCTTCTGCAACGTGGACCTGGAATGCGTGGTGCAGAGCGAAGACCTGCCCAGCATCTACGACGTGCCCGTCAACATGCAGCGGCAGGGCCTCGACGCCGCCATCCTGCGCAAGATCGGCATTCCGGTGGGGGAGACGCCCGCGATGCAGTCCTGGCATGATTTCCTGGACAAGCAGCGCCGCGCCACGCGCGAGCTGCACGTGGCCCTGGTGGGCAAATACGACCTGCAGGACGCCTACAAGAGCATCCGCGAGAGCCTCAACCTGGCCGGCATCTACGACGAGGTAAAGGTGAAGATCGATTTTGTCAATAGCGAGGGCCTCACGCGCGAGAACGTCGCGGAGCGCCTCGCCGGCAAGGCCGGGCTCGTGATCTGCCCGGGCTTCGGCCAGCGCGGCATCGAGGGCAAGATCATCGCCGCGGAGTATGCCCGCACGCACGACGTGCCGTGCTTCGGCATCTGCCTGGGCATGCAGATGATGGTGATCGAGTTCGCCCGCGACGTGCTCGGCCTGGCCGACGCCGACAGCAGCGAGATGAATCCCGACACGCCGCACAACGTCATCGACATCATGGAGGAGCAGAAGAACATCACCCAGATGGGCGGCACAATGCGCCTGGGCGAGTATCCCTGCACGCTCCGTCCCGACAGCCGCGCGTGGGAAGCCTACGGGCAGAAGGACTCCATCCGGGAGCGCCACCGCCACCGCTACGAGTTCAACAACCGCTACCGCAAGGACTACGAGAAGGCCGGCATGCAGTGCGTGGGCGTGAATCCCGACGCCGACCTGGTGGAGATCGTCGAGATCCCGGGGCTCCGCTGGTACATCGGCACGCAGTTCCACCCCGAGTATTCCTCCACGGTGCTTCATCCGCACCCGCTCTTCGTGAGCTTCGTCAAGGCCTGCATTCTCCAGGCCACCGACCTGACCCGACAGTAAAGGCTGGGCAAGCTTTAATCTAAAATATTGAAATCCATCCACTTGCGAATTCGCTGAGTTCGCATGCCAGGGGGATTTCGTACCTATCCGAAAGTTAATCAACCCAATAGTTAGTTAGTGTTATGAAAAAAATTGAAGCCATCGTCCGCAAGACGAAATTCGAGGAGGTCAAGGAGGCCTTGCTCGGAGCAGACATCAACTGGTTCGAATACCACAACGTGCACGGTATCGGCCAGAGCCGCCAGGAGCGCATCTACCGCGGCGTCCAGTATTCCACGGACGTGATCGAGCGCGTGGCGCTGACCATCGTGTGCCGTGACCAGTTCGTCGATCCGACCGTCCAGGTGATCCTCAAGACGGCGTCGACGGGCGAGATCGGAGACGGCCGTATCTTTATCAGCGACGTGATCGACACCTGGTCCATCCGCACCGGCGAGCACGGCGACACGGTCCTGCGGGACAAAAAGTAGTAAAATCAAGTTGGTTAGAATGTTTAAAATTAATGCCTTATGGAAGAATTAGCTATTTCTCTCGATACTGTATGGATGTTGTTGGCCGCGATGCTGGTCTTCTTCATGCAACCGGGCTTCGCGCTGTGCGAGGCGGGATTCACCCGCAGCAAGAACACGGCGAACATCCTGATGAAGAATTTCGTTGATTTCATGTTCGGTTCCCTGCTGTTCTGGTTCGTCGGTTTCGGATTTATGTTCGGCAGCGAGGGCGCCGGCTTCATCGGCGCGCCCAACTGGGGCAGCCTGTCTTTCTACAAGAGTGACCTGCCCGTGGAGGGCTTCCTCATCTTCCAGACCGTCTTCTGCGCCACTTCCGCCACGATCGTGAGCGGTGCGATGGCCGAGCGGACCAAGTTCTCGATGTACCTGCTGTACAGCGCGTTCATCTCGCTCATCATCTACCCGATCGAGGGCCACTGGACCTGGGGCGGCGGCTGGCTCAGCGAGCTGGGCTTCCACGATTTCGCCGGTTCGGCGATCGTCCACAGCGTGGGCGGCGTGCTCGCCCTGATCGGCGCCATCGCGCTCGGACCCCGGCTGGGCAAGTACGGCACGGACGGCAAGAGCCGCGCCATTCCCGGCCACAACCTGACGATGGCCGCGCTCGGCGTCTTCATCCTCTGGATGGGCTGGTTCGGCTTCAACCCGGGCAGCCAGCTGGCCGCCTCCGGCGAAGTGAACCGCACGGCGATCTCCCACGTGTTCCTGACCACCAACCTGGCGGCTGCCGCCGGCGGCGTGGCGACGATGTTCCTTACCTGGATCAAGTACGGCAAACCGTCCCTCTCCCTGACCCTCAACGGCGTGCTGGCCGGCCTGGTCGGCATCACGGCGGGCTGCGACGTGGTCTCTCCGCTCGGTGCGGTGGTCATCGGCCTGGTCTGCGGCATCGTGCTGGTCTATGCCATCGAATTCATTGACCGCAAGCTGCACATCGACGACCCGGTGGGTGCGTCCAGCGTCCACGGCGTCTGCGGCATTCTCGGCACGCTGATGACCGGCCTGCTGGCCACGGACGGCGGCCTCTTCTACGGCGGCGGCTGGCACTTCCTCGGCGTGCAGGCGCTCGGCATCGTGGCCATCGACCTCTGGGCCGCCGTGACCGGTGTCCTGCTCTTCTTCGGCATCAAGAAGCTCCACGGCCTGCGTGTGGGCAAGCGCGTGGAGGAGGAAGGCCTCGATATCTACGAGCACGGCGAGAGCTGCTACAACTAGTGTTTAACCATTAAAAATGAAATCGTTATGAAAAAGCTTATCAGAATACTTTCCGTCACTGCACTGTTTCTCGCCAACCTCGCTGCCGCGGGGGCACAGGACAAAGTGGAGGCATCCGTGGGTGCCGACGTCGTGAGCCAGTACGTCTGGCGTGGTCTCGACCTGGGCGGCGTGTCGCTCCAGCCGACGCTCGGCGTCAGCTACAAAGGCCTGAGCCTGACGGCCTGGGGCTCCGTCGGCCTCTCCAACCCGGCTGACACGAAGGAGTTCGACCTGACACTGGCCTATGAGACCGGCGGCTTCAACATCGGTGTCACGGATTACTGGTTCAATGCCGGGCTTGACCCGGAGAACCGCTACTTCGCGTATGCTTCCGACTGCACGAACCACGTTTTCGAGGCCACAGTGGGCTATGATTTCGGCTTCGCCTCGCTGCAGTGGTACACCAATTTCGCCGGCAACGACGGCCTGACCCCGGCCGGCAAGCGTGCCTTCAGCAGCTACCTCGAAGCCAATGTCCCGTTCTCTTTCGGCGGCGTCGACTGGACGGCGACGGCGGGTGTGGTCCCGTTCGCCACGGACTTCTATGGCACGGAGCGTTTCGCCCTCACCAACCTCGCGCTGACGGCGGCGACGGAGATCAAGGTCACGGACACCTTCTCGATCCCTGTTTTCGCGCAGGTCGCGGCCAATCCGTATAGCCGGGCTGCCTTCTTCGTGGTAGGCATCACCCTGCAGCCTTAATCCGGAATTCAATCAACAACAGTTTCACTTTATTCAGAATAGCCATGTGTGGAATAGTCGGTATTTTCAATGTTCGGGAACAGTCTGAGGCGCTGCGGCGCAAGGCCCTGGAGATGAGCCGGAAGATCCGGCACCGGGGGCCGGACTGGAGCGGCATCTGGTGCGGCGGGAGCGCCGTGCTGGCGCACGAGCGGCTGAGCATCGTGGATCCGAAGTCGGGCGGACAACCGCTTCTCGCTCCGGACGGAAAGCAGGTGCTGGCCGTCAACGGCGAGATCTATAACCATCAGGACATCCGCCGCCGCTATGCCGGGAAGTATGAATTCCAGACCGGCAGCGACTGCGAGGTCATCCTGGCGCTCTATCGCGACAAGGGGCCGGATTTCCTGGAGGAACTCAGCGGTATTTTCGCTTTCGCGCTCTACGACGCGGAGAAGGACGCTTTCCTGATCGCCCGGGATCCGATCGGCGTGATCCCCCTGTATATCGGCTATGACGAGGACGGCACCGTGTACGTGGCCTCCGAGCTCAAGGCCCTGGAAGGGAGGTGCGAGCGCTACGAGCCCTTCCTGCCCGGCCATTGCTACTGGAGCCGCGAACCCGGGATGAAACGCTGGTACACGCGCGACTGGATGGAGTATGAAGCTGTCAAGGACAACCCTGCCGACCCGGCGCAGCTCCGTGCTGCGCTGGAGGCGGCGGTGAAGCGCCAGCTGATGTCGGACGTCCCGTACGGCGTGCTGCTCTCCGGCGGCCTGGACTCGTCCGTGATCTCGGCCATCGCCGAGAAATTCAGCGCGATGCGCATCGAAGACGACTCGAAGACGCGCGCCTGGTGGCCGCGCCTGCACTCCTTCGCCGTCGGGCTGAAGGGGGCGCCGGACCTGGACAAGGCGCGCCTGGTCGCAGAACACATCGGTACCGTCCATCATGAGATTAACTATACCATTCAGGAGGGCCTGGACGCCATCCGGGACGTGATTTATTTCACGGAGACCTACGACGTCACGACCATCCGCGCCTCTACGCCGATGTATCTGCTCGCCCGGGTCATCAAGTCGATGGGCATCAAGATGGTGCTTTCCGGCGAGGGCGCCGACGAGATCTTCGGCGGCTACCTCTATTTCCACAAGGCGCCCAATGCGCGGGAATTCCATGAGGAGACGGTGCGCAAGCTCTCCAAGCTCCACCTCTATGACTGCCTGCGGGCCAACAAGAGCCTGTCGGCCTGGGGCGTGGAGGGCCGCGTGCCCTTCCTGGACAAGGAATTCCTCGACGTGGCGATGCGCCTGAACCCGGCGGCGAAACTCTGCCCGGGCAAAACCATCGAGAAGAAGATCGTGCGCGAAGCCACCGCCGACCTGCTTCCGGAGGCGGTCGCCTGGCGCCAGAAGGAGCAGTTCTCCGACGGGGTGGGGTACAGCTGGATCGACACGCTCAAGCGCGTCACGGCGGAAGCCGTCAGCGACGAGCAGATGAAGCACGCCGCGGAGCGCTTCCCGATCCACACGCCGCAGAACAAGGAGGAGTACTACTACCGGAGCATCTTCTCGGAGCTCTTCCCGAGCAACTCCGCGGCGCTGTGCGTGCCCAGCGAGGCGAGCGTGGCCTGCTCGACGGCCATCGCGCTGGAGTGGGACGCCGCCTTCAAGAATCTCAACGACCCCAGCGGCCGCGCCGTCGCCGGCGTCCACGAGCAGGCGTATTAACGGAAGTGGTCGAAGCCGTGGAAGGAGCGGCCGGTGCCGGACCATTCGAGGCCGTTGCCGGCCGTTGCCGTGCCGATGACGGTGTGCGGCACGGGGAGGGCTTTTTCGGCCTCCGGGGTGCAGGTGAAGAGGAGTTCGTAGTCCTCGCCGCCGCCGATGGCGAGCGCCGGGGCGTCCCAGCCCAGGCGGGCGCAGACGCGGCGCAGGGCGGGCGAGAGGGGCAGGGCGGCCACGTCGATGCGGGCGCCGCAGCCCGAGGCTTCGAGGATGTGGCCGAGGTCGGAGCCGATGCCGTCGGAGATGTCCATCATCGCGTGGACGCCCGGGGTGGCGGCGAGCTGTAGGCCTTCCTCCACGCGGGGCAGCGGCAGGTAGTGGCGGTCGATGAGCGCCTGCACGTCGGCGTCGCGCTCCACGCCGTCCAGGATGGCTTTCAGCCCGGCGGCGGAGTCGCCCAACGGGCCCGTGACACAGATGCAGTCGCCCGGGCGGGCGGCGCTGCGCAGCCGGGCGGTCCCGGAGGGGCATTCGCCGAGCACGGCGACGTTGATGCAGATGCGGTCGGGCGAGGCGGTCGTGTCGCCGCCCAGCAGCGCCGCGCCGAAACGTCCGGAGAGGTCGGCATAGCCGCGCAGGAATTCTCCCATCCAGTCCGCATCGAGGTCGGCGGGCAGGGCGACGGACAGGAACGTGGCCGTCGGGCGCCCGCCCATGCCGGCGATGTCGCTGACGTTGACGGCGGCGGACTTCCAGCCGAGGCGGTAGGGGGGAATGTCGGCGCGCAGGAAATGCGTCCCTTCGACGAGCATGTCCGTGCTCACGAGCGTGTCGCGCCCGCTGCGCTGCGGCAACACGGCGCAGTCGTCCCCGATCCCCGTCACCCCTTCGGGGGCGGGGAACAGGTCGCGGATCCGGCCGATCAGGCCGAACTCGCCGAGATCTGACAATTTCCGGGCAGGCATATCCATACAAAGATAAACGATTCGCCCGAAAAAGTGTATCTTTGCAGGAATGAAAATCGCGCTGCTTACCCTGGGCTGCAAGCTCAACTACGCCGAGACGGCGACCTACGAACGCGGCTTCAAGGCCGCGGGCCTGGAAGTCGTGCCCTGGGGCCAGCGCGCCGACCTCTATCTGGTCAACACCTGCTCCGTCACCGCCACCGCCGATAGCAAGTCGCGCAACCTCGTCCGCAAGATGCACCGCATCAATCCGGACGCGCGCATCGTCGTGACGGGCTGCAGCGCCGAGCTGCGCCGCGCCGAGATCGAGAAGATCGAGGGCGTCGCGCGCGTCTTCGGCGCCGCCGAGAAGGGGCTGGTCGTCGCCGAGACCCTTGCGATCCTGGGCCTTGAGGCCCCTGCACAGGGGGAGAAGACAAATGCGAAAACTGCCTTTGCAGCCTTCTCCTCGGCAGGAGACCGCACCCGCGCTTTCCTCAAGGTACAGGACGGTTGCAATAATTATTGCAAATACTGCACGGTTCCGTATGCCCGCGGTGAGAGCCGCAACATCCCCATCGCCGACTGCGTGCGCAACGCCGAGCGTATCGCGGCGGAGGGCGTCCGGGAAATCGTGCTCACGGGCGTGAATACGGGCGATTTCGGACGGACGACCGGCGAGTCGTTCCTCGACCTGCTGAAGGCGCTGGATGCCGTCGAAGGCATCGAGCGCTACCGCATCTCCAGCATCGAGCCGAACCTCCTGACGGAGGAGATCGTTGACTGGATCGCCTCCGGCACCAAGTTCCAGCTCCATTTCCATATCCCCCTGCAGACCGGCTCCGACGAGCTCCTCGCGCGGATGGGGCGGCACTACGACACCGCCTTCTTTGCGGAGCGCATCGCAATGATCCGCCGCAAACTGGAGCGCCCCGGCGGGCCGAAAGTCTTCTTCGGCATCGACGTGATGGTCGGCCTGCCCGGCGAGACGGACGCGCTCTTCAAGGACACGTTCCGCTTCATCGACCGCATCCACCCGGCCTTCATCCACGTGTTCCCGTATTCCCGGCGCCCCGGCACGCCCGCGGCCTCGATGCCCGGGCAGGTGGACGAGACGGTCAAGAAGCACCGCGTGGCGGTGCTGGAGGAGCTCTGCCTGCGGCTGCACAAGGAGTTCCGCGAAGCGAACAAAGGCGTGCGCGAGCGCGTTCTGTTCGAGTCCACGGAGCACGGCGGGATGATGGAGGGCTATACAGGCAATTATATCCGCATCTCGCGGCCCTACGACCCGGCGCTGGTCAACGCGCTGGTCGATGTTGTGATCGATTGACATGGAGAAGAAAGCGAAACTGACATTCCTCGGCACGGGCACCTCTTCGGGCGTCCCGATGGTGGCCTGCGACTGTGAAGTCTGCCGCTCGGCCGACCCGCGTGACAAGCGCCTGCGCGCCAGCGCGCTGGTCGAATACGGCGGCCTGACCATCCTGGTGGACTGCGGCCCCGATTTCCGCTACCAGATGCTCCGCGCGGACGTGCGGCACCTGGACGCCATCCTGCTGACGCACTTCCACAAAGACCATACGGGTGGCCTGGACGACATCCGCGCCTTCAACCTCGCGGAGCGCCATCCCGTCAACATCTATTGCGAATCCTATGTGGAGCAGGCCCTGCGCCGCGAATATGCCTACGCTTTCGCGGACGAGAAATACCCCGGCGCGCCGGAATGGCGCGTGCACGCCATCGACGGCGCACAGCCCTTCCGGGTGCATTCCAACGCTGGCGAGGAGATCCTGAGCTGGGAGCGGGGCTTCGGCTACCACCACCTCCCGCCGCAGCCCGCGCCCGACGCCTCCGTCGAGATCGTCCCGATCCACGGCTGGCACCACCGCGAGAAGCTCGTGTCCGTGCTGGGCTACCGTTTCGGCAACATCGCCTACCTGACCGACATCCGGATGCTCGACAGCGAAGCCGAGCTGGAGAAACTCCGGGGCGTGGAATACGTCACCCTGGGCTGCGTCAAGATCGGCGAGCACCATTCGCATCCCTCGCTGCAGGAATGCCTGGATTTCTTCGAGAAAGTGGGCGCGAAAGAGTCCTACATCACGCACATGTCCCACCAGCTGCCCAGGCACGCCGATTTCGCGGTGACGCTCCCGCCGCACGTGCATCCGGCCTACGACGGCCTGGTGCTGGAATAAGCCTAAGAAGCCAGCAGGATAAATACGCAGGGGCGCTTGCCGATGGCGGCAGGCGCCTTGCGCCATTCTGCGACGGTCCGCGTGCGCAGGTACTGCGTCGGCAGGGTGAGGTCCGCCGCCACGCAGAGGCGCGTGGTGGGGGAGAGCCCCTGCAGCAGGTCGGCGAACAGGGCGTCGTTGCGGTAGGGCGTCTCGATGAGGATCTGGCTCTGGTTGAGCGCACGGGACTGCTTCTCCAGCTCCCGGAGCGCGGCGCGGCGCTCGTCGGTCTTGGCGGGGATGTAGCCGCGGAAGGCGAAGGACTGGCCGTTGAGGCCGGAGCCCATCAGGGCAAGCATCAGCGACGAGGGGCCGACGAGGGGCACGACCTCGATGCCGTGGCGGTGGCACAGGGCCACCAGCGCGGCGCCCGGGTCGGCCACCGCGGGCAGGCCCGCTTCGGACATCAGGCCGACGTCCCGGCCGTCGAACAGGGGCAGCATCGCCTCCACTTCTGCGGGCGTGGTGTGCTCGTTGAGGACATGGAAATCCAGCTCGTCGATGTGGCCGCGCAGGCCGTAGCGCGAGAGGAAACGGCGCGCGGTGCGCAGTTCTTCGACCACGAAGCAGCGCAGGCCGCAGGCGACGTCAAGGACGGACTGTGGTAGAGTCGCGCTGGGCTCTGCGTCGCCGAGCGGCGCGGGAATCAGGTAGAGTTTGCCCGGTGTCATCGATCTTGATGATTACTTGTTTGAGTTGTCTTTCGGCTTCCTGCAGGTCGAGGGCCTCCCGCTTCTTGGCGGGGACGGTCAGGTGGCGCAGGAACTCCTGGAAGGTGCGGTATTCGCGCTGGTAGGAGAGACCGATGCCGTTGCGCTGCGAGAAGTCGAGGTAGCTGGTGAATTCGTCGGCCGCGTGCGAGAACACGAGGAAGCGGAATTTCCCTTCGGGGTCCAGCTTGACCTGCAGGTCGAGGTTGCCGGTGAAGTCGCCCGAGGATTTGCCCGTGGAGAAGCGCCGGTTGCCGAAGTTGCCGCCCAGCAGTACGCGGTTCTCGAAGAGCTGCGTGGACAGGGAGATGTCGAAGAGGTTCTCGCCGGTGTTGATCTCCTGGTAGCCGAAGCCCACGTCGACGGGGATGTCGAGCCGCTGCAGGATGTTGTTGATCTGGCCTGACATCATCTCCGCGACGTTGGACAGCAGGAGGTTGCTCTGGCTGAAGACGCCGGAGGCCTCGCCCGGCAGGAACGATCCGAGGAGCAGCAGCGAGACGAACTGCTTCTGCACCTTGTCGGAGGTGTTGAGGGCGGACTCGACCTCGGTGCGCGTGGTCGGATCCAGGTCGGGGACCTCGATGTCCAGGTTGACCGAAGGGGCGCGCAGGCGGTCGGAGATGTTGATGAGGCAGTTGACCTGGCGGCGCGAGTTGCTGCCGGAGGCCAGGATCGGATCCAGGGAAGTGCGCAGGCCGTAGGTGGCCGTCACGTCCAGTTCCGTGTTCATGATGTCGCCGCCGAACTTGACGGAGCTGCCGCGCTCGACGCTGAAGGTCTTGGACAGGACGCCCGGGAGGACGAACTGGTAGCTGCCTTCGCTGATGTTGTAGTCGCCGTTGAGGTCGAAGACCGCACGGGCGGGGCGCAGGCTGATGTTGACGCTGCCCTGGCCGCTGACCGAGGCCACGTTGCCGGCGGACTTGTCGATTTCTACGAACGCGCGGACGGACGGCTGGACCGTGACGTGTCCGCGGATGACGATGTCGCTGCGCTTGACGGACTTGGAACTCATCCCGGCGAGCATCTGCTCGTAGGGGTCGAGTTCGCGCTCCGGCTGCGTGAAGGTGAGCAGGCTGCTGCCTTTGCTGCCGGTGAGCGAGCCGGACAGCGGGATGTGGACGTTGCCGTCGCCCGCGGTGCTGAGGTCGGCGTCCACGACGAGGGCGTTGAGCGGGCCCTTGGCGGCCGCCGTGCCCGAGGCGCGCAGCAGGCCGTAGACGGGGAGTTTGGCCGTCTCGGGCGTGTCCAGGAGCTTGAAATTGTTGAGGGCCAGGCGGCCGTCGAGCCGGAAGTCCTTGAACTGCTTGTGGGCGAGCGTGGCGTTGACCGCGCAGGAGCCGTTCTCCCGGTCGCGGATGGTCACGCCGTCGAGATAGAGGCCGGCGTTGTCCAGCCGCAGCGGGCCGTCGATGGAATAGGGGACGCCCGTGGCGGCGACACACAGCTCGGCGTTCTCGATGCGGAGGTTGTTGCAGTAGGGCACGAGGTCGTCCATCGGGCCGGACACGCTGATGTCGCCGCTCAGCTCACCTTCCAGGCTGGAGACGATGTCCTGCAGGAAGGAGGAAGCGACGTTGAGCGGGAACGCGTTGAAATGTGCGTGGCCGTCGATGCGTTTCTCTTCGAGGAAATAGGAGGCCTCGGCGCGCAGGGCTTCGTGGCTGGCGATGCGGTCGGTGACGCGCAGGCCGAGGACCTGGCCGTCTTCGTGCATCGTGCTGGTCAGCTGGAGCGCGCCGGCGTCCGTGCCGGCCAGGCGGAGCGTGTCGACGCGGAAATCCATGAGCATGCCGGCGATGCCGTCCGGGCCGGAGGCCAGGGTGGCGGAGCCGTTCATCTGGCCCTCGATGCCGATCCTGGACGGGAGGAACTCGTCCAGCAGCGCGAGGTTGAAGCGGTCCATCTGCAGGGAGAGGGTATCGGTGCGGCCGGCGGAGAAGCCGCCGTCCACGGTCAGGCTCTGCGGGCCGTTATAGAGCCGCAGGCGGTCCAGATGCAGGTCGCCGCCGTGCAGGACGAGCGCGGATTCGTCGAAGCGCCAGGTCTCGTCTCCCGTGGTCAGGAAGGAGTTGCTGGGATGCGCGTATACCTCCAGGACGCCGTCTTCGTCGCGGCTGACTTCGCCGTCGAGGTGGATGGATGCCTCGCCGGCCGCGCCGCCGAAGCTGTCGTAGCGGACGCCCAGCGAGAGGGCGTTGTCGTCCGCGCCTGCGTAGATGGCGGGGTTGAGCATCGCCAGCGAGCCGGCGCGCAGCTCGGTGCTGGCAATCTGCGCCGAGAGCGCCTCCTTCCGGTTGTCGAAGTGGACCTGTACGTTGCGCAGGTAGTTGGCCCCGTAAGCAAGGCGGTCGGACACGACCTGGCCGTCCAGGACATTGTGACGGACGGTGAGGTCGATTCTGGTGCCGTTGGCGATGTAGAGGCCGGGCAGGATCTGCGCAAGCAGGTCGCGCGTGTCGTGGAAATTCATCTCCACGTCATATTCGCCGGAATCACCGGCCGGCCGGTGGTCCGTATAGAGGGCGGAGAGGTCCCGCCGCAGGGTGATGTCCTGGATGTCCGTGATGAAGTCGCCGACCGGGGAGTCGCCGCGGAAACTGGCATCGAGGAACGGCGCGCTCAGGCGGAGCCGCTGCTCGGCGCCGTCCGTGTCGGCCTTCAGGTCGATGTTCCCGACGGCGTGCGTGCCCTTGTCGTTGGTCAGCTGGAGGTCGTGCAGCCAGGCCTCGCCGTCGAAACGGCCGTCTTTCTGCACCAGGTTGGCGAAGAGATGGGTGGAGACGCGGGAAACGGGGGCGCCCTCGATGCCCAGGGCTGACAGGTCCACGTCGTGGAGGTTGCCGCCCAGCCGGTAGCGGGCGCCGCTGGCGCGGGGCTCGAGGTCGACCATGCCGACGAGATTCAGGCGGAGCGCGGGATCGTGGCTCACGATGTGGCCGCGCGCCGTGCCGTCCTGCAGGGAGCCGGACACGTCGATGTTATGGAAATCGCGCCCGAGGGCGTGGAATTTCTCGATGTGGAGGGTGTCGATGCCGGCGTTCGGCTGGCCGCCCGCGGCCAGTCTGGCATGGGCGCGGGTGTGCATCGTGACGGGACCGAGGGAAGGGATGCCGAGGAAGTCGCCGAGGTCCAGCTCGCGCGTGCCGATGCTGAGCGCCGTCTCGAGTGCCTTGCCCGGCTGGGCGAGGTTGAAGATGTCTCCGCTCACGGCGAAGTCGCCGGAAGAGCTCTTCATGCTACCTTCGACGTTCAGCCGCGCCATGGGACCGCGCGCCCTGAGCTGCAGGGTAAGCGGAACGCCGCGGGCGAAACGGCTGAGGTCCGGGGCGGCTTTGCCGGTCACGCCGGCGATCAGCTTGGAGAAGGCCGTGGTGGTGCCCGTGAGGTCCTGGACGGCGACGTCGAGCGTCAGGCCGGGGATGTCGGGCAGGCCGGCGACGCGGCCGTTGAGCACGGTGGACACGCCGGAAGAAAGTTCGGTGAAGGCGAGCCGGTCGATGGTCAGGTCGCTGACCGGACCATCGACGCGGCCGCGCCGGATGTCAAGCGCGGTCGGGCTCCCGTCGAAGGAGCCGGCGAAATAGGCGATGGTCTGCAAGGCGACGCGCGAACGCATGAATTCGCCTTCCAGGCGCACGCCTTCGACGAAGCCGGGGATCTCTTTGTTGAAATGCAGCGCGAGCATGCGCATGTTGAGGTCGGACCACAGGTCGTCCAGGCGGAGGTCCTCGATGAGGGCCGTGCCGCGGCCGACCTCGACGCTGGCGCTGAGCTGCTCGATGGCGTAGCCGGACTTCTCCGTGGCGGAGAGGCGGTCCAGCGTCCCGGTCATCATCGCGTCCGCCATCTTGAGGTTGTGGCCGCTGATGTCGGCCGTGACGTCCAGGTCCTCGAAATTGATGCCGACGCCCTTGTAGGTGCCCTTGTCGGGCAGGAAACTCGTCATCCGGAAGCGGAAGTTCTTGATGCGGAACTTCTTGATGGAGAAGATGTTTTCCGTGGACGCGGGCTTGTCAGAGGGCTTGAGCCGGAAGATGCGGGAGATGTTGTTGGCGTATTCGCCCGGCTCCGAAGTGAGGTGGAAGTAGCCGTCCTCGACGGTCACGCGCCCCAGCCGGAGGCCCTCCTTGCGGAAGAGGCCGGCCAGCGAGAAGGTGGCCGTGATGCTCTTGGCCCGGAACACGGTGTCGGCCGGGGCCCAGCCGCGACCGTTGATGTCTTCGGTATAGGGGTTGGCGTCCACCAGCTTGAGGTTGCGGATGACGAGCACCCCGGAGGTCATCACCTTGAGCTCGTCGTACTGCACGCGGCCGTCCATGATGGCGGCCAGCTGGTTGAGGGCGAGCTTGGAGAGGCGGGTCTGGAAATAGGGGGTCTGGATGGCCACGACGAAACCCATGACCAGGATCGCCAGAAATCCGACGATGCGCGCGACGATATATCCCTTTTTCCTGTACATAAAGATTATCCTACAAATATAAGAATTAGTTTGCGCATTTCCATCGCTCGGCGCTCCCGGAATAATTATTATCTTTGCAGATTGGAATATAAAAGAAGATGGCAGACATCATACTCGGCATAGAATCCTCTTGCGACGACACTTCGGCGGCCGTCATCCGCGACGGATGGCTCCTGTCCAATGTCATTGCCAGCCAGGACGTCCACCGCGCCTTCGGCGGGGTGGTCCCGGAGCTGGCGTCGCGTGCGCACGAACTCAACATCGTGCCGGTGGTCAGCGAGGCCCTCGCCCGGGCGGGCGTGAAGGCTTCCGACCTCACGGCGATCGCCTTCACCCGCGGCCCGGGCCTGCTCGGCTCGCTGCTGGTCGGCACCTCCTTCGCCAAGGCGATGGGCCTGGCGTTGGACATCCCGATCGTGATGGTGAACCACCTCCAGGGGCACCTGCTGGCCGATTTCATCCGCCAGCCCGACAAGCCCGTGCGCGAGCCCGCTTTCCCGTATCTCTGCCTCCTGGTCAGCGGCGGCAATTCGCAGATCGTCCGCGTGGACGACCCGCTGCATTTCGAGATCCTCGGTCAGACCATCGACGACGCGGTGGGGGAGGCCTTCGACAAGTGCTCCAAGATGCTGGGCCTGGGCTATCCCGGCGGCCCCATCATCGACCGCCTCGCCAAGGAGGGCGACCCGACGCGCTTCAAGTTTACCAAGCCCCACATCGAGGGCCTGGACTACAGCTTCAGCGGCGTCAAGACCTCGCTGCTCTATTTCGTCCGCGACGAGATGGCCAAGGATCCGGACTTCCTGGAGAAGAACAAGGAAGACCTCTGCGCCTCTTTCCAGAAGACCCTGATCGACATCCTGCTGGACAAGCTCGTCAAGGCGGCGAAGCAGACCGGCATCAAGGAGGTCACGATCGGCGGCGGCGTGTCCGCCAACAGCGGCCTGCGCGCGCGGATCGAAGCCGAGGGCCGGAGGCGCGGCTGGAACACCTATCTGCCCGAGTTCAAGTTTACGACCGACAACGCCGCGATGATCGCCATCGCCGGCTATTACCATTACCTGGCCGGGGAGCGGACGCCGCTGGACGTGGCGCCGGTGTCCCGGATGGCTGACTTTTAGGATATGAAAGAATTCGAGATCGTCTGCCCGCTCACGCGGGAACCGCGCCTCAAGGAGATCGAGGCTAAGGCCGGCGGCCTGAAATGGGTGCTCAAGAAGCGCTCCATCGATGCGCGCAAGGAGCCGGTCTGGCGCTATCAGTACGAGGCTTATGGCCCGGACGAGGCGTACGTGCCGTACGAACTCCCTGAGTATCAGGACGTCCACGGCGCGGAGCCGGTGGTCGTCGTGGGCGCCGGTCCCGCCGGCATGTTCGCCGCGCTCAAGCTCCTGACGCTCGGCCTGCGGCCGATTGTCCTGGAGCGCGGCAAGAACGTCCACGAGCGCAAGTTCGACATGGCGAAGCTCTCGCGCGACGGCGTCGTCGATCCCGATTCCAACTACTGCTACGGCGAGGGAGGCGCGGGCGCCTTCTCCGACGGCAAGCTCTATACGCGTTCCTCCAAGCGGGGCGACCTGCGGGAGGTGCTCCACCAGCTGGTGAAGTTCGGCGCGTCCAAGGACATCCTCATCGACGCGCACCCGCACATCGGTTCCGACAAGCTGCCCGTCATCGTCGAGAACATCCGCAATTTCATCGTCGCCCAGGGCGGCGAATATCACTTCAATTCCCGCGTGGTCTCTATTTCCGAGCCGTGCAGGGATGTGCCCCCGGCAACCGTGGCCACCCATGGCCTCGTAAATGGGGGGGATGAGCGGAGCGAAGTTGCCCGGGGGCACATCCCTGACGGTGAAGGCCTGTCCGTGAAGACAGCGGACGGGAAGGAATACAAGGCCCGGAAGGTGATCCTCGCGACGGGACATTCCGCGCGGGACGTCTATGAGATGCTGCAGGCGGCGGGCGGCGCGCTGGAGGCCAAGGGCTTTGCCCTGGGCGTGCGCGTCGAGCACCCGCAGGAGAAGATCAACTGGTGCCAGTACCACGGACAGTGGAAGCCGGGCGTGCCGGCGGCGGAGTACTCCTTCGTCGAGCAGGTCGACGGCCGCGGCGTCTTCTCCTTCTGCATGTGCCCCGGCGGCATCCTGGTGCCTTCTTCGACCGAAGAGCGCACCGTCGTGCTCAACGGCATGTCCAACTCCGGCCGCAACGGCAAGTTCGCCAACGCCGGCGTCGTGGTCCAGATCGAGCCGGAAGACGTCCCGGGCGACGGCCCCTTCAAGCTGATGGACTTCCAGCACGCCGTCGAGCGCAAAATGTACGACTATGCCCAGTCGCAGGGCGCGGCCAACCCGATGGCCGCCCCGGCGCAGCGCATGGAGGATTTCTGCCTCGGCAAGGTCTCCAAGACCATGCCCCCGACCAGCTACCATCCCGGCGTGGTGAGCGCCCCGCTGCACGAACTGCTGCCGCCGATGGTCGCCACGCGCCTGCAGAAAGCCTTCCCGCGCGTGAAGATGCGCAACTATTATACGAACGCCGCGCTCCTGCTGGCGGTCGAGTCCCGGACGTCCTCGCCCGTGCGCGTACCCCGCGATCCGGAGACGCTCGAATACGTCTCGCTCCCGGGCATCTACCCCTGCGGCGAAGGCGCGGGCTACGCCGGCGGCATCGTCTCCAGCGCGCTGGACGGCATCAACGTGGCCGCTGCGGTGGCCCGTTCGCTGAAAGCGGCAGAAGAATAGGATTCCCCCTTTCAAAATCCGGAAATTCGCATTAAATTTGTACACGCCAAATTTTTTGCGATATGCTGATTGTACTGAAACTTCTCGGCTCGATTGCCCTCTTGATCTATGGAATGAAGGTGATGAGCGAAGCCCTGCAGAAGATGGCAGGCCCCCAGCTCCGCCACCTGCTCGGTGCGATGACCACCAACCGTTTCTCCGGAGTGATGACAGGAGCACTGGTCACGGTCGCAGTACAGTCTTCCGCCGCTACGACGGTCATGACCGTCTCCTTCGTCAATGCGGCGCTCCTCACGCTCACCCAGGCCATTTCCATCATCATGGGTGCCAACATCGGCACCACGATGAGCGCCTGGATCATGTCGGCGGGCTTCTCCTTCAACGTCGCCAATCTGGTCTGGCCGGCGTTCCTGGTCGGCATCGTGCTGATCCAGCTCGGCAAGCACCGCTACATCGGCGATTTCCTCTTCGGCCTGTCCTTCCTCCTCTTTGCCCTCGGCATGCTGCGCCAGACGGGCACCGAGATGGACCTGGCCAGCAAGCCGGAAGTCGTCGCCTTCTTCGAGAGTTTCCATACCAACTACGGCACCGTCCTGCTCTTCCTGCTCATCGGCACGGTCCTGACGGCCATGGTGCAGAGTTCGGCGGCCTTGATGGCCATCACGATGGTGCTGTGCTCCACCGGAGCGATTTCCATCTACCAGGGCATCGCCCTGGTCATGGGTGAGAACATCGGCACCACGCTCACGGCCAACCTGGCCGCGATGAGCGCCAACGTCCAGGCGCGCCGCACCGCCCTCGCGCACCTGGTGTTCAATGTCTTCGGCGTGATCTGGGTGCTGATCCTCTTCTTCCCGTTCGTCCGGCTGATCTGCCACGTCGTCGGCGTCGACCCGACGGCGGACGGCATCGACCGGGTCCGCCTGAATTTCGTGCTGGCGGCTTTCCACACGGGATTCAACGTCATCAACACGGCCCTGCTCATCGGCTTCGTGCCGCAGATCGAGAAACTGGTCTGCCGCCTCATCCAGCCGAAGAAGGCGGAGGAGGACGACGAGTTCCGCCTGCAGTACATCCGCGGCGGCCTGATGAAGACCCCGGAAATCTCCCTCCTGCAGGCGCAGAAGGAGATCGCCATCTTCGGCATCCGCATGCAGCGCATGTTCGGCATGGTCCGCGACCTCTATACGCTGGAGGACGAAAACGAATACCAGAAGCTCTTCGAGCGCATCCGCAAATACGAGGACATCAGCGACCGCATGGAGAACGAAATCGGCCGCTACATCGGCCTGGTGGGCGACGCGCACCTGTCCGACGAGTCCAAGGAGAAGATCCGCTCCATGCTGCGCCAGATCGGCGAGCTGGAGTCCATCGGCGACAGCTGCTACAACCTCGCCCGCATCCTGCGCCGCAAGCGCGACAACAAGGTCGTCTTCACCGAGGACCAGGAGGAGGGCGTGGCCGGGATGATGTCCCTGGTGGACCAGTCCCTCACGCGCATGAACACCCTGCTGGACGGCCACCGCGAGGACTACGACATCTCCTTCTCCGAGGAGATCGAATCCCGGATCAACAGCCTGCGCAACGCCCTCAAGCAGCAGAATATCGACAACCTCGACAAGCGTGCCTACGGCTACGACAGCGGCACCGTCTACATGGACCTCGTCAACGAGTTCGAGAAGACGGGCGACTACGTCATCAACGTGGCGGAGGCCCGCCTGGGCGTGGCCCGCAACGGTATCCGCTTCCGCGGCATCCAGATCGACACCGACGCCAGGACGGTCACCGTGGACGGCGAGCCGGTGTCGTTTGGCCGGTCCGAATACGAGATGCTGAAGCTCTTCCTGGAGAATCTGGGACGGGCCTTCTCGCACGAGGAACTGCTGGCCCAGATCTGGCCGGGCGACGTGACGGCCGGCGAGCACACCGTGGATGCCTGCGTCACGCGTATCTGCAAGCGCATCGGTCCCTACGCCCCGCATCTGGTGAGCCGGGCCGGTTTCGGATATTGTTTCGAGGAATAATCGCTAGATGACGCCGCTGCCGAGCATCTCGCCGTCGGCGGCATACCACACCGCAAACTGGCCGGGCGTGATGCTGCGCTGCGGCTGGTCGAACAGGATGAACAGGCCGTTCTCCCGCATCAGGAGCGTGGCGTCCTGCAGCGGCTGGCGGTAGCGGATGCGCACGCGGTAGCGGCGCTGCCCGCCGACCTGCATCGCCTGGTCCGGCCGGATCCAGTGGATCTCGTCCGGCGCGATGTGCAGGCACTTGCGCAGCAGGCCGGGGTGGTTCTCTCCTTCTCCCACATAGATGATGTTGCGGTCGATGTCGGTCGCGAGCACGAACACGGGATTGGCGTGGCCGCCGATGCCCAGGCCCTTGCGCTGGCCGATGGTGTAGAACTGCGCGCCTTCGTGGCGCCCGATGCGCTTCGCCCAGGGATTCTCCTTGTCGCGCGTCTTCTTGACGTGGTGTTTGCCGGAGCGGTAGGTCTCCGTCTCGAAGCGGATGTCGGCGTAGTCGAAGGGGGTGGAGAGCTCCAGCAGTTCGCTGTCCGTCAGGTCCGTGCCCTTGCCCTCCAGTTCCTTGTCGCGGGCGTATTTCGCCGAGTCGGCGTAGTAGGCGCCGTAGACCTCCACCACGTCGCCCTCGACGCTCTTGAGCTTCTGCTGCAGGAAGACCGGCAGGTCCACCTTGCCCACGAAGCAGATGCCCTGGGAATCCTTCTTGTCGGCGGACGGGAGGTCCGCCTCCTTGGCGATGCGCCGGACCTCCGGCTTGCAGATGTCGCCGATGGGGAACATGGCCTTGGCGAGCTGCTCCTGCGTGAGCTGGCAGAGGAAATAACTCTGGTCCTTGTTGGGGTCGGCGCCCTCCAGGATGCGGCAGGTGCCGTCGGGAAGCGTCTCCTTGCGGCAGTAGTGGCCCGTGGCCACATAGTCCGCGCCCAGCTTCTCCGCCGCCTGCAGGAAGGCGTCGAACTTGATCTCGCGGTTGCAGAGGACATCCGGGTTGGGGGTGCGGCCCTTGGCGTATTCGTCGAACATATAGTCCACCACGCGCTGGCGGTACTGCTTGCTCAAGTCAATGAAATAGAAGGGGATACCGATCTTGCGGGCCACCATTTCGGCCACGAAGCGGTCCTCTTCCCACTCGCAGTCGCCGTGCAGCGTCCCCTCCGTGTCGTGCCAGTTCTGCATGAACATGGCAAACACGTCGTAGCCTTGCTGCTTGAGCAGCCAGGCGGCCACGCTGGAGTCAACGCCTCCGGACAGTCCTACGCATATCTTCATTGCGCCGCAAAATTACAAATAATCCCGCTGCCGCGCAAAATTTCGTCCCGTCAGCCATTGATTATATTGATGATATTATAATGAGCCCGGAAAGGGAAATGACAAAAAAGTATTGGAAAATGTTTTGAAAACAGAAAGAAAATTTGCAACTTTACGAATATGAAAAAGAACGGTTATCTCATTATCATCCTGGTATTGTTGTGCGTCAATGTCGCACAATGTCTCCTGATCCTCCGCGCCAACCGCTCCCTCCAGCGGGTGAATGCCATCGCAGAACAGAACACGCAGTCCTACTACACAACCCTGCAGACCATGCAGAAGCTGTGGGGAGGCTTCGTCGCGCTGGACCCTGTCGCGATCAGGGAAGGATTGAGCCCGCTCGGCCTCCCGCAGGAGGTGCTGGCTGACAAGGGCATAACCATTTTCATCGCGCCGTTCGTGTGCGGCGCATGTGTTGATGAGCAATGTGAGGCGTTGACCGGGTTGATGGACTCGGATGCGGCCGGTGTGCCGATCCGTTTCCTGACTCCGCAGTTCAAGGCGAAGGATTTGAAGGCGATTTTCGCGACCTATCCTTCCGTAAAGATCCAGACCTACGACTATGATTTGCTCCAGGATCCCTCCCTCCGCGATCTGAATGAAGTCCTTTACTTCACGACGACCGACGAGGGCCTCCGGCATGTCATGTTTTCAGTCAAGGGGATGCCCGAGCTGACTGCAGAATACATCAACCTCGTTAAAAATCAATGCCTATGAGAAAAAAGATTCTCTTTGGAGTCATCGCGGCCGCATTGGTCGTGCTGAACGTAGCTGTCTTTTCGGCTTCATCTGTCGCCGCACCTCCTGATCCGCCGGCAACCTACATGTGTTACCAGACGTACTCGTATTGCAAGGAAGGAGGCAGTGTCGTCCTTCGTCCGAACTGCACCTGGGGAACCTCGAGCAAGCGCTGCAGGGACTCCTATTGTGTCACGTGCTTCCCTAAGATTGATCCGGGGGCTGTCGTGCACGATATTGCAGACCTGTCCAAGGATCCCTTCTGGCCGTAATGGCCGTCAGACCACATCAGACACTAAGATTTATGTTTATGAGAAAAAGAATTCTCTTTGGAGTCATCGCGGCCGCACTGGTCGTGCTGAACGTAGCTGTCTTTGCGGTTTCATCTGTCGCCGCACCTCCTGAGCCGCCTGTGACCAACGGGTGCTACCAGACGTTTTCGTATTGTAAAGATGGCGCTACTCTTATCTTACGCAAGAACTGTACGGTCCAGAACACGGGCAAACAGTGCAGGGTAGCCTACTGTACCAGTTGTTTCTCTCCTTCGGATCCGTGGACAGTAGTGGATGATAAAGATAAGAATCTGGACCTCGAAAGAGGGATTATAGCTCCCTTTGAGCCTTAATGGCAATCAGTCTTTCAGAACGGCCGTCGTGAGACCCCGGCGGCCGTTCTTTATGTTTTAAAATTTTAATTGTTTGATGAGAAGAATTGAATGCGGCCTGCTCCTTGCGCTGGTAGTGGGCGGATGTGCGAGACCTGCCCCCAAGGTGGCGGATGCTGTCGTTTTTGAAAAGACCACGAAGGTCACGGCCTTTACGGACGCCGTCGACCATATCGAACTGGTTCCGCTCGAGACGGGGATTTCCTTCCTGCTGGGCGTCAATCCGATGTTGGACCTGACTGAAGACGGCTACGTCGTGACGGACAGCCGTACGGGCCGTATCCTGTATTTCGGACAGGATGGCGCTTTCCGCTGCCATGTCGGGACGAAGGGCCGCGGGCCGGGGGAGTATCCCATGCTCCTGAATTCGCAGTCCGACGTGGACGGCAACATCGTCGCGTTCTCGTATCCCGACAAGGTCCTGTATTTCGGTACGGACGGCAACCTGGTCCGCGAGGAGCACTGGGATGATCTGGGCACACAGTCCTGTATCGTTCCGGATGGCCTCCTGACCTATTTCGGCTATGGCTCCGGCCGGCCGACCCGCGTCGCCCTGACCCATCGGGACGGGAAGCAGAAGGGGTTCCTGCCGCCGAACGACCAGGTGATCAACATGACGCCGGACCGCACCGTATTCAGTTTCTTCAGGGACACCGTCTTTTTCGTGGATACCTACAACCCGACCGTCTATTCCTACAAGGACGGAGCGGTGCAGCCCGAGGTCACTTTCGATTTCGGAAAATCCGCCATCGAGGACAAGTTCTACCACTTCAGCGATCCGTTTGAGGCCATGGACTTCATCCTGGCCACGCCCAACGGCTTCTCGCTGGTGCGCCGCTATCAGCGGAACGACCGTTTCCAGTTCCTCGAGGAGGTCTTCCAGAAGAAGGAAGAGGGTGTCGATTATCATTATGGAATGTGCTCCGACGGTGTCTGGAGCTGGTTCTATCTGGGCAAGGCCGGTGAATCCCCGTTTGCCGGTTCGATGCAGGTGCTCTCCGACCAGTGCCTCTATTTCCTCCTGGATGCGGACGCCTTGTCCGGCAAGGACCACGGTCTGGGCGGCAACCTCGCCCCGCTCCGGGCATTGATCTCCAATCCGGAGATCCTGGAGAAGGTGACCCCGGACGACAATCCGGTCGTCGCCAAAGTGTATCTGAAGTAAAAGTTATCCAATCCTTTTTATTTAACCTTTTAATCCAATGCTTATGAAAAAGAAACTTTTGTTTGGCGCCATCGCCGCTGCGCTTGTCGCCCTGAACGCCCTCGCGTTCTCTTCGTTTACTGCTTCTGCCGCTGCTCCCGGTGGGTCCGGAAGTGGCAGTTCGAAGTGCTATCAATCAATGGCTTACTGTGGAAATTCTATTAGACTGAGCTGCACTAAGCAGAAACTGGCGTATTATTGCAGCCGGTACTATTGTACGGATTGTGATATAGCTGTGGCGCCCGTTGAAAAGCCGGTGGAAAAATAGGTCCTGTAGATCTTAATTCAAAGTTCGGTTATGAAAAAGAAACTTCTGTTCGGCATTCTCGCCGCGGTCCTGGTCGTCCTGAACGCCCTTGCGCTCTCTTCTTTCACGGCTGCTGCCGGTGGGGCTAAGGCTCCGTTCCCCAACCTCAAGTACCAGACGTTGGCAAACAATTGCACGACCTGGGGCCTGCAGCTTGCGTGCACGAACATGTATAATGCGGAGAGTTGCAAGATCCATTGCGGTCAAAGCAAGGGTTCGATGTTCGAATTTGCCTTTGACAACCGGCTAGGTGATTATTACGGTGAGTATCAGAATGCCCAATGGATTAAGTAAACCGATTAGCTTATGAAAAAGAAAGTTTTGTTTGGCGTCATCGCCGCTGTGCTGGTCGCCCTGAACGCCCTCGCGTTCTCTTCGTTTACTGCTTCTGCCGCTGCTCCCGGCGGGGCCGGCGGTGGATGCTATCAGAGCATGGGCTACTGCGGTTGGAGACTGACTTATAAGTGCCTTACCAGATATACGGCTGAGAGATGCCGTATTTATGTGTGCTCCGAATGTGGCGGTGCCGTCGTTGTCCGTCCCGGCATAGATGACAGGCTTGCTGAGTAGTTATTTCGGCGGCTGCCGTGATTGCGGCAGCCGTCTTTATGTTAAATCTTTTAAAACTCTATTATGAAAAAGAAAGTTTTGTACGCTGCGATCGCTGCGGCGCTTGTTGCGCTGAATGTGTTCGCTGTCTCGTCCTATGCCCGTATCGGTGAGAGACCCGGCGGTGTCAAGGCGAACCCTTATCAGACGATGCGTTATTGTTCTGACGAGAATCTCAACTACAGCTGCACGTGGATTCCCACGTCCGAGACCTGCTTCCGCGCTTGCGATGGCAGTGAGATGATTCCTGTCCCGACCGATCCGACGATTGTTGCCATGTAATTCCTTCAATCAATCTATATAATTTCCCCCCGATGAAAAAGAAAATCATTTTTGGTGTCGTTGCCGTTGCGCTTATCGCACTGAACGCCGTTGCTTTCTCGTCCCACGCCATCGTCCCCGCTCCGGGTCCGGACAACATCAAGTTCAACCCCTATCAGACGATGTCCTACTGCACGAATCACGTTCTTCGCCACAGCTGTACGCCGAAGTTTACGAAGGTCCGTTGCATGATTGCCTGCGACGGCAGCACCGTCATCCCTGTCCCGACCGATCCGACGATCGTCGACATGTAGTCTTGACTGTCGACAGACTGTTTTAACCTTTTAAAACAATAAGAATAATGAAAAAGTTTTTGATCGGTTTCAGCGCCGTCGCGCTGTGTGCCCTGAATCTGCTGGCCTTCTCGGCTATCGCCAAGCCGGAGCCCCAGCTTCCCATTGAATTCGAGGGTTGTTACCAGACGGTGAGCTCCTGTGACAACTATGGTGTCCAGCGCGAAAACTGCACCTCCCGCAAGACGAACCACAAGTGCACGCGCAACTACTACAAGTGCCACAACTGCAACAACGCACCCGTCATTGTCCCGATCGATCCGATCTTCGACGATCCTATCGTCGTCGGTCCGATCCGCCCGTTCGACCCGATCGATGGCCCGATCCAGCCGATTGACCCGGTGGAGCCGATCATCGTCGTTTCCCCGTATTAATCGAAGCGGATGGACTTCCCCATCTAGCGGCTGTCGGATTCCGGCAGCCGTTTTTTGTTATGAAAATGATTGTGTTTTTAAATAATCCGTGTATATTTACAAGCCGGGACGTATTGAGGTAGAACGCGATAGAATACTTTAACCTTTTAAAAACAATACGTATGAAAACAAAAATTCTGATTGGTGCCGGAGCGGCACTGTTGCTTCTGCTGAATGCAACTGCGTTCTCATCGTTTGCCCGCTATCCTTTGCCGGAACCTTCACTTGATCCGGCGTTGGAACATTGCTACCAGGCTTTTGCCGGTTGCAACTACAGACCTGGATATTATGGGTATTGTACGGAGATGAAGACGAATACCAGGTGTACGCGCGATTATGCTCCCTGCAGCATGTGTGTCCCTTATTTTGGGGAGGATCCTGTAGATGAGGACCTTGTCGTGTTCCCTGATGAGGAGGATGATATGGAGTATTTTGAACTGCCGTAGTTTTAGGACGGCGTAACCTTTTAAAACAATAAGTATGAAAACAAAAATCTTGATTGGTGCCGGAGCGGCACTGTTGCTTCTGCTGAATGTAGTTGCATTCTCTTCTTTCGGACGCGAGCCGGAACCGACGCTCGATGCCCGTCTTGCTCACTGCTACCAGGCTTTTGCCGGTTGCCACTACATGCCTGGGTATAACGGGTACTGTACTGAAAGAACGACCGCTACCCATTGTACGCGCGACTACGTGTATTGTACACAGTGCGTTATGTGGGGTGAGGGGGATATCCTTGTTCCAGGAGAACTGATAGTGGGGGGAAGCATTGAAGGTTGGGAAGCTATTACCCCCAGAAAGAAAAAATAGTATTTTCCTGTTTCTGCCGGGAAGAAAAGATTCCCCTGGCTGAATAAGATTCTAAAGCGGCTGCCACGATGGATGTGGCAGCCGTTTTTTGTCTGACCCCGTTTGCTGGGGAAGCGGGCGAGATGTAGGTTATTTGCGGGAAAAGTCCTATCTTTGAACTGATAACCACGAGAATGCTATGACGAACCAGGAAATCCATATTGTTTATCAGGAATACAATTCGATCGAGGAAATGAACCCGGAAGACCGCGAACTGGCGGCCGAAGCCATCAAGGCGATGGAGGGCGCCTATGCGCCTTATTCCCATTTCCACGTGGGGGCGGCCGTGCGGATGTCCAACGGACAGATCGTGCGCGGCGCCAACCAGGAGAACGCCGCCTTCCCGTCGGGGCTGTGCGCGGAGCGGACGGCGATGTTCGCCGCCGGCGCACGCTATCCCGACAAGGACATGCTCAGCATCGCGCTGGCCGGGGGCGTGATGGGGCGGCTGGGCAGCCAGCCGGCGACGCCCTGCGGGGCCTGCCGGCAGGTGATGGCGCAGTACCAGGCCAAGTCCGGCAAGCCGATGTCCGTGATCATGATTTCGGCCGACAAGGTGTGGAAATTCGAAAAAGTGGATGATATTCTCCCGCTGATTTTCAACAGCATTTAATTTTTTACTATCTTTGCAGCGGGAAAGTCGTACACGACCAGCTCCCTCTGAACTCCCCCAGGGCCGGAAGGCAGCAAGGGCAGGAGGTTGTAGCGGTGCGATGTACTAAGCTTTCCCTTTTTTTGTATCTGCTTATGAACAAAGCCCTTACCCTGACCGCCGCCTTGCTCGCGCTGTGCTCCTGCGGGCAGAAGGCGCCGCAGGCCGGTTACCCGATCGGCCAGGTCCCGTTCACCGAAGTCAAAGTCTCCGACCCATTCTGGGGCGCGCGCCTGCAGGCCAGCCGTGAAGTGACCATCCCGCTCGCTTTCAGCAAATGCGAGGAGACGGGGCGCTACGACAATTTCGTGCGCGCCACGCGGCCCGATTCCACGTACCACGTGGGCGGATTCCCGTTCGACGACACCGACGTCTACAAGACGATCGAGGGCGCCAGCTACCTCCTGCAGACCTATCCCGACGCGGCGCTGGAGGCCTATATCGACAGCGTGCTGGTGCTGGTCGCGGCGGCTCAGGAGCCGGACGGCTATCTCAATACCGCCCGCCAGATGAATCCCTGGCACCCGCACGCCTGGGTCGGCCCTGAGCGCTGGTCCGAGGTGGAGGGCGGCAGCCACGAATTCTATAACCTCGGGCACATGGTCGAGGGCGCCGTGGCCCACTGGCAGGCCACCGGCAAGCGCAATTTCCTCGACATCGCAATCCGCTACGCCGACTGCGTCATCCGCGAGATCGGCGACGGCGAGGGGCAGCTGGAGCGCGTCCCGGGCCACCAGATCGCCGAGATGGCGCTGGCGAAGCTCTATCTCGCCACGGGCGAGAAGAAATATCTCGACCAGGCGAAGTATTTCCTGGACAAGCGCGGCTACACGACGGTGCGCAGCGCCTATTCCCAGTCCCACAAGCCCATCCTGGAGCAGGACGAGGCGGTCGGGCACGCAGTCCGCGCGGAATACATGTATTCCGGCATTGCGGACGTGGCGGCTCTGACGGGCGAGCAGGCCTACATCGAGGCCATCGACCGCATCTGGGACAACCTCGTCTCCAAGAAGCTCTACCTGACCGGCGGCGTGGGCTCCCGCTATGACGGCGAGGCGTTCGGCGACAACTACGAGCTGCCGAACCTGACCTCCTATTGCGAGACCTGCGCGGCCATCGGCAACGTCTACACCAACTACCGGATGTTCCTGCTGCACGGCGACGCCAAATACATCGACGTGCTGGAGCGGAGCCTCTACAACGGCGTGATCTCGGGCGTGTCGCTGGACGGCGGCGCCTTCTTCTACCCGAACCCGCTGGAGTCCGACGGCCGCTACGACCGCGAGCCCTGGTTCGGCTGCGCCTGCTGCCCGTCCAACATCTGCCGCTTCATCCCGTCCGTGCCCGGCTACGCCTATGCGGCGAAGGATAAGGACCTCTATGTCAATCTCTTCGTCGGAGGCACGGTGACGCACGCCCTTGCGGGCCGCGCCGTCACGCTCACGCAGTCCGGCGGCTATCCCTGGCGGGGCGACGTTCGGCTGACGGTCGACGACAACCGCGCCGGGACCTTCACCCTGCGCCTGCGCATCCCCGGCTGGGCGCGCGGCGAGGTGGTCCCCGGCGACCTTTATACCTTTGCCGACGGGGCGCCGGCCGGCTGGCGCGTCTGCGTGAACGGCGAGGAGCAGCAGGGCGCGCTCGAGCAGGGCTATTTCTGCATCACGCGCCGCTGGAAGGCCGGCGACGAGGTTGCGCTGGAGCTGCCGGTTGCGCCGCGCTTCGTGCGCGCCGACGAGGCCGTGGAGGCCGACCGGGGCCGCCTCGCGGTGGAATGCGGCCCGATTGTCTACTGCGCCGAATGGCCGGACAACACGGTCGATGTGCTGCAGGCCGAGGTCGCGGTGGGGGACACGCTGGAATGCGCGTTCCGCGACGACCTGCTGGGCGGTGTCAATGTGATCAGGGACGGCGACCTGACGCTGATCCCGTACTACGCCTGGGACCACCGTGGTCCCGGCAAGATGGAAGTCTGGTTGAAAGAAAGATAAGATGCGCTCAGAGATTGTTGTGATCGGCGCCGGCGCGTCCGGGCTGATGGCGGCGTACCACGCCGCCCGCGCCCTCGTGGACGCCGGCAGCGCGGCCCAGGTGACCGTGCTGGAGAAGATGCCGCGCCCGGCCCGCAAGGTGATGATCACCGGCAAGGGCCGGTGCAATTTCACGAATGTCAAGGACTGGAATGCGTTCTCCGGGCACATCCGCTCGAAGGCCAATTTCGTCAAGTCCGCCTTCTATAATCTGCCCTCGCAGGCCGTCGTGGACTGGTTCGAGGGCTTCGGAATGCCGACCGTCGTCGAGCGCGGCGACCGCGCCTTCCCGGCCTCGCACCACGCCTCCGACGTCGTTGACACCCTCGTCAACGCCTGCCTCTCACTCGGCGTCAAGATCGAAACCGAAGCCGAAGTGGCGTCGGTCGAGCGCCAGCCGCAGGGGTTCGAAGTGAAATTGGTTGATGGCAGGGAATGGAAATGCGCGCGGCTGATCGTGGCGACGGGCGGCCTGAGCTACCCGACGACGGGCTCGACCGGCGACGGGCTGCGCTGGGCCGTGGAACTCGGCCACAAGCTGGTGCCGACCTTCCCGTCCCTGACGGCCCTCGTCCCGAAAGGCTACAAGCAGACGGAAGACAAAGACCTCCACATCGACCGCAGCACCCCGCTGGCCGAACTCGGCCAGCAGCTCTGCGGCATCCAGCTCAAGAACATCCAGCTGTCGCTGCTGATCGATGGCACCGAAGCTGACAGCGAATTCGGCGACATCGACTTCACCGACGGGGGACTGGAAGGCCCGGTGGGCTTCCAGCTCAGCCGCAAGGCTGTCAAGGCCCTGGTCAACGGCTCCCGCGTCAGCCTCGACCTCGACCTCAAGCCCGGCGTCGACCTGACCGAACTCACCGTCCGCGTCAAGCAGCTCTGGGCCGAGATCGAGAAAGATCCGCGCTCCCGCGGCGTGCGTGAGAAGGAGCGCTGCCGCATCCTGCTCGGCAAACTGATGCCGCGCGAACTCATCCCCGGCTTCACCGCGATGCACCCCGAGATCATCACGCTCGAGCGCCGCGGCCGCGCCGACACCAAAGTCTGGGTCAACCTCGTCAGCATCGCCAAGGCCCTGAAATCCTGGCAGTTCGACATCGCCGGCTATGTCGGCTACGAGCGGGCCGTCGTCACGGCCGGCGGCGTGTCCACCGACGACTTCGTCGCCAAGACGATGGAGTCCCGCGTGGTCCCGGGCCTCTACCTCTGCGGCGAAGTCCTGGACATCGATGCCGACACCGGCGGCTACAACCTCCAGCTCGCCTTCTCGACCGGCGCCCTGGCCGGCCTCAACGCCGCCAAATCCCTGTAATCAACAGATTCCAACAATAAAGGGCGCTCAAAACTGAGCGCCCTTTTTAGCGGTTGAAACGGGATTACAGCTGGCTGTAGCTGGGGGAGAAGGTGTCGCCCAGGGCCGGGTTGCCGGTGCTGAAGCCCTTCTTGAGCCAGCGGGAACGCTGGTCGGAGGTGCCGTGGTTGAAGGTCTCGGGCTGGGTGTAGCCGCGGGCCTTTTTCTGCAGGTAGTCGTCGCCGATCTTGGCCGCGACGGCCAGGCCCTCCTCGAGGTCGCCCGGCTCCAGGGAGTTGTATTTCCGGTTGTCGTGGTAGGCCCAGATGCCGGCGTAGAAGTCGGCCTGCAGCTCGAGGCGCACGCTGATCTGGTTGCTCTCCGCCTGGCTCACGCGCGACATCTGCTGGTGCGCCTGCTGGAGCGTGCCGAGCAGGTACTGCACGTGGTGCCCGACTTCGTGCGCGATGACGTAGGCATAGGCGAAATCGCCGTCCGCGCCGATCTGATGCTTCATCGAGGTGAAGAAGGAAAGGTCGATGTAGACCGTCTGGTCCGCGCTGTTGTAGAACGGGCCCATCTGGGCGGAAGCGGTGCCGCTGGCGGTCTGGACGTAGTCATTGTAGAGCACGAGCTTCGGGGGATCGTATTTCTTTCCGTTCTGGGCGAAGATCTCCGTCCAGACATCTTCCGTGCCCGCGAGGATCTGCTTGGAGAACACGGCGAGCTCTTCCTCCTCGGCCGTCGGGGTGCGGCCGCTCTGCGAGACGATCTCCGTGCCGCCGGCCGAACCCACCTGCTGGAGGGCTTCCGACGGGTCGGCGCCCATCAGCATGGAAATAAGTACGTAGATAATCAGGCCACCGAGGCCCACACCGCCGGCCGTCTTGCCGACGGACATACCACGCCGGTCGTCGACGTTGGTACTCTGTCTTCTTCCATCAAGTCGCATAGGTTTCGTGGTTGAGTTACACGCAAATATAGCAATTATTCCGTATCTTTGTCTTATGGACAACAAGCAGATCATCGCTCTCATCAAGCGGGAGGTCGTGCCGGCCATCGGCTGCACGGAGCCCGCTGCGGTCGCGCTCTGCACCGCCTACGCCACGGAAGCGCTGGGCGTCCGCCCCGAGCGCATCGACGTGTCACTCAGCGCCAACATGCTCAAGAATGCGATGGGCGTGGGCATTCCCGGCACGGGGATGACCGGCCTGCCGATCGCGGTCGCGCTCGGCGCGCTGGTCGGCAAGAGCGCCAACGGGCTTGAAGTCCTCAAGGACGTCTGTCCGCAGGCGGTGGAGGAGGCGAAGGCCTGGCTCGCGGGCAACCCCGTCCACATCGGCCTCACGGCCGACAGCGATGAAGTCCTCTACATCGACGTGACCTGCACGGCGGGGGAGAAGCGCGCCCGCGCGGTCATCGCCCGCGACCACACGCGGCTGGTGTACCTGGAGGGCCCGGACGGGCCGAAGGTGGACCGCCGCGCCGGGCTGGGGAAGGAGCAGGAAGAAGCGGCCGAGAGCGACCTCACGCTGCGTCGCGTCTTCGAGTTTGCCACCACGGCCCCGCTGGAGGACATCGAATTCATCAACGAATCGCGCCGACTCAACGAAGCCGCGGCCGAGGCGGCCCTGAAGGGCAACTACGGCCACGAACTGGGCAAGACCCTCTCGCGCCCGCTCGGCAAGGGCATCATGGGCGACAGCATCTTCAGCCACATCATCAGCGCCACGTCCAGCGCCTGCGACGCCCGTATGGCGGGCGCGATGATCCCGGTGATGAGCAATTCCGGCAGCGGCAACCAGGGCATTGCCGCCACGCTCCCCGTGGTGGTCTTCGCCCGCGAGAACCACAACACCGAGGAGGAGCTCACGCGCGCCCTCGTGCTGAGCCACCTCACGGCCATCTACATCAAGCAGAGCCTCGGCAGGCTCAGCTGCCTGTGCGGCTGCGTGGTCGCCTCGACCGGCAGCAGCTGTGGCATCACCTACTTGATGGGCGGCGGCTACGACCAGGTGGCCGCGAGCGTCAAGAACATGATCGCGAACCTCGCGGGCATGGTCTGCGACGGCGCCAAGCCCAGCTGCGCGCTCAAGGTGAGCAGCGGCGTGTCCACGGCCGTGCTAAGCGCGATGCTGGCCGTGCAGAACCATTCGGTGTCCAGCGTGGAGGGTCTGATCGAGGACGACGTCGACCGCTGCATCCACAACCTGACCCGCCTGGGCTCCGTCGGCATGCAGGAGACGGACAAAATGGTGCTCGACATCATGACGCACAAGAAAAATAGCGCCAACAAGTAGGAGATTCCAAAAAAAATACTACCTTTGCATTCCCATTGCCACTTTAGCTCAGTCGGTAGAGCAGCGCATTCGTAACGCGCAGGTCAACAGTTCAAGTCTGTTAAGTGGCTCGAAACAACGAAAAAGCCTGGCTCTTCAGCCAGGCTTTTTCTATTTTATGCAGCTTGAAGCCTATTTCTTCTTGGCGGCGGAGACGAGGTTGATCAGGACCGTGCCGAGGAGGCCGGCGCAGACGGAACCCATCAGGACGGCGATCTTGCCGGCGTCGCGCAGGTGGTTCATCACGTCCGGAGCCTGCTCGCCGAAGGAGAGCGTGTCCACGAAGATGGACATCGTGAAGCCGATACCGCCGAGGCAGGCCACGGCGAAGAACATCGCCCAGTTGGCCTTCTCGGGCATCGCGCCCACCTTGAGCTTGATGGCGAGCCAGCTGAACAGGGTGATGCCCACGGGCTTGCCGAGCAGCAGGCCGAGGAAGATACCCATCGAGACGCTGCCCATCGCGGCGTCGTAGCTGAACACGTTGAAATAGGAAGGATCGCTGATCACGACGCCGGCGTTGGCCAGGGCGAAGACCGGCATGATCAGGAAGTTCACCCACGGATTGAGCGCGTGCTCCACGCGGTAGCTCATGTCCATGGAACCGTGCGCGACGCTCTCCAGGCGGCGCAGGACGTGCTTCTGCGGCCCGTTGGGGAACGGTTCGTTGTCAATGCTGTCCAGCTCCTTGAGCTGTGCCAGATAGCGGTTGCGCTTGCGGACGTACTGGGCCTTGTTGAAGCGGGAGGTGGCCGGGATGAGGAAGGCCATCACCACACCGGACATCGTGGCGTGGATGCCGCTGTAGAAGAACAGGGCCCACACGATGAAGGCGCACAGCAGGTAGGGGAACATATGCTTCTCGCCCACGTGCCGGAGCAGCAGGGTGAAGAGGATCACGGCGAAGGCGATGCCCAGCAGCAGGAAGTTGATCTGCCCGCCGTAGAAGAGCGCGACCACCAGGATGGCGATCAGGTCGTCCGCGATGGCGAGGGCGGTCAGGAACACCTTCAGGGACACCGGCACCTTGTCGCCGAGCATCGAGAGGATGCAGACGGCGAAGGCGATGTCGGTGGCGGTCGGGATGCCCCAGCCGCTGGCGGCCATCGAGCCGTGGTTGATGAACGTGTAGATGAGGGCCGGGGCGATGACGCCGCCGAAAGCGGCGATCACCGGCAGCATGGCCTTCTTGGGCGAGGACAGCTCGCCGTGGGCGATTTCGCGCCGGATCTCCAGGCCGACCGTGAAGAAGAAGATCACCATCAGGATGTCGTTGATGAACTTCTCGACCGTCAGGTCGCGCGGGAAGAGGACATCCACGAGGCCGTTGTCGCTGTGGAGATGGAGCTGGATGTGGGTCTCCAGGATGTCGTGATAGAGTTCCCGGGTGAACGGCAGATTGGCCAGAAGCATGGCGATCAGCACGCAGACCATCAGGAGGACGCCCTGGAACCAGGGCTTTTTGGACAGACGCCCGCTGCGTTTGTTGAATTCAAGGACACCTTTGTTCCAGGTGTAGATAGGAATCAGTCTCATATATTGTGAAAAATGCTACCTTCGCTTAGGCGGCGCAAAGGTAGCACTTTCGGGGGAGATTTCCAACGGAAATCAGAACAGCTTTCCGTTCCATTTGGCGGCCAGCCGCTCGCGCTTGAACTGCTCCTCGAGCTTGGCGAACTGGGCCTTGGTGTCGAGCGTGAAGCTGCCCTGCTGGATCCAGGCGTAGTAGGACGGATCCGTGTTGTATACCTGGCGGGCGGTCTTGCCCTTGTGCTTGCCGAAATTGATCAGGACCTCGCCCTTGTCGTCCAGGATGAGGTGGCCGGAGAAGTCGACGTATTTCTTGCCGACGAAGGAGGCGAGGGCCTTGACGTCGTTCTTGAGCGTCTGCTCGCGGTATTTGTCCGGCTCCTGGTAGCGGTCGAGCTGGGCCTTGAGCACCTCGTAGGTGGCCAGGGTGTCGGCTTCGGCGCTGTGGGCGTTCTCGAAGTCCTCGCCGCCGCAGTAGAAGCGGTAGGCGGCGCGGAGGTTGCGCGGCTCCATGGCGTGGAAGATGTTCTGCACGTCCACCATCAGGGGCGCGTGCAGGTCCACGTGGAGGTCCTTGCCGGCGAGCTTGACGCGCTCGAACTCCTCGGCCAGCATCGGCAGGTCGAACTTGGAGGAGTTGAATCCGGCCAGGTCGCTGTCCTGCAGCCATCCGGCAACCTCGTCGGCCACCGCGAAGAACACGGGGCAGTCCGTCAGGTCCTCGTCCTTGATGCCGTTGACCTTGGAGGCGTCCGGGTTCATCGGGCGCTGGCAGTTGCGGACATAGTCCCAGGGCTTGATGCGCCAGGTCTTGACACGCTCCTCTCCGCCAGGGAAGACCTTGACGAAGCTCAGCTCCACGATCGAATCTTCAGGAATATTGAGGCCGGTGCTCTCGATGTCGAAGAAGAGCAGCGGCCGGGTAAGCTCCAGTTGCATGTCCGTGCCTCCTTAGGAAACCATGATCGGCATCAGGATGCCGCAGATCTTCTCGCTCTCTTCCTCCTCCTCGGCCGGCACGATCAGGGCGGCGCGGCGCGGGTCCGCAAACTTCATCACGACCGTCCCGCAGGTCATGTTGGACAGGATCTCGATGAGGAACGAGGACTTGAAACCGATGCCGAGGTTCTCGCCGCTGTAGTCGCAGGAGAGCTTCTCGTAGGCGGCCAGGGCGAAGCCCAGGTCCTGCGCGGTGATCTCCAGCTGCCCGGCGGCCAGCTCGAACTTGATGTGGTTGGAGGCCTTGTTGGCGCACACGGCCACGCGGCGGACGGTGTTGAGCAGCTGCGCGCGGTCGATCTTGAGGATGTTGGCGTTGTTGGACGGGATGACCTTGCGGTATTCCGGGAACTTGCCGATGATCAGGCGGCACACCATCATCGTGCTGCCGAAGGTGAACACGACGGTGGAGGAGTCGAAGGCGATCTTGACGTCGTCGGCGTCCTTGTCCAGGATGGACTTCAGCACGCCCGCGGGCTTCTTGTGCAGGATGAAGGAAGCCTTCTCCGCGCACTGGAAGGCTCGCGTGGTGTAGCAGATGAGCTTATGGGAGTCGGAGGCCACGAGGGTGGTGCTCTCCGGGTCCATGTCGAAGAAGATACCGTTCATCGCCGGGCGCATCTCGTCGTCCGCGGTCGCGTAGATCGTGCTGCCGATGCCTTCGGCGAGCACGGAAGCGGGGACCGTGGCCGAAAGGGCGTCGCTGCCGGCGCCGTTGATCTCGGGATAGTCCGCTGCCGGGAAATAGGGGAGCGAGGAATTACCGTTGCTCCAGATGCACTCGAAAGCGCCCTCGCCGGCGGTCTTGATCGTGATCGGCTGGTCGGGCAGGGCCTTCAGCAGGTCCATCATCTGGCGGGCGGGCACGGCGATGCTGCCCTCGTCGGCGACGCTGTCCACCTCCACGAGGGTGCGGAGCGTGAGCTCCTGGTCGGAAGCCGTGATCTCCAGCTTGCCGTCCTTGAGCGCGAAGAGGAAGTTCTCCAGGATCGGGAGGGCGGTCTTGGCGGGAATCGCCTTGGATACATCGAGGATGCCCTTGAGCAGGCCGGCGCTTGAAACGTTGAATTCCATATCAGTCTTTATTTTTAATTATTTCCTATATTCATTCACGCAAATTTACGAATTAATTCTTGTATTTTGGCATGTAATTTGACTTTTTAATCCCGGACAATTTCAAAATACGCTATATATGAAAAAAGGTTTTCTTATCGTAGTGCTTTCCGTGCTCCTGAGCGGCCTGACCGCGTATCTCATCGTGAAAAACGCGGCTCCTGCCCAGGATCCGCTCCAGAAAAGCACGTTCGCTCCGGACAGCCAGATGGTCCGGACTGTCAATCTGTCATTGAGTGATTACCCCGACTTCACCTATGCTGCCGAGAACGCCGTCGAGGCGGTCGTCTATGTCAAGGTGACGATCAAGCCCCAGCAGCGCCAGCAGGAGATCGATCCGTTCTTCCGCTTCTTCTTCGGCGACGAAGGCTTCGGCGGCGGCCGTGAGCGCCAGGGCAGCGGCTCCGGCGTCATCATCCGCCAGGACGGCTATATCGTGACCAACAACCATGTCGTCAACGGCGCCACCACCATCGAGGTGACCCTCAACAACAACAAGACCTACGAGGCCACCGTGATCGGCACCGATCCGGCCACGGACGTGGCCCTGATCAAGATCGACGCCACCGGCCTGCCTGCGATGCAGTTCGCCGACTCCGACCAGCTCCGCCTGGGCGAGTGGGTGCTCGCCATCGGCAGCCCGCTGGGCGAGGAACTCCGTTCCACCATCACGGCCGGTATCGTCAGCGCCAAGGGTCGCTCGATGCCCAACTACGACGGCCAGTTCAAGATCGAATCCTTCATCCAGACCGATGCGGCCGTCAATCCGGGCAACTCCGGCGGCGCCCTGGTCAACAAGCAGGGTGAGCTGGTGGGCATCAACACCGCCATCGTCTCCACGACCGGTTCCTATGCCGGCTATTCCTTCGCGATTCCGTCCAATATCGTCAAGAAGGTCATCAGCGACCTGCTCGACTTCGGTTCCGTCAAGCGCGCGATGCTCGGCATCGCCGGCGGCACCGTCAACGACGAGATTGCCAAGAAACTGAAGCTGGAGTCGCTGGAAGGCGTGTATGTGAGCGAGGTGGTCAAGGGCGGCGCCGCCGACAAGGCCGGCATCAAGTCCGAGGACGTCATCGTCGCGATCGACGGCGACAAGGTCGTCTCGATGCCTTCCCTCCAGGCCAAGGTCAACAGCTTCCATCCGGGCGACAAGGCGACCGTACGCGTGTCCCGCGGCGGCAAGACGCTTGACCTGAAGGTGGAATTCACCGACGGTACTGTCAAGGACGGAACGGTCAGCAGCGACGGCACGGTGGCCTTCTACGGCGCCCAGCTCAAGGAAGCCGAGAACGGCGTGCTGGTCGTCTCCGCCGGCAACGGCAAGATGGCGCGCGCCGGCTGCGAGGACGGCTTCCTGATCCGCTTCGTCAACGACCAGAAGGTGAGCAAGCCGCAGGATGTGATCGACATCGCCAAGAAGAGCCGCCGCAGCATCTTCATCGAAGGCTACGACGCCAGCGGACGCGCTGCTTACTTCGGATTCGGCAAAGACGAGTAATATTTGTTGATAACTATTGGAGAAAAATCCCGCGGGAGTGTGAAACTTACGCGGGATTTCTTCGTATAAGAGGATGTAAACGTACCAGATAACAAGTACTATTTCTGTATATGAGACAACTCAAGATCACCAAATCCATCACCAACCGCGAGAGCGCATCCCTGGACAAGTATCTCCAGGAGATCGGCCGCGAGGAACTGGTATCCCCGGAAGAAGAAGTCGAACTCGCCCAGCGCATCCGCAAGGGCGACCAGGTGGCGCTCGAGAAGCTGACGCGCGCCAACCTCCGTTTCGTCGTGTCCGTGGCCAAGCAGTACCAGAACCAGGGCCTGAGCCTCCCGGACCTCATCAACGAAGGCAACCTCGGCCTGATCAAGGCCGCCGAGAAGTTCGATGAGACCCGCGGCTTCAAGTTCATCTCCTACGCCGTGTGGTGGATCCGCCAGAGCATCCTCCAGGCCCTTGCCGAGCAGAGCCGCATCGTGCGTCTGCCGCTCAACCAGGTGGGTTCGCTCAACAAGATCAACAAAGCCCTCGGCAAGTTCGAGCAGGAGAACGAGCGCCAGCCGTCCACCGACGAACTCGCCGACATGATCGATATTCCCAAGGACAAGATCGCCGACACCCTGCGCGTGTCCGGCCGCCACGTCAGCGTGGACGCCCCCTTCGTGGAGGGCGAGGACAACAGCCTGCTGGACGTGCTGCCCAACGACGATTCCCCGAGCGCCGACCGCGGCCTGACCAACGAATCGCTCAGCACCGAGATCGAGCGCGCGCTGCAGATCCTCACGCCGCGCGAGCGCGAGATCATCAAGAGCTTCTTCGGCATCGGCTGCCAGGAGATGACCCTCGAGGAGATCGGCGAGCGCCTGGACCTCACGCGCGAGCGCGTCCGCCAGATCAAGGAGAAGGCCATCCGCAAGCTCAAGAAACCTTCCGCAAGCAAACTGCTCAAGACCTACCTCGGCTGATGACACCGGAGCAATTTCTCGCTTTGAAGGCCTCAGAGGCCGTCAAAGCCCTCTACGGCGCCGATGTCGAGGCGTCCGCGATGCAGGTTGCCGTGACCCGCAAGGAGTTCGAAGGCGACTTCACGCTCGTCGTGTTCCCGCTGCTGCGCACCTCGCGCAAGAGCCCTGACGCCACGGGCGTCGAGATCGGCGACTGGCTGGTGGCCAACTGCCCCGAGGTCAGCGCCTACAATTCCGTCAAGGGCTTCCTCAACCTGAGCCTGTCCAACATCTACTGGCGCGAGGCCCTCGCGGCCATCGTGGAGGACGCCGGCTACGGCCAGCTGCCTTCTACGGGCCGCCGCGTGATGGTCGAGTTCTCCTCGCCCAACACCAACAAGCCCCTGCACCTGGGCCACATCCGCAACAACCTCCTCGGCGCATCCGTCTCCGACCTGCTCAAGGCCGCGGGCGACGAGGTGATCAAGGCCACGCTGGTCAACGACCGCGGCGTGCATATCTGCAAGTCGATGTATGCCTGGCAGGAGCGCTTCGACGGCGCCACGCCGGAGAGCACCGGCAAGAAGGGCGACCACCTGGTGGGCGACTGCTACGTGGAGTTCGCCAAGATGGAGAAGGAAGACCCTTCCGTGATGGACAAGGTCCACGAGATGCTCGTCAAGTGGGAGGAAGGCGATCCCGCCGTCCGCAAGCTGTGGGAGATGATGAACAGCTGGGTGTTCGCCGGCTTCGAGCAGACCTACAAGGCCCTCGGCATCACCTTCGACCGCACCTACTATGAGCACGAGACCTACCTCCTCGGCAAGGAGCTCGTCCAGCGCGGTCTGGACATGGGCGTCTTCGTCAAGGATCCGGACGGCTCCGTGTGGTGCGACCTCACGGCCGACGGCCTGGACCGCAAGCTCCTGCTGCGTTCCGACGGCACTTCCGTGTATATCACGCAGGACCTCGGCACTGCCGAGCGCCGCTTCAGCGAATACAAGCTCGACTCGCACATCTATGTGGTGGGCGACGAGCAGAACTACCACTTCCAGGTCCTCAAGCTGATCCTCAAGAAGCTCGGTTTCGACTGGGCGGACCAGATCTTCCACCTGTCCTACGGCATGGTGGAGCTGCCTGAGGGCAAGATGAAGTCCCGCGAGGGCACGGTCGTGGACGCTGACGACCTCATCGAGAAGATGTACGAGGAGGCGAAGGCCACGTCCGAGGAGAGCGGCAAGCTCGACGGCATCGCCGACGAGGAGAAGGAGAAGCTCTACCGGATGATCGGCCTGGGCGCCCTCAAGTACTTCATCCTCAAGGTCGATCCCAAGAAGAAGATGCTCTTCAACCCGAAGGAATCCATCGACTTCAACGGCAACACCGGTCCCTTCATCCAGTACACCCACGCCCGCATCTGCTCGATCCTCCGCAAGGCCGCGGAGCAGGGCCTGCAGGCCGGTCTCAACCCCGCCGTGGAGCTGAGCCCGAAGGAGGTGCGGCTGGTCAAGATCCTGGGCGCGTATCCGCAGAAGGTGGCTGAGGCGGCCGCGGCGTTCTCGCCGGCCGTCATCGCCAACTACTGCTACGACCTTGCCAAGGAGTTCAACCAGTATTACCATGACACCCCGGTGCTCAAGGAGCCGGATGCGGAGGTCCTCAAGATGCGTCTCGAGCTGATCTCCACGCTCGCCGGCGTCTTGCGCAAGGGCATGAAGATCCTGGGCATTGACTTACCGGACAGAATGTAGCATTCCCACTTCCGCCAAGGAAGTGGAGCGCCTGGGCTGGGATTACATCGACATCATCTTCTTCACCGGGGATGCCTTCGTCGATCACCCCAGTTTCGGCACGGCCTGTATCGCGCGGTACCTGGAGAAAGCCGGGTACCGCGTGGCGGTCGTGCCCCAGCCCAACTGGCGCGACGACCTGCGGGATTTCCGCAAGCTGGGCAGGCCGCGGCTCTATTTCGCGCTCAATTCGGGCGCGATGGACTCGATGGTCAACCACTATACGGCCGCGAAGCGCCTGCGCCACGACGACGCCTACACGCCTGAGGGCAAGTTCGGCCAGCGGCCGGACCGCGCCGTGACCGTCTACACGAAGATTCTCAAGCAGCTCTGGCCGGACGTGCCGGTGGTGATCGGCGGCGTGGAGGCGTCCCTGCGGCGCTTCACGCACTATGACTACTGGGACAACCGCCTGATGCCGTCCATCCTGGTGGACAGCGGCGCCGACTGGCTCTGCTACGGGATGGGGGAGCGGACGATGCTGGAGCTCACCCGCGCCATCGAGGCCGGCAGGAATCTGCGGCAGATCGAGAATTTGCCGCAGATCGGTTTTTACCGCAAGGGCAAATCTTCTGCAAAGGATCCGATTATCCTGCACTCGTACGAGGAGTGCTGCCGGGACAAGGTGGCCTTTGCGGAGAATTTCCATCATATTGAGATCCAGGCGAATATGATGCATGCGCGGACGCTCGTGGAGCCGGTCGGCAAGGGATACGTGCAGGTCAACCCGCCCTGTCCGCCGGCCACGACCGAGGAGATGGACGCCTGCTGGGACCTGCCGTTCACCAAGCTCCCGCATCCCCGCTACAAGGGCAAGCGCATCCCGGCCTACGACATGATCAAGGACTCGATCATCACGCACCGCGGCTGCTTCGGCGGCTGCAACTTCTGCACGATCGCCGCCCACCAGGGCAAATTCATCTCGTCGCGCAGCGAGCGCTCGATCCTCGAAGAGGTCCGCAAGCTCGCGGCGATGCCCGAATTCCACGGCAACATTTCCGACCTGGGTGCGCCTACGGCGAATATGTACGGCCTGCGCGGCAAGAACCAGGACCTCTGCGCCAAATGCCGCCGGCAGTCCTGCCTCTTCCCGGCGCCCTGCCCCAACATGGACCGCTCCCACGAGCGCGTCCTGAAGCTCTACCGCGCGGTCGACGCCGTCAAGGGCATCCGCCACTCCTACATCGGCAGCGGCGTGCGCTACGACCTCTTCCTCGACGAGAAGGGCTTCGTGGACGAGACCGGCAAGCCCTACCTGCGCGAGCTGATGCTCAAGCACACCTCCGGCCGCCTCAAGGTGGCGCCGGAGCACACCGAGGACAAGGTCCTGAACTATATGGGCAAGCCCTCGTTCAAGCTCTTCGAGCGCCTGCGCAGGGAATTCGACAAGATCAACCGCGAGAACGGCACGCACACCGAACTGGTGCCCTATTTCATCTCTTCCCATCCGGGCTGCACGCTGGACGACATGCGGCGCCTTGCTGCAAACCCCTGTCTGAAAGGAATCTGGATGGAGCAGGTCCAGGACTTCATGCCGACCCCGATGACGACGTCCTCCGTGATGTTCTACAGCGGGATCGATCCGCGTACCATGAAGCCTGTGTTCGTGGAACGTGATCCGATGAAAAAAAAGGCGCAGAAGGCTTTGTTTTTTAAGAAATAGGCCTTATACTTGCAGCAAATTTAGTACTAACCTATATGGCTTCCGATAACAAAAAACGTCACATCGTCAGTTACGAAAATATGTCTCCTGAGCTCGCCGCGGCTTTCGCCGAGAAATACCCCAAGGGCTTCAGCGATTATCTCCCCGATCTCAACAAATACACCAAGCCGGACGGCACGCCGTTCTATGCCGTGATGGTTGAGATTCCGGATGCAATCTATCTCGTCAAGATCAAGGTCCAGATCGACAATCCCGACGACATCGAGCGTTGGCTCGAGGGCGAGGAAGAGGCCGAGGCCGAGTCCGTGGCCGGCGCCTCCTCCGCTCCCGGCGCAGACGACGATCCGCTCCCGGACGACAATATTTCCCAGTATGGGAGTGACGATGACGGTGCAGACGCCTGAGCGTGAAACTGTCCTTGGAACATATTCCAGAGCGTAGCAAACTTTTGCTGCTCAGCCTGATGGTCGGCGTGCTCTCCGGGTGCGCCGCCGTCATTTTGGACTGGGCCATCCACACGGTCAAGCTCCTGCTCAACCAGGACTTCCACTTCAGCTACGACTGGCAATACCTCGTCCTGCCGGGCATCGGCATGCTGCTCTCGCTGATCCTGGTCCGCTACGTGATCCGGGACAACATCGGGCACGGCGTCACCAAGGCCCTGCTGGCCGTCTCGCGCAACGACTCCAAGATCAAGCCCCACAACACCTGGTCCTCGATGCTGACCTCCAGCATCACGATCGGTTTCGGTGGATCCGTGGGTGCCGAGGCCCCGATCGTCTACACGGGCGCGGCCATCGGCTCCAACCTGGGCCGCATCTGCGGCCTGTCCTACCGCAACATCACGCTCCTGCTGGGATGTGGCGCGGCAGGAGCGGTCGCCGGCATTTTCAAGGCGCCGCTCGCCGGCGTGCTCTTCACCCTGGAGATCCTGCTGTTCAACGTCTCGATGCGGTCGCTGCTGCCCCTGCTGCTCTCGACCATCTCGGCGACGGTGATTTCCTATATCTTCCGGGGGCAGACCCCGGTCTTCGCCTGCACGCTGACGCCGTTCTCGATGGGGAACCTCCCGTTCTACATCGTCCTCGGGATCATCGGCGGCTTCGGCTCGCTCTATTTCATGCGGATGACCCTCCGCCTGGAGGACCGCATCGGCAAGCTCAAGAGCCCCTACGCCCGCTGGGCCATCTGCGCGGTGGCGCTGGGCCTGCTGATCTTCCTGTTCCCGCCGCTCTACGGCGAGGGCTACGAGTCGCTCGGCGCCCTGCTCAACGGCGAGGACCTGGCCCTGGAGGGCCGCAGCGTGCTTTCTTTCCTGTTGGACTGGAAGTGGGGCGTGCCCGTGCTCTTCGCGATGATCTTCTTCCTGAAGGTCTTCGCGATGACGGCCACCAACGCCGGCGGGGGAGTCGGCGGTACCTTCGGTCCGACCCTGTTCGCCGGCGCCATCCTCGGCTTCGTGATCGCCCGCTGCCTCAATCTGCTGGGCTTCAGCGTGCCGGAGCAGAATTTCGTGCTCGTGGGCATGGCGGCGCTGATGGCCGGCGTGATGCAGGCCCCGATGACCGCCATCTTCCTCATCGCCGAGATCTCCGGCGGCTACGACCTCTTCATCCCGCTGATCCTGACCGCCACCGTCGCCTTCGGCACGGTGCGCATCTTCGAGAAATATTCCATCTACACCAAGCGTATCGCGCAGAGCGGCGACCTCCTCACGCACGACAGCGACCAGGCCGTCCTGACGCTCCTGCAGACCGACACGCTGATCCGCGACAAATACCCCCGCGTGCAGATCGACGCGACGCTGCGCGAGGTCGTGGAGGTCGTCACGGGGAGCGATGCCGCCGTCCTGCCCGTCATCGACCGCCAGGGCCGCTTCCAGGGCATGGTGGACGTGGCTTCGACCCGGCGCGTGCTCTTCGACAGCGCCAAATACGACAAGCTCCACGTCTACAACATTATGGAATCCGCGCCGGACTTCATCTACGCCGGCGAGAAGATGGAATCGGTGATGAACAAATTCGAGCGGACCGGCGCCTGGCGTCTGCCCGTCATCGACGCCGACCGCAAGTATCTCGGCTTCATCTCCAAGTCCCGTCTCCTGATGGCCTACCGCGCCGAACTCAAGGAGATCGCCTCCGAAGACTAAGACCGCAATCATCATGAAAAACCGGCTGTCCTGGTCAGGAGAGCCGGTTCCGGAATTAGTTAAAGATTAGGTAAAGTTTATTGCTTCAACAGTCTAAGTCCAGGTCATTCGCTTTTGGGTTATCACATTATTCAAGCGTTTTTCCTTTAATTGTTTAGCTTTATTCTATAAACGTTAATCTGCAATCATGAACAGCTCTGCCTGGACGCGGGCGGCGCCGGCATCGGCGATCTCCCGCCCGTTCGTGTTGGGTGGATAGGCTTTCTGCGCCTTCTGGTACCAGTTCAGAGCCAATTTGTATTCGTATTTGTACTCGTAGCACTGCGCGATCATATAGTAGGCCGCGTAATACTTGGGCCTGTATTCCAGCAGCTTCTTGTAAAGCTGGATGCATTGGTCGAAGCGGTCGTTCTTGAAGGAGGAGATTGCGTAGCCCTGATAGGCTGCGCCCGTGGTTTCAAGAAGTTTAGGAGAGGGGAGCAGCATGTCGAGCGCCCGCTTGTACCAGGATTCCCAGTCGGGTGCGCGCCGGTCGCCCTTCAGTTTGGCGACCGTCAGCGCCACGCCGACGTCCGTGGAATCCCTTTCCCAGGCGAGGACGAATTCGCGTTCCTCGACCTGCAGGAGGCCGTATTTCTGGGCGCATTTGCCCAGATAGTAGTGGACGGCGTAGGAATCGTCGCCCAGCTTGTTCACCTTCTCGAAGGTGTCGTAGGCCTTGTTGTAATCTTCCAGGGCGAAATAGGCGACACCCGCGACCGGAAGGATGGTGAGATTGTCCGGCTCCTCGGCCAGGAAGTCTTCCGCCAGGACGCGCACCTCGGCAAAACGCTCCTGGCCGAGAAGGATGTTGGACAATTTGTTGAGGACGGATTCGTTGTGCGCGCGGCGCGCCAGCACCCGCCGGTAGTACCATTCCGCGGAGTCTCTCCGCTCAAGTTTGTTGAAGGCGTCGCCGACCATGACCGCCACCTGCGGGATGGAATCCCGCTGCAGGACGTCGCGACCGATGCTGATCACGGCGTTGTACTGCTGCCCGCGGTTGAGCAGGCTCATCAGGCGGAGCTTGTAGAGCAGCCTGTCCGGCATCAGCTCGGAGAGCTGGCCGTACAGGTCGAGGGCTCCGGCGATGTTGCCGCTCTGGTAGTGGCAGTCTGCCAGCTCCTCCAGGAGTACGGGCTGCGGGCCCTGCTCCGACAGCATCCGGCTCAGGCAGACCGCGGCTTCGTCGAATTTCCACAGTTGTTTGAGCTCGCGGACTTCCGCCAGGTCCTGCGCGCCGAGCACGCAGGGAGCCAGGAGAAGCGAAAGCAGGATGAGGGTGCGGCGCATGGGCGGAGTAGCTACTTGAGCGTGAAGATGACGGGGAACTGATAGGTGACGGGGACCGGCTGGCCATTGTTCACGCCGGGCGTCCATTCCGGTGAGGAACTGACCACGCGGATGGCTTCGGCGTCGAGGGACGGGTGGACGCTGCGGAGGACCTTGATGTTCCCCATTTTGCCGGTTTCGCTGACCGTGAACTCCAGCACGGCCCGGCCGGAAATGCCGGCTTCTTTGGCCTCATCCGGGTAGGAGAGGTGCTCGGAAACCCAGGTGGCGAAAGTCTTGGCGTCGCCGCCCTGGAATTTGGGCTTGACATCGACCAGGGCGAAAGGGATCGACTCCTTGGTGCCGGCGGCGGAATTGTCCGCATCGACGGTGTTGTATTGCAGCGTCGCGGGAATCGCGTCGGAGACCTCCGGTATGATTTCCTCGGGAACGACTTCCTCGGGAACGACTTCCTCCGGTTCGACGACGGTCTTTTCTCTGGACGGGTTGCAGGCAAACATCGTGAGTGCGATGAAAGGGAGTACTCCAACATACGCATAGCGGATGAAGGACGGTGAGTGTTTCTTGTGCATCATGGCGATTCGTTGTTTAAGTTTGGCATGGTTGAAGCCGTTGGCCATGGAGAAACGTTGTTCTCCGACAGCTTTCCGTACCAGAAGTAATTGATATTGAGTTGCATCGATGCCTTCCTGGATGAGGCCTTCGTCGGCCTCGTATTCGTGCAGGAGCGCCAGCTCCGCGCGGGCGATCCACACCAGCGGGTTGAACCAGTGGACCGCCGCGACGGCGGTCATCAGCAGGACGTCCAGCGAATGCGCGTGGCGGATGTGCTGGAGTTCGTGCCGGAGGATGGCGGGGTATTTCTCATAGTCGGCGCGGGCCATCACGATATGGCGGCACCAGCTGAAGGACGGGACGTTCCCGTCCACGAGCGTCAGGCGATAGCCCTCGCAAGGGACCTGCGTGCCCATGCGGACGAGGCGCGCCGTCCGGCGGACGGACACGACGACCAGCGCCGCCACGACGCAGCAGCCCGCCACGTAGAGGAGGACGGGCCAGGGGAGGGCGTCCGTCTGCGGACCGTAGCCGACCAGGACGGGCTCTCCGACCTTGGTCAGGACATCCCCGGCTGTATCCTTGGTCACGATGACGGTGCGCAGCCGGATCAACGGCAGCACGTGGCAGGCCACCGTTCCGAAGAGCAGGGCGGCGCGGTTGAACCGGAAGAAGGAAGTCTTCCGCATCACCAGCAGGAAAAAGGCGTAGAAGATAGCCAGGTAGAGGCTGGCGCGCCCGATATAGAGCAGGAACGGAGGGATCATTTTTTCTTGTTTTCGATGGTGGCGATCAGCTGCTTGAGTTCGTCCAGGTCCATCTTGTCGTCTTCGACGAACTGGGAGACGAGCAGGGAATAGGAGTTGTCATAATAGCGCTCGACGAAGTCTCCGAGCGTGGACCCGTGGTACTCCTTCTCGCTGATGACGGGGGTGTAGCTGTAGCTGTTCGCCATGGGCTTGCGCTTCAGGAAACCCTTGTCTTCCAGGAATTTGACTTGCGTGGCGACGGTGTTGTAGGAGGGCTTGGGGTCGGGGAGTTTCGCGACGATGTCGCGGATGAACATCTCGCCTGTGTTCCAGACGATCTGCATGATTTCTTCTTCTTTGGCTGTCAGTTTGGTCTTCATATCCGGAATGATTTCAATGCAAATATAAACATTTATTTTTAATCTCCTAATTTTTTTAGGAGAAATCCGACGAAAATTCTGATACCCTGGAATGATGATATGAAAGCCGGAATAATTACGTATCTTTGCGGACTTGATTAGAAGTATGAGAGTTTTATTTGTCTGCAATAACGCATTTGCACGCGGCAACGGCCTGAGCGCCTCGGTCCGCGTCACGATGCAGGGCCTCAAGGCGCACGGCGTGGACGCCCGCCTGATGGCGGTCCGCAACCCGGACCCCGACGGCCCGCAGCCGGATTTCCCGCTGAAGCATTTCAAGTTCCCGATATTCGAACCTTTGATCTACACCAACGGTTTCGCGTTCGCCTGCGCGGACAAGAAAGTCATCCGCGAGGCGGTCGCCTGGGCCGACGTCGTCCACTTCGAGGAGGCGATGCCCCTGCAGATCGTCGTCCGCAAGATCGCAGTCGAGATGGGCAAGGCCCGCACGGGCACGTTCCATCTCTTCCCGCACAACGTCGCCGCCAACCTGGCCCTGCCCAAGCGCAACCCGCTCAACGGTCCGCTCATCCGTTGGTGGCGCCGCGGCGTTTTCGACCACTGTTCGCACGTCCAGTGCCCGACGCAGGAGGTTGAGCGCTACCTGCGCGACCACCGTTTCAAGGCGGAGCTGCGCGTCTTCTCCAACGGCCTCACCCTGCCGGAGCAGCCCGTGGTGGCGGAGCCGAAGCAGCCCGGCGATCCCATCGAGATCCTCTGCATCGGACGCCTCGCGTCCGAGAAATCGCAGGACACGCTCCTGCAGGCGATGCGCTACAGCCGCTACGCGGACCGCATCCATCTGCAGTTCGCCGGCAACGGCCCCAAGGCGCGCCACTGCCAGAAGGTGGCCGCGCGCCTGCTCGACGAGGGCGTGCTGAAGGTGCCCGCCAGTTTCGGCTTCTTCGACGCCGAAGAGCTTCGCGCGCTCGCGCGTAAATCTTATCTATACATCCACTGCGCGTGGGTCGAGGTCGAGGGCCTTTCCTGCCTGGAAGCGACCCGCGAGGGCATCGTCCCGGTGATCGGAGAAGGGGAGCTGATCGGCACGTCCGTCTTCGCCCTGTGCCCCGAGAGCCTCTATCCGGCCTGCGACAGCCGCGCCCTGGCGGAGCGGATCGACTGGTGGATCGAGCATCCGGAGGAGCGCAACCGCATGGCGCAGCGCTATGCCGACGCCGCGCGCGGCTATGACGTCAACGATTCCATCCAGGCGCTGGTCAAGATGTTCCAGGACGCCCTCGACGCTGCGAAACGATGAGAAGGATCCTTCCGCTCTTCCTGCTGGCCCTGTTGGCCTGCTCCTGCTCGATGGCCCGCTTCGCGCGCGGCCCGGAGAGCCGGGACATCGAGGGCCTGACCGGCTACGACGGCATCATCCGCACGGTGACCTATCCGAGCAGCGAACCCAAGCTGTCGGAGCGCCGGATGGTCGTCTATCTGCCGAAGGAATATGAGCGCGACACGCTCCGGCGCTATCCGGTGATGTATCTCCTGCACGGCGCCCGGGGCAACGAGAAGACCTGGATCGACAGCGCGGACGTCTTCCACTGCATCGACACGCTGCGCCGCCAGGGCCGCGCGGCGGACTTCATCCTGGTGATGCCCAATATGAACAACTATCGCAGCGACCGCGACTACAGGAACGGGCGCGCCATCCCCGCCACGCGGGCCTTCTTCACGGTCGACGGGGAAGTGGAGCGCTATTTCGTGCATGATGTCGTGGAGCGGGTGGACAGCCTCTTCCGCACGGTAGCGGACAAGTCCGGCCGCGCCATCGCGGGCATGTCCTGCGGCGCGCTGCAGACCATCTATCTGTCTGCCAATCACCCGGATACGTTTGATTATGTCGGGCTGTTCTCGCCCTACGCCTACCCGACGGCCGCGGCCAAATTCCACCGCGACGTCTACGGCGGGCTGCGCTGGAAGCTGAAGCGGCAGTTCGCCGACCCGCCCGCCTTCTATGCCATCTATATCGGCACGGCGGACTTCTTCTACCCGCACATGCGGCTCTTCAGCCGCCGGCTCGCCAACCACCACTATCCCCACCGCCTCGTCGTCAACACGGGCGGCCACGAGTGGTACAACTGGTCCGATTTCCTGGAAAACTTCTGCCAGGAAGCGTTCAAATAATCATTTCAGCAGACGGAGGCTGATGCGGCCGCGGTCGAGGTCGACGGCGGTCACGGCGACGCGCACCTGCTGGTGCAGCTTGACGACCTTGGTCGGGTCGGTGCCGCGCGGGCCCATCTGGGACACGTGCACCAGGCCGTTGTCGTGGATGCCGATGTCGACGAATGCGCCGAAGTTGGTGATGTTCGTGACGATGCCCGGCAGCTCCATGCCGACCTTGAGGTCGTCGATGCCGTGGATGTCGTCGGCGAAGGCGAACTCCGAGGCCTGCTCGCGCGGGTCGAGACCCGGCTTGGCGAGCTCCTTGAGGATGTCGCCAATCGTGGGCAGGCCGGCCTTGTCGGTGACGAAGTCCCTGGCCTGGATGCGGGCGCAGAGCTCGGCGTTGCCGACCAGCTGTTTGGTGCTGACTCCCAGCGACTTGGCCATCTTGTCCACGATGCCGTAGGATTCGGGATGCACGGCGGAGTCGTCCAGCGGGTTCTCCGCGCCGCGCACGCGCAGGAAGCCCGCGCACTGCTCGAAGGCCTTGGGGCCGAGGCGGGGGACCTTGTGCAGCTCGTCGCGGCTGCGGAAGCCGCCGTTGGCCGTGCGGTAGCCGACGATGTTGTCGGCGAGCGCGGGGCCGATGCCGGCCACGTAGGCGAGCAGCCAGGGGGAGGCGGTGTTGAGATTGACGCCGACGGCGTTGACGCAGCTCTCCACCGTGTTGTCCAGCTTCTCCTTCAGGAGCGCCTGGTCCACGTCGTGCTGGTACTGGCCGATGCCGAGGTTCTTGGGATCGATCTTGACGAGCTCGGCGAGCGGGTCCATCAGGCGGCGGCCGATGGACACGGCGCCGCGCACGGTCACGTCCTCGTCGGGGAATTCCTGCCGCGCGATCTCGGAGGCGCTGTAGATGGACGCGCCGTCCTCGCTCACCGTCCAGACCTTGCAGCCCTCCGGCAGGCGGATGCGCTTCATGAAGTCTTCCGTCTCGCGGGAGGCGGTGCCGTTGCCGATGGCGACGGCCTGGATGGCGTATTTGTCGAGCATCTGCTGCACGGCCATGATGGCCTTGACCTTGTCGTTCTGCGGCGGATGCGGGTAGATGATCGTATGATAAAGGAGATTGCCCTGCTCGTCCAGGCAGGCGATCTTGCAGCCGTTGCGGAAGCCCGGGTCGATGGCCATGGTGCGCTTCTGCCCCACGGGGGCGGAGAGCAGCAGCTGGCGGAGGTTCTCCCCGAAGACCTGGATGCTCTCGCGGTCGGCCTTCTCCTTGGCCTCGCGCAGCACCTCGCCGCTGATCGACGGCTCCAGCAGGCGCTTGAAGGCGTCGGCCACGGCCAGCTTGACCTGCTCGGCCGTGGGGCCGGCCGGGTAGCCGTGTTCCTGGCAGTAGTCGTAATAGATCTTGGCGTCGCACTTGTCGGCGTCGGTCTCGATGCCGACGTTCAGGAAACCTTCGTTCTGGGCGCGCAGGATGGCGAGCAGGTTGTGCGAAGGGATGCGGTCGAGCGGCATCTTGAAATCGAAATAGCTGCGGTATTTGGCCGCCTCGGCGCTGTCGCGGCCGGCCTTGGTGACCCCGGCCGTCACGCGCCTGCGGCGGAAGATACCGCGCAGGTTCTCGCGGATCACCGCGGTCTCGCTGAGGCGCTCCGCGACGATGTCGCGCGCGCCGGCCAGCGCCGCGTCCACGTCCGCGACCTTGTCGCCGACGAACTTGCGGGCGTCGGCCTCCGGGTTGCGCGTCTTGCCGTTCCAGAGCAGGTCGGCGAGCGGCTCCAGGCCGAGTTCACGGGCGGCCGTGGCGCGGGTGCGCCGCTTGGGCCGCCAGGGGAGGTAGAGGTCTTCCAGCTCCGTGGCGGAAACGCAGTTCTCGATTTTCGAGCGGAGCTCGTCGGTCAGCGCGCCCGCCTCGGAAATCGTCCCGAGGATGGTCTCCTTGCGCTTCTCCATCTCGGCGAAGACGTCCACCCAGTGGCGGACCTCCGCCACGTCGGCGTCGTCCATGCCGCCGGTCTTCTCCTTGCGGTAGCGGCTGATGAAGGGAATGGTGTCGCCGTCCGCGAACAGGTCGGCGCAGTTCTCCACCTGCCAGTCCTTCAGGCCCAGCAGGCCGGCGATGTGCCGGATATAGATCTCTTTCATGACTGTTTGGGATGGAGTTTGCGGAAGCGCAGGGCAAGCACGCCCCAGAACGCCTCGCCGAAGATGCCGCCGGACATCTTGGACGTGCCTTCCTTGCGGTTGACGAAGATGACGGGCACCTCCTGGATCCGGAAGCCCAGCTTGTGGGCGGTGTATTTCAGCTCGATCTGGAAACCGTAGCCTTTCATCCTGACCGCATCCAGGTCGATGGTTTCCAAGACTCTGCGGGTGTAGCAGATGAAGCCGGCCGTGCTGTCGAAGACCCTGAATCCCAGCGCTATGCGCACATAGAGCGAGGCGCAGTAGGACATCATGATGCGGCCGAGCGGCCAGTTGACGACGTTGATGCCGTCGCAGTAGCGCGAACCGATCGAGAGGTCGGCGCCGTCCTTACAGGCCTGCAGCAGGCGCGGCAGGTCGGCGGGGTTGTGGGAGAAGTCGGCATCCATCTCGAAGACATAGTCGTAGTCGCGCGAAAGGGCCCACTTGAAGCCGGTCACGTAGGCCGTGCCGAGTCCGAGCTTGTTGCTGCGTTCCAGCAGGTGCAGTCTGTCAGGATAGACCTTCTGGAGCGAACGGACCACGCCGGCGGTCCCGTCGGGGGAGCCGTCGTCGATGACAAGGATGTGATAATCACCCTCCAACGCGAATACCGCCTGCAGGATCTTGGAGATGTTCTCGATCTCGTTGTATGTCGGGATGATGACGAGTTTCTTTTCCATAGTTCACAAATATACTAAAATTGAACCGCAATGGGCTTTTTTTTCAAAAAACTTTTATATCTTTGCAATCCCATTTGGAGAGATGCTCGAGTGGCTGAAGAGGCACGTCTGGAAAGCGTGTGACCGTCCAAAGCGGTTCCAGGGTTCGAATCCCTGTCTCTCCGCACGATACAAACCATGATGCAACTACTGCCGCACCCGGAACAGGTGCGGCAGTTTGTGTTTATAGGAATTGTCCGTGATAATCCATATCATTGCAATATGAAAAAATTCATCCTCCTCACGCTGCTGGCCGCGACGGCGATCTCCGCGTCGGCCCAGACCAAGAAGGTCTCCATCCTGGGAGACTCGTATTCCACGTTCAAGGACTATAACCCCGAGGGATATGCGCCCTTCTATCCCGATGCCAACAACGACGTCACCGAAGTCGGCCAGACCTGGTGGAGCCTATACATCGAGGCCAAGGGCTACCAGCTGGAGCAGAACAACTCCTGGGGCGGCACCACCATCTGCAACACCGGCTACTTCGGGATGGATTCTTCCAGATCCGGTTTCCTGAGCCGCGTGGACATGCTCGGCAATCCCGACATCATCTTCGTGTTCGGCGGCACCAACGACGCCTGGGCCCATTCGCCGGTGGGCGAGTACAAATTCGCCGACTGGACGGCGGAAGACCTGAAGACCTTCCGGGGCGGTTACGCCTGCCTGCTGGACACCCTGCAGAAGAAATACCCCGACGCGCAGATCTACTCCATCCAGAATTCCGAGCTGGACGAGGAATACAACGAATCCAGCCGCGAAGTGTGCGCGCACTACGGCATCCAGCTCATCGAACTGCACGACATCGACAAGCAGAACGGACACCCCTCCATCGCCGGCATGCAGAGCATCTGCGACCAGCTGCTGGAGGCGGTCAAATAGCCGGCGTGCCGCTATTGCCGTCGTCCTCGTCTAGTCGAGCGGCTCGCTCCAGTAATCGGAAAGAGCGAGAATGCTGTCTTCGGCGGCCACATTGACGATTTCCACTTCGGGGGCCTCGTAGGGGTGTTTGATCAGGAGATTTGCTTCCATCCTTTCCAGGGTTTTCGTGTTTATTCTGCGTAGCGCCGCTCGACCTCGTCCCAGTCGATGATGGCCCAGAGGGCCTTCAGATGGTCCGGGCGGCGGTTCTGATAATCAAGATAATAGGCGTGTTCCCACACGTCGAAGGTCAACAGCGGACGCAGGCCCTTGGTGACAGGGTTGCCTGCGTTCGGCTCCTGTGTGATGACGAGCCGGCCGTCTTCGTCGGCGGAGAGCCAGACCCAGCCGCTGCCGAACAGACCGGCGCCCTTGGCGGCGAACTCCGTCTTGAAGGTCTCGAACGAACCGAACTGACGCTCGATCTGTCCCTTGAGCGCGCCGGTGGGGGCGTTGGCCTCGCGCGGGGCGCGGAACTGCGTGAAGTAGAGGTTGTGGTTGAGGATCTGGCCGGCGTTGTTGAAGATGCCGCCGTCGGCGTTGCAGACGATCTCTTCCAGGGACATCCCCTCATACGGGCTGCCCGGCAGGGCGGCGTTGAGGTTGTTGACGTAGGCCTGCAGGTGCTTGCCGTGGTGGAAACCCAGCGTGGCGGCGCTGATGACGGGCTCCAGGGCGTTCGGGGCGTAGGGGAGTTCGATGAGGTTCATATCGGTCGTTTTAATGTGTGTTATTTCCGCAAATATAAGTAAATTTGTGTTTATGAAAAACGTTGCCCTTGCCCTTTCCAGCGGCGGTCCGCGCGGGTTCGCGTACATCGGCGCCATCGAAGTCCTCCAGGAGCGGGGATACCGCATCACGTCCGTGGCGGGATCCTCCGCCGGCGCGCTGGTCGGCGGCATCTTCGCCGCAGGCGGCCTCGAGCCCTTCAAGGAATGGCTCTGTGGCCTCGACCCCGTCCAGGTGGTCTCCCTAATGGATTTTGCGCCCAGCCGCAATTCGCTCGTCAAGGGCGACAAGGTCATCCGCGCCATCAAGGAGCGCGTCCCGGACGTGCGCATCGAGGACCTGCCCATCCCGTTCGCGGCGGTCGCGTCCGACCTCTTCACGGGCGAAGAAGTCGTCTTCCGCGAGGGCCCGCTCTTCACGGCCCTTCGCGCCTCCATCTCCATTCCCTCGATGTTCCGGCCCGTCAAGTGGCGCGGCCACACGCTGGTGGACGGCGGCCTGGTCAACACCTTCCCGCTGGACCTCGTGGAGCGCAGCGAGGGCGACATCCTGGTGGGATTCAACGTCAACCGCATCGATGCGGAGGGCATCACCCGCTATATGAAGACCCGCGCGGCGATCACCGAGACGGGCGAGCTGCTTCGCGAGCGCGCGACGGACCGGCTCAAGGACACGCTGGCCTCGGAAGGCGCCCTGCTGGACAAGGTCCGCAAGGCGGGCAAGGCCGGCGGCCGGATGATCCGCGAGCGGATCGACGCCGGCCGGCTCGACCGCCGTCTGGAGGCCGCCGCCCGCGAGAAGAACATCCCCCTGGACGCCGCCGACAGCTATGCCTCCGTCCTGCAGCGCAGCTTCGGCATCATGAACCACACCATCGCGCGCCTGCAGATCGACCTCTACAAGCCCGACATCCTCGTCAACCTGCCCTTCGACTCCTACCACGGCGTGTACGGCTATTCCCACGCCGGGGAGATCGTCGAAAAAGGCCGCGCCCTGATGAGCGCGGCCCTTGACAGCTACGAAGCGCAGGCAGACTAGCGCTTGATGATGTCCAGGCGCCAGGTGATGCCGATGTCGAAATTGTCGACGCCGATCGAACTGCTCTTGAAATAGACGGCGTGCAGGCGCAGCCGGTCCCGGTCGGGGAGCGGGAAGAATTCCACGCCGCAGCCGGCGTAGACGTTGCGCGTGCCGGGCGCGACGGCCAGGTCGAGCGCCCGCCCCGCCGCGTCCACGTTGGCGATGTCGTTGCTCTCATAGCCGCCCTTGGCGCACAGGTTCCATTTTCCGACGGTCCAGATGATCTTGGAGATGACGGTATAATCCGAGAAGAAATTGCGCTGTCCCGCGCCCGCGCGGTTCATCCACTCTACGTCGATGGCCAGGTCGCCGAAGACGAGGCGGTTGCCCAGCGCGATGTAGTTGACCGTGCGGTGGAACTCGTCCTGCACGAAATTGACGCTCCAGAGGGTGCTCCACCAGGGCGCGAAGCGGCCCGTCCAGGCGAAATTGAAGGCGTAGAGGTTCTGGAAGCCCAGCGAGAGGGGAGAGTTGCAGACCTGGAAGCCCAGCGTCTGCTCCTCGGCCAGCGCGTACTCGGCATTGACGCCGAAGGCGAATCCCTGATAGAGGTTGTTGCAGAAATTGCTGTAGTAGTAGACGTCGATCGGCACGGCGTCGAACTCATAGCCGCCGATCAGCACGGCGTTCTTGCCCACGGTGAACGCCCAGCGCGGCGTGGCCTGCCAGCGCAGATAGAGGAAGTCCGTGGCGTTGAACATGTTGCGCTCGTCGAAGACCTTCTTGTTGAGCCGCTGTCGGATGCGGAAATCCAGCTTGTCCGTGAGCGTGCCGCGGATGTTGAGGTTGAAATGGTCGCCGGTGAACTGACTGAAATAGCGCCCGTCCGCGACCTCCTGGTGGAAGGACGCGCGGGTGTCGAAATAGAGCTGCGTGACGGTCGGCTGCGCCTGCGCGGCGGAGCCGGAAAGCAGCAGGGAGGCGAGTGCTGCCAGCGGGAATAGCGTCTTGTGCATCACAGGTTCGTTTTTGCAAGCGAAAAATAGCAAAAAAATTGCACATCCTCGCACTAAACCTCCACCACCCACCCACCTTCGATCGCCCTTCCACCCCCTCCATCCCGTCCACCTGTCGCTCCGCCGGGCAGCTCCTTCTGTCTATACTTTCCTGCCTGGGCTGTGCGCTTTAAAGAATTATATATCAATACGCTGACACGCCTGTTTTTCGCTATTTGTTAAATATCAATGCTTTACTAGATTACACGTAGTCATTTTTTACCACGTGTAATCTGATATTACATTGATAGACTGCGAGTTAGTAAAAACAGCCCGTGGGTAGGTCGGGGCTGGGCAGGACCGGGGTGGGCAGGGCTGGCGTGACGGAGAGTGTGGCAGACAGGACGGTGTTGGGCTGGGCAGGATATGTCACCACCGCCGGACATCGCGTCCGGCGGTTACGGGCGATCTCCGGCTGAGAGCTATGGGGCTCTCAGCCGGAGTGCCCGTTGCCAGCAAGCAAGGTAGCTGCCCGGAAGAAGGAAGATCAGTGCTCGCTGCCGGAAGAGCGGTAGTTGCTCGGAAAGGCGTTTGGGTGTATTTTATAAATACTTGTCAATCAGGAAAGAAGAGAGATCGACTGGCCGTTTTTTTATCCCGTCAGTTTGTGTAAGATATTGATAATGTGTATTTAATGAAAAACGGGGCGCGGGGAAAGGAGGTCAAGTCCGGGTTCGGGGGTCAGGGGGTGTCTGGTGTGTGGTCCTGGGTGGAGTCGAGGGCCTGGTCGGGGGAGAGGTCTGGGTCGGGGGTGGAGTACATGGAGGGCTGGGCGGCGAGGTGGGCGGTGGCGACGCGGTCGAGGAGCTCCTTGAAGCCCGTCAGGGCGGCGAAAGGAGCGAACTGGGCCGCGCGGTCGGCCATCGGCATGCGGGGATGGCGCCGGGGTTCGAACCGGGGATGGTCCAGGAGGTCGTCGTAGCGGTGGTCGAAATCGTTCATGCTTTGTGTCCTCCAATCTGTTCGTTGCGTTCGCGGGCGGTGGCGCCCTCGTCGAAATTCATGCCCTTGAGGATGGCGTTCTTGCCGAACTTGCGGCGGATGGCGAGAATGGCCTCCTGGCGGTTCCGCTCGCGGGTCTCGTCCTCGGCGGGCTCCTCGAAGAGGTCCAGCTGGACGCCGTCCAGGCTGTCCTCGCGGACCACGTGGGCGGCGACGACGTAAACGCGCCGCACGCTGAGGTCGGGCGCGACGATGCGGTCGAACAGCTCCATCATCGCGTCGGTGACCAGGCGCGTCGAGGAAGTCGGGCGCGGCAGGTTCGTCGAACCGTGGGCGGGCTTGGGCACAGGCCGGCCGTACCAGTCGGTCGAAATCGGCCCTTGGTAGGAGTCGGGGCCGGTTTTGGACCGCCGGTAGCCGCCGAGGACCTCGTGGGGAGCCTCCGCGGCGTTGCTGGTGTCGTAGCCCACGCTCAGGATCAGCTGGTCGGTGACCAGCCCCTTGTCCACGAGGTCCAGGACCAGCTGGTCCGTCATCTCGCGGACGATCAGCCTGGCCTTGTCGAAGGGGTAGGGCGAGGAGAGCACCTGGCCGATGGACAGGCTGTTGGCCGAAGGCCGGTAGGCCTTGATGTCGGCCATCGTGCAGGGCTCCCAGCCCCACGCGTGGTCGATCAGCAGCTCGGCGTTGACGCCGAAAATCTTGTAGAGCACATCCTCGTTGTAGCGCTCCCACGGCTGGCCGACCGAGCAGCGGGCGATGTCGCCCATCGTGTAGAGGCCCGCGGCCTCGAGCCGGGCGGCGATGCCGTGCCCGACGCGCCAGAAGTCCGTCAGGGGGCGGTGCGTCCAGTATTTGCGGCGATAGGACTGCTCGTCCAGCTCGGCGATGCGCACCCCGTCCTTGTCGGCCGGGATGTGCTTGGCCTCGATGTCCATCGCGATCTTGCAGAGATAGAGGTTGGGCCCGATGCCGGCCGTGGCCGTGATGCCCGTTTCGCGGAGCACTTCCTGGATCAGCTTGCGCGTCAGGTCGTGGGGCGAGAGCTTGTAGGTGCCCAGGTAGGCCGTGGCGTCGATGAACACCTCGTCGATCGAGTAGACGTGGATGTCCTCGGGCGCGAAATAGCGCAGGTAGATCCCGTAGATCTTGCCGCTCACCTCCATGTAATGCGCCATCCGGGGCGTAGCCACGACGTACTGCAGCTCCAGCGACGGGTCGGCGAGGAGCGCGGCGTGGTCCGACGACCCGCCGCGGAAACGCCGCCCCGGCGCGCTCCGGCGCCGCTCGGCGTTGATCCGCCCGACCGCCTGCACGACCTCGAAGAGGCGCGCGCGGCCGGGGATCCCGTACGACTTGAGCGACGGCGTGACCGCCAGGCAGATGGTCTTGTCCGTGCGGCTCGCGTCCGCCACCACCAGATGCGTGTTCAGGGGATCGAGCCCCCGGTCCACGCACTCCACGGAGGCGTAGAAAGACTTCAGGTCGATGGCGATGTAGGTGCGGGGTTTCACAGAGGCAAAAATAGCTAAACTCCCTGAATAATAATCAACGCCGGGACGCGTGTTTCTGTCGGGAAAATTTTTATATTTGTAAGAAAACCACATACCGTTATGCTCAGAATAGCCATTGTAGGATCGGGAATGATCGTCCCCCAGATGATAGATGCGATGCAGACCGTGACAGGCTACGAAATCGTGGCAATATGCGCGCGCAACCGCGAGAAGGCCAGCCGCTTCGGCATCCCGCACGTCTATACCGACTACGCGGAAATGCTCGCCCGCACCGACATCGACTTCGTCTACGTGGCCCTGCCCAACTCGCTCCATTTCGAAGCCGCGAAGCAGGCGCTCCTGGCCGGCAAGAACGTCCTCCTGGAGAAGCCCTTCACCTCTACGGTGGAGCAGGCCGCCGAGCTCTTCGCCCTGGCGGCGGAGCGCGACCTCTTCATCTTCGAGGCCATCTCCAACATCCACCTGCCCAATTTCCACAAGCTCCGCGAACTGCTCCCGCAGATCGGCCCCGTGCGCCTCGTGCACGCCGACTACGACGAGCATTTCGGCCGCTACGACGAATACCTCGCCGGCGCCGACATCCCCGTATTCACGCAGGAATACGAGGGCGGCGCGCTGCGCGACATCAACATCTACTGCCTGCACATCGTGCTGGCCCTCTACGGCCGCCCGGACGCCGTCTTCTACGCGTCCAACGCGCTGGGCCGCAACGCCGTCGGCACGTCCGGCGTCGCCACGCTCCGCTACGACTCCGCCGGCCTCGTGGCCGTCTGCACGGCCTCGATGGACTCCGACGGCTACCGCGGCTTCCTCTTCCAGGGCGAGAAGGGGACCATCCGCATCCACCACCTGCCCAATTTCTCCACGAAAGTGGACCTGATGCTCCCCGGACAGGAGACGCAGTCGTTCGAGCTCAACCGCTACGAACACCGCCTCTGCCACCAGCTGGAGGACTACCGCGACATCTTCCTCGCCCGCGACCGCAAGGCCGCGGCAGCACTCGAGGCGCAGACGATGCTCGTCATGGACACCATCGTCCGTCTGGAGCGCAGCGAGCCCGCCCGCGGCTAGCGCCGCAGGCGTCCCTGAAAAAACGAAAACCAATTCCAACCGTTAGATATGCGTAAAATCATCCTTTCCATCCTGCCGCTCCTGGCGGCCGTGGCCTGCTCGCGCGTCAATCCAGACGACGCGCTCGTGCTGGGCGACCAGGGCTACTTCGAGCGCCAGGGTGTCAACGTCCTGGTGTTCAGCAATGCCTTCAACGGCGGTTTCAACGACGAGAAGAATTCCGGCATCGAGATCATCCACCACGGCGTGCGCACCGTCCAGGGAGGCGCCGTCCGCCTGTCCAATACCCCGGAGCAGTGGGACCTCGTCCCGCAGTCGCCCGAGCGCGTCGTGGACACGCTGGGCAACGCCATCGAGGTGTCCCTGCGCTATCCGGACTATGATTTCGACTCCCGCATCGTCACGAAGGCCGAGGGCAAGGCCGTCCGGATCGAGGTGTGGCTGGACAAGCCCGTCCCGGCGGAGCTGGAGGGCGACGCCGGCTTCAACATCGAGCTCCTCCCGTCGCAATACTGGCAGAAGACCTACCTGATGGACGGCAAGGTCGGGCGCTTCCCGCGCTACTCCGCCAGCCTCACCACCACGCGTCCCAACGAAGAGAAAGTCAAGCAGTTCAAGGGCTACCGCACCTACGACGACCGCGGCACCGGCCGCTTCGTCGACCCGCTCCCGCTGGTGTCCGGCCACGAACTCGTCGTGGCGCCGGACGACCCGGAGCGCCTCATCCGCTTCACCAGCGAGGACGCCGAGATCAGCCTCTACGACGGCCGGCTGCTGGCGCAGAACGGCTGGTACGTGCTGCGCAGCGTGCTGCCGGCGGGCAAGACCGGCAAGGTGCTGAGCTGGCTCGTGGAGCCCAACGCCGTCGAAGGCTGGGTCCGCGAGCCCAACGTGGGCTTCTCGCAGGTCGGCTACCTCCCGCGCCAGCAGAAGGTCGCCGTGATCGAGCTGGACAAGCGCGACAAGCCGCGCGCGTCCGCCGAGGTCTGGCGCGTCAACGAAGACGGCACCACCGCCCTGACCTTCTTCGGCAAGATCCAGCCCTGGGGCCCGTACTTCAAGTACAACTACGTCAAGTTCGACTTCAGCCCCGTGCAGGAACCCGGCGTGTACTTCCTGCGCTACGGTGCCGTCCAGACCGGCAACTTCATCATCGCCGACGACGTCCTGGACCGCATCACGGACGCCACCAGCGACGTCTGGATCCCGATCCACATGAACCACATGATGGTCAACGAGGCCTATCGCATCTGGCACGGCGAGCCCTTCAAGGAGGGCTACCTCCAGGCGCCCGCCAACACCGACCACTTCGACCTCCACAGCCAGGGCCCCATCGACACCAAGTACAAGGCCTACCAGCTGATCCCCGGCCTCAATGTCGGCGGCTTCTTCGACGCCGGCGACTTCGACATCGAGACCGGCTCCAACATCAGCGTGGTCCAGAACCTCGTCTCCGACTGGGAGCGCTTCCGGCCGATGCGCGACGAGACCTTCGTCAGCGAGGAGCAGCGCTACGTGGACCTGCACCGCCCGGACGGCATTCCCGACGTGATCCAGTACATCGAGCACGGCACGCTCAACCTCGTGGCCCAGGCCGAGAACATCGGCCACATGGCCCAGACGCTGTCCAACTCCGTCCTGGACAACTACCACCACCTCGGCGACGCCGCCGCCATCACCGACGGCCTCCACTACGACCCGCGCCTCAAGCCCTACCAGAAGTCGGCCGACGGCAAGTCCAGCGGCACGCCCGACGACATGTGGGCCTTCACGACCCGCAATCCGTTCCTCGACCTGCAGGCGGCCACGATGTTCGCCGCGGCCAGCCGCGCGCTGACCGGCTACAACGACGGCCTCGCCGCGCGCGCCCTCAAGCAGTCCAAGCGCCTGATGAAGGAGGGGACCGAACTGATGCAGCGCGTGCCGCGCGGCGCCAACATGCGCGGCCGCGGCGGCTTCGGCAACATGTCCACCAACCTCCAGCTCTACGTCTCCACCGGCGAGGAGCAGTATCTCGACGCCTTCCGGGAGCAGATCTGGCCGGCGCTGGAGCGGGGCGCGAGCTTCGCGATGCAGCCCGCGCTCGACGCCATCCCGTACCTGGACGACGACTACAAGGCCCGGCTGCGCCCGTACGTGGAGGAATACAAGCACTACCTCGACAGCCTCGACCTGGAGAACCCTTACGGCGTGCCCATCGGGCGCGGCAACTGGGCGGCCAGCGGCGGCGTGGTCAGCTACGGCACCACGGCCGCGTTCGCGAGCAAGTATTTCCCCGACATCGTCGGGCCGGAATACGCCCTGAAGGCCGCCGGATTCATGTTCGGCTGCCATCCCTACCACAACTATTCGCTCGTTGCGGCGGTGGGCGCGGCGCGCCCGAAAGCCGTCTTCTACGGCAACAACCGCGCGGACTTCTCGTTCATCCCGGGCAACGTAGCCCCGGGCGTGCTATTCCGTAACCCGGACCATTTTGAAAACTTCGACGACTGGCCGTTCCTGTGGGGACAGAACGAAGGCACGATCGCCGGCAACACGGCGTATCTGATCTTCGGCACCGCCCTCCAGCGGCTTGTCGCCAACTAAACAGAAGATATGGCAAAATACATTCTCGCACTGGACCAGGGAACCAGTTCCTCCCGGGCCCTCGTCTTCGACCACGAAGGCAACATCCGCTCGATCGCGCAGCAGGAGTTCACCCAGATCTTCCCGGAGCCGGGCTGGGTGGAGCACAACCCGATGGAGATCTGGTCGTCGGAGGTGGCCGTCATCGCCGAGGCCATCTCGCGGATGGGCATCAGCGGTCGCGAGCTCGCGGCAATCGGCATCACCAACCAGCGCGAGACCACCATCGTGTGGGACGCGGAGACGGGCGCGCCGGTCTACAACGCCATCGTCTGGCAGGACCGGCGCACCGCTGCGCTCTGCGAGTTCCTCTGCGAGGAGGGCCGCGACGCGATGATCCGGGAGAAGACCGGACTGATCGTCGACGCCTATTTCTCCGGCACCAAGGTCAAATGGATCCTGGACAACGTCCCCGGCGCGCGCCGGCGGGCGCAGGAGGGCAAGCTCCGCTTCGGCACGGTGGACAGCTGGCTCGTGTGGAACCTCACGCGGGGGCAGGTGCACGTCACGGACGTGTCCAACGCCTCGCGCACGATGCTCTTCAACATCCACACGCTCAGCTGGGACGAGGACCTGCTGGAGCTTTTCGAGATCCCGCTCTCGATGATGCCGGAGGTCCGTTCGTCGTCCGAGATCTACGGCTACACCTCCGCCGCGCTCTTCGCGCACGAGGTGCCCATCGCGGGCATCGCGGGCGACCAGCAGGCCGCCCTGTTCGGGCAGATGTGCACGCGCCCCGGCTGCGTCAAGAACACCTACGGCACGGGCTGCTTCCTGCTGATGAACACGGGTGAGGCTCCGGTCGAGTCCTACAACAATCTCCTCACCACGGTGGCCTGGAAGATCGGCGACACCGTCAACTACGCCCTCGAGGGCTCCATCTTCACGGGCGGCGCCGTGGTGCAGTGGCTCCGCGATTCGCTGGGCGTCATCCGCTCGTCGGCCGAGGTGGAGAAGCTCGCCGCGTCGGTGCCCGACAACGGCGGCGTCTACTTCGTGCCGGCGCTCACGGGCCTGGGCGCGCCGTACTGGGACCCCTACGCCCACGGCGTGATCTGCGGCCTGACGCGCGGCGCCACGGCCGCCCACATCGCGCGAGCGGCGCTCGAGTCCATCGCCTTCCAGACGATGGACATCGTCGGGGCGATGGAGCGCGACGCGCGGATGCAGCTGAAGGAGCTGAAGGTGGACGGCGGCGCTTCGCGCAACAACCTCCTGATGCAGTTCCAGGCCGACCTCCTCTACACGCCGGTCATCCGCCCGCGCGTGACCGAGACCACGGCGATGGGCGCCTGCTTCCTGGCGGGCCTCGCCGTCGGGTTCTGGGATTCCCTGGAGGACATCGAACGCTACTGGGAGGCGGAGCGCGTCTTCACGCCGTCGGAAGACGTGGACGTGCAGGCGCTCCGCGCCGGATGGGACGACGCGGTGGCGCGTACGCTCACGCGCAAATAATTAATCTTCAATAGCTTGCGCTAAGATGGATATGGGGTGCTCGACGGAGTACCCCGTACTCATTTCGATCTGCCACTTGCAGGTCTCGCAGTCGCAGGCCACGACCTCCGGGTCCAGGGCGCGGATCTGCTCGAAGAGCGGGGTGCCGATGGCCTGGGAGGCCTCGTAGTTCTCCGACTTGAAACCGTAGGTGCCCGCGATGCCGCAGCACGCCGAGTCCAGCAGCGTGAACTCCACGCCCGGGATGCGGCGCAGCAGGCGCTCCGAGAACACGCCCCAGCCCAGCTTCTCCATATGGCAGGGGGTGTGGTAGGCGACGCGCCTGCGGAAGCCCGGCTTGAAGCGCAGCTGCGCGCCGGCTTCCAGGCGCTCGTAGATGTAGCGCGAGGCGATCAGGATGGACGCGCGCACACCGGTGTTGTCCACGCCCAGCAGGGCGGGATACTCGTCGCGCAGCGTCAGCGAGCAGGTCGACGAAGTCGTCAAAACCTTGATCCCGCGGCCGTGCACGGCCTCTTCGAGCGCCGCGACATTGTGGCGCGCGTTCTTGCGGGCGATGTCCGACATGCCGTTGGTGATGTAGGCGATGCCGCAGCATTTCTCCTTGTCGAGCAGCTGCACGCCCACGCCCAGCGCGTTGAGGACCTTGACCAGGTCCTTGCCCAGTTGGGGATAGTTGTAGTTGACATAGCAGCCGTGGAAATAGGCCACCTGGTCCTTGTACGCCGCCTGCGCGTGCGCCTGGCGCTTGAGCCAGCTCTCAAAACTCCGCCCGCTGTACTTCGGGAACACGCGGCGGTGGTCGATCTGCAGGGCAGCCTCCATCGCGGCGCGCGTGATGCGCAGGCCGGTCAGGCCGTTGACCACCCGCGCGACGGGGCGGGCGAGCGTGCCCATCAGGTCGGTGGACGCGAGCATGCGGTCGCGCAGCGTCGGCTTGTCCTGCCCGTACTTGATGCGCGCGGCCTGGATGAGGCCGGCCACGTCCACGCCGGACGGGCAGGCCACCTCGCAGCGCTTGCAGTTGAGGCAGTACTTGAGCGCGTAGTTGAAGAAATACGGGTCCTTGAGCCGGAGGCGTTCCCCGTCGGGGCCGGCCTGCTTGGGACCGGGGTAGAGGGGATTGACCTGCAGCACGGGGCAGTACACCGAACAGACGGTGCATTTCATGCACTCGTCGAAGTTGTACTTGCTGACGGTATAGGCTTGGAATTTCATAGGTTCAGGGGGGAGGCTAGAATCTGGTCGACGGCGGCGAGGGCGGAGCGGAGCGCAAGCCCGGCCCCGGAGCCCAGCTCCGGCCGGGTGGCGCCCAGCACCGAACCGACGGCGTAGAGATTGCCCAGCGGCTGCCCGTCCCGCAGGGGATGGAGCGCCGCGTCCGTCTCCACGCCGAAAGCCATATAAGGCTGCTCGGCCTGGAAGTCCGCGTCGTACCATTTGCTCCGGTCGGCTTCCTGCCGGACGTCCAGTCCGAAGACCGGTTCGTAGACGCGGAAAGGATTGGATTTCAATCCTTTGGAGAAATACCCGCCCGTGGCGAGGATGAAGTGGTCGGCCTCCAGGATGTGGCCGCCGAGGTTGCGCGTGGTGACGTTGCGCACCCGGCCGCCCTCCACGCGGGCCTGCAGGACCTTGTCGCCGGCCAGGTAGGTGCCGCCGAGCGCCTCGTAGCGCCGCTTCAGCAGGCGCTGCGTGCGCGTGCCGGGCACCGACGGGGGCAGGGTCCCCACGAAGATCACGCGGGCCGGAATGCCCGCCCGGATGCGTCCGGGGATGGTCGGATCCTCCAGGCCGAACACCTGGGGCAGGATCACGGCGTCCTCGTCCTTGAGCAGGATGCGGATCTCCTGCACGGCCTTCTCCCAGAACTTGTCCATCGTGCGCGCGATCTGCACCGAGCGCAGCTCGCCGGCGCGCACCCGCATGGACGGGTCCGCGAGGTGCCCCGGCGTGACGATGCGGCAGGCGATGCCCTGGTGGCGCAGCCCGTCCGCGAGGAACGAGGAGAAGAAATCCTGGTAGTCCTGGAAATTGACGATCAGCACTTTGCGTGCAAATTTCGGCCGGTCGAACAGGCTCACGTCGTCCAGCGACAGCGCCGCCGGGCGGAAGGTGCCGAGCGGCATCAGCCGCACGCCCGGGCTGTAGTGCAGCGGGATGCCCGCCCGGGCGAACAGGCCCACGATGCGCTCCGGCGCCTCTTCGAGGCTCTCGAAGGAGCCGGAGAAGAAGTGCAGGGCGTTCTGCCCCGTGCTCACGATGGCGGTGCTGCGGCCGGCCTCCTGCAGGCTGATGCCTGCAGTCAGTCCGGCGAGCCCGCCGCCTATGATCACGGTGTCGAATCTCATAAGCCCAGGACGTGTTTATAGACCCACTGCGTGTATTCCGCTTCGCGGAGGGTGTCGCCCCATCCGATGGGGAAATTGCCCTTCCAGCGCTCTGTCATGAAGTTCCGGAGGTCCTTGCGGGCCTTGTCGGTGTCGCCGTGCGCGCGGGCCAGCATGCCCGCCGCGCGGCAGGCGCAGAACCCGCCCTGGCAGGTACCCATCCCCACGCGCGTACGGCGCCGCAGGTCCGTGAGCGTGGAGACGTCGAGCCGCTCGATCGCATTGTCGATCTCGCTCACCGACACCTCCTCGCACTCGCACACCAGCGCCGTGCCGGCGCGGTCGTCGCGCAGCCGGGCCGCGTCCGTGCCCAGGCGCGACGCGGCGGCCTTCTGCGCCGTCGAAGGCGCCTCCCAGATGCGCTGGGCCACCGCCTCGTAGGAGCGCTCCTCGGAGCCCGGCAGCGGCGTGGTGGCCGTGGTGCAGGGCTTGTCGACGCCGAGCTTGCGGCACACCAGGTCGGTGGCCCGCTCGGCCATCAGGCGGTAGGTCATCAGCTTGCCGCCCGTGATCGTGATGAATCCTTTCAGTCCGTCCCGCTCCTCGTGGTCCAGGCACACGATGCCGCGCGAGATGCTGCGCCCGGTGGGATCGTCGTCCGCGCTCACGAGCGGACGCACGCCCGCGAAGGCGCGCAGGATGCGCGTCGAGGCCAGCGAAGGGGCCAGCTTGGCGCCCTCCGTGATGAGCAGGTCCACCTCTTCGGGCGTCACCGCCACGTTGAAGAGGTTCTTGTAGGGGATGCGCGTGGACGTGGTGCCCACGATGCAGACGGTGTCGCCCGGCGCCAGGATATCCGCATTGGACGGCATCCGGCAGCGGTTGATCACCATCTGGTTGACGCGGTGCGCGAAGATAAGCAGCGCACCCTTGGCCGGGTACATCTTGATGTCCACGTCCGCCAGGGCAGCGATGCCGTGCCCCCAGATGCCGGCGGCGTTGACGATGACCGGCGCGAAATAGTCCACCTTCTCGCCCGTCAGGCGGTTGCGCGTGTGCACGCCCACCAGGGCGTCGCCCTCGCGGATGAACCCCGTCACGTCCACGTGCAGCCGCACCTGGCCGCCGCGGATCTTGGCGTCCAGCATGTTGGCGGCGCACAGGCGGAACGGGTCCACGGCGCCGTCGGGCACGCGCACGGCGCCCGTCAGGGCCGGGTTGACCGACGGCTCCAGCCGCCGGGCCTGGGCCGGGTCGATGACCTCGGCCCGGATCCCGGCCCGCCGGCAGGCGTCCACGAAGGTCGCCTGGTAGTGCGGGTCGTCCTCGGGGAGGGTGACGAACAGGCCGTCCGTCTCTTCGATGCAATGTGCGGCGATCTGCCGCAGGATTTGGTTCTCCCGGATGCACTCCGCGGCGGACTCCGGGTCGCTCACGGCGTAGCGCGCCCCGGAGTGGAGCATGCCGTGGTTGCGTCCCGTGGCGCCCGTCGCGATGTCGGAGCGCTCGATCAGGAGCGTACGCAGGCCGCGCATCGCACAGTCACGCTGCGTGCCGGCGCCGGTGATGCCGCCGCCGATGATGATTACATCGAACTCCCGGGCATCCATATCAGTATACTATATCTCTTCTTCGGTATGGGTCTTGGGATCCGTGATCTTGCGGACCGGATCGCAGGTCAGGCCGATGCCGAGTTTCTGGAACGTCTTGCGGTCCACTTCGCCCAGCATCACGGTGGAGTGCACCTGGGCGCCGGCCAGCTTGGGAAGCTGGTCCAGGGCCATCTTGCACTTCTCGTCCATCAGGCTCAGGATGGAGATCGTCACCAGGACCTCGTCGGTGTGCAGGCGCGGGTTGTGGCCGTGCAGGTAGTCCACCTTGGTCTTCTGGATCGGGGCGATCATCATCTGCGGGATGAGCTTGATGTTGTGGGGGATGCCGGCCAGGTGCTTGAGCGCGTTGAGCAGGAGCGCGGCGCTCGGGCCGAGCAGGGGAGAGGTCTCCGCCGTCAGGATCGTGCCGTCCTCCAGCTCGATGGCCGCGGTCGCGCCGCCCCGCTTCTCGAGGCGCTCGTGCGCGGCGACGGTGGTCTTGCGGTCGGCGGTGGTGATGCCGGCCTTCTTCATCACGAGGGCCAGCTTGTTGACTTCGGCCTCCGTGGCTTTGCCGTCGGCAAACTGGCACAGGGCGGTGTAGTAGCGGCGGATGATCTCTTGGCGGGAGGCCTCGCGGCACACTTCGTCGTCGCTGATGCAGGAGCCGATCATGTTGACGCCCATGTCGGTCGGCGACTTGTAGGGCGACTCCCCGTAGATGTCCTTGAACAGGGCGTTCATCACCGGGAAGATCTCGATGTCGCGGTTATAGTTGACGGCGGTCTCGCCGTAGGCTTCGAGGTGGAACGGGTCGATCATGTTGACATCGTCGAGGTCGGCCGTGGCGGCCTCGTAGGCGATGTTGACCGGGTGGTTGAGCGGCAGGCTCCAGACCGGGAAGGTCTCGAACTTGGCGTAGCCGGCCTTGATGCCGCGCTTGTTCTCCTGGTAGAGCTGGCTCAGGCAGACGGCCATCTTGCCGGAGCCGGGGCCCGGGGCGGTCACGACCACCAGGGGCTTGGTCGTCTGGACGTAGTCGTTCTTGCCGAATCCTTCGTCGGAGTCGATCAGGGCCACGTTGTGGGGATAGCCTTCAATCGTGTAGTGGTAATAGACCTTGATGCCCATGCGCTCCAGACGCTTGCGGTAGGCGTCGGCGCTGCCCTGGCCGTTGTAGTGGGTGATGACGACGCTGTTGACGCTGAAGTCGCGCGCCAGGAACTCGTCCCGCAGGCGCAGCACGTCCACGTCGTAGGTGATGCCGAGGTCGTTGCGGATCTTGTTCTTCTCGATGTCCACGGCGCTGATCACGATGACGATCTCGAGGTCGTCCTTGAGCGTGTAGAGCATCTTGAACTTGCTGTCCGGCTCGAATCCCGGAAGCACGCGGCTGGCGTGGTAGTCGTCGAAGAGCTTGCCGCCGAACTCCATGTAGAGTTTGTTGCCGAACTGGGCGATGCGTTCTTTGATGCGCTCCGACTGGATCTTCAGATATTTGTCGTTGTCGTACCCGTATTTCATTAGAGAATTGCTTTAAAAGTGCTTTAAATACGGGTTACAAATTTACATCTTTTTACCGGAAAGCTGCAAATTTTTTTCGCCCGTCGGGCGAAATTTTTACCGCTCCTGCGGCGCGAAATAATGCTCGCGCGCATAGAGGTAGTGCTGCTCGAAGCTGTCGGCCGCGAGGCGCGACTCCGGTAGGTCGGGCTGGTAGATGTCGAACGCGTGGTAGAGGCCCTCGAACACGTCGTAGGCCACTTCCACGCCCGCCTTGCGGAGGTTCTCGCAGTAGGTCACGGTCTCGCTGTAGAAGGGTTCGCCCTTGCAGACGAAGGTGTAGCAGGGGGGCAGGCCGCGGTAGTCGGTCTCGCGCGCGGCCGCCGCATACGGCGGCACCCAGCGCGAGCCGTACAGCACCCCGAGGTACTGCTGCCAGCCGTAGTGGTTGCGGGGCGTGTCCCAGACCCTGTTGTGGTTGTCGCGCGACGACTCGGTGTCGCGGTCGTCCAGCATCGGGTAGAGGGGCATCTGGTAGGCGATGCGGATCTCGCCGCGGTCGCGGGCCAGGATGCAGAGCGCCGCGGCCAGCCCGCCGCCCGCGCTCTCGCCGCCCACGAAGATCTGGTCGGAGCGGATCCCGAGCTCGTCGGCGTGCGCGACCATCCATTCCAGCGCGGTGTAGCAGTCTTCGATGGCCGCAGGGTAGGGGTGCTCGAACGACAGCCGGTAGCCCGGCGACACGACCACCGCCCCATATTTCCGGACCAGCTCTTTGGGCCTTCCGACCCACTTCGCCATCGACTTCACCCCGGAGATATACCCGCCGCCATGGAGCCACAGGATCCCGGTCCGGAGCTCTTCTTTACTTTCCTTGGGCGTCAGGACGAGGACCCCCATCTTCTTGTAGTCAGGACGGGGAATACGATACGTGCGCGAACGCATCTGCGCACCGGCAGTGACAGACAGGCTCATCATCAGGCAGACTATGGCTAAGGTCCGAAGTTTCATATACGCAAAGATACACTTTTATTCTTCCGGGAGGATGCCGGCGGCGACGTTGGCGGCGATGATGCTCTCGGTGAGCTCGCCGAGGCGCTCGGAGCCGAGGCGGTTGCGGCCCTGGCGGCCGCGCACCTGCGCCGCCTTGACGCCGTGCGCCTTCCAGTCAGCGCCCCCGTTGGAGTTGTTGAGCAGCAGCGGCTGCAGATTGTCCATCACGTGCGCGAAGCGGGCTTCCGGCGAGCTCCACGCCTCGAACTCGTCGAAGAGCGCCGTCAGCTCCGCGCGCTGGTCCTCCGGCAGCAGCGCATAGATGCGCTCCTTGGCGGCCTGCTCGCGCGCCTGCTGCGTCTGCAGGCCCGCCGGGTCATAAGCATACGTGTCGCCCGCGTCGATCTCCACGATGTCGTGGATCAGGCACATCATCATCACCCGCGCGATGTCCACGGGCTCGTTGGCGTATTCGCGCAGCAGCCACGCCATCGTGGCCATGTGCCAGGCGTGCTCTGCGTCGTTCTCGGCCCGCCCGCCGCCCGACAGATGCGTCTGCCGGAAGATGTTCTTCTCCTTGTCGATCTCCAGGATGAAGCTCAGTTGTTGCTCAAGACGTGTCATACGGCAAAATTACGAATAAATCCCGCATTCTGCGCCGGCAAGGACAATCAAGAGCGACCTATTCGGGCATCACTCATCAATCGCGTCCAACGTGAGGAATAGACGAAAAGGCCGGGCAAATATAAATTCTCCAGAAGTGTTCTCCAAAAATGCATCAATTTTAGAGCTATTCCTTGTTTTAACTTATGTGCCCTAAGAAAGAATGTGCCTAAGCCTGTTGTCTACTGCTTCTGAATAATTCTATCTGGTTCTTCTTTATCGCAGTATTCGTATTGAACAGTTTCATTTTGATTCGTAAAATGAAGCCGTTCTTTCTTTTTATCAATTGCTTCAACGAGCTCTATCTTACAGTGTTGTAGTAGCACTCTTTCTTCAGCTATTGAATACTCTACACCACATAGCGAAAAGGGGCCATTTATTTGGGTAATCACTCTTGCTAAATAATCACCATGACTGTCGGCTTGGAAGCTTCCTTTATCAATATCAACAGTAAATGTCTGATATGCTTCACGTGGTTTGTCACTAAAAGCCTCGTGCTTTAAATACGAGCGGATAATCTTAGAGAATAGAAAACTGTTAGGTGTGAATCCTTCATAATAGGGCAGAAGAGTATTGGACGCTTCTTCAATGTCGTGTAGGTTCATACAGTATTCCATCCATTCTTTATAGATAGGGGCTCCTTCGCCATTGGGCGAGAAAGAAGTATTTTTAAGAACGATGGGACCTAAATGAAGGGTAAAAGTTACACCGTCTTGCATACAAGCCAAAAGCTTTGTCCATCGAATTGCAGCTTCCAAATCTTCAAATTGCCCCTCGTTTAGCTTAATCGTGAGGGAGCATGTGATCACATTGTTTGTGATATTTGAGAAACTAATTGTTAGCTCTAAATTGTATATTGGAGTAGGAATAAGGATATGGCACTCGCCATTTTTAGAATACTTCTTCGCTTTACAACGACAATTTAGACATTGCTCTCTAGAGATAAAAGCAATATTTATGTCATTGATGGCTGGCCCTACCAAAACTCTTGTTATTTCATTTGTTCCATTGATTCGCAACTCATTGATTCTTAATTTAAAAGACGCCATCTCGTCCTGTGATAAGGCATACATCGGGATGCCGAACCCTTTTACAATTTCTGTCACGGTTGTTGGCGTCTTCCCTTTAATAATATCAAGAGACTTCGTTGTAATATTCATCTCCAAGGGGCAAGGCGAGCCATTTGAGCTTCTCCATCGAGTAATACTCGTATGTTTACCATTGTTCTCAAAGGAGAATTGAACTCCGCAGAGTAGAGCAAAGCGAGTTAAAGTATCCTGTGAGCAGATGTTTTCGTACTTGTCATCTCCAAAAGAATCTTTTAGCGCGGAAAATGTAAAAGAAAGGAATTCTTCCCCAGTGCCGTTTATGTGATTAATTCTCAGAGTTTTTAATCTTGCCTCTTGAGTTTTTGATAGAGAAGGAGATATAAGAAACATCTTTTTGGCCTTTCCCTCCAATTGTTTTTGAATAAGATCAATTAGTCCAAGTATATTTTGATCATCAGCGCTATAGCCGACAAATACAACATGCTTTGAAGAGAACTCACTAATAACTTTGCTCCAGAGCAATGTGTTGCGAGGAGATTGTAAAAACTTTCTATAATCACTTTCCGAAACTATTATTTGATCAAGATGTGATACATCTCCGTGAATTTTAAAGAGATGGATATCATTTTCCTTAAGTGCAACTAATTCCTGATCGTTAACAATAGTTTGAAAATAGGAAAAAGAATAAGCAGTTTCGATCAAGGAGTCGAAATTCGTGGTTATAATTGTCCGGAAGTGAGGAATCTTGCGGAGTAATTTGTGAAACGATGAGGGCTCTAATCCTGCTAGGTTATCGAATATTACTTTATTAAGTGTATCTCGGTTATTACCGTTTTGTAAAATAAGGGCTTCAGATACTTTCTGCAGGGAGGAATGAGCGTTTTCATCTTTGAAATCAGGTTCTAACTTTTCCCATATTATTTGGGCGAGTTGAATTCCGGTTGGCGCGCCTGAGCTTATAGAACAACCCGCTCCGACAAATAGTGCGACGTCTTCCTTTCGAACGAGCTCTATGATTTCGCGATACTTATTCATGAGCCTAGTATAGTTTTGATTGTGTTATTTGAGCTTCGCTTGAGAACTTATTTTGTAGTTGCTCCAATGATTCAGTTCCTTTGTTAAATGCAAACCATATAAAGTCTGCGCCTTCTGAATGATACATCTTACCGATGAATTCTTCGAAGTGTTTTTCAACGAAGTTGTGGATGCTTCCTGAGTTTGGAGTAACTCTGAAGAAATCGAATTTCTCGTTGAAGACATCAAGCATATCCTTGCGGAACTTCTTACGAATACGCTTCTTGACATTATCATTGTCTGCGTTGGTCACATAAGAGGCAAGGACGAATAGGAAGTTGATGTTGTACGCTTTGAGTGCAAGAGTGTCTCTGTCAAATGGACGATTCTCAAAGTGAACATTGTCGGGCATTATCTGATTGTTCTGACTCAAGCGATCCTCGCTATAACATGCGTGACCATCAGTCAGATCATCAGCTTTGATGTAGCCTCGGACAAAAAAGTTCGGAGTAAGGTTGTAACCCTCCGTCAGCGGGTCTCGATAACGAACTCCGCTGATGATTTGCTGCTCATCATCCTCTCGCTCATCAGATGGCTTGTTGAAAATGTCGATATTAAGTTGGATGATGTTCTTGGCGTACGTGAACTGCTTGTAGAGGGATTTCTTATCCAGATTATCCCCGTAGAAGTAGTATTTGCTATCTCCGATGTAGTAGATTTGAGTATCGTCCAGTAGGGAGCGCTCCTTATAGATGTGGTCTATTTCCTTGCCATCCTCGTTGGACTTCATATCGGCGAAAATGTCATCGCCAATGAGGCCATCAACCATCTCTTCAAATACGCGTTCGAAAGAGCGGGCGAGAAGAGCCTCTTCTCTGGATTTGCCGGACCGGATTGATTCGGATTTATCGAAGAAGGCGTACAATAGTCTCCACAATAGCACTAATTCGTCTTTGAAGTATTTACGACGTATTGCTCGAAGCAGTTTGGTGCCACGACAGGATTCAATCATCGCGTCAATGGCTGCTGGTTTAATCAGATCGTAGTTGAGATTAGCGCGAACGGGGAAGAAGTAGTGTTGTCTCAGGTAATGAAGTACTGAGTAGAATAGCACGATAAGCTCCTCGTCGTAATTGATAGCCTTATTCTTGTTGCGGAATTCTGCATAGAAAGGCGTCCCATTCTGTATTATCGGCTGAATCTTGCTGATAGTCTTGCCCCAGTGAATTTTATTATTCCCGCTGGAATTGACAATCGTAATGTAGGTAAATAGGTTGGCGTGTTCCTTATTGAAGGCAAGCAGTGAAAGCACTGTGTCCAAAAGCGTTTGGTCATTAACCCCGCTATGCGAATTCACACTTTGGATAAATGAGCGCTTGATGATTTCGCTCTTCGGGTGCCGAGCGGAATATTTGTCGATAGCGCGGTATATCCAGGTGGATAGGCCAAAAAGTACCCGGTCGAGTCCGTCTTCCTTGAGGGGATTGTGCTCTGCTGTGACTTCCGAAACGGCATAGATGTCGTATTTGCCAAAAGCAATTTCGCGTTTCGCCTGTTTGTCGTCAATAATCCCTGTTCCCTGAAATAAGAAGACCTTAGGAAGGATGAAAATTGAGTCGTTGATTTTTGAAGAGTAGACATAGCCGACATAAGGGAGCACGGCCTCATTCCCGTCCCTGCTCGTATACACAAACGGGCTAAGGCCGAGGTCCTCCATCAACTGGGGACTATACACTTGATCTTCAAAAAGGATTCTCATCTTCTTTTAATTATGCTTCTTCAACCCCCAGGAACTCCATAAAACCCTGTAAAATGCCATTCGTGGCATCATTGGTGGGGAAGAGATTATTGAATGTGAACTCGGCGTCATTGTCGCGCTTATTCTTAAAGAAACTACCAGCGTGTTCGTACTCCTTGCACACTTCGCTCCAGAGATAGAACATTACTTTACTCTTGAACTCTTCGACATCCACGTCGGCTTTGATGAAGAAGTTACCCATCTGCTTGTCCTCCGAATCTGAGAGTTTGTGAATGCGCTTGTTGGCCTCATCCAAAAAGCTCGACCACTTGTAGGTCTTGTCGTCAATCGTAATCTTGAACTGTGACTTAGGGTTGGCGGAGTCGATAGGAACATACTCCCAAGACCACCGACGCTTGAAAGCGCTATCCATAGGGAACAAGGACTGATCTGAAGTGTTCATCGTGGCAAGGATAGTAAGATTGCTTGGAATACGTAATTCTCCATTTCTAATGCCAAGACTATTTTCACCCAGCTGGCCTACGAGATAGTTTTTGAGGTCTGTATCGGCTTTGATGGTGTATAAAGAATAACCATGTTCGTCGCGGTCAAGCAACTGGAAAAGGTCTCCAAATATCTGAGCGCAATTGCCACGATTGATTTCTTCGATAACAAGGAAAACCTGTTCTTCGGGATTTTGCCAAGCATCAACATATGCGAGAGTAAAAACCTGGGGAACGAACTCATAGGTGACCATATTATCTTCGTTAAGGTAGCCTGATGAAATCATCCACTCGTATAGGTTGACCATTTTGTTTACTTCGGCATGATAATTTTCGTCCAGCCCGGCCTGTTTGACCAAGTCCTTCTTGCCATACTTCGCGATGTTGCCGTTGAAATAATCCACATACTTCAAAACAAATGAGTGAAGAGCAACCACTTTAGTCGTCGCCTGATTATACTCTGCTTTCAGCATTGCGGCCAATTCAGCAAGAGTATAATCAGTTCTGATGGGCTTCTGGGCCTTTTTTATGGACGGCTTGTACGCACCGACGAACGAGGCATAATCTGTATCCGGGTGAAAGGTCGTTCTATAAGAATGGTCCTTGTGTCCCATAAGGAAGCGGTTTACATAGAAGGACTTCCCGCTTCCGGGGGCGCCAAAGAATATCTTATTGATGCCAGGCCCGGTAAGGTTAATCATAAGGTTGTCGTCTCCAAGCATATCGATGATTTCCTGGAGGTTCTTTTTAATATTACCTTCAATTGTTGCCATAGCTAAAACACTGTTTCTATGAAGTTCTTTCCCTCCTGTGTAATGGTGGAGGTACTCGAGTTGATATTACGAATAATATGGGCCTCAATGAGGAGTGCGCGGATGTAAGTATAAGTTGTGTCTGGCAGAGACTTCCCGTCTTCTTTGAAAAACTCGTACTCGACACCATTGTTTCGGTTGTTTATCAACGTACTTACGATGTCCGACGTGTTTTTACCCCGATGCCACAAATAGATGGCGTATAAGAACTCGTCCCAGTCGACGGTCTCCATCTTTGAAAATAGATCAAGAGCCAGCCATATGTTGTTGTCTTTTTCAGACTCGGTATTGAACCAGAACTTAATACCAAGCTGAATCAGGTTTGCTTTTACATCGTATAGCCGGTCAACTATCTCCTGATTGTTCGCCCTTTTTGCGTCCCCAAGAGCGCGGTACAAGAGAATCATCTGCTTGCCGCTCTCAGTGAAGACATCGCTTGTCTTTATGTAATCGTCATTCTTGGCAAATCCCAGTTTACATAATAGAGGAAAATACGTCCGAACAACAGAGTCGGCCTTTGCGTTGCCATAGAGGGACCTCGTTACAGCATATTCTTGAATCTGCTTGTAAGTGACGAAGACGTCGGGGATGTCGTTGAGCATATCAAACAACAATACCATCTGTTCACAACGGGTGTCGGACAAACTGCTGCCATCCGATCCTTTGTAAAAATCTCTGTTTAATGTAACTCTCATTTATTCAATGTTTTCTTAATTTCTTCTGCAATAACCTGAGCAAGCATAGGGGGCACAGCGTTTCCCACTTGCTTATATTGACTTCCCCGCGTACCTATGAACTCGAAAGAGTCAGGAAAACTCTGTATCCTTGCAGACTCTCTAACCGTGGGGATACGAGGCTCACTATAGTGAAAATAGTTTCTGTGTCCAGTATCAATAGTATTTGAAGGCCTTGTAGTACTCATCCGTTCAAATGCCTTGTTGTATTTCCGAACTTGCCAGAATTCTGCAGGTAGGCAGCGAATATTACCACCGTCCGGGATTCTACTGATAATCGATACGGTCTGCTCACTATGGGCAGTATAATCTTGGTTTGTCGGCCGTGTTTGGCTACCACGCATTAAACGCTGAAAATCATTCTCGGGCTCCTTTGCGTAATGGTCATTGTTGGAGCCTTCCAAATCACCAATTCCGTCTTTTGCTGACAACGTGTAGCCAAATGGCTCAGGGAACCTGAATTCTTTCCCCTTTATGCCAACAAAGATGACACGGAGGCGGTTCTGGGGTATCCCATAGTCGGCAGCGTTCACGAGTTGCTTGCTGATCTTGTATCCCAATCCATTCTCATTCTCTCCAAAGCGTTCGATTATATCGTTAACAAATGCTCCCTCGCCGAGGGTAAGCATACCTTTTACATTCTCTATTACAAAGAAATCCGGATTGGCAATCTTAACAGCTTTGTAGAATTCGAGGTACAATTTGTTCCGTGAGTCGTCAATAATTCTCTTGCCAACGGTGCTGAATCCCTGACAAGGGGGGCCTCCGATAATCCCGGTTATCTTTTCTCTCTTTATCAGTGCTGGTAGGACGTCCACGTTGAAATCTTCAACGGAGATGGTCTGGGCGACTTTATCCTTACGGTTATGGTTGAAGGTTTTGATGGCATCATCCCACATATCGATCGCGGCCGCAACTTCAAAGCCGGCATTTTCAAATCCGAGGCTAAGGCCTCCAACGCCACAAAACAAGTCTATAATTTTCATTTTATGTATTCCTTTAATTGTTCAGCGATTGCCTTCGCAAGAAGCGGAGGAACCGCATTCCCCACCTGTTTGTATTTACTTCCTCGTGCTCCTATAAACTCGAATGAATCGGGGAAAGATTGCAACCTGGCAGATTCTCTAATGGACGGAATTCGGTTAAAAATTGGATGAAAGTAATTGCTATGAGCATTCCCCGTGTCTATTGTACACGAGGGCTCGTCCTCCTTCAATCTACGGTATGCAGAAGAGTGACGATTCGAGCGCAAGTTGGACCAAAGCTCATCAGGGACGTCCTGCCAATTACCGCCTTGGGGAACATGTTTGATTCGCTCCTGGACTTTTTCTGCGGGATATACAGAAACGTGGTCAGGCACAAGTCCATCTTCGCGACGATAATAAGCGCGTAGGGGAGTGTCAGGCACCTTCTTCAGGTGCATTGTCTCAGGCCGTTTATTCTCGAATGCATATAGCTCTCCAATAGCATCGAAAACGGTCGTTTTGTCTGCCAGAGGAATTCTCTCAAAGTTAAAACGGCGCTGATCTTTCAGATTCTTGCGCTTGATCCCAACAATGATTGCTCTGTGCCTGTCCTGCGGGACACCATAGTCCGATGCGCAAAGCACCTTCATAGATACATTGTATTCCATTTTATCGAGCAGACTCTCAATTCGTTTTTTTGCATACCCGTTGTCACGCGTTAGAAGGCCACGAACGTTTTCAATCATCACGGCTTTTGGCTTAAGGACTTCGACAAATCGAAGGAACTGAAAGAATAGCTTATTTCTCGGGTCATCTGTCTCTTTCTGCCATCTATTAGCGGAAGAGAATCCTTGGCAGGGAGGACCACCAACGATAACATCTATATCATGATACACTTCTTTAACGCGGTTATCGTCAAACTGTGAAATGTCAGTGCAGAACACAGTCGCATCCCTGAAATTATGCTGGAAGGTTTTTGTGGCATCTTCGTTAAAGTCTATGCCGCCGGCTATTTGATAACCGGCGAGCGCATAGCCTTCACTGATGCCTCCGCATCCACAAAATAGATCTAATAGTCTATAAGACTGATTCTTCATGGTGTATTATCTCGTGAAACCGGCGTCTTCCGACATTCTTAAAATCTTCAGGCAACCTTCTGCCGATGAATAGCTTATCGATTTCGGATTCTTGCCAAGTGCGACCACAATATGGTCTATACGTTTCTTTTCCATGATGGACATCTTGTGCGTCTCCTTGCCCCAAGAAGATAGTTTTGCCCAGACTTCAACAGGGATCGCAACAACAGCGTCAATTGCGGCTTGCTGATCAGGAGTCAGTTCCTCTTCGCTTTTCTTTACGAGCGAAAGGGTTGCCGGGAATTTCACGTTTGCCATCTGAATTTTGATAGTGCTGCAGAAATCGGCACGTTTTGCGACCACGGTGGGATTGATGCCTTCCTGGGCAATCTTGGTTATGTATGCAACCATGACCTCGATGCATTCCTTGATAGGATCAACAAGCTCTGGCTGAACCTTCTGATTAGCCCAGATGTATTCCAGGTCAAGGTTCTGCTGAGTTTTCTGTGCGACGGTGGCAAGGACATAGTTGTCAACTATATTTGCATAGCCGCTATGTCCGGCTTCCTTGAATAGCCTATGAATTGTAAGATAAATGATGCGTTTGGCTACTATCTCTTGGAAGTATTCTTTTGTTACCTCAGTATCTTTGTAGTCTTTCTTCCAGAAATTGTTAAAACACACCTCGTTTCCCTTGCTTGCCTCATTCGGGAAACCATCCCATGCCATCAGAACTTTGGCGATGTCTGTCTTGGTAAGAATCTGTTCTTTCGGCCGCGCCTGCATAAACTTAGCGACCTTGACGGAACGAGCATCTCCTTCATTAAGTTTGTCTGAAAGAAGCTGCCCGCGGAGGCGCTCGAAATACCATAGCGTGTTCGGACGAACGGAGCCGGAGGGAGTCCATTCTTTCTTCGAGATGAAGTCGATACTTGAGAGGTACTTGTGGTTGGCGCTGAGATCAGAATCCTTAATCTGCGTTTGAGAATTTGCAGACTCGGCAATATTCTGAACAATAGTCGCATTACGATCTTTGTCGCGGATTTCGGAAACCTTCACAGTAAGATATGCAGGCTTAATATCCACGCCTTTTTTGAATGCATTATAAATGGTGCAGGTTGTTTGTCCACCATTGACAATATGCCAATTTCGGAGGCCTGTAATGTACATTTTAGCTGCATCTGGATTGTCGACGAAATCGCTCTTCTTTATGACAACTTCTGATGCGGTACTGGAAATACCGTTATTGTAAGAGAAGAACATTTCGGGTGCCTCTCGGAGGGTCTTGGCGATCCTCGCATTTACTTTGATTTTTCCGCCGAGATAGTTGCGGACATTTTGGTCCAATAGCTTATCCTTATGCTTGCTATAAATGGTTCCAAGCTCATATGCGGATATAATCCCCAGATATGTGTTGACTTTGTCGTTGGGGTCATTGAGGCGGATGCACTCGATAGGGTTGTCGAGCGTGATGTCGATCTCGGACATCTGGCGGCCTGCGAGGTCTGCACGTTGGACATTCTCGATATCCCAAACATGGTACTCGCAATCTATTTGCTGGTCGGTTAATTTGTTGTCGTCAAGTGTATACTCAACTTTAAGTTTGCCATTGGTTATGACGAAGAATCGGATAAGGCGTATATTCTTTGCCTTATACTCTTCCAAGATCATGTCGGTCACCTCAGCGAAATCCGGTCGTGCCTCTCTAAGCATCTTCGACAAGATACCGGCAATTGTTAGGTTGAAGAAACGGACACCCTGATTAATCGCGGCGTCAATTTCATTGTGGGGGATGGTATCTGGCTTTTCGGAATTCTTGAATAGAGAGACAAAAATATCCAGCTCGCCGGACATATCAGAATAATCGAAGGCGTTGATACGGAAATTATCCCGTTTCTTGACGGTTTCGTCAAGGGGATGAATACAAAGGATTTCAGGGCTATTTGTTTCGTTGCTCTCCTTGATATACTCAATGATATTCTCAGTGAGAGCATCCTCTAGCGTTGTTTCGTTGAGCTCGGCATCCTCTTGTGCCTGGGCCATGAAGTCCTGATAGAATTTATTAATATCTTCCATAATGGGATGTTTGTTAGTATTCTAATTTTCAAAGTATTTTACAAAATCGCTGAGTTTCATGCCGTATGCTCGTGCTATTCTCATGATAACTTCGATGGTTGGGATTCTTTGGCCAAGCTCAAGATAAACATAATACCTGGTTGAGATGCCCGCGCCATCTGCGACATCGGCTTGTGTCAGGTTTGTTTCCTGGGAGAGCCTTATTTTTCGAAGGGATTCTCCTATGTTTTTCGCAAGTGCTTTATTAAATCGTTTTTCCATCGCTAATTCCTAATTGTCTTTTGCAAAGGTATGGATATTATTTTTCCTTGCAAGGAACAATAGTGCATATTGTTATAATTTCCTGAACAATTGTGCGTGTGGCGGTGGCGAAGGGATATCCGTGAGCCAAGAACCGAACAAGGAATTTGCATATATTCCGTACCTTTCATTAGATATTTAAAGTGGTGATACTTCGAAGATGAGAGATCGAATGGGGAATATAACTATTTAATGAGTAGTCTTGACTCGAAAGATTATTATATGGTGACATCGACGCTCTTGCTAGATATAGTAAATAGTTGCGGATGTGTGAAGCCTAGCTAATTCATAACGCGGGCATGTAATGTCTTGCCTTTGCTTTTGAAGCGCATTTAATGTTGGACATTGGTCGAATGGGTATCTGCCCAACGATTTAATCGCCGTCGTTGGTGACGAAGGGATATGCTCAAATAGCGACATGGTATTTGTGTGTGGCTTTCTGATGAAAAATTAAACCAGGTGGTTGATTTGTCCATTTAATTTTCTACCTTTGCAAAAATAAACTAAGTGGTTGAATAATGAGATTTGATTCAATATATACCTCCCCTCCTGGTGTTGAGCCCCAAGAGTCGGAGTTAATTGTTTTTGCTGCGGTTTTTGAAGAGGAGGATTGGGAAGAGCTTTCATTACCGCGAGATGCGTTGGAGTATGATTCATTGTATTTGGGGGAAAACGAGTTTAAAAATCTTCGAGCTAAGTGGAGGGATCCGATATATTTGAGATCTTTTTTTGATGAGAATATAGAGTACTTCCAAACACCTTATTGGAAGAAAATCGGGAAAGATAGATTTGTCTCGGATGTTACAACCTCAAGACCGATTATTTTTCAGGATTTTAAGAATAGCTGTCTTAATGAAGAAGTTTATGGTCATTTTGAGCCGTTAAGTAAGAAGGATGAGAAAATTCGATTAAAGAATGAAATTAATAAGCGAAAGCATCAGTTGGTAAAACTGAAATCCAAATATGGTTATATTATTAATAATATCGCATTTCGTATATATGCTATTGAGGTAGACTTCAATTGCTTTATTATAACTGGTGGCGCAATCAAGCTTGTCGAGGAAATGGAACAGGCGCCTAATACAACTCTTGAATTGCGTAAAATATTGTATTTGTATAATTTGTTAAAGGACAAAGGAGTTACAACAAAAAAAGACCTGTTCGAAATAGTATTATGAAAGGACTGCACGCACACGCAGTGAGCACAAAAACTGGCTCTATGTCTTGGATGGAAGAAGATTCCAGAGACATGATGCGCCAAGACGAAATTCGTGCTACAACCCAGATTATCCTCCATTTAATTGATTATATGGAGCGTAATCGATTGTCTCAAACCGAGCTTGCTAAGAAGCTGAATGTTACACCTCAGTATATTCATAAATTGCTTCATGGGCAAGAATCTTCCTTTAGGGTGGAGACGGCTATCGAATATGGGAAAAAGTTGGGGATATCCTTGATAGAGATTCCCTCAATAGAACCTTCTTACAACGAAGTGTCATTTTCAAAAAGGCCGCTTTTCCCCCGGGTATCTCCTACGATGGCCTCGAACGTTGTGTTTGTTGGGGAGATAAAGAATGTTAAATCAAAAAAACGTCACTCATGGGTGCAGAACAAAAAGTTAGCTTTCGCCTAGTTAGGTGCAAAGAGCGCTCTTTTGAAACGAAACTTGTTTCGGGGAAAAAGTATCCGGAGAAGTCTGTTGCGTTTCAGTTTAGTTGCCGAATAGAGCCCGTTGAGCAGAAACAAATATCTTTTGTTATCAATGTTTTCTATACGGTTGAGGACCAGGAAGTCTTTAGACAAGAAACGGAAACGATTTTTGAGCTTGATCCCATCGAACAAGCAATAGAATTCCTGCCTAAAGGAATAGTCGATCATGTTAATATCATTCCGACTCTGCTAGGAATCTCTTATAGTAGTACGCGAGGAATGATTGCTATTCGAACCGCGGGGACTGGATTGGAGTATTATCCGGCTCCAGTCGTAGATGCAGCGGAAATCGCTAAGCAAATGTCAAAGACGGAATAAACCTCTCTATTTTGAGTTTTGAGAAAGGGGCCAAAGTCAGACTTGATTTTGGCCTCTTTATTTTCTATGTGTTATTGATATTAATTGCATAGCGCTCCACGACTTTTCCGCCCTCGTAGATGGCGAAGGCGCGTTTGCCGGAGGGGAGGGTGATGCCGCCAAAGTAGCGGCCGGGGCGTTTGCCGGTGGCTTTTGCTCGGCGAAGGTCTACTTCCGGGGCGTTGAAGTAGTAGGTGACAAGCATTGCAACTAAGTGACGTGTTGAGTTATTCGATTTTGTAACTGAATTTCCGAGCCGTTTGCCTATATTACGCCAGACACTAACTATTAACCATTATGAGAAAGTTATTCAACATTATCGTATTGTTCCTCCTCGTTATTTCGGCGTATGGGCAGAATTCCGGCGCGCTGAAGTTTCTTGGGATTCCCATTGATGGCTCTAAAGCTCAATTTGTTGCGGCGCTGAAGGCTAAGGGATTTTATTACAGCTCTGTCTCTGAAGGATACAAGGGGCAGTTTAATGGAAATATTGTGGATGTATATGTCCATACGAACCACGATCTGGTGGATCGTATATATGTGGCGTTCCCGGATAAGTCGGAGGGGAACATAAAAATAGAATTCAACCGTTTGCTCGCGCAGTTCAAAAAATCCGATAAATATGTTGATTTCTCTTTTAATGAACCGATTCCAGATGCCGAGGATGTTTCATATGAGATAACGGTACATGACAAACGCTATCAAGCTGTTTTTCAGTATTATGACTCGAATAGGGGATATGAGGAAATAACGGAGAAGGCGGTTGCCCGCCTTGCGGGATTGGTTCCGGATGATATTCTGGTCAAGCTGAATGATTTGATAATTGGAGGCGTGGACCGGTCTGATGAAGAGCAAAGCACTCTTTCTTTGCAAGTCGCTGCAGAGTTACAGCGCATATATGGTCAAGACGAAATGAAGGCTTACGAGATTATAATGGCCTTTCTCGATGGGATGAAGTCCGCGGCTGACGGTGATGTTTGGTTTATGATTATCGAAAACGGAGCAGAGTATCATATTGGCCTTTATTATGATAACCTACATAACATGGCCCATGGCGAGGATCTTTGATTAGTGCATTTGCCGGAGGGGAGGGTGATGCCGCCGGAGGTTAGAGGGAATATTTCTTCCGGGCGGCGGTCAGCAGCGATTCTGCCTGGGAGGCCAGGTCCCGGCCTTCGGTCACTTCGCCTTCCAGGCCGGCGTAGTCGTCCTGGCTCTCAAAGGGCAGTGCGACGCGGAGCTGTTCCTGCATCAATTCTATCAGTTCTGTCTGCATGTCGTTTCGTTTTCTTTGAGTGGAGGTGCTTGAGGTTTTTCAGTAAAGCACAAGATAGTCCTCCAATGCACTATGCTCTTTGTTCTGATAGGGCAGATCCAGGTCAATGCCAAGTTTGACGAACAATCTTACGAGATTATATCCTGTCACGAAGAAATAGGACGTCTCTACGGCATCTGCAAAGAACCAGGAGTCCTCCTTGAAGTTCTTGTGCTTGTTGCCCAGCATGATGGCCGACTGTACCTCGAAGAATCTAGCAAGCGATTCTGCTGTCTCAAATTCTTCTTCCAGCTGAACATATTCGACGCCCAGTTTTTCGGTCATTTCCGCCTTCCGGGCTTTTCTGATCGACAGGAATTGATGGATACAATCATGGCGTTCTTCGTCGGAGGACGCATTGAGGGCGGACAGAATCATATCATTCTCCTGAATAAGAGCGTCCAACAGCCACGGATACCTTATCGGATATTGGGATAATTCAAACTCGAATACGCAGTAATTGACTTTGCCTCGGGCGATATAGTACTCCCTGTGCGAGTCCTGGCAACCGTGGACCATCTCGTGCATGACCATGGGGATCCACCAGGTGTTGTCGGAATACATCTCATTGGTCTCTCGTACTATTTCAAGCGTGCTGCATCTTACATAAGGCGTACGTCCATAGAATGTGGTGTCGTTGTCCAGCTCCACGTGTGTCTCCATGTGGAATTGAAGCGAATCCAACGGTTTTGTCCGGTATAAGTCGAAGTCCTTGACGTCCAGTTTGGTGCACTCGAATTCGTTGAGGAACTTTCTTTTCGGGTTGAGGACATAACAGGCTGAATCTGCATAGAAGATGACAGGTGCGGAGTGTTCATCTTGGTCAAACTCCGCCCAATACGTGTCAGCGAGCTGTTTCTTGACTGAGAGAATCTCCTGGATGGATTCAATCAATGCTTGTTCATTTTCTGTCGGCTTGGCTTTTACACCACAAGATGAACAAATGATGCTGATGAATACGAAAAGAACAGGCACATGAAGTTTCATAGCAATAATTGGATTGATGGGGTAGTGCTGGTTTCTCCAGCTGGAGGCGACGTAGATCTTTGCCATGTAAGGGTAGGGTTGTTTGGTGTTCTCAAAGATAGCGATTTCCGGGGATCACTGTGCTTTATTTTTTTATCTTTGCAGTATATGACACATCCGAAATATACGCCTGATTGTATCACGGAGCTGGCCGAGGGCGAGATTTTCGTCTTTGGCTCGAACCTGGCGGGCTGCCACGGCGGCGGGGCGGCGCGGCTGGCGCTGGAGCGCTTTGGCGCCGTCTGGGGGCAGGGGGTCGGTCTGCAGGGACGGTCCTACGGCATCCCGACGATGCAGGGCGGGGTGGAGACGATCCGGCCCTATGTGGACGAGTTCGTGGCTTTTGCCAAGTCCCGGCCGGACCTGTTCTTCCTGGTCACGCGGATCGGGTGTGGGATCGCGGGGTTCCGCGACGAGGAGATTGCGCCGCTGTTCGCCGATGCACTGCCACTGGCGAACGTCGCGCTGCCGGAGCGTTTTGTCGAGATTCTTCGCTTCTGACATTACGGGGCGTTGATGAGATTCTATGGTCCACAATCTTGTGGTCCACAACTTTGTGGTCCACAATTTTGTGGAATGAAAATAGTTTTCTATCTTTGTGAAAAACAAAGACGTATGAGCAAGCCTTTCGTATATGGAACTGCTGTTTTCGGGGAAAACTTTACCGACAGAAAAGCGGAAACTAAACGCCTTAGAATGAATTTTGAGGCGGGGGTGAATACAATCTTGATCTCCCCACGCAGAACGGGGAAGACCTCTCTGGTGTATCGCTCCGTGGAGCAGATAGAAGATCCCTCTGTCAAGGTGGTCATGATCGACATTTATGATTGCCGGGATGAATATGAGTTCTATGAGCGCTTCGCATCTGCTATCCTGAAAGGGCTGGCCACGAAAGCGGAACAGGCAATAGATCTTGCCAAGAATTTCTTGTCCCGTCTTTCTCCTAAAATTGCTCTTTCTCCGGATCCGACGCAGGATTTCTCGATATCTTTCGGCGTCGGCCCCAAAACGGAAAAACCGGAAGATATTCTGGACCTGCCGGAACAGATCGCGCGGAAGCGTAATTGGAACATTGTGATCTGTATTGATGAATTTCAGCAGATTGGGGAGTTCCCGGAATCGATGGCCTTCCAAAAGAAAGTCAGAGGCATTTGGCAGTTGCAGAAACGCGTGACTTATTGTGTGTTTGGAAGCAAAAAACACATGATGGACCGGTTGTTCCAGGATAAATCAATGCCATTCTATCATTTTGGTGATATGATCGAGTTATCTCCCATTCCTAAAGAGGATTGGGTGGATTATATCATCCGACGTTTTAATACGCGGAATATGAAGATTTCGGCGGAGTTGGCAGGTGAGATTTGCGATAAGGTTCAGCGTTATTCTTCCTATGTTCAGCAATTGTCCTGGAACGTTATGGTTGAAGCTGAGGGAGCGGACGTCGTGACCGGACAGCATGTTGAAGATGGATTTGAGATGTTGGTCAGGCAGACGTCGTCGCTTTTTATGGGGCAGATTGCGAACCTGACTTCGTTCCAGATGAATTATCTGAAAGCTGTTGTGGCCGGTGTGCATAGCGGCTTTTCTTCCTCAAAAGTGCTGGAATCTTATAGGCTGGGGAGCAAATCGAACATTGCCCGGATTGAGAATGTGCTGATAGAAAAGGAATTGCTTGAGAAGCGGGCTGATGGAGTGTATATCGCGGATCCCGTGTTTGCGTATTGGTTCCAAAGGGAGTATTGTAAATAATGATGAGCTGAAAAGTTATGGGCAATAAAAGAGAATTGCTGAAGCGGGTCCGCGAGATGGAGGCGCGCTACGACGAGCTGGCGCGCATCCTGGACGAGCTGGACGAGGCCGTGGCGGCGTTCGAGCGCTTCGGCCCGGAGCTGCAGGCCCTGCGGGAATATATGGACTCGGGCCAGTGGAAGGCCGATTTCGAGGCCGACGAGGCCGGGCTGATCCCGCCCGGGGTCAAGCGCGGCGTCCTCTCGGAGGACGGGCTGTATGATCTGCTGCTGGAGGCGGAGAAGGTAAAGAGATAAAAAGAGGGGACCCGGCCGGGCCCCCTCTTGCTGTATGTTCTCGCGGGTTATTCTTCGCTGACGGTGAACCAGTCGCCGTCGGCCGTGGAGGTGTAGCCGGCGAGGACGTAGTTGGTGCCGCGCCCCTCGGCCAGGTTGTTGGCCGGGTCGAACTGGAAGAAGCGGCCGCCGGTCACGGAGATGCGGGCGATGCCGGTGTTCAGGTTGGTGTCCGGGCTGGTGCGGTTGGCGTCGTAGCAGTTGAGCGTGAAGCGGCTGCCGCCGCCGTTGAACTCGCCTCCGTTGATCTGGAGATTGCCCGAATAGACGTAGAAGAGCTCGCCGTCGTGGTCCTGCTGGCTGAAGCGGCCGGCGTTGACCACGCAGGTGGGGATACCGTCGTACAGGCCGCCGGAACGCCTGCCGCGCTCGGTCCAGACCACGCGCGTGGGGACGAAGAACTCGGCGTCGCCGTCGAAGGTCAGGGTGGTGTTCGCTGCGCTGTTGGTCTTCATGTAGCAGAACGCGTCGGTCTCGACATCGGAGCTCACCTTGCCGCTGCCGGTGAAGGTGAGCTTGGCGCCGTTGAACAGGTAGATGTTGCTGTAGAACTTGGACTGGTCGGCGGCGTTGGTGCCGAAGTTGTAGCGGCCCGCGAACTTGAGGTCGCGCCCGTTCAGGTCGATGGTGACGTCGTAGCCGGAGCCGAAGGTGAAGTAGTCCTTGCTGTAGAGGTCGAAGTTGAGCTTGATGTTCATCACGGTGTTCTTCTTGACCCAGTAGGCGTACTCGTAGGCGGCCTTGATGTCGGCGAATCCGTAGTAGAGGCCGTCCTCGCCGTCAAGGGTCAGGACGACGGTATCCCACCTCGGGAGGGAGTGTTCGGGCTGGACGTAGTAGATGCTGTCGTAGTCGCCGGCGAGGATGGGGTTCCCCCAGCTCTGGCGTCCTTCGGCCGTCAGGAAGACGTTGATGTCCTTCATCAGCTCGAAGACCTGGACTCTGCCGCCGTCGGAGAGCGTGAACACCTGGGCGTTGGAGCTGCTGGTCTCGATCCGGAAGATATAGACCTTGTAGTTGACCGTGCTCAGGATGCCCGCGTTCAGGGTGCGCCAGATGAGCGTCTCGATCGGACACATGGTGTGGATGGAGTTGATGCCGCAGCCGGAGGAGCCGTATTTGCAGTCCACGGTGGCGCCGTCGCCGTAGACGTAGAGTTTGTTGACCGTGCCGTAGACCTCCACGCCGGCGGTGCCGTAGTCGAGGTTGAGCCTCTCGATGTAGTTGCTGCCGCTGTAGGTCATCTTGAGCATGTCACTGGACGTGTGCGTCACGATGCCGGTCGCCTTGCACTTGATGAAGGTGACGGCGCCGGCCGTGACTTCCATATCGCCGACGGTCAGGAGCTTGGAGCCGGTCTCCTTGCTGCCCAGGGTGAGGTCGTGCGTGGAGGTGATCATGTCGATCATCTGGTCGGAGGAGGTGGCCGTGATGGTGGTGCCGGCTTCGGCGTTGTTGATCAGGAGGTCCACCCGGCCGCCGTCCATCACGACGTTGCCGCCGTTGATGGTCAGGGTCTCGATGTGGACGCCGTGGCCGATCACGAGCGTGTTGGTGGCGGTGGTGGCGGTGATGGACTTATAGACGGTCTCGGTGCCGGACGACGCCAGGGCCACGGTGGTCGTGGGCAGGCTGAGGTCCATCGCCACGTCGGTGGCGTCGGGCAGGGTGATGGTCAGGCTGTTCTGCGCTTCGGCGGACTCGCCCTCGCAGTTGTCCGTGATCACAAGCGGATGGCCTTCGGGGGTGACGACGGGCTCCGAGAAGGTGAGGCCGATGGAGGCGTTGCCGCCGATGGCGGGAATGGCGATGGTGGCGTTGTCCTCGGTGGAGATGCCGCCGGCTTCGGCGCTGACGACGTTGATCTCGACCTTGTCGCCGTCGGCGATGGCGCCGAGCCCGTCGGTGATGTCGGCGGGCGAGGAGGCCGTCAACTCGACGTAGTTGATGCCGGTGCGGTAGAGCTTGCCGCGCGCGAACTCACGCGTGGCCCAGGACTTGACGTCCCGGAGCTCGCTGCCGACGCGCGCCTGGAGCTTGAGGTCATAGGTGCCGGCCGGGATGGGCAGGAACACGGTGCGGTCTTCCGCGGCCGTGGTGGCGGGGAAGGTGACGCTGACGCTCTGGCTGCCGCCCTCGGAGTAGGTGAGCTTGGGAAGGGAAGTCTCCGAGAGGTTGCCCGAGGTGAAGGTGCCGGACAGGTGCTGGGTCGAGGAAGAAAGGATGAGCTCCGTGGTCCCGGCAGGGAGGTTGTTGAAGCTCACCTTGATCACGGCCGCGAGGTGGTGGAAGGTGAGGGAAGAGCCCCAGGTGGCCCACATCGGGATGACGGTCTTGACGAGGTCGTCCTCATCGACGGCCTGGGTGTCGAACGCGACGGTCTCGGGCAGGGTCATCGTCAGTTTCTTGCCGGCCAGGCCCGTGACGCTGGCGGCGGGGAAGGCGGTGAACGCCTCCTCGCCGGACGCCAGCACGGGCGCGCCGGCATACTCGAAGCGGGCGCTCTCCTGGCCGCTGTCGGCGGGCCGGATGTTCCAGACTTCGCTGGCGGAGCCGTCGGCGTTGAAGACCTTGATGGCGTCGCCGTCGGTCCAGACGATGTTGACGTCGCGGACCGCGGCGCGCGTGAGGTTGCCGCCGTCGATGGTGGCGGTGACGCTCTTCTGGATGTTTTCAGGGATCTGATCCTCTTTCGCGCATGCGCAAATCAGCATGGAGGCGGCCGCGAGGAGGGCTAGTGTGTAGTGTCTCATCGCGTGCAGGATTAAATGTCTTCGGGGATCAAGGGGTCGGTGCCGCCGCTGCCGACCAGGATCGAACTTTCGACTTCCAGTTCGAGCACGGTCGTTTCGGGGGCCATGTAGGTCTTTTTCACGTAAACTTGCATAAAAATTGAGTTGAATTGGGTTTCTAAGGTAGGATTTCCGCCAAAGATAACATTTCTTGTTCAAATATTTTTCCTGCAGGAAATTTTTCAGCGGAAAATGCTAGGCGCACTGTATCAATTATTTATAAAAAAACTCAAAAAAAACGTGATTTGAGGGGCAGAAATCGCGAATATCGTTGTGTTGCATTCGATTTTTTTTATGATATTTGTAAGTACCATTATGATCAGAAGCACGACCCTCCCCGTTGCAGTGCTGCTGCTCTGCACGGCTCTCTCTCTGCTGTCTTGTGACAGAACCCGCGAACGGGAACCTGCCCGTACCAATAACCAGCCCTTCTCGATTCTCTATCGGGAGTGGGCTCCGGCAGAAGGTGCGCGGATGCTTGCGCTCGTGGACAGTCTCGAGCATACGGGAGAGATATCCCTTCTCAGTGCTTCCTACAATCGCGGCCTTGCCAATGAAATGATGAAGCGCTTCCAGGTGGCGGAGATGTACTACCGGCGCGCATACGAGGCCTGCGATCCCGAGAGCAACGGATGGGACGGCTTTCTCACCATCGCGGGCCGGCTCTCGGCGGTCCGGATGCTTTCCGGCGACTATGAGGGCTCGCTGACCGTCGCCTCGGAGGCGTTGGACCGCGCCGAGAAGGCCGGAGAGCTGTCGGAGGCGCACAGGATCGACCTGCTGTGGAACGTCTCGCAGTGCGAGCTCCATCTGGGCATGTATGACGAATGGGAGCGGATGAGCTCCATCGTCTATGATTTCCTCCGGCAGGAGCTGCGCGACAAGGGCCTGCACACTTCCGACCGCCTGCTCGTCTTCACGGTCACGACCACGTCGGCCTATGTGGACCGCGAGGTCTTCGCCAAGGCGGACTACTGGCAGAGCCGCAGCGAGGAGGAGCTGAGCCTGATCGCGGAGTCCAACAGCCGCCCCGACCTGCTGAAGGAGTTCTCGTGGCAGGTTGCGGTCAACAAGGCCCGCATCTGGCGCGCCGAGGGCAAGGTCAAGGAGGCGGAGGAGATGTTCCGCTCCACGCTCCCGGAGATGATGGAGTCCAGCGACGGCATGCTGAAGGCGGCCGAATACCTGATGCAGTCGGGCCGCTTCGCCGAGGCTGCCGACATGTTCGACCGCGTGGACGAGCTCTTCCCGGGCTTGTACCGCAATCCGTCGATGAATCTGAACAACCTGAAGGATGCGCTGATGCCGCGCATGCGCGCCAACCTCGAGGCGGGCCGCACCGCCGAGGTGGTCAAGCTCGCGCGCCTGTTCTCCGCGTCGTTCGACTCCGCCCTGGAGGCCCAGCGGCAGGACAACGCCGCCGAGCTGGCGATGATCTACGCGACGCATCTCAAGGACGAGCAGATCGCCTCGCAGCAGGCGGAGATGTCGCGCCTGCGCATCTTCTGGCTCATTGCGGTGCTGGTGTTGATTTCCCTCTTCTTTTATATATATGACCGCGGCCACCGGCAGCACCTCAAGATGCTCTCGACGGAGCACCACAAGCTGGAGGAGGCCTACGGCGACCTCGCGCTGGCCAACCTCCGCGTGGAGGAGTCGTCGCGGATGAAGTCCCACTTCATCCAGCAGATCTCCCACGAGATCCGCACCCCGCTCAACATCCTCAGCGGCTTCAGCCAGATCCTGACGGCCAGCGGGATGGAGCTCGGCCCCGACGAGCGGGAAGAGATCAACCGCGGCATCCTGGAGAACACCGGCCGCATCACGTCGCTGGTCAACAAGATGCTGGACCTGTCGGACGCCGTGTCGGAGCGCTCGTCGCTGCCGCCGGAGGTCGTGACGGCCGGCCAGATTGCCAGCGCCGCCGTGCGCGAGTCCGGCATCACTTCGGCGCAGCACCTCAGCTTCAAGATGGACGCCGACGCGGTCGTGTCGGCCCTGAGCCTCAAGACCAACCTCGCGCAGGCTTCGCACGCGCTGGCGATGCTGCTGGACAACGCCCAGAAGTTCACGCATCCTGCGGTGTTCAAGGGCGACCAGTACGACGAGAACCGCCGCGAGCACGCCAAGCTGGAGGTGTCCGAGCTGGAGGGCCGGATCGCCTTCGTGGTGGAGGACACGGGCATCGGCGTGCCGCCCAAGGAGGTGGAGCACATCTTCGAGGAGTTCGTCCAGCTGGACGACTACTATGTGGGCACGGGCATCGGCCTCACGGTCGCCCGTTCGCTGGCGCGCCGTCTGGGCGGCGACATCGTCCTGGATACTTCCTACACGGGGGGCGCCCGTTTCGTGATGACGCTCCCGATCGACAAGGAGAAATAATCCCTATTTTTGAGGATTGACCACGCGGCCGCAGCGGTGTACCTTTGCGGCCGCTATGGAACATTTAGTCGATTTGTTTTCCCTACAAATTAGGATTGACGGGCAGGGGAGAAGTTGCGAAATTTGTTCTGCATTTATGATTAAACAATAGACTGAATGAAGAAAACTGTAATCATCTACGGCTCCACCACCGGGACCTGCGAAAGCCTCGCCGGCAGGATCGGCGAGAAGCTCGGAGTCGGCGTCGACGTGTTGAGCGCCGCCGGACTCGACGGCAGCGTGCTCGAGGCGGCGGACAATCTCATCCTCGGTACTTCCACCTGGGGCAGCGGCGACATCCAGGACGACTGGGCCGACGCCCTCGGTACGCTCAGGTCGGCCAACCTGGCCGGCAAGACCGTCGCCCTGTTCGGCTGCGGCGACAGCCTGTCCTATCCCGACACCTTCTGCGGCGGCATGGCTGCGCTGTATGAGGCCGCCAAGGCCGCCGGCGCCAACGTCGTGGGCGCCGTCCCGACCGACGGTTATACCTACATCGATTCCGCTTCCGTCGTGGACGGCAAGTTCGTCGGCCTCGCCCTCGACGAGGACAACGAGTCCGACAAGACCGACGGCCGCATCGCGGCCTGGGTGGCCGGAATCCTTCCCCTGCTATAGCATTACACTATAGGCACTGCTACTTTCTACAAACTATTACCAAAGAAATGCCCGGCTCGCAAGGCCGGGCATCGTCGTTAGAAGAATATGCCTCCCAACAGGGTGGGCACCAGGTTGTTGGCTATATGGATGCCGGTATTGACGCCGAAGCCTTCCTTGATGCGGATGTAGCCGTAGGCGAGTCCCGAGACAACCTTGTGGGCGGCGTAGAGGGTGACGGAGACATAGTCGAGAAGATGCATCTCGGAGGGATGGATGTTGATGAGATGCATCAGTCCGAAGACAATGGCGGGGGCGTAGAAGACGACGCTGAAGCGGCAGTCGGAGATGGGCTTGTTGAGCGGGATGTACAGCAGGAGGCCGGCCACGATGGAGATGATGATGCGGAGCGGGAGCTGATGGGTGGCATACAGCGTGCCGGGGCGGGTCGGCATGATGAAGACAGAGAGGATCATGTAGGTGAACAGCATCAGGCCGATGGCTATGTAAAACTTGTAGCGCTTGAGCCAGAGCCGGAAGGTGCACTCCTCGTAGATGGGGCCGAGCAGAGCGATGATCCACCAGGGGCCATCTAAGTCGGGGCTGCTCATAGGACGTACGAGGCCCGGGAAGATGGCCGGCAGACCATACTCGACCAGGAGGAGGAGAATGATCAGGGCGATGTCGATCGTGATGATGAGGAACGCGGACTGAAGGATGCCCTTGAATGAGGTCCGGATTCCGAGATGTTCCTGGGGTGCTCTGAGATAGGAGAAAAAAGCTTTAAACATAAAACAAAGTCTAGGGTTCGTGCAAAAATAGTAAAAAAACAGATAAAAAGAAACGCCGCCCCGGTGGGGTGGCGTTCTCTGCGATTTGACGAAGTTGATTCTTACTGGGCGGCGGGGGCCTCGCTCAGCTTGCCGACGTAGGTGGCCGGGGCACTGCCGAACGTGAGCGAGAGGCTGATCTTGTCGCCGACAATCTCGCCCTTCAGATCCGATATCTTGTAATTTTCGAACGGGATGCCGCCCATCGCGGTGGGAATGATCCCCTCGCCGGAGAGGATGATCTTCTCGGGGGTGCTGGTGAGCGTGACGCCGGAGATGGTGGTATCGAGCCGCAGCGGCATGCCGGGGGCGAACTTGGCCTGGAAGAGGACGATGTCAGCGGTCGCACCGTCTTCGGACGGGGTGAAGTTGAGACGGGATTCGTTGTCGACGACGGTGCCGGTGGAGGCCTCGACGGTCAGGGTGCCGATATAGTCGGCCTCTTCGGGAGCGATGGGTTCGGGGGTCTTCTCGCAGGCGATCAGGGAGAGCGCCGCGAGGGCGATTGCAAAGAATTTGATTTTCATAACTATTTGAATTTTAGAATTTAACATTGATTCCAGCGGTCAGGATGCGCGGCTTGACGCGCGCCAGGAATTCGTTGCCCATAGACTTGAAGTAGAAGCCGTAGGCGGGCGTGTCGGTGAGGTTCTCGCCGCGCAGGTAGAGCTCCCATTGGGCGAAGGCGAGGGCGATGCGGCCGTCCAGGCGCGGGCAGAACGGCTCCTGCAGGGAGTTGGCTTCGTTCCACCAGATGGGGCCCGCGCCGCGCACGGAGGCGTCCAGGTCCAGCCGGCAGCTGCCGAGCCGGAAGCTGTAGCCGACGTTGGCGTAGAGGGTGTGCGCCGGGACGTAGGGGAGGCGGTTGCCGGCGTAGTCGGCCTGGCCGTCGTTGTAGTCGATGAAGCGGGCGTCGCACCAGGACCAGGCGAGGGCGGTGCGGAAATCGCCCGGGCGCCACTCCAGCTGGGCTTCCGTGCCCAGGCTGCGGCTACGCGCCGCGTTGGCCATCATCCGGCCGGTGTTCTGGCCCGGAGGGAAGACGGTGAGCTGCTGGTTGCGGACGGCGATGTAGTAGGCGTTGACTTCTGCCTTGAAGCTGCCGAAGCGCGTCCGCAGGCCGACCTCCCAGTTCCAGGCCGTCTCAGGATTGTACTCGGTGTTGTCGGCCGACACGGAGACGTGCGGGCGGTCGAGGTAGACACCCATGTCTGCCATCACGCCGTTCATCATCATGTTCTGGAGGATGTCGGAGAAGATCTGGGTGTTGAAGCCGCCGGCGCGGTAGCCGCGGGTTGCGGCGGCGTAGAGCTTGACGTGCTCGGAAGCGCTATACAGGACAGACACCTTGGGCAGCAGCTCCACGCGGTGGTGCGCCAGCCGGCCCCGGTAGGGCTGGGAGAACGCTTTCGCCTCCGTCATGTAAGGCGGGAATCGGTAGTGGAGGGTTGTCAGACAGTCATAATCCATCAGGCCGCCTTCGTAGTCGAGACGGAGACCCGCGGTGAGCTGCCACTTGCCGGTGTTGTAGACAGATTCGTGGAAGAGAGCGGCGTTCCAGGTGCCGATGAGGAAATCGGAGTTGACCGGGAACGATTCGTCGGGGATGTCCAGATAGCCGATTTCGGCGGGGATATGCGCGTTGGCGTTGCCCAGGATCAGCCGCTCGATGCCGTCGCGCTTGAAGGTGACCGGCGAATGCGAGCCGTTCAGGCGGTACATCGCGAAGAAGCCGGTCTGCGGCTGCCAGGCGGCGCCGGCGTCGGCGCGGCGGGCGCGGAGCTCCGCCGTGGCGGCCCCGCTGCGCTCGCGCTGCAGCAGGGTGAAGATGGACGCGGCCGTGTAGTCCTGGTCCATCCGCATGTCGTCCAGAAGCAGTTGCAGGGAGGCGTTGCCGTCGAAGACGACGGCGTCGCCGCTCCAGCGCAGCCGGACGCCTTCGACGGCGGCGAGGCGCGCATAGGAGCCTTCGTCGTTGTAGGCGACGTCGCGCCGTTCGCCGTCGACGACCTGGCCGTAGGCGAAGCCGCCTTCGCGCGAGAGGTTGACCCAGGCGACGTTGCTCACGAAGAGGCGCTCATCGAGCGCGCGCTCCCATTTCCAGCGGAGCGAAAACCCGTTGTAGGGGTCGCAGAGGGCGTTTTTGGTCGTGTTCCAGAAGTAGCCGTCGGAGTGGCGGAAGCTCGCCGACAGGGCGTTGTGGCCGGACACGAAGGACGCGCCCGCGCGGACGGTGTTGGCGGTGCCGTACTCGAGGCGCAGGGCCCGCCGCTCGCCGTCCGACGGCGAGAGCGACTGCAGCGCCAGCACGCCGCCCATCGCGTTGCGCCCGTAGAGCGTGCCCTGCGGGCCGCGCAGCATCGTGGCGCTCGTGAAGCCTTCCCAGTCGAAGTCGTATGCGTTCTTGTCCAGCACGGGGATGCCGTCGATGTAGAGGCCCAGCACGGGGTTCTCCATCCGCGAGCCGAGGCCGCGCAGATAGATCGTGGAGGTCATCGAGGTGCCGTAGTCCGGGATGTGCAGGCCGGGAATCTGGCCGGACAGCGAATTAGGACGATATGTGCCACTCTTGTAAAGCTGTTCGGCCCGGATCACGGAGTAGGGGGCCGCTACACGTTCCAGCGTCACGGACTCTTTGAGCGCCGTGACGCTGGCTACCTCCAAAGTGTCCACTGCGGGCATCAGAGGAGAAGTTATGGAAAGCAGAAATGAAATCAACATTGCGGATGCAAAGGTCCGCATTGCCGATGAAATATTTTAGAACGGGAAGGGCAGGAATTAGGATTATTCTTGCTTTTTGATTTAGCGACGCATAATCTGGTCGCCGGGGGTCAGGTTGACCTGGGGGACGGGCGCATTGTTGAAGTTGGAAGGATTGAAGCGGTAGAACTGGTACTGGCTGTATTCCTCCCAGGGGATCGGCACCATCTTGTATTTGCCCGTAGCGAAGTCGTATTCGGTGCGGATGGTCTGCGGGATGTTGACGGGCGAGGCCGGGTTGTCGTAGGGGTAGAATCCGGGTTCCTTCGCCATGATGTTGGGGTTGCTCGACTGCAGGGGCACGTAGCCCATCGGGGTGGGGCGGAAGAAAGACGGCGTCATCGCGGCCCGCAGCCATGCCATGTTGCGTATCAGCGAGGGCATCATCTGCGCCCGGACGCGCTCCGCCGTGCGCAACGCGCGCTGCTCCTTGCTCTCATACACCGGAATGTCCATCGGCTTGAAAATCGGGTCGTTGGCCGATGCCGGCGGTGTGATGAGCTGCGGCACGAAGACGGGCTGCCGCTTGAGCGAGTCGGTCTTGATGACCGGGCCGTCGATGGGGGTCGCTGACTGGTCCTGTGCCCGCAGGAGCGCGGCACCGGCCAGGAACAGGGCGAAGGCGATAAAGTATTTCATATCATTCAGTGACGTAGCTGCTTTCTCAAAGAATGTGCCGCATGTTGCAACATTCTTCAAAAACATTCGTTATTTATTCGTAATATTGTAAACGATTATGGAAAACAAATCAGCTTCCGGCGCTCCGCGTCTCAATTATCTGGACAACCTGAAGGTCCTCCTGACCGTTCTGGTCATCTTCCACCACGCCGGGCAGGCCTACGGCACCGGCGGGGGATGGGCCTATCAGCCCAGTAATTCCGCTGAATTCATGCCCTGGATCTGGCATTTCTTCTCCACCAACGCCAGCTTCTTCATGGGGCTTTATTTCCTGATTTCCGGCTATTTCGTGCCGCGCAGCTACGACCGGAACGGCGCCCGGGTCTTCGTCCGCAAGAAGCTCCTGCGCCTCGGCATCCCGCTGCTCGTCATGGGCGGCATCATGTCTGCCGCGACCGGCAAGTACGAGATCGGGCACATGTGGTTCGTGGAGAGCCTGCTGGTGTTCTGCCTGGTCTATGCGCTGATCCGCCGCATCTTCCCGCCCATCTCCGGATGCCGCGTGCAGCGGCTTCCGCTCTGGGGCCTGCTCGCTTTTGCCCTTGTGATGGGCGTGGGCAGCTATTTCATCCGCCAGGTCAGCCCGCAGGACCACTGGATCTGGCCCTTCGGGATCATTCCGCTGCCGCTCGAACCGGCTCATTATCTGCAATATGTGATGATGTTTGCGGCCGGCGTGCTGGCGGGCCGCTGCGGCTGGATCGAGAAGATGGGCCGCGGTGCCGGGGCCGCCTCGCTTGCGCTCGGCGTCCTGTTCGCCGTGGGCAACTACCTGCGCGGTGACGGCCCCTGGAGCGCGTTCGTGTGGCGCTGGTTCGGGATCTACGAGTCGCTGATGTGCGTGTTCATCTCGTTCGGCCTGCTGTGGCTGTTCCGCGAATGCGGCAACTGGAGCGGCCGCTTCTGGAAGTGGTGCGCCGCGCAGTCGTATGGCGCCTATGTCTTCCATATGATCCTGATGCTGGCGTTCCAGCACGCGGTGGACGGCGTCTGGATGGGTGCCTTCGGCAAATTCTTCTGCGTCGGTGCCGTCGTCACGGTGCTCTCCTTCGTCTTCACCTGGCTTGTCCGGCTGATTCCGGGCGTCAAGAAAGTACTTTAATCCATTGATACTATGAAGAAATCGTTGATTGCTCTCCTTTCCCTGGGCCTGGCTCTGCTGGCGGTTCCCGCCGCGCAGGCGCAGGACCTGCCCCGCTTCCGGCGGGTCGTCAAGCAGCTCAGCAGCGCCCATTTCCAGGGGCGCGGCTATGCGCGCGACGGCGTCCGCAAGGCGCGGGAATACGTCGTGAAGGAGTTTGAGAAATCCGGCGTGGACGAGATTTCGGTCCAGCCGTTCACCCTCGACATCAATACTTTCAGCGGCAACATGAAGATGTGGGCCGACGGCCGCAGGCTGCGGGCCGGCATCGATTATTCGATGCGGGAGTATTCTCCCGGCGCGAAGGGGGAGTATCCGGTCTACTACGTCGACACGGCGGATTTCAATCCCGACCGGATCTTCGCGGACCTGGCGAAGCCCGAATGGGCGGACGCGATGGTCTGCTGCGATTTCCTCTTCACCTACAGGCACCGGGAGGTGTTCTCGCGCCTGCAGACGGCGGGCGAGTGCGCCAACGCCGGCCTCCTCTACACCTGGGCCGCGCCGCTCAAGTTCTACAAGGCCTACGGCGACCACGTGGTGGACAAACCCATCGTCTGGGTGACGCCGGAGGCCATTTCCGGCGCGCGCCGGGTCCGGCTCGACGTCGAGAACGCCTTCCTGGAAGCGTATGAGACGGAGAACGTGATCGCCAAGATCAACGGTGCGCGCCATGACAGCTGTTTCGTGTTCACGGCGCACTACGACCACCTCGGCAACCAGGGGCGGCACGTCTTCTATCCGGGCGCCAACGACAATGCGTCGGGCGTGGCCACGATCCTCACGCTGGCGGCCCATTATGCGGAGAACCGGCCGGAGTACGACATGTATTTCATCGCTTTCTCCGGCGAGGAGGCGGGCCTGCGCGGTTCGACCTGGTATGCGGAGCATCCGGTCGTCCCGCTGGAGCAGATCAGCTATCTGTTCAACATCGACATGATCGGCGACGACTGTGAGGAGATGTACTGCGAGGTCAGCGATGCGGGACTGGCGCGTTACGAGCGGGCCGTCGCCGAGCTGTCTGCCGGTTCGCCTCTGCACAGCCCGCTGCATCGCGCCGAGCTTGCCGCCAACAGCGACCATTATCCGTTTGCCGTCCGCGGCGTGCCGTGCATCTTCCTGATGAACGAGAACGGCTCTGCCTTCCAGTACTACCATACGCCCAACGACAACCTCCGGACGGTCAAGTATGACAGCTATGTGCCTGTCTTCACGATTGTTACGCGTATGGTTTCGCGGTTTGGAAAAGGATATTGATGCGCTTATGAAATTTCTTGGAAATATTATCTGGGTGCTTTTCGGCGGTTTTGTGATCGCCCTTTTGTACTTCGTCGTCGGACTGGTGATGTGCGTGACCATCGTCGGAATCCCGTTCGGGGTCCAGCTCTTCAAGCTGGGGGCTTTTGCGCTCTGGCCGTTCGGGCGCGAAATGGTGTTCAGGCCGTCGGAGCCGGGTTGCCTTTCTTCCGTGATGAACCTGCTCTGGATCCTGCTGGGATGGTGGGAGATCGCGTTGCTGCACCTGGTTTTCGGGTTGCTTTTCTGCATCACGATCATCGGCATCCCTTTCGGGGTGCAGCACTTCAAGATGGCGTCCAACTCTCTTTTCCCGTTCGGGCGCAGTATCCGGTAGAAAAATACGAGAATATGCCTATCTTTGCCGTATGGATAACGCATATTCCAACCGGACGGAACTGCTGTTGGGCGCCGACGTGCTCGCGCGCCTGGCCGAAGTGCGCGTAGCGCTGTTCGGCGTGGGCGGCGTGGGCAGCTGGTGCGCCGAGGGGCTGGTCCGCTCGGGCGTGAAGCACCTCACGCTGGTGGATGCCGACCGCATCAGCGCGAGCAACGTCAACCGCCAGCTGATGGCCACCACCCGCACGGTGGGGCAGGTCAAGGTGGAGGCGCTGCGCGAGCGGCTGCTCGAGATCGCGCCGGACGCCGGGATCGTGCCCGTGCAGAAGGTCTTCAGCGCTGAGACGGCAGACGAATTCGACCTCGATTCTTATGATTATATCCTGGATGCGATCGACTCGCTCAAGGATAAGGGCGAGCTGATCCTGCGGGCCACGCGCACGTCGGCGGTGTTCTTCAGCTCGATGGGCGCGGCCCTCAAGATCGACCCTGCGCAGGTGCGCGTGGCCGAATTCTGGAACGTCCGCGGCTGCCCGCTGGGGGCCGCGCTCCGCAAGCGCTTCAAGCAGGACCACACCTGGCCGGGACATAAGTTCCGCTGCGTCTATGACGAGGAGGTGCTGCCCAACCGCGGCGCCCGGGCCGTGGCGGAGACGGACCTGTTCAACAAGGCGCAGATCAACGGCTCGCTCGCGCACGTCACCGCCATCTTCGGGATGACGCTCTGCGGGCTGGTGATCGAGGATGTCTATAAGAAGACGGTCGTGCAGGGATGAGCGGGCTGGATATCCTCAAGGGGGAGCAGGTGGCCCTGGTCGGGCCCAACGCTTCCGGCAAGAGCCGCCTCGCGGCTGCGTTTGCCGGCCGCACCGGCGCCAAATACATCACTTTCCGCGATTCTTACGGGAGCTACGGCGACCGCAACTATTTCATGCAGCAGCGCTGGAACCTCTTCACCCTGGAAGGGGAGCCGCCGGCCGCGGGCGAGTTGCTCCGCAAGGAGGCCGCGGCGGGCCGCGACCCGGAGGGCGCCCGCCGGCGCCTGGCGGAGCTGACGGCCCTGTTCGGGCTGGAGGGCTTGCTGGACAAGCCGCTCGTCATCCTTTCCAGCGGGGAGCTGCGTAAATTCCAGCTCACGCGCGCGCTGCTCGACGGCCCCTCGGTGCTGGTCGTCGACAATCCCTTCATCGGGCTCGATCCGCGCACGCGAGCGCTCCTGGCGCGTCTGTTGGCCGCCCTGGCGGCTTCGACGACGCTCCTGCTGGTGCTCTCGCGCCCGGCGGAGATTCCTTCTTTCATCACGCACGTGATTCCCGTACGGGGCGGCGAGGCGGGGGAGAAAGTGCCCCTGGAGGCTTACCTGGACGCGGTGCTGCCGGCGCCCGTCGTCCGCATGCGCGACGTGACGGTCCGCTTCGGCGACCGCGTGCTGCTGGACCGCCTGAACTGGACGGTCCGCACCGGCGAGCACTGGGCGCTGACCGGCGCCAACGGCAGCGGCAAGAGCACGCTGCTGAGTCTGGTCTGCGCCGACAATCCCAAGGCCTACGCCTGCGACATCGAACTCTTCGGCCGCCCGCGCGGCTCGGGGGAGACGATCTGGGATATCAAGAAGAATATCGGCTTCGTGAGCCCCGAGCTGCACCGGGCCTTCCAGGTGGACGCGCCCGCGCTGGACATCGTCACGAGCGGGCTCTTCGACACCGAGGGGCTCTACCGCCATCCTTCCGCAGAGCAATACGCCTGCGCGCGCCGCTGGATGGCCGAGTTCGGCATCGCGGAGCTCGCCGAACGCCCCTTCCTGCGGCTCTCCAGCGGCGAGCAGCGCCTCTGCCTGGTGGCGCGCGCCTTCGTCAAGGATCCGCCGCTCTATATCCTCGACGAGCCGCTCCACGGGCTTGACGAGGCGCAGCGCCTGCGCGTCAAGGCCTTGCTGGACCGCTTCTGCGGCGCCCCCGGCAAGACCCTGGTGATGGTCACCCATTACCCCGAGGAATACCCCGCCTGCATCGACCACAGCCTCACCCTCGGCGCTTGACGCCTGTCTTTCTCCATCGGACCCGCCTTTCCCCCAGGAGTGCGGAAGACGTCCCAGATTCTTGGAGGTTAACCGCAAATACGGCCTTTTTTGCGGAAGACGTCCCAAATTTGGGGACGTCTTCCGCACCTGTTTCATCTTTCAGTGAAGAGCCGCCGGCAGATTTCCGCCTTCTGCGGCAGCGGCATCGGACAGGCTCGAGAGGATGCTTCTCAGTGGGCATGGCCGTCCAGATAAGATTTGCGCTCCGCTTCGGGGAATTTCTCGATGGCATAGCGCAGCATGGTGCGCGGCATCGAGCGGTAGCGGGGCGCCAGGAAGGCCACGAGCGCGGCCTTGTCGCGCTTGCCGGCCTCCCGCAGCAGCCAGCCGACCGCCTTGTGGATGAGGTCGTGGGGATGGTGCAGGAGGATGTCCGCGATGGCGAAGGTGTCCGCCAGTTGCCCGTGGCGGACCAGCGTCATCGTGCTGACGATGCCGATGCGCTGCTCCCAGAGCGTCTTGCCATTGCGGGCGAGGTCGTACAGGAGCGTGCGGTCCTTGTCCAGCAGCCACTCGCCCAGCAGCGGATAGCAGGACAGGTCCACGAGGTCCCAGTTGTTGATCCGGCCGGTATGCGAAAGGTAGAAATCCACGCAGCGGCGGCGCAGGGCCTGGTCCTTCTTCGCGTGCGCGAAGACCTGGACCAGGGCCAGCAGGCCCGCCAGCCGCACTTCGTGGTACTCGCTGGCCAGGCACTCCTCCAGCTCCGCGAAGCCGACTTCCCGCCAGCACCGGCGGACGACCTCGCGCGTCACGGGCACCTTGATTCCCAGGAACTTGTCCCCTTCGCCATACTGTCCCGGCCCGGTCTTGAAGAAGCGGGCCAGCCCCGGCGCCTGCGACGGATCGGCGTGGGAGAGCATGTTGGAAAGCAGGACGTTCATCGATTTTCTTTTGTACAAATATAACACTATCTTTAGGGAACCAAACACTTTGAAAACTATGAAAAAGATCTATCTGCTCACGACCGCCCACCTCGAGGACGGTCTCTGGTTCCGGGACGAAGAAGACTTCAAGGTCGCCATGAACTACATCGCCATCCAGGCCGCCTGCTGCCCGGAAGTCATCGTACTGGCTTTCATCCTGATGTCCAACCACGTACACCTCGTGCTGCGCGGCCGGCGAAAGGACGTCATCGACTTCGTCAACCAGTTCAAGCACCGCTATTCCATCTATTACAGAAAGAAATATGGCATTGCCGAATTCCTTCGTGGAAATGGATTGGATGTCAAGCTGATTCCCAGTGAAGACGAGGCCGTAGAGCGGGCTGTCGCCTATGTACAGATGAACTGTGTGGCGGCCAACATCTGCTCGCATCCAAGCCAATATCCCTGGGGGACAGGGAATGCTTTTTTCACCTCTACCAAGCCCGGAGGCACACCCCTGGGAGCACTCTCCGACCGGGCCCGGGAACGGCTGCTGCATAGCGCCTGCAATATACTTCCGAAGGCATGGACCCTGTCTGAAGACGGGTACATCACTCCCGGACAGTATGTGGATGTCCGGACGGTGGAACTGCTCTTCCGTACGCCCCGCCGCATGAACTATTTCCTGCACAGTTCTTCCAAAGCCAGAAAGCGGATAGAGGTTGACGGCGACTGTTTACCGGCTTTTCGAGACCAGACCATCCTGGCTTCGATGCGGGATCTGTGCCTCAGCCTGTTCCAGAAAGAGTCTTTCCTGGAACTGCAGCCCGGCGAAAAGGCGGAATTCGTCCGCCAGATCCGCTTCCGCTTCAGCGCTGACGCCAACCAGATCGCCCGCGTCTGCGGCCTCACATACGCCGAAGCGGCACGCCTGCTCGATAGCGAATAAGGGTGTCGAGTGCGGAAGACGTCCCGGAAACAGGGACGTCTTCCGCAAAAAAGGCCATTTTTGCGGTTAACCTGCAAGAATTTGGGACGTCTTCCGCACTTGGCGCGAAGGTCAGCGGCGGAGGCGGTGGGTGGAGGAGGCGCGCCAGGCGAAGAAGTCGCGGATGGCGTCGGCGACGGGGGTGGCGGGGAAGTCGAGCTCGCGGCGGGCGCGGGAGGCGTCGTACCATTCGCCGGCCAGGAGCTGGTCGGTGTTGTGGGTACGGAGCATCGTGCGGAGACCGAGCCTCGCGAGGAGGTCGCCGAGCCGGCCGGCGAGGCGTACGAGCGGGGTGGGGAGGGTGAAGAAGCGCTGCCGGTAGCCGCAGACCTGCGCCTGGAGGGCGTAGAATTCCCGCAGGGAAAGCGATTCGCCCGTCAGGAGGTAGCGCCCGCCGGCGCCGCGCTTCAGCGCGTTGGCGATGGCGGTGGCGGCGTCCCGCACGTGCAGGAAGCTCTTGCCGCCGCTGGGGGCTGCCATCAGCGGCCGGCGCCATCCGGCGAGGAGCAGGGCCCCGGACGACGGCTTCGCGTCGTAGGGGCCCAGCATGAAGCCGGGGTTGACGATGACGACGCGCCGGTCGGGATGCGCGGCGGCATAGGCGAGCAGCAGGTCTTCGCCTGCCTTCTTGCTGATCGCATAAGGAGAACGGTCGAATGGGGCCGCGAAGGGCGCCGACTCGTCGGCCGGCCACCCGGGGGTGCCGGAGCTGACGGTGTTCGCGGTGCTCGTGTGCACGAGCGTGCGGATGCCGGTGGCGTCCAGCACGCGGCAGAGCAGCGCGGGGAGATCCCGGTTGACGGGCAGGAAATCCTCCGTGCGCGGCAGGCGCATGTCCGTCGTGCCCGCGCAATTGACGATGGCGTCGCAGCCCGCGGCCGCGGCCAGCAGCGTGCCGTAGTCCAGCAGGGAGCCGCGCACGACGTCCGGGGCGGGGAACAGCAGCTCCGTCCCCGGCCGCAGCAGCACGCGGACCGGCACGCCGCGTTCCAGCAGGATGCGGAGGACGTTGTGGCCAAGCAGGCCGGATGCGCCGAGCAACAGGACCATCAGAGAATCAAATCATGCAATGATAGCAAAATTATTGCTAAATTTGTGGATAAACCATTACTGAAAAATATGACGCAATCCATCAGCAACGCTATCCGCTATATCGGCGTAGACGACAACGACCTCGACCTGTTCGAAAGCCAGTATCTGGTCCCCGAGGGGATGTCTTACAATTCCTATGTGATTCTGGACGAGAAGATTGCCGTCCTGGATACGTCCGACGGCCGGACGGCCGACGCCTGGGCGAAGAACCTGGAGGAGGCCCTGCAGGACCGTCAGCCGGACTATCTCATCGTCCACCACATGGAGCCGGACCATTCCGCCTGCGCCGCCGCGCTGCTGGAGAAATATCCTTCGCTGACGCTCGTCGCCACGCCGCAGGCGCTCAAGATGCTGCCGCAGTTCTTCCCGGGCGCCGCCCTGGAGGGGCGCACCCTCGCCGTGGGCGAGGGCGACACCCTCCCGCTGGGCGCCCACACCCTCCGCTTCATCCTGGCCCCGATGGTCCACTGGCCCGAGGTGATGATGAGCTTCGAGGAGACGGAGAAGGTCCTGTTCAGCGCCGACGCCTTCGGCAAGTTCGGCGCCCTGGAGCAGACCGGCGGCTTCTGGTGCACGCCGGACTACGACTGGGCGTGCGAGGCGCGCCGCTACTATTTCAACATCTGCGGCAAATACGGCGCGCAGGTGCAGCGCGTGCTCGCCAAGGTCGCGCCGCTGGGCGTGCAGACCGTCTGCCCGCTCCACGGCCCGATGCTCCGCGACACGCTCGCCGAGGCCCTGCGCCTCTACGGCATCTGGAGCAGCTACGGCGTCGAGACGCCGGGCGTGTTTGTGGCCTACGCCTCCATCCACGGCGGCACGGCCGAGGCGGCGGAGAAGTTCGCGCAGATCCTGCGCGACAAGGGCTGCCCGAAGGTCGCCACGTCCGACCTGACCCGCGACGACCTCGCGGAAGCCATCGAGGACGCCTTCCGCTACGGCACGCTCGTGGTCGCGGCCTCGTCCTACGACGCCGGCCTCTTCCCGCCGATGCACGATTTCCTGTGGCACCTGCAGATCAAGGGCTGGCAGAAGCGCCGCGCCGCCGTCATCGAGAACGGCAGCTGGGCGCCCACGGCCGGCCGCGTGATGACGGAGATGCTCTCCGCGATGAAGGAAGTGGAGCTGGTAGGGGAGAAGGTCACCATCCGCTCCCGCCTGCAGCCCGCCGACATCCCGGCCCTCGAGGCCCTGGCCGACGCCGTCCTGCAGCAGTAATTCCCGGGATTATTCCTTGTTGCCGCCGAGCCACTCGCAGGAGCTGGTCTCGCCGGCGATCCACACCACGTCGCCCGCTGCGAATTCGTAGTCGGGCTTGGGGTTGGTGTGGAATTCCGTGCCGTGCAGCACGCTGATCACCATGCAGTGGTAGTCGCGCATGTTGGTGTTGCGCAGCGTCTTGCCGGTCAGGTAGGAGCCTTCGTGGAGGGTGATCGGAACGACCTCGAACTCGGCCTGCTGCGCCGGAGCGGGCGCGGCCGCCGACTCCGCGAGCATCGTGCGCAGGCGCTCGATCTGCTCCGTCGTGCCCACGGCCAGGAGCTTGTCGCCCGGGAAGATGACCATGTCGCCAGACGGGATGGTGATGCTGCGGGCGCCGCGCTCGATCTTGATGATGTTGGCGCCGGTCTCGGCGCGGAAGGGGATCTCTTTGAGCGGGCGCCCGATGAAGACGCTCTCGGACGAGACGTCCAGCAACTCCAGGTGCACGTCGTAGCCCATCATCTTGTTCTGGACGGAGGTCGTGACCGGCCGGCGCCGGCGCTCGCTTTCTTCCTTCTCATTGAGGTTGGACAGGAAGCGCTGCTCCAGCGCGGAGTAGCGGTGCATCGTGCGCCGGGCGGTCAGGATGAAGATGAATCCGCCCAGGATCAGCAGCACGATGGCCCAGCCTGCCAGATGGAAGTGGCTGGAAATCACGCTGATGATGAATGAGATGGAGATGAAGGTGCGGGTCAGCACCAGGCCCGCGATCGGCCATTTGTTGGACGGCTTCTCCGCCAGGAGCTGGGTCGCGGGGGCGTTGATGGAACCCGTGTTGATGGCCATGCCGTAGAGGAACGGCGACATCACGAGCAGGGTCACGACCGTGACCGCGAGCTTAAGCACGAACGGGGTCAGGGTCGGGAAGAGCTGGGCCGCGAACGGCTCGAGGAAACGCTTGGAGCCGATCATGATGGCCAGCAGGACCACGCCGTAGAGCAGGATGCGCAGGAAGTAGGCCTTCAGCAGCTTCTTCCATTCGCTCTGCTCCGCCGAGGTGGTGCGCGTCTTCTGCTCGGGCGCATTGAGGCGTGCCACCCACTTGGGCGACATCACCTTGAGCAGGCCCTCGTAGGCCGGGCCCGCAAGCTTGATCATGTAGGGCGTCGTGAAGGTGGTGATCACGGACACGGCGATGATGACGGGGTAGATGAATTCGCGCATCACGCCCAGGCTCACGCCCACGCCGGCGATGATGAAGCCGAATTCGCCGAGCTGGGCGAGGCTGAATCCGGTGTGGACGGCGTTCTTGAGGCCGCCGCCGGTCATCAGGATGCCCGCGCCCGCGAAGAGGATATGGGTGATCATCACGATGAGCGTGATGATGAGGATGGTCAGCCAGTGCTCCGCGATGACGGCCGGGGCGACCATCATACCGACGGACACGAAGAAGATGGCGCCGAACAGGTCCTTGATCGGCGCGACGAGGTGCTCGATGTGCTCGCTCTCGATGGTCTCGGCGAGGATGGAGCCCATCACGAAGGCGCCGAGCGCGGAGGAGAAGCCCACGGCTTCGGCCAGCGCGACCATGCCGAAGCAGAGGCCGATGCTGACGATCAGGAGGATCTCGTCGTTGAGATATTTGCGCGCGCGCTTGAGGATGGTCGGGATGACGTAGATGCCCACCAGGAACCACAGGATGAGGAAAAAGCCGAGCTTGGTGAGGTTGAAGAGCATCTCGCCGCCGGCGAAACGGTTGGACACCGCCATCGTGGAGAGCAGCACCATCAGGAGGATGGCGATGAGGTCCTCCACCACCAGCGTGCCGAAGACCATGCCCGCCCAGGGCTTGCCCTTGAGGCCCATGTCGTCGTAGGATTTGAGGACCACCATCGTGGAGGACATCGAGAGCAGGCCGCCCAGGAAGACGCTCTCCATCGACGACCAGCCCATGGCCTGTCCGGCCACGAATCCGATCACGAACACGCCGAGGAACTTGCTGCCGGCGGTCACCAGCGCGCTGCTGCCGACCTTCAGGAGCTTCTTGAAGCTGAACTCCAGGCCCAGACCGAACATCAGGAAGATGATGCCGATCTCGGACCACTGGTGGACCGTCTCCTCGGAGGTGATCCCGGGGAACCACGAGATGTGCGGACCGACCAGGAAACCGGCCAGGATGTAGCCCAGGATGAGAGGCTGCTTGAGGGCTTTGGATATGATGGTGAAGGCGCCGGCGGACACGAGGATGACGGCCAGGTCGCGGACGAGGTTCATTTCTTCGGACATATGTTCACAAAAATAATAAAAAAGCGCTGCTCCGCCAAGGGGGCGTTGGGGGAGTTTGACGGAAATTGTGTATCTTTAAGGATTGATTTAAACAAAATTCCAATGCGAAAATACAACGTCAGTATCCTCTTTGGCGGTATCTTCCTGGCCCTGACGGGCTTGAGCGGCTGCCAGGACCGGCCCTATACGGTCAAGGGCGACACGGTGACCGTCCGTGTGGCTGAACCTGCGGCGGGCGGCGCGGCGCGCGTGCGCCTGCAGCTGGCCGGCCCCGAGCTGGTGCGCGTGTCGGCGAGTCCCGACCGCAAGATGCACGACCGGGCGAGCCTGGTGATCGTCCCGCAGGCGGCGTTCCGGGATTTCAGCGTGTCCGAGCGGGACGGCGAAGTGCGCGTGCAGACCAGCGCGCTGACCGCCGCCGTGGACGTGCGCAGCGGTGCCGTCCGCTTCCTGGACGCGGACGGAAACACCCTGCTGGACGGCTCCCGGATGGATTTCGAACCCGCCGAAGTCGAGGGCAAGAAGGCCTTCTCGACGGCCGTCAGCTTCGATTCGCCGGCCGACGAGGCCTTCTACGGCCTGGGCCAGCACCAGAGCGGCGAGCTCAACCACAAGGGCCGCAGCGAGGAGCTTTTCCAGTATAATACCAAGGTCAGCGTGCCGGTGGTAGTCTCCACCCGCGGCTACGGCCTGCTCTTCGACGCCTATTCGCTGAGCCGCTGGGGCAATCCCGCCCCGTACGGCCAGCTGGGCGAGCAGTTCAAGCTGTACGGCAAGGACGGGCGGACGCCGGGCCTCACGGGTACCTACAAGCCCTTCCGGGGCGAGGAGCTGTTCCGCCAGGAGGACAGCCTCTACTTCGAGAACGAATGGGCCATCCGCAACCTGCCCGACGTGCCCCTGCAGGGCGCGACGGTGGTCTATGAGGGCTTCATCGAAGCGCCGCAGACCGCTGATTATCAGTTTATCCAATACTACGCCGGCTTCCAGCGCACCGAGATCGACGGGCAGGAAGTGATGGCGCGCCGCTGGCGCCCGGCGTGGAATCCCAACAGCTACAAGTTCTCCGTCCGCCTCGAAGCCGGCCAGAAGGTGCCTTTCCGCCTGGAATGGGAGCCGGACGGCGGCGTGTCGTATCTGGGCCTGCGCGTGGCGCCGGTCCAGGCGCCTGAGGAGCGCGGACGCCTGGCGTTCTGGTCGGAATTCGAGCCGCAGCTCGATTTCTGGTTCATCGGCGGCGGGAGCCACGACGCCGTGATCCGCGGCTACCGCCAGCTCACGGGCAAGGCGCCCGTGATGCCGAAATGGGTGCTGGGCTTCTGGCAGAGCCGGGAGCGCTACAGCACGCAGGACGAGCTCGTGGAGACGCTCCGCGAGATGCGCCGCCGCCAGATTCCTGTGGACAACATCGTCCAGGACTGGCAGTACTGGCTGGACGACCAGTGGGGGAGCCACGAATTCGACCCCGCCCGCTACCCGGATCCCGAGCAGATGCTGGACGACGTGCACGCGATGCACGGCCGCTTCATGATCAGCGTCTGGCCCAAATTCTATACGAACACCGACCATTACAAGGAACTGAAGGCCGCCGGCTACGCCTACACGCACGCCGAGCAGGACAGCCTGCGCGACTGGCTGGGCCACCTGCAGTCCTTCTATGACGCCTATGCCGAAGGCGGACGCAAGATGTTCTGGCGACAGATGGACGAGACGCTCTACAGCCGCTACGGCCGCAAGATCGACGCCTGGTGGATGGACGCCAGCGAGCCGAACCTGCGCGACTGCCTCCCGATGGACTATTTCAAGTGGCTGCTCACGCCCACGGCGCTCGGCCCTTCGACCGAATACCTCAATGCCTACGCGCTCGTCAACGCCGACGCCATCTACAACGGCCAGCGCGGCGTGGACCCCGACAAGCGGGTTTTCCTGCTGACGCGCAGCGGCTTCGCGGGCCTGCAGCGCTATTCGACGGCCACCTGGAGCGGCGACATCGGCACTTCGTGGACCGACATGCGCACGCAGATGGCCGCAGGCCTCAATTTCAGCATGAGCGGCGTGCCGTTCTGGGGCATGGACATCGGCGGCTTCTCCGTGATGGGCAAGTTCAACAACCCGGCCAATGCCGCCGAATGGCAGGAACTGCAGACGCGCTGGCACCAGTTCGGCACCTTCGTGCCGCTGTTCCGCGCGCACGGCCAATGGCCGCGCCGCGAGCTCTGGAACATCGCCCCGGAGGGCTCCGAGGCCTATGAGAGCATCCTCTGGTACATGCGCCTGCGCTACCGCCTGATGCCGTATCTGTATTCGCTGACGGCGGCGGTGCATTTCGACGACTACACGCTGATGCGCGCCCTGCCGATGGATTTCCCGCAGGACCTGCGCGTGCGCGACCTTGACACGCAGTGGATGTTCGGCCCGGCGCTGATGCCCTGCCCGGTTAGCGAGTATGGCGCCCGCAGCCGCGAGGTCTATTTCCCCGAAGGGGGCTGGTACGACTTCTACAGCGGGGCCTTTATCCCCGGCGGGCAGACGCAGACCGTCGCTGCGCCTTACGGGCGGATGCCGCTCTACGTGCGCGCCGGCTCCATCGTGCCGTTCGGCCCGGAGATGCAGTGGTCCGACGAGAAACCGGCGGAGGACATCCGCCTCTATGTGTATGCCGGCGCGGACGCCGACTTCACCCTCTACGAGGACGACGGCCTGACCTATGCCTACGAGCAGGGCGCCTGCGCATCGGTCCCGATCCACTGGGACGACGCCGCGCGCACGCTCACCGTCGGCGCGCGCCGGGGCTCCTTCCCGGGCATGCTGCAGCAGCGCCGCTTCACGGTCATCGTCGTGGACCCGACCCATCCGCACGTCTACGATCCGGATGCGGACGGCGTGGTGGTCGAATACTCAGGAGAATCTATTAATCAATTATTTACCATATGACATCCAAATCTTTGAAGAAGGCGTTTGCCTTCTTGCTGCCCCTGGCCGCCGCCGTGTCCTGCGGCGGCCCTTCCGTGACTCCTGCCATTCCCGCCGACAAGGCGGTGGAAGCGAAAGTGGAGAAGGTCCTCAAGGGAATGACCCTGGAGGAGAAGGCCGGCCAGCTGGTACAGCTTTCTATCCTGACGCTCGAAGACGATACCCACGAAGCCCTGGACTCCGCCAAGCTTGAGAAGATCCTGGGCGAATACAAGGTCGGTTCCATCCTCAATGTGATGCACGACCGCGCGCATTCGCGCGAGCACACGGCCGCGATGGTCCGCCAGATCCAGGAAGCTTCGATGAGACTGATCGGCATCCCGTGCATCTACGGCCTGGACATGATCCACGGCGCTTCTTACCTGACCGACGGCTCCTTCTATCCGCAGGAGATCAACCTCGGCGCCACGTTCAACCGCGAGTACGCGGCGATGATGGGCCACGCGATGGCCTATGAGACCCGCGCCGCCCAGGTGCCCTGGGTGTTCTCGCCGGTGATGGACCTGGGCCGCGACCCGCGCTGGTCCCGCCAGTGGGAGAGCTGGGGCGAGGATCCCTATCTGCAGGCCGAGATGGCCCGCACCGAGACCGAGGCCCTGCAGGGTGCGGACCCCAACCACGTCGACCTGGAGCACGTGGCCGTGAGCATCAAGCATTTCATGGGCTACGGCGTGCCGCTCAGCGGCAAGGACCGTACGCCGGCCTATATCGCCGAGAACGACCTGCGCGAGAAGTTCTTCCGCCCGTTCAAGGAGTGTTTCCAGGCGGGCGCGCTGACCGCGATGGTCAATTCCGCCTCGATCAACGGCATCCCGACGCACGCCAACGCGCTGCTGCTCACCGGCTGGGTGAAGGAGCAGCTGGGCTGGGACGGCATGTTCGTGACCGACTGGGCCGATATCGACAACCTCTATACGCGTGACCATGTGGCCGCCGACAAGCGCGAGGCGGTCAAGATCGGCATCAACGCCGGCATCGACATGATCATGGATCCTTACGACCCTGAGTGCTGCAACGTCATCGTCGAGCTCGCCAAGGCAGGTGAGATCCCGATGTCGCGCATCGACGACGCCGTGCGCCGCGTGCTGCGCACCAAGGTCCGCCTCGGCCTGTTCGAGCACCCGACCTGGGACGTGGAGTATCCGGAATTCGCTTCGCCCGCTTTCGCGGAGCAGTCTTATGCGGCTGCCGTGGAGTCGGAGGTGCTCCTGAAGAACAAGGGCGTCCTGCCGCTCAAGGGCACGGAGCGTATCCTCGTCACGGGCCCCAACGCCAACAGCCTGCGCGCCCTGAACGGCGGCTGGTCCTATACCTGGCAGGGTAGTGCGGACGACTTCGCGCCGCAGTTCAACACCATCCTGGAGGCGATGCAGAAGCGTTTCGACAAGGTGGTCTATGAGCCGGGCGTGCAGTATTTCCCGTTCGGCTGGCAGTTTGAGGATCCGCGCGGCATCGACAAGGCCGTCGCGGCAGCCCGCGGCGTGGACGTGATCGTGGCCTGCGTGGGCGAGAACAGCTATTGCGAGACGCCCGGCAACATGGACGACCTGAATCTCTCGCATCACCAGAAGGAGCTGGTCCGCCGGCTCGCCGCCACGGGCAAGCCTGTGGTGCTGGTGCTCAACGAGGGCCGGCCGCGCATCATCGGCGACATCGAGCCGCTCGCGGCCGCCGTCGTGGACGTGATGCTCCCGTCCAACTATGGCGGCGACGCCCTCGCGGCCCTGCTCGCCGGCGACGAGAATTTCTCCGGCAAGCTGCCGTTCACCTACAGCAAGCACATCAATGCCCTGCACACCTATGATTACAAGGTGTCCGAGCATCGCGAGACGATGGAGGGTTCTTACAATTACGACGCCGTGATGGATGTCCAGTGGCCTTTCGGCTTCGGCCTGAGCTACACGGAGTTCGCGTATTCCAACCTCCGTCTGGAGGGCGCTTCCGAGTTTGCCGCGGGCGACGAGCTGAAGGTCTCCGTGGACGTGACCAATACCGGCTCGCGCGCCGGCAAGGAGGCCGTGCTGCTCTACAGCTCCGACCTCGTGGCGTCGCTGATCCCGGATGTGAAGCGGCTGCGTGGCTTCGAGAAGATCGCCCTGGAACCGGGCGAAACGAAGACCGTCAGCTTCACGCTTCCGGCCAGCGAACTGGCCTTCGTCGGTGCTGACGGCAAGTGGCGGCTGGAGGAAGGCGACTTCCGTCTCAGCTGCGGCGGCCTCGGCGTGATGGTGCGCTGCACCCGGACCAAGGTCTGGGACATGCCGAACATCTAGTTTTTATTTGAGATACGGACAGGTTGTCCGGACAAACCCGTGGCCACCCATGGCCTCGTAAATGGGAGGGGCCCAACCGTCAGGTTGGGAGGGATGGAGCGAAGCGGAAGGTTTGTCGGACAACCTGTCCGTATCTTGTTTATTCCAGATTGCTGATGAGTTCGTCCAGGGTGGCGAAGAGCTCCGGGACGCTGGCCGGCGTGAGCCGGCTGCAGGCGGCCCGGGCGCCGACCGCGGCGGGGATGGCGGCGGCGCGGTCCTCCATCTCGCGGCTCCGGGCCGTGAGGGACACGATGACCTGCCGGCCGTCCTCCTTGCCCCGCTTGCGCGTCACCAGCCCCTCTTTCTCCATCCGCTGGAGGAGGGGAGTGACGGTGTTGGTCTCGAGGTGCAGGCGCCGCGCCAGGTCGTTGACCGGCTGGGCGTCCTGCTCCCAGAGCACGAGCAGCACCAGGTATTGCGGATACGTGATGCCGAGCTCCTCGAGGAAGGGGCGATAGGCCTGCGTGACCAGCCGCGAAGCGGCGTAGAGGCGGAAACAGAGCTGGTTTTCGAGTTTCAGCTGCTCGTACATGGCCTACAGCAGGGATTTGATCTTCTCTTCGAGCGAGGCGGGCGTGGTCATCGGCGAGAAACGCTCGATGATGTTGCCCTTGCGCGAGATGAGGAACTTGGTGAAATTCCACTTGATGGAGCGTCCCAGCAGGCCGCTGGTCTGGCTCTTGAGATATTTGTAGATCGGGTGGGCGTTGTCGCCGTTGACGTCGATCTTGCTCATCAGGGGGAAGGTCACGCCGTGGTTGAGCCGGCAGAATTCGGCGATCTCCGCGTCGGAGCCGGGCTCCTGGTGGGCGAACTGGTCGCAGGGGAAGCCGATGACGACGAGTCCCTGGTCCTTGTATTTCTTCCAGAGCTCCTCCAGACCGTCGTACTGGGGGGTGAAACCGCACTTGGAGGCGGTGTTGACGATGAGCAGCACTTTGCCCTTGTAGTCGGCGAAGTCCACTTCGGCGCCCTTGTTGTTCAGGGCCTTGAAATCATAAATCGTTGCCATATTTGTCGTTATCTATTATATCGTTCACGATACAAAGGTAATGCTTTATTTTTATATCGCAAGCGATATTTTAAAAAAACCGCAAAAAAGCAGTATTTTTATCGTATGAAAATCGTTTTCCTGGATGCGGCCACGCTGGGGGAGACCCCGCTGGACGAAATCGCCGCCCTCGGCGAACTGGTTGCCTATCCTATGTCCACGCGCGAAGAGGCGCTCGCGCGCGTAGGGGACTGCGAGGTGCTGATCGTCAACAAGGTCCGCGTGGATGCGGAGCTGCTGTCGCGCGCCCCGCGCCTGCGGCTGATCTGCGAGGCCGCCACGGGTGTCAACAACATCGACCTGGAGGCCGCGGCGGCGCGGGGGATTCCCGTGCGCAACGCCGCCGGCTATTCGACGGAGGCCGTCGTGCAGTCCACCTTCGCGCACCTGCTCTCGCTGGCCGGCTACGCGCCCTATTTCGACGACTGCGTCAAGAGCGGCCGCTATTCGGCGGGTTCGCTTTTCTGCGACATTTCCCATCCGTATATGGAGCTGGCGGGCAAGACGCTGGGCATCATCGGCCTGGGCGCTATCGGCACGCGCGTCGCCGCCGTGGCTTCGGCCTTCGGGATGCGGGTGATCTATTATTCCACCTCCGGGACTTCGCACAACAGCGACTATCCCAGCGTCCCGCTGGACGAACTGCTCGCGCAGGCGGACGCCGTCTCCATCCACGCGCCGCTCAACGAGCGCACGAAGGGGCTGCTGGGCGCGGCGGAGCTGCGCAGGATGAAGCCTACGGCCTTCCTGCTCAACCTCGGCCGCGGCGGCATCGTGGAGGAGGCGGCGCTGGCAGAGGCGGTGGATGCGGGCGTGATCGCCGGCGCGGCGCTCGACGTCTACGTCGCCGAGCCGCTGCCGGCCGACAGCCCGCTGCTGCACGTCCGGCATCCGGAGCGCTTCCGCTTCTCGCCGCACACGGCGTGGGCGAGCCGCGAGGCGCTGCTCCGGCTGGTGCATCAGGTTGCGGAAAACATTCGTGGCACGGTTTTGGAAATATCTGGAACCGAAGAACGAATGAGTGTTAAACAATAAACTGTACTACAACCTGATGGAAAGGCGGACCCCGTGACGGGACCCGCCTTTTTCCTTTCTATGGGCCTGTGGCCTCAGATCACTCTGCGGCGCAGGTCCTCGATGAAATGCCTGTAGAGCCGGGTCAGCCGCTCGAAGGGGATGTGGAAGATCCACAGGACCGGGAAGATGAAGTGCAGCACGAAGCGGACCGTATGGCTCCAGGCCTTGTCTTCCATCCCGTGCATGATGATCATCCGGGGCAGCCAGATCAGCAGGGAGCCCACGGTACAGACCGCGAAGACCGGCAGCGACAGCAGCACGAGCAGGGCGCGGAGCAGCAGATTGCCGTGGCGGCGGGGCTGCTCCTCGCCGATGAGCGCCATGTCGCGGTCGCGCAGCACCGTGCAGAGGTCGCGGTAGATCTCGGATTCCGACTGACCCTCGCGCCTGGCGAATTCTTCGCTGATCTCCATCGGTTCGCCGACGCGGATGATGATGCGGCCCTGGCCGTGGAAGAAATACTCGTAGTTGACGCCGACCGGGACGATGCGCACGGGCACGCCGAGCTGGTCGTGCGCCATCTTGGCGATGCGGAAGATGCCCTTCTTGACGGGCAGCATCTCACGCTCGGGGTTGTGCGTCCCTTCCGGATAGAGGCAGAAGGGGACTTCGTGGTCCAGGCAGTCGATGATTTCCTTGAAGGTGTCGAAATTCTTGGCCACCTCGGAGAGGCCGTTGCGCTCGCGCGCGATGGGCAGGATGCGCAGCCAGCGCAGGACCTTGGCGACCTTGGGGTTGGCGAAGATGTCGGAACGGGCGCCGAAGACGACCGGCTTGCCGCCGAACAGCACCAGCGCCAGGAGCGGGTCCATCAGGGCCGCGCAGTGGTTGGGCGCCAGGATCACCGCTCCCTCCTGCGGGATGCGCTCCGCGCCTTCGATGCGGATGGAGCGGAAGCAGGAGCGGGTGGTCAGGTTGACGTATTTGAGAGCAGGGAGGTAGCCCTTGTGCTTTTCCCAGATTCTTGCCATGCTAGGATGTTTTGTGACGGAGTTCGTAGCGGTGGAAGACCGTGCTGACGGTCAGGCCGCTGATGATGTGCCAGATGCCCCACCAGGCGGTGATGACGAGGGTGCCGCCGTGCGGCGGGAAATCCGCGAAGAGGTTGGTGCCCAGCAGCAGGACGAGGCCCAGGCCGCTGTTCTGGATGCCGGTCTCGATGGTGAGGGTGCGGCGGTCACGCTTGGGGACCTTGAAGAAGGATCCGATGCCGAAACCGATGCTCAGGGCCAGCAGGTTGTGGATGAGCACCACCAGGAAGATGTACTGGATGCACTGCAGGAAGGCTTTGATGTTGCCCATGAAGGACAGGACGACCATCGCGACGAAGAAGATGATGCTGAACCACTGGAGGGGCTTCTTCAGCTTCTCGGCCACCCTGGGCAGGAAATGTGCGGTCATCACGCCGAGGGTTAGGGGAATGCCCAGGAGGATGAAGATGGTCTTGAAGACGTCCCAGAGGGGAATGATCAGCTGCGGGACGTCGCTCGCGACATTCGCGAAATGGAGATAGAGGTTGCCGTAGACCCAGAAGTTGAACGGGGTCATCAGGATGGCGAGCGCCGTGCTGACGGCCGTCAGGCTGACGGAGAGCTCCACGTTGGCCTTGGACAGCGAACTCATGAAGTTGGAGATGTTGCCGCCGGGGCAGGAGGCCACCAGGATCATGCCCAGGGCCATCGTCCAGCTGATCCAGCGGCCGAACAGCAGGGCCAGCAGGAAGGTCAGCAGCGGCAGCAGGACCAGCTGGCAGACCATGCCGAGGATCAGGGATTTGGGCTTGCGGAAGACGTCTTTGAACAGGCCCGGGCGGATGCCCAGGGCGACGCCGTACATCACGAAAGCCAGGACGATGTTGATGGTATTCATGCCGCCCGCGTTGAGCGTGACGTCGATGCTGTCGATAATGGAGGTGATTTCAGGACTCATAGTACACAGGATGTACGCAAAAAAGTAAGCGAAGGTACGAAAAATGCTCCAAACCACAAGCAAAATGCTGACTCTGAATGGCCTGAAAGGTAATCGTCAAATATTTTCTTATCTATAACCCATTGAAAATCAACGCTGGTTCAAATTATTAAAAAATTTTCAAAAAAAATTTGCAGATTCAGTTTTTTGTAGTACCTTTGCACTCGGGTTGAGCAAGTGACCGTTCTGGCCCATCAACCTATTGGTTATTAGTTTTAGTGTTATTAATTATGTGGTTAGTATGAGTTGTTGCCGGGATGGTACCAACTCATTTCTTTTTATATCCCCCCTCCCAACCCTACTCCCGCATATCCCTTTGCCCGTTTTTCGTTATCGGCTCAGTGTCAATATCATACGAGATCACACGTGTCAAAATATAACCACGTGTATTCTCTTATTTTGCTGATTATTAGCGCGTTGTGAAAAACACCCGCTATCCCTCGCCGGGCAGCCTTCTCTTTTCGCGGCAACGGGCACGGTCTTCTCTCTTCCGGGCAGCTACCTTGCTTGCCGGCAACGGGCACTCCGGCTGGGAGCTCCCAAAGCTCCCGGACGGAGATCGCCCGTAACCGCCGGACGCGATGTCCGGCGGTGGTGCCAGGTCCTGCCCGTCCCGCTCGTCTTCACCCCGTCCCGCTCGTCTTCACACCATCCTACCCGACCCGATCGGGCATCTCAAAAGGGGCGTTTTTGCAAGAGATTATTAATGAGGTAATTGTGATTATGCCTTGGGGAATTTTCCCCTAAGCAAAACAGGAATATGCTGATAATAAACAATATGCAAAAACGGGGTGCGGTGAGGAAGGTGGTGGGGGGAAGCGTGATGGAGCAGGGCCGGTGATGGGGTGATGGGGGTGCTCCTAGGGGTCCAAACGATGGACCTCTAGGAGCATTCCGCGCCGGGAAAGCCCCTTGTTCCCAGGTCGACGGGAGGCGGTGGGGGAGGCACCACCGCCGGACATCGCGTCCGGCGGTTACGAGCGAAGGCTGCTTTCGAGCTATGGGAGCTCGAAGCAGCCACGCTCGTTGCCGGGCTGAGCGGCCGAGCGCGAAATATACGATTTTCGCGCCCGACCGACCAGGTGCTGTCCTCAAAATGGTGTATTTGAGGATGGAGTTTGCGTGGGCTGTAAGGGGTTGATAGTGTGGAGAATTGAGTTATCTCGCACGGGAATCGGGCGAGGTTTGACTGGTGTCGGGAGCCTGATCGGGGCCGGGGGATCGGTTGCGGAAGGTTCGGGCTAAGGCTGGTGGGGATCAGACGGGATCAGGGGGGGGATCAGTCGCGGAAGGTGAGGGACTTGCCGGAGACGGGGTGGTGGATCGTCAGGGATTCGGCGTGGAGCCAGAGGCGGCCGCCGTCGGGGCTGCCGTAGAGGCGGTCGCCCTTGATGGGGCGGCCGAGGCCGGCGGCGTGGGCGGCGTGGACGCGCAGCTGGTGGGTGCGGCCGGTCCGGGGTGTGAAGCGGATATCTATTTCGCCGTCAGGCAGTTGGGAAAGTACTTCGTATTCGGTGACGGCGAGTTTTCCGTGTTCGCGGTCGACCATCTGCCGGGGACGGTCGTAGTAGTCCAGGGCGAGGGGGAGGGCGATGGTGCCGCGCGGGGCGTGGCCGAAGGGCCTGTCGCCGGCCACCAGGCGTGCGCGGTAGGTCTTGGTGACCTCGCGCGCCGCGAACTGCCGTTCGAGCTCGACCTTGGCGGGGAGGTTGCGGGCGAAGACCATCACGCCGGAGGTGTCCATGTCGAGGCGGTGGCAGGAGTGGACTTCGCCGTAGCGGGCGCGCAGCCAGTCCAGCAGGGACACGGCGCGCGTGCGGCCCGGGACGGCGAGCATGCCGGCGGGTTTGCTGACGACGAGGATGTCGGCGTCTTCGTGGAGGATGCGCGGCTCGGCGTCGGTAGTGAATTCGCGGTCCAGGGGGTTCGGGTCGACGTCCAGCCCTTCGAGCATGAAGCTCAGGAGCGGGCCGCATTTGCCTGTGCAGGAGGGGTAGAAGCGGCCTTGTTCGCGGACCTCGGAGGCGGGGGAGGCGCCGTACCAGAATTCGCCCATGGAAATGGGCGTAAGTCCGTGGGAATAGGCGTATTGCAGGAGCTTCGGCGCGGCGCAGTCGCCCGTCCCGCCCGGCGGCACGAGGCCGCGGCGCGCGAAGACCTCCCGGATGGAAAGGGTCTCGCCGCGGGCGTTGCTGACGCGGTACTGGTCGAAGATCCAGGCCTGTAGCTCCGCCGACGCCGCCTTGCGCGCTTCGCCCGGCGGCATCGCGGAAATCTCCGCCTCGCGCTGCCGGAAATAGCCTTCCGGCGCCGTCAGGTCGAAGATTGGCGGCACGAACCCGGGGAGGGTAGCGCGGCCGCCCACCGTCCCGCTGAACGCATACAGGTACTCCTCCGTCCCTTCTACATCTTCCACCTTCATCACCCCCAGCATTTTCCCTTCCTTCAACAATCGGAGTTGCATATTCCCTCCCGGGGGGTCAAAAGAACCGATGCCTTTGTCATCCGGACGGGAGCAGGGGCCTGGAAAACTTCGCGCTACGCGCTCATCCCTCCCACTGACTGCGTCAGCGGGCCCCTCCCATTTACGAAGCCATGGGTGGCTACGGTTTTCCAGCCCCCTGCTCCCATCCGGCAAATCTAAAAAATCGCCGTTCGGCTGCAAGGAGTCTAGAGAATCCAAATAGGATATGAGCCGCTGGGCGGCGTCGACGATGTCGGGCGCCGGCGTGTAGCAGAACGGGTAGGTGAAAGGCGCGCGGGCCATCGGCTAGAGGAAGCGCTGCAGCGCGTGCCAGACCCGGTGGACCGGGAAGCCCATCACGTTGTAGAAAGATCCCTCGATCGACGAGATGCCCACATAGCCGATCCACTCCTGGATCCCGTAGGCGCCCGCCTTGTCGTAAGGCTTGTATTTGTCGATGTAGTGGTCGATCTCCGCCTGGGAGAGCTCCACGAAATGCACCTGCGTCGAGACGCCGAAAGTCTCCTCGCGCGCACAGTCGCGGATGGTCACCGCCGTGACCACCTCGTGCGTGCGGCCCGACAGCTTGCGCAGCATGGCGACCGCCTCCTCGCGCGAATGCGGCTTGCCCAGCACCTCGTCGCCCACGATCACGACCGTGTCGGCCGTGATCAGCACCTCGTCCGCCTCCAGCGGCCGGTGGAAGCCGTGCGACTTGCCGGCGCTCAGGCGCTTCGGCACGTCGTGCGCCTCCACGCCCGGCTCCACGCGCTCCTCGAAGGTGTTGCCCGTGTCCACGGTAAACGGCAGGTCCAGCCCCGCCAGCAGCTCGCGGCGGCGCGGGGAATTGCTGCCCAGAATGATCTTCTTCATGCTAATAGACTTGATCGAATTTGTCCTCGTCGAACACCCACTTGCCCTGCGCCTTGAGGATCATCTCGATGCCCTCGCGCAGGCAGCCGCGTCCGCCCGGGGCCTTCGCTACGTAGTCGGCCGACGCCTTGGCCTCCTCGGCCGCGTCGGCCGGCGCGATGCCGAAGCCGCAGGCGCGCAGCACCTGCGTGTCGGGGATGTCGTCGCCGAAATAGGCCACCTCGGAGGCCTTGAAGCCGTTGCGCTCGCAGAACTCGTTGAAAACCTTGAGCTTGCCGCGCACGCCGAGGTAGAGGTTCTCCTCGTTGATGCCCATATGCACGCAGCGTTTGCGAAGCGCCGTCGTCAGGCCGCCCGAAATGACGGCCATGACGAAGCCCTGCTTCGCGGCGAAGCGCGTGGCGAAGGAATCCTTGGCGTTGAAAATGCGGACCAGGTCGTCCATCGTCGGGCCGACCGGGATGATGCTGCCGTCCGTGGCCACGCCGTCGAGGTCGAAGGCGATGGCCTTGATGTCCTTAAGATTTGGTGCCATTGGGCGCAAAATCTCCAAGGTTGAACGTATTCTTCTGCTCGGGCGAGTCGAGCGAGATGGGGCCGAACTGCGCCTCGTAGCGGCTGATGTTGTCCGTGAGGGCGCCCAGCAGGCGCTTGCAGTGCTCCGGCGTCATCACGATGCGGCTGCGCACCTCGGGCTTGGGCAGGCCGGGGAGCATGGCGGCGAAATCGATGATGAACTCGCTGCGCGAATGGCTGATGATGGCCAGATTGGAATAGGTGCCCTGAGCGATCTCGGGCTTCAGCTCGAAATTGAGCTGCTTCTTGTTATCGTTGTTGTCCATATTGCAAAAATCGAATGTCCGCAAATTTACGAAATTTGCTCCATACAAAAAACACGGAGGGCGCCCCGTGGGACGCCCTCCATTTGATCTCCTGCCGGAGCGGGGGATCAATAATTGACTGCCTCCACCTGGAAGTAGCTCTGCGGGTGGTCGCACACCGGGCAGACCTCGGGGGCCTCCTTGCCGATGACGATGTGGCCGCAGTTGGCGCACTGCCAGATGACGTCGCCGTCCTTGGAGAAGACCTTCTTGTCCTGGATGTTCTTCAGGAGTTTGCGGTAGCGCTCCTCGTGGTGCTTCTCGATCGCACCGACCATCTCGAACTTCTGCGCGATCTCGTCGAAGCCCTCCTCGCGCGCTTCCTTCGCCATCCGGGCGTACATGTCCGTCCACTCGAAGTTCTCGCCGTTGGCGGCGTCCAGGAGATTGGCGGCGGTGTCGGGGACGCTGCCGCCGTGGAGGTATTTGAACCAGATCTTGGCGTGCTCCTTCTCGTTGGCCGCGGTCTCCTCGAAGAGGGCGGCAATCTGGACGAAGCCGTCCTTCTTGGCCTTGGAAGCGAAGTAGGTGTATTTGTTGCGGGCTTGGGATTCGCCGGCGAAGGCCTCCTGGAGGTTCTTCTCGGTCTTGGTTCCGGCCAGGCTCTTAGCGGCCGGGGCTGCCGCGACGGGACGGGTGGTGCCGTCGTCGAGCAGTTCTACGAACTTCTCGCGGGGCTGCTTGCAGCGGGGGCATACGGCGGGAGCTTCATCTCCCTCGTGGATATATCCACAGACTGTGCATTTGAATCTTGCCATAATAACTGGATTTTCGGTTAGTGTTTGTCTGACAAATGTAAAAAGAAATCTCCCGAAAAACAAAAACTTCCGGAATGCTCCGAAAAGCAGTAAAAAGAGGTGTCGAACCCCGAAAAATATACGGAAATTGCAGAATTTTGCGTACTTTTGTGGATTATGGAACTTAGCACGAAATACAACCCCTCCGAAGTGGAGGACAAGTGGTACGCCTACTGGCTGAAGAACCGGTGTTTTCATTCCGAACCGGACAACCGCGAACCTTATACGATCGTCATCCCGCCGCCCAACGTGACGGGCATTCTCCATATGGGCCACGTGCTCAACAACACGCTCAACGACGTGCTCATCCGCAAGGCGCGGATGGACGGCAAGAACGCCTGCTGGGTGCCCGGCACGGACCATGCCTCCATCGCCACGGAGTCCAAGGTGGTCGCGCGCCTCAAGGAGCGCGGCATTTCCAAGGAGGACCTCACGCGTGAGGAATTCCTCAAATACGCCTGGGAGTGGAAGGAGGAGCACGGCGGCATCATCCTGCAGCAGCTCCGCAAACTCGGCGCCTCCTGCGACTGGGACCGCACCCGCTTCACGATGGAGCCGGCGCTCTCCGAGGCCGTCCTCGCCACCTTCTGCCATTTCTACAAGAAGGGCTGGATCTACCGCGGCGTGCGGATGGTCAACTGGGACCCGGTGGCCCTCACGGCCATCAGCGACGACGAGGTGATCCACCGCGACACCAAGAGCCATTTCTATCACTTGAAATATTTCGTGTCCGACGGCAACGGCAATCCCACGGACCAGTACCTTGTGATCGCCACGACGCGTCCGGAGACCATCATGGCCGACGCCGCGATCTGCGTCAATCCTGCCGACGAGCGCCATCACTGGCTGCGCGGCAAGAAGGTGCTCATCCCGCTGATCAACCGGGAGATCCCGGTGATCGAGGACGACTACGTGGAGATGGACTTCGGTACGGGCTGCCTCAAGGTCACGCCCGCCCACGACGCCCACGACTACGAGATCGGCCTGCGCCACAACCTCCCGGTCATGGACATCATTGACGACCACGGCCGTCTCAACGAGCAGGCGCAGATCCTGGTGGGCGAGGACCGTTTCGTCGCCCGCAAGAAGATCGCCAAGATGCTGGAGGAGTCCGGCAACCTGGTCAAGGTCGAGGAATACATCTCCCCGGTCGGCTACTCCGAGCGCACCGACGCCGTGATCGAGCCGAAGCTCTCCGCGCAGTGGTTCCTCAAGATGGAGGACCTGGCGGCCCGCGCCCTCGACCACGTCGAGTCCGGCCGCATCAAGTTCATCCCGGACAAATACCGCAACACCTACCGCCATTGGATGGAGAACGTCCGCGACTGGTGCATCTCCCGCCAGCTGTGGTGGGGCCAGCGCATCCCGGCCTGGTATCTGCCCGACGGGCAGATCGTGGTCGAGGAGACGGCCGAAAAGGCCCTCGCAGCCGCGCAGAAGATCGATCCGTCCCTGACGGCCGCCGACCTCAAGCAGGACGAGGACGTGCTCGACACCTGGTTCTCCAGCTGGCTGTGGCCGATCTCCGTGTTCGACCCGCAGCTGCCCGGCCATCCGGACCACAAGGCCAACCGCGACCTGTCCTATTACTATCCGACCAACGACCTGGTGACCGGCCCGGACATCATCTTCTTCTGGGTGGCCCGCATGATCATGGCCGGCGACGAGTTCATGCACGACGTGCCGTTCCGCAATGTCTATTTCACGGGCATCGTGCGCGACAAGATCGGCCGCAAGATGAGCAAGACCCTGGGCAACAGCCCCAACCCGCTCGACCTGATCGCGAAATATGGCGCCGACGCCGTCCGGCTCGGCATGCTGCTCTGTTCCTCCGCCGGCAACGACATCCTCTACGATGAGTCCCAGGTGGAGCAGGGCCGCAACTTCTGCGCGAAGATCTGGAACGCCTGGCGGCTCGTCAGCAGCTGGAACGTGGACAACGACGCCGCGCAGCCGGAGGCCGCCCGCGTGGCCGTGAAGTGGTTCGACAACCTGCTGTCCCGCACCATCGAGACGGTCGAGGACCACTATTCCAAGTTCCGCATCAACGACGCCCTGATGGCGATCTACAAGCTCTTCTGGGACGACTACTGCAGCTGGTTCCTGGAGCTGGTCAAGCCCGAATACGGCAAGTCCATCGACGGCTGCACCTACAGCGCCGCCGTGCTCTTCTTCGAGAAGCTCATCAAGCTGATCCACCCGATCATGCCGTTCATCACCGAAGAGCTCTGGCAGGCCATGGAGGAGCGCCGCGACGGCGAAACCATCATGTTCGAGCGCACGCCGGTCGCCGGTCCCTACGACAGCGACTTCCTGGCGCGTTTCGAGCAGGCCCGCGAGGCGATCATCTCCATCCGCGCCGTGCGCGCGCAGAAGCAGATCGCTCCCAAGGAGACGCTCGACCTGTTCATCGAGGGCGGCTTCAGCGAGGAGCTGTTCCCGGTGATCCGCAAGGCCGCCAACATCGCGAACGTGAACGCCGGTGTCGCCGAAGGCGCAGCCGTGTCCTTCCTGGTGGGCACCTGCAAGATGAGCATCCCGATGTCGGGCTTTGTCAACACCGACGAGGAGAAAGCCAGGCTGGAGGCCGAACTGGACCACCAGCGTAAGTTCCTCGCCGGGGTGCGCGCCAAGCTCGCCAACGAGAAGTTCGTCGCGCACGCGCCGGAGGCCGTAATCGCGAACGAGCGCAAGAAGGAAGCGGACGCCCTGGCGCGCATCGAGGCGCTGGAGGCTTCCCTGAAGGCTTTGTAATAACCTTAAAACCACTGCGATATGTTAGTCTATCCCCTTGGCGTGATCGGCCCCTGGCAAATCGTCATCCTGGCCCTGCTCATCATCCTCCTGTTCGGCGGCAAGAAGATCCCCGAACTGATGAAGGGCATCGGCAAAGGTGTCAAGAGCTTCAAGGAAGGGATGAACGAGGTCGAGGACCAGATCAACAAGTCCGACGAAGACAAACCCAAAGAGGACCCCAAGCAGTAGAGCGTGGGGGAGTCCGGCAAAGAGCAGGAGATGTCCTTCTGGGACCATCTCGACGCGCTGAGAGGAACCATCTTCCGCTCGTTGCTCGCCGTGTGCCTGCTGGCCGTGCTGGGCTTCGTGTTCAAGCGCGCGCTTTTCGCGGCCGTCCTGGCCCCGGCTTCTGAGGATTTCTTCCTCTACAGGCTCCTGGGCTGGCGGTTCGACCTCGAACTGATCAACGTGGAGATGTCCGCGCAGTTCTTCGTCCACCTGCAGGCCGCCTTCAGCGCCGCCCTGATCCTCGCGTGCCCGTATATCATCTGGGAGCTGTGGCGCTTCATAGCGCCTGCGCTCTACAAAGGGGAGCGCAGGGCCGTGGGGACGGCTTTCCTGATGGCCACGGGGTTGTTCTATGCGGGTGCGGCCGTCGGCTACTTGCTGGTGCTGCCCGCCTGCGTGCAGTTTTTCCTGAATTATTCGGTCAGCGAGCTGATCACCAATTCGATCACGATCAGTTCGTATATGTCGATGTTCACCTCGACCGTGCTGATGGTCGGCGTGGCCTTCGAGTTCCCGACCGTCATCTGGCTGCTCTCCAGGCTGGGCGTGCTCACGCGCGACCAGCTCTACAAGGGCCGCCGCTATGCCGTCGTGGCGGTGGCGTTCATCGCCGCCATCGTGACGCCGGCGGACCCGCTGTCGATGGTCATCGTCGCGGCGCCGCTGTATTTGTTGTACGAAATCGCCATTCTGCTATGCTCGAAATCACCCGAGAAGCCCGAAGCGGACGCATCGGCTGCGTAAACTGGCCCGATGCGTTCCCGTCCAGCCCGGACGTCCAGTTCGAAATCTTCCACACGGGAGACACGCTGCACCTGACCTACCGGGTGCGGGAGGATGCCGTGCGGGCGGTCTGCGCGGCGGACCGCGAACGCGTCTGGGAGGATTCGTGCGTGGAGTTTTTCTTCGCGCCGCGCGCGGACGGCTATTATTACAACCTGGAATGCACCTGCACGGGCAAGGTGCTGCTCTGCCGCGGCACGGGGCGCGGCGACCGCGAATCGCTGCCGCAGGCGGCCTACGACGGCATCGTGCGCCGCTGCTCGCTCGGCAGCGCGCCGTTCGGCCTCCGCGAGGAGCCCACGGCCTGGGAGGTCGCGCTCGACATCCCGGCCGCGACCTTCGGTCTGGAGCGCTTCGACGGCCTGCAGGCGCGCGGCAACTTCTACAAATGCGGCGACGGCCTGCCGGTGCCGCACTTCCTGAGCTGGGCGCCCATCGACACGCCCAAGCCGGACTTCCATCGCCCGGAATTCTTTGATACTTTGGTTTTTGTATGATTTCAATTGAGGATGTGACAGTTGCGTATGGTGGTTTTGTCCTGCTGGACAAGATCAACTTCCACGTGAGCGAGTTCGACAAGATCGGACTCGTGGGCAAGAACGGAGCGGGGAAGTCCACCATCCTGAAAATGATATGCGGCCTGCAGAATCCGACCTCCGGGCGGATCGACAAGCCGCGCGACCTGACCATCGGCTACCTGCCCCAGATCATGGAACACCACCGCGGCCGCACGGTGCTCGAAGAGGCGATGACCGCCTTCGCGAATACGGCCGAAATCGAGCGCGAGATCGCTTCCGTGACGAAGGAGCTGGAGACGCGTACCGACTATGAATCAGATGATTACGCCGCGCTCATCGACCGCCTGACCAGCCTGAACGACCGCCTGGAGATGAGCCACAGCGAGCCGCCCGAGGTCCAGGCCCGCCGGACCCTGCTGGGCCTCGGCTTCCTGGACGACGAGCTCGGCCGCCTGACCGAGACCTTTTCCCAGGGCTGGAATATGCGCATCGAGCTGGCCAAGATCCTGCTCCGCCAGCCGGACGTGCTCCTGCTCGACGAGCCCACCAACCACCTCGACATCGAGTCCATCGAGTGGCTGGAAGACTACCTCAAGGCCCGCCGCTGCGCGCTGCTGCTCGTCAGCCACGACCGCCGCTTCCTCGACACGGTCACGACCCGCACCGTCGAGGTGATGCTCGGCCATATCCACGACTACAAAGTCCCTTATACCCAATACCTTGAACTTCGCGCGGAGCGCATCCAGCAGCAGGTCGCGGCCTACGAGAACCAGCAGCGGATGATCCAGAAGACGGAAGAATTCATCAACACCTTCCGCTACAAGCCCACGAAGTCCAACCAGGTCCAGTCCCGCATCAAGGCGCTGGAGAAACTTGACCGCCTCGAGATCGACGAGACCGACAACGCTCGCCTGACGGTCAAGTTCCCGCCCGCGCCGCGCTCCGGCGACGTCGTCTACAAGGCCACGGACCTGACCGTCGGCTACCCGCAGAAGGTCGTCTTCCGCCACGCCGACATCGAGATCAAGCGCGGCGAGAAGGTGGCGCTGATCGGCCGCAACGGCGAGGGCAAGACCACGCTGATGCGCGTGATCAACGGTGAGCTGGACCCGATCAGCGGCGAATCCCGCCTCGGACACAACGTCCAGATCGGCTACTACGCACAGAACCAGGAAGATATCCTCGACAAGAACGAGACCGTGTTCTCCACGTTGGACCGCATCGCCGTAGGCGACATCCGCAGCAAGCTGCGCGACCTGCTGGCCCAGTTCCTGTTCCGCGGCGAGGACATCGACAAGCGCGTGTCCGTGCTCTCCGGCGGCGAGCGCGCCCGCCTGGGCATGGCCAAGCTGATGCTGCAGAGCTACAACCTGCTGGCCCTCGACGAACCGACCAACCACATGGACATCAAGTCCAAGGAGATCCTCAAACAGGCCCTCAAGGCCTACGACGGCACGCTGCTGGTCGTCTCGCACGACCGCGATTTCCTGGACGGGCTGGTGGACAAGATGTACGAGTTCCGCGACGGCCAGGTCAAGGAGCACCTCGGCACGGTGAGCGATTTCCTCGCGAAGCGCAAGCTGGAGACGCTCCAGGAGCTGGAGCGGAAGTTCGCGCCTGCGCCGACCGCCGCCGCGCGCAAGGAGGAGGAGCAGAAGAAGAGCGCCTTCGAGGAGCGCAAGCAGGTCAACAAGATCGACCGCAAGAAGAAGAACCGCATCTCCTACCTGGAGTGCGAGATCGCCAAGCAGGAGGAGCGGATGAAGCAGATCGAGGCGATCCTGGCCGCGCCTACGGAGAAGGACGACATCATGGACCTGACCCGCGAGTACCTGGAGTGCAAGCGGGACCTGGACGCCAAGACTGAAGAATGGGGAACGTTAATCGATTAATTCAGTATATGAAACGATTGAATCACAGACTTTTACTCGTCCTTATCGCGATAGCCGCTTCAGGATCGCTGCCGCTCTCCGCGCAGCGGGTCCGCGCGACGGTGAAGGACGAGCTGCCGGCCTTCAGCCGCATCGTCCTGGGCGGCGAGTTCAGCCTGGACCTCCGCTACGGCAAGCAGTACCGCGCGCGGATGGCGGTGGAGGAGCTATTCGGGGATTATGTGCAGTTCTCCGTCGCGGACAGTACGCTGACCGTGACGATGGACGAGCGCAAGGTGCCGGGCGAGGTGCGCAAGCTCTTCAAGGGCAAGGATTCCCGGAGTCCGGAGTTCCGCATCGAGGTGACGATGCCCGAGACGCTGCGCGAGCTGGCGCTGGACGGGCGTGCCGCCCTGGTCGCGGCGGACGACCTGGTCTTTGATGATTCCTGCGTCAGCGTGAAGCTGTCGGACTATGCGCGGATTGCTTCCGTGGCGTTCAAGGCCGACCGGATCCGGCTGTCGCTGGACCGCAAGGCTGACGCGACGCTGTCGGTGGCCTGTGATTCGCTCTACGTAACCCTGGCGGGTGGCGCCAACCTGGACCTGACGCATCGCACGGCGGCGTCGGCTTTCGCCGTTTCCGGCAGCGCGTCGCTGCTGGTGAGAGGGGAGACCGGCCTGCTGAAGCTGGACGCGAAAGGATTCTCGAAGTCGATCCTGAACGGCAAGGCGCCCGTGGCGCGCTACCGGATCGGGACGTCGTCGCAGGTCAACGCCGTCAGTCTCGACAACGCCCGCGCCTTCGCCGAAGTGGCGGGTCTCAATTCCAGCCTGACGACTGCCGCCGCCGACGAGCTGACCGTCGACCTCGGCACCGGCGCCACGGTCTACTTCCTGAACGATCCCACCCTCCGCGTCCTCTACCTCAAGAACGCTTCCCTCATCCCTTACGACCGGAAATAATAGCCGGCAGCGGCAGGCATCCCGGAAGGCGTAGCCACCCTCGGCTCGTTAGAGGGAGGGGCCCGAAGGATACAAGTTCCCGCGTCAGCGGGGACGCCGTAGACTTTGGGAGGGATGAAGTGGAGCGCAGCGGAACGGAACCTTCCGGGACGCCTGCCGTGCCGGCTAAAAATGCCCCGAAAAGGGGCGGGAAGAGGGGTTAACAAAAGTGTTATGTAGTATAACTCTTTTGTTTCGCCGATTGATTTCTATTTCTTTAAATCCTTTTCGATGTAAGCGGCCAAAGTTTGGAGGGCGACGTTGGCAAAACGGCGGATATTGCCCTTCCGGCCCAGGTCGCACTGGTAAATCCGGGCCTGCGTGCCGGCCGGACCGGTCACGCCGATCCAGACCGTACCCTCCGGATAGTGCCCGTCGCCGCCCTCGGCGAGGCCGGTGGTCGCGACGGCGTAGGTGCTGCCCGTCAGGGCGCGGACACCTTCCGCCATGGCGGAGGCCACCTCTCCGCTGGTCAGGCCGAACTGCTCGACGGTGCGGGCGGGGACACCCAGGACCTTCTCCTTGATGGCAGTCGCATAGGAGGTGACGGAGCCGAGATACCAGGTGGACGAACCGGACACGGTGGTCAGCAGATGGGAGATCTGTCCGCCGGTGCAGGACTCGGCGGCGCTGAGGGTGCGGCCGCTATTGCTCAGCAGCCGGGCTATCCGGTTTTGGACTGTTTCGCTCATTCTTGGCAAACTTCTTAAGCAGATATTTGAGGATGTTCCCGACAAACGGGGGACCCTGGCGGACCAGGGCGTTGCGCACCTCGACCAGCGAGGCGCCGGCCTCGAGGGCCTCCGCGGCCTGCTCGGGCGACTCGATGTGCGTGTTGGCGATGATGGGCAGGCGGCCGTGGGAATACTCGTGGATATGGCGGATCTGCTCGATGCTGCGGGCCTCGATGCCGTCCACGCCGTTCATCAGGCTGTAGTCGATGATGTCGTCGATCTCCGAGACGGGGATCGACTTGGGGAGCTTGACGACGACGGGCTTGTAGATCTCCTCGGCCACGCGCGCGTCCAGCAGGGGATCGAGCACGTCCGTGGAAGGATTGGACGTGATGTCGATGACGAAGAAATCGCAGAAGTCGTAGGCGAGGGTGAAGGCCGTCAGGTGGTCGGCGTTGATGCAGGCGGCAAGGATGTCGTCCTGCGGGTCGTCCTGGATCCGGCGGACGGCACGGCGGACGCCGTCCGCGTCCATCGGGCCGATCTCCACGAAGCTGAATCCCAGGTTGTTAAGGTCGTTGTACAGCTCGCCGTAGAGGTCGAGACCGGCGCCCAGGCCGACCGGATTGTAGAAATCCAGGCCGAAAACCTCGCGCTGCAGGCCTTCCGGGCGGTTGCGGTGGATCCAGCGGCTGATCAGGCGGCCGCCGGGAATCTTCTCGATCAGCTCAAAATAGCGGAGGGCAATCCGCGAGGCGCTCTCGATGTCCCTTCTACGGACGAAGGGTTTGATCAGAATTCCGTACAATCCCATAAGTACAAAGATACATATTTCTTTTGATTATGGGATTTCCTGGAAGGTTCCGTCGCTGTAGAAGACAACAATTTTAGATATATTCTTCTTATTACTAAAGCTTTGCGCCTTGCTAACTAAATCGTCGGTATAGCTGTTTTGCGGCTGGAAGGGGGCTTCTGCGACGGTTTCCTGCCGGTTTCCGGGCTCGCCGAAGAGCGAGTCCTCCGGTTCGGCGGGCAGGGGAGAAACCGGCCTTGCAGGGGCTTCAGGGGCAGGTTTTGCGCTGTCGTACATCCTTCCGCGGCCCGTGAGAAGCCACTCAAAATTGAGGGCAGGGTAGTGGCGGATCATACTCTCGAGAAAATCGAAGCCTGGCTTGTTGCGTCCGGACAGGATGTGGGAGACGCTGGCGCGTGCGACGCCGAGGGTCTCGGCGAACTGGGCCTGGCTGATGTTTTCGGCGGCCAAAAACTGCTGAAGACGCTTGTTCATTTTTCGAAACGATTTGTTTACAAAAGTAACGAATCTTTTTCACAGAATCAACAGTTACAAATGGCAATTGTTGACAGCTTGTTAATAAGATAGGGGATAGGCTGCTGAACCCTTAATTAAGGATATTTGACTTAAAACATTGATTAATCAATATATAGTTATATGCATTCTATCTATTTCAACATGTCGTGACCCGGAAATCGGGGTTCCGGGACAGAATCAACATCATTGTTAACTGCAATTAAATCCCGTAAAGTATTGAGTTTGAGCAAATATTTAGATGAATTAATTTGTAATCACTTTTCCTTATCGCACTTTTCAACGCCCGGCGCGCCCGGGGGATAAAACATTTGTAAACTTTCCAAATGTTTACAATCTTTTCACAAAAGTTAACAAAAATACACCTTGCCCACCCCGTGAAAAAGCCGTATCTTTGCAGCATGATACCTGTCCTTCATATAGAAGATTACAACTATCCGCTCCCCGACGAGCGGATCGCCAAATATCCGCTTCCGGAGCGCGACGCGTCCAAATTGCTCGTCTATCGCGACGGCCAGGTCGCGGAGCGCCAATTCCGCCATCTGGCGGAGGAATTGCCCGAAGGGGCCCTGATGGTCTTCAACGAGACCAAGGTCGTTCCCGCCCGCCTGTTCTTCAAGCGGCCCACGGGCGCGCATATCGAAGTTTTCTGCCTCGAGCCGGACACGCCGGCCGAATACAACACCAATTTCGCCGCCACGGCGAGCTGCCGCTGGAAATGCGTCATCGGCAACGCCAAACGCTGGAAAAACGACGAAATCCTCACCCTGGAGGGCGAAGAATTCGAGGGCGTCTGGCCCAAGGCGCGCCTGATCGGCCGCGAGGGCCAGACCGGCATCGTCGAATTCAGCTGGGAGGGCGGCATCCCGTTCTCCGAACTGCTCGAGCGCTGCGGCCGCGTGCCCATTCCGCCCTATCTGAACCGCGACACGGAGGCCATCGACCTGGAGCGCTACCAGACGCTCTACGCGCACATCCGCGGCTCCGTGGCGGCCCCTACGGCCGGCCTGCATTTCACCCAGCGGGTGCTGGACGAGATCGCCGCCAAGGGGATCGACATCGAGCGCGTGTGCCTGCACGTGGGCGCGGGAACGTTCCTGCCGGTCAAGAGCTCGCTCGTGTCGGAGCATCCGATGCATCGCGAGCCGTTCGTGGTGAGCCGCGACCTGCTGGTCCGGCTGCGCGAGCGCAAGCGTCCTGTCGTGGCCGTCGGCACGACCTCCGTCCGCACGCTCGAATCCCTCTATTATGTGGGCCTGAGCTGCCTGCAGACGGGCAAACCGGCCGACGTGGAGCAGTGGGCGCCGTACGGGCTGGACGCGGATGCGCCGGGCCTGGAGGAGGCGCTGGACGCCATCATCGCGTATCTGGACGCCAACGGGCTGCAGGAGCTGACGGTGGGCACGCGCATCATCATCGTGCCCGGATTCCGTTTTCGCGTGGTGGACGCGATGGTGACCAATTTCCACCAGCCGCAGAGCACGCTGCTGCTGCTGATCTCCGCCTTCGTGGACGGCGACTGGCATACGATCTATGATTACGCCCTGGCGAACGGTTTCCGTTTCCTGAGCTACGGCGACTCATCTTTGCTTTTTAGACGCTGATTTCGTAAATTTGCTGGGTATGAACGAGAATGAATTCGAGGACATACGCCCGTATACGGATGCAGAGGCCGTAGAGGCCCTTGCCCGGATGTCCCGGCACCCGATGATGCCGGTGGTGTCCAAGTACCTTTTCCCTTCGGTTCCTGCCTCCGCGATGAGCCACATGCTCCGCGGCATCGGCAGCATCGACCAGTTCCAGAACGAAGTGATGATGGGGGTGATCGACGGCATCCTTGCCCGGACCTCCGACGGCTTCACCTGCAGCGGAATCGAGCATCTCAAGGGCATCCAGGGCCGTTTTCTGGCCGTTTCCAACCACCGCGACATCGTGCTCGACCCGGCGCTCATCCAGTATGTGATGAAGCAGGCGGGGCTGCCGTTCACGGAGATCTGCGTGGGGTCGAACCTCGTCACCAGCCAGCTGCTGGAGGACCTGCTGCGCTCCAACCGCATGATCAAGGTCATCCGCGGCATCAAGGCCCGCGAGCTGTATCTCTCCTCGCAGCGCCTGTCGCAATACATCCGCGAGCGGATCACCTCCGGCGGCGCGTCCATCTGGATCGCGCAGCGCGAGGGCCGCACCAAGAACGGCCTGGACACGACGGAGCAGGGCCTGCTCAAGATGTTCGACATGAGCGGCACGGGCACGTTCGAGGAGAATTTCCGCGAGCTCAACATCGTCCCGATGAGCATTTCCTATGAATACGAGTCCTGCGACGCGCGCAAGGCGCGGGAAGTGCTGCTGCGCCGCGAGGGACCGTACGTCAAGAAGGAAGACGAAGACCTGCACAGCATCCTGACGGGCATCCGCCAGCCCAAGGGCCATATCCACCTGGAGATCGAGGAGCCGCTCACGGCGGAGGAGATCTTCGAGGCCTCGAAATGCGAGAAGAACGACCGTTACCAGTCCATCCGCCATCTGCTCGACCGTCGCATCATCGCGGGCTACAAGCTTTGGAAGACCAACTACATGGCGCACGATCTGCTTTATGAGAAGCGCGAATTCGCCGAGGCGGGCAAATATACGGAGCAGAACCTGGCCGCGTTCGAGAAATACATCGGCCACAAGCTCGGCAAGCTCGAGCGGCGGCTCGACAGGGAGGAGCTGCGCAAGATTTTCCTTGGCATCTACGCCGGTCCGATCGACGCGAAGCGGGCGCTCTAGGTCCCCCGCCTCGCTTGTTACACAATTTATATTATGTTAAGTAGTAAATAGGGGAAGAACCCCCTATTGGCCGTAATTCATATCCAGGACGCCTTTGTATTCGCGGACCTGGTCGCCGTCCTTGTTGTACACGCGCACGTTGATCAAGCCTTTGGACGTAGCGGAGATCTTGAAGGTGTAATAGACACCGTAATTGTGGCAGGCCGTGAGGTCGAGGTTCCTTTTGTTCTTCTTGGCGACCTCTCTGTATTCCGTGATTTCAAATTCATGCATTTCAGCTTTGTTCGAGGCGGTATACCCGTCTTTCTTATTGACGTCGCCGTCGCCTGCCAACTGATAATTGAGGATATCGCCGATGTGGGTGGTCATCTTGTCTTTGTCAACGACGATCCAGAGGTCCGAGACGATCACCTCGCGGGCGTTGTTGCCGACCTTCACCTTGTCGACGAGTTCGGTTTTTCCACGGGTCAGTCCGATGGCGAACGACTCGCTCGGTTGTTCCCACTGGTTGATGACTTCGCGTTCGATCAGAATCTTATAATTCCGCCCGTCAAGGATTTCAAAGGCCGATTTGGACGGCTCTTGGGCGTTGCCGCCAAGGGCAAAAAGGAAGAATGCCGAAAACAAGAAGAGAATGCGCTTCATAGTGTTATGCTTTATGTTTGACATGGGTTATCCTTGCAAATTATATGCCTCCCCTACCGGATCCGGAAGAGCATTCCGGCGAGCACGCGGAGGCCGGGCTGCGGGATGTTGCCGTGGTCGTAGTAGCTGATGTTCAGCAGGTTGCTTCCTTCCAGGAAGAAGCGCCAGCGGCGCGCGTCCCAGGTCAAGCGCGCGTCGAGCAGCGAATACGGCTCGTAGGCGCGCTGGCCGAGGCTTTTCCCAGCTTCGAAGGCTTCATAATGGCCCACCCGGTCCAGCCAGCTGTAGGAAATGTTCAGCGAGAGCGGCTCCAGGAGCTGGAAATCCGCCTGCAGGACGAGCTTGTTGCGCAGGTATTCCAGCGCGTAGGCGGACTGCAGGCCGGGCTCGAGCGCCTTGTCCTGGTCGATGTGGGCGTAGCCGGCGTTGAACGAACGCAGGAAGAACGCGTCGCGGCCCAGCAGGACGCCGGGCTGCACGCGCAGCGAGAATTCCTCGCCCAGCGTGTTGACCTGCGTGTGGTTGACGGACACCCAGAGGGCGTCCTCCCCTTCCGACAGGTCCTTGATCCAGTCGATCATGTCGGTCCCCTGGTGGCGGTAAACGGATGCGACGGCGCTGATGCCTGGGCGCAAGTATTTGATTCCAAATTCGAAAGCCTGCATCCGCTCGGGCCGGAGGTATTTGTCGGCAGCGTGTCCGCCGACGGAATAATACAGCTCCGTGAAGGTGGGCTGGCGCAGCGAGGTGTTCCAGGAGGCGTAGGCCTTCCAGCGGGCGCCCATGCGGACGCTCAGGTCCGCGCCCGGATAGAGCCGGAAGGGCTGGTCGCCCCAGCTGTTGCGGATGGCCGCGACGCCGGCGGAAGCCGTGAACCAGCGCAGGATGACGTTGTGCTCCAGATAGAGGCTGACGTGCGTGCGGCCCAGTCCCCTGTCGTAGCTGCGCTGCGTGCCGCGGATGGCGCGCGGCTGCGCCAGCGGCTCGCCGAGCGTGGTGCTGACCACCTGTTCGCGGCGCAGCTCCGCCCCGAAGGCCGTCCGGCCGAGGGCCCAGGAGGTCCAGCCGCCGAGGTTGGCGCCGAACACGTCGGTGCGGTGGTAGTTGAACGGGACGCGCGATTCGTCGCCGCGATAGAGTTCGAAGCGGTCCGTGGAATGGTTCCAGTACAGGACCGGATGCAGGTGGACGCGGCCCTTCGTCTCCGCCTGGACGGCGGCGAAGGTCTTGAGGCCCGACTCGAACTGGTCGTCGAAACGGGCGCTGTAGAAGGTGTTGGCGCCATAGTCCTTGGCGCTCAGGCCGAGGTGCCAGTGCACGTCCGCCTTCGGGCTGCTCCAGCCGCCCTGGTAGAAGCTTTTCAGCATCTTCCAGTCGGCATTCAGGCTGCCCGCCGCGTTGCGGCTGAACCCGTCCGAGCGGCCGTAGGAGGCCGAAATCTGGTTGTTCCAGCGCCCCTTTGCCAGGTTGGCGCGCACCCCGCCGCTCCAGGTGCCGAACGAACCGCCCTGCAGGCGCAGGTCGGCGCCGGACTCCCCTTCCGTGCGGGTGACGATGTTGATCGCGCCCACCAGCGAAGAGGTGCCGTAGACGCGGCCGGCAGGGCCTTCGAGGATCTCGATGCGGTCGATCTCCGACAGGTCCACCGGCAGGTCCATCACCAGGTGGCCCGTCTGCGGGTCGCTGATGTTGACGCCGTTGAGCAGGACGGCCACCTGGTCGAAGGTGCCGCCGCGGATGCCGATGTCGGTCTGGACGCCCATCGCGCCGCGCTGGCGCACGTCCACGCCGACGGCGTATTTGAGCAGGTCATTGACGCTCTGTACGGGGGCGGAGCGGATCTGCAGGGTATCGAGGACCGTCACCATCCGGGCGGACTGGTGGACGGTCAGGGGCGCGCGGGTCGCGCTCACGGTGATTTCTTCGAGGTTTTCCTGTGCCTGAAGCACAGAGACGGCCGCCAGGAGGGCGGCCGCACAGCAGATAATCTTTCTCACTTGTTCGGCCATAGCGGCCGCAAAGATAGTAAAAATCTGAGCCCGTTATCTTCTGGGATAGCGGTAGAGCCCGTCGTAGCCGTGCTCCATCTGCCCTTCGTACTCGTGCCGGACGGCATCGTTGCGCCCGCGGACGACGAGGCGGAAATAGCCGTTGGGATACACGGTGAGTTCGTACTTCCCTTCCAGCGAGTAGCCGTGGCGATAGTAATTGGAGAAGCGGATGGTCCGGTATTGACTGTGGCGGGAGTCCCTGTATTTGGAAATCGAGTAGTCGATATAGCCTTCCCGCGAGTTGTGGAGCCGGTCACCGTCCACCGTGATGACGAAGTCGGGGATGTCGACCGAGCTGTAGCGGCCTGTGCGAGAGGCGGCCCGGCCGTTGCGGACGGTCTCGCGTTCGACGACCAGCCTGTAGGAACGCCGGTCGAGCTGCTCCTGGAAACTATAGGTCCGGCGGGCATCCGTCCGGTAATAGTGGCGCACGGGGCCGCATCCGGCGAGGATGAGGAGCAGGGAAATCAGTAGGTAAAACTTCTTCATAGTACCATAATTTTATGTTCTCACAAGGCCAGAGAGCAAATTGTGTGCCCGTACACAAAAACAGGATGTCAGGAATAATTACTATCTTTGACCGATATTTCTGATTTATATATATGTCAAGACACAGCAAACTGGACATCATCCTGGAGAATCTCGTCATCGAGTCCGTGGCGGCGGAGGGCAAGGCGATTGCCCATACGCCTGAGGGACAGGTGGTTTTCGTGGGATTCGCGGTGCCGGGAGATGTCGTCAACGTGCGTCTTGTCCGCAAGAAGAAGGCCTGGATGGAGGGGACGATCATCAAGCTCGTAAAGCCTTCCGAGCAGCGCCTGGAGCCGTTCTGCGACCATTTCGCCGTGTGCGGCGGCTGTCGCTGGCAGCCGCTCCCCTACGAGATCCAGCTGGCGGCCAAGCAGCGCCAGGTCTATGACCAGCTGACCCGCATCGGCCATCTCGAGGTGCCCGAATTCCGCCCGATCCTCGGCTCGGACAAGATCCGCTATTATCGCAACAAACTCGAATTCTCCGCTTCCAGCAAGCGCTGGATGACGCATGAGGAGATCGCCTCCGGGATGGAGAGCGAGCCCGGACTGGGCTTCCACGTCGGCAAATATTTCGACAAGGTGCTCGACATCGAGCGCTGCCACCTGCAGCCCGAGCCGACCAACGCCATCCGCCTGTTCATCAAGCATTGGTGCCTGGAGCACGGCGTGTCGTTCTACGACATCCGCGCCAACCGCGGCCAGCTGCGCAACATGTTCGTCCGCACGACGGACGCGGGCGCGGTGATGCTGATCGTCTGCTTCGGCGAGGATTTCCCGCAGCGCGCTCCCCTGCTGGACGCCGTGGCGGCCGAATTCCCGCAGATCACCTCCCTCTACTACGTGATCAACGACAAGAAGAACGACACGATCGGCGACCAGACCTGCATCCTGCATTGCGGCGAGCCCGCGATCTATGAGGAGATGGAGGGCCTGCGCTTCAAGATCGGGCCCAAGTCCTTCTACCAGACCAACACGGGACAGGCCTACAAGCTCTACTCCGTCACGCGCGAATTCGCCGGCCTGACGGGCTCCGAGACGGTCTACGACCTCTATACGGGCACGGGCACCATCGCCCAGTTCGTGGCCGGGCGTGCCAGGCGCGTCATCGGCATCGAATATGTCCCCGAAGCCATCGAGGACGCCAAGATCAACGCCGAGGGCAACGGCATCACCAACTGCGAATTCTTCGCCGGTGACATGAAGGATGTCCTGACGGAAGACTTCATCGCGCAGCACGGCCGGCCCGACGTCATCATCGCGGACCCGCCGCGCGCCGGCATGCACCCGGACGTGGTGAAGACGATCCTGGCCGCCGCGCCGCGCCGGATCGTCTACGTGAGCTGCAATCCGGCCACGCAGGCGCGCGACATGGAGATGATGAGCGCCGATTATAAGATTACGGACGTCCAGCCCGTGGACATGTTCCCCCACACCTACCACGTGGAGAACGTCTGTTGCCTGGACCGCATCGAGAAGACGGGAGAATAACCATGTTATTGCAGATTGTTTTGTTGCTGACAGGCCTGGCGCTGATCATCTTCGGCGCCGACTTCCTGGTGGACGGTTCGTCCGCCATCGCCCGCAAGGCCGGCATCAGCGAATTCGTGATCGGACTGACCATCGTGGGCTTCGGCACCAGCTGCCCGGAGCTCGTCGTGAGCCTGACCGGCGCCCTGCAGGGCAATGCCGACATCTCGGTCGGCAACGTGGTCGGCTCCAACATTTTCAATACCCTGCTCATCCTGGGCATGACCGCCGTCATCGCGCCGGTGGCCGTGACCCGCTCCAACAGCCGCCGGGACATCCCCATCACGCTGCTGGTCACGTTCCTGTTCGTGGCGCTGGGCCTGACCGGCCAGCGGATCTCCCGCTGGGAGGGCGTCGCCTTCCTGCTGGTCTTCGCGGCCTATATGGTCTATTGCTTCAAGTCCGACACGGGGGCACAGGAAGAGGCCGAGGCGAAGGTCAAGAGCCTCGGGCTGGCCATCGTGCTGGTGATCGCCGGCCTGGCGGGCCTGATCTTCGGCGGTCAGCTTTTCGTCAACAACGCCACCGCCATCGCCCGCGCCGTGGGCGTGTCCGACAAGTTCATCGCCATCACGCTGCTTGCCGGCGGCACTTCCTTCCCGGAACTGGCCACCTGCATCGTGGCGGCGGCCAAGAAGAAGGACCAGCTGGCGCTCGGCAACGTGCTGGGCTCCAACGTGTTCAATATTCTCCTGATCCTCGGCACCGCCTCCGTGGTGACTCCCCTCTCGACCCTCGCGCTGACGTGGGTGGACCTGGGCGTCCTGCTCGGGAGCGCCGTAATGGTCTGGCTGTGGACCTACACGGGCCGGCGGACGCACATCGACCGCTGGGAGGCGATCCTGATGCTGGTCACCTTCTTCGGCTACTATACCTGGCTTTTCTTCAAAATGTAAAAACATCCGAGTATGAAATTCTATCCCACCCAGTATCGACTGATGAACGTGGCGACCGGCCGGGTCTTCGACGACCACGGCTGGGACCTGTCCGACCCGCAGGGCGGCGAACCGTCCCTGGTCCGCGCCGTCTATGCCCAGAAGCGTTTCACGCCGCGGGACGACCTCAGGGGCCTGTACCGCTATGCGGAATGGATGCCCATCCGCCGGACCCTCAAGAACTCCTGCGCGCCGGTGACGTACAAGTCGAAGGGACTGGCGAAGTTTCTCGGATTGAACAACCTGTATATCACCTTCTCGGGCTGGAACCCCAAGATCGGCGCCAAGATGGAGACCTGCTCCTTCAAGGAGACGGAGGCCTTCAGCGTGTGCGCGCGCATGGACAAGAAGGAGGAGCGCGTGCTGGTGGTCCAGTCGGCCGGCAACACGGCCCGCGCCTTCGCGCAGGTCTGCTCCGACAACGAGATCCCGGTGGTGATCTGCATCCCGGAGGACAATATCCACGACCTGTGGTTCCACAAGAAGCTGAACCGCTGCGTCAAGGTGATCGCCGCCCCGCACGGCTGCGACTATTATGACGCCATCACGCTGGGCGAGAAACTCGCGCAGGATCCCCGCTACTTCCTCGAAGGCGGCGCCAAGAACGTGGCGCGCCGCGACGGCATGGGCACGACCCTGCTCAGCTGCGTGGAGAAGGCCGGCCGCATCCCCGACGCCTATTTCCAGGCGGTCGGGTCCGGCACCGGCGCCGTGGCGGCCTGGGAGAACGCCGAGCGCCTCGCGGCCGACGGGCGTTTCGGTCCCAACAAGATGCGCGTGTACATGGCGCAGAACCGGCCGTTCACGCTGATCCACGATTCGTGGAAGGCCCAGTCCCGCGCGCTCGCGGCGCTGGATCCCGCCGAGGGGCGCCGCAATGCGGAGGTCATCCTCGCCAAGGTGCTGGCCAACCGCAAACCGCCCTACAGCCTTGCCGGCGGCGTGTTTGACGTGCTGCGCGAGAGCAAGGGCGACACCTTCACCTGCAGCAACGACGACATCATGTACTGGCTCCTGCAGTTCCGCAACCTCGAGGGCTACGACCTCCTCCCCGCCCCTTGCGCCGCCGTGGCCGCGCTGGCCCAGGCGGTCGCGGACGGGACCGTGGCCAAGGACGAATGCATCATGCTCAACTGCACGGGCGGCGGTACGCTCGGCTCGATGGCCAAGGGCTATGTCCTCAAGGAACCGGATCTGGTCCTGGATCCCAACCAGTCCGCGGAGGAGATTATCACAGCGGTGGACAGCCTCTTCTAGAAGCTGACGGCGACAGAGAAATCAAGTGCACAGTATCCGGCGATGTTTCGCCGGATATTTTGTTCCGGAATGCTGCCCGGGCGCGCCGGGTCCGGAATCGCCGGACGGTCGACCAGGCCCTTGAGCCCGACGAGCAGGTCCAGGTTGCAGGTGTCGCTGAGCCGGACGCGGTAGCCGCCGCCCAGCACGCCGAGGACGGCCGTCTTGCCGGCCGTGGTGTGGACGTGCCAGGCCACGCCGCCCTGTCCGTAAACGAAGAATCCGTCGTTGTAGACCGCGCGCGGGAAGAAGGTGTAGCGGAGCGCGAGCGGGAGCAGGCGGTTGTCCTTTCCCATCCCCATGTAGCCGGCGCACAGCGAGACGAGGCTCCGCTCGCCGAGGATGTAGCCGGCCTGCGCCAGGATCTGGGCGTTGGCGCTCCAGTGGAACCCGATGGACTTTTCGTAGACGCGGTAGCCGTCATCGCTGATGTAGTTGTAGCTGCGGGCCAGGAAGAAGGTCTGGGTATAGCCCCACTCCAACCCGACGCGAAGCCGGTTGAACACCGGGCCTCCGGGCAGGACCCGCGCCGGTGCGACCGTCGCGAATGACAAGAGCAGAATAATGATTGATAATAACTTGCGTCTCATCATCAGAAGCGGTACATAATGTTAAGCTGCGGGAAATAGGCGTGGTAGATGCCGGCATGGTAGAACGACAGGAGCACGTCGTCGGTGTCCTCGTCCGTGCGCAGGTGCATGCCCGGCGCGACGGTGAAGCTCAGGTCCAGGGTCAGGCGGTCGAAGTCGAAGCGCAGGCCGATGTTGCCCGCCAGGGCGACGGCCAGGCCCGGCTTGTGCGCGAGCTGCCGCTCGAACTGGCTGAACAGGCCCTTCTCCCAGTCCTGGACGTAGCCGATCTGGCCGCCGGCTCCGGCGTGCAGGGTCATGTCGAACTGCTCCTCCCAGAGCCGGTAGATGGCGTAGTCGTGCGTGTAGGTGACGCAGATGCCCATCTTGTGCGTGCGTCCGCCCAGCAGGCCGTAGAAGTCCGTACGCAGGGTGAGGATGTTGGATTCGTCCCCCCACTCCGGCCCGAAAAGGGCCGTGACCCCGATGCCCTTGGGCGAGTTGAAAACGCCCAGCAGGGCCTCCTGGCCCCGGACCGCGGGGCCCAGAAGCAGGAATAACAGCACGGCTGCCAGTCGGATATGGAGCTTCCGGAGCATGACACGAATATAGCCAAATCTTTGATTATTTCCTATGAAAGTGCTATCTTCGCAGTACTGAAAACAACTAGAACCTATCCAAAATGTCTATCGAGATTCGTCCTGTCCGGACCCGTTCCGAGCTCAAGAAGTTCGTCAATTTCCCGGAGAAACTGTATCGTGACAACCCTTATTATGTCCCTCCCCTCGTCTTCGACCAGATGGATACGCTGGACCAGGAGAAGGGCGCCGCGCAGGAGTTCTGCGATTCCGAGCTGTATCTTGCCTACAAGGACGGCGAGCTGGCCGGCCGCGTGGCCGCCATCGTCAACCGCAAGGCCAACGAGCAGTGGAACCACAAGGAGGTGCGCTTCGGCTGGTATGACTTCATCGAGGACAAGGAGGTGGCCCAGGCCCTGATGGACAAGGTCTACGAGTTCGGCCGCAAGTTCGGGATGGAGTCGGTCGTGGGCCCGCTGGGCTTTACGGATTTCGACCCCGAGGGCATGCTCGTCGAGGGCTACGACCAGCTGAGCACCATGGCGCTGATCTACAACCATCCTTATTATAACGATTATCTGGACGAGATGGGCTTCACCAAGGACGCTGACTGGATCGAGTACATCGTCACCGTTCCCGAGCAGATGCCCGAGCGCTGGCCGCGCATGGCCGCCATCATCGAGCAGCGCGCCAACGTCCACGTCCGCCAGCTGACCCGCAGGATCATCCGCAAGGAGGACTACGGCCACAAGGTGTTCCACTGCATCAACGAGTGCTACAAGGATCTCTATAATTTCACCGTCCTGCCGGACCACATGGCCGAGAAGTATCTCGGATTCTACCTGAGCATCCTGGACCTGCGCTTCCTGTCGATGGTGGAGAATGAGAAGGGTGAACTGGTGGCCTTCGGCATCTCGATGCCGTCGATCGTCAAGGCCCTGCAGAAGACCCGCGGCAAGCTCTTCCCCTTCGGCTGGTGGCCGCTGCTCAAGGCGATGTTCCTCAAGCACGGCGAGATGGCCGAGCTGCTGCTGATCGGTGTCCGCCCGGACTACCAGAACAGCGGCGTGAACTCCCTCGTCTTCATGGACATGTTCAGGAAGTTCAATGCGATGGGCATCAAGCACTGCGAAAGCAACGCCGTCCTGGAGACGAACCTCAAGAATCAGACCCAGTTCCGGGAGTTCAACCCGGTCAGCAAGAAGCGCCGTCGCTCTTACATTAAAAAGCTTGAATATTAGAGGATAAAACAAAAGTGTTTGGGTCAGTAACAAAAATGTTACCGCCTCTTCCGGAGCGGATGCGGCCCCAAAAGCTGTCCGAATACGTCGGTCAGCGGCACCTGGTCGGTCCGGGATGCATCCTGCGGAACATGATGGACTCGGGCGCTTTGTCTTCCTTCATTCTCTGGGGCCCGCCGGGCGTGGGCAAGACCACCCTTGCGCGCATCATCGCCGGGACGCTGGACCGTGAGTTCTATACCCTGTCCGCCGTCAGCTCGGGCGTCAAGGACGTGCGCGAGGTGATCGATGCCGCCAAGGCCAAGTCGCTCTTCTCCCCCGCCGGCGCTCCCATCCTGTTCATCGACGAGATCCATCGCTTCAACAAAGCCCAGCAGGATGCGCTCCTGGGGGCCGTCGAGGCCGGCACCGTCATCCTGATCGGCGCCACGACGGAGAATCCTTCCTTCGAGGTGATCACGCCGCTGCTTTCCCGTTGCCAGGTCTTCGTGCTGAAGTCGCTGGAGGTCGAGGACCTGCAGGCGCTGCTGGACCGTGCGCTGCGCGAGGACGAAGTCCTCAAGGAGCGCCGGATCGAGGTGCGGGAGACGGACGCGCTGTTCCGCCACAGCGGCGGCGACGCGCGTAAGTTGCTGAATATCCTGGAGATCGTGGTGGATGCGCAGGTTGGCAAGGCCGATCCGGTCGTGATCGACAACCGCACGGTCACGGAATGCCTGCAGGAGAATGTCGCCATCTACGACAAGGGCGGCGAGATGCACTACGATATCATTTCCGCCTTCATCAAGAGCGTCCGCGGGTCGGATCCCAATGCGGCGGTCTACTGGATGGCGCGGATGCTGGACGGCGGCGAGGATCCCCTCTTCATCGCGCGCAGGCTCTGCATCCTGGCCGCCGAAGACATCGGCCTGGCCAATCCCAATGCGCTGCTGCTGGCGGACGCGACCTTCCGCATCGTGCATTCGATCGGCATGCCGGAAGCGCGCATCCCGCTCAGCGAGTGCGCCGTCTACCTTGCCAGCTCGCCCAAGAGCAATTCGGCCTATCTGGCCATCGACAAGGCGCTGGCCGCGGCCAAGGCCGACCAGACGGCCTCCGTGCCGCTCTATCTGCGCAACGCGCCCACCAAGCTGATGGAGGATCTGGGCTATGCCGACGGCTACAAATATGCCCACGACTTCCCCGGGCATTTCACGGACCTGGAATTCCTGCCCGAAAAGCTCTCAGGCACAGCTTTCTACGAGCCGCAGCCCAACGCCCAGGAGGACCGTCTGAAGTCCTACCTCGAGGCCTGCTGGCCCAAATACTACAAGAAGTAATTATTTCTGCGGGATCGTCAGCTTCTGGCCGGCGCGGATGGCGTCGGACTTGAGGCCGTTTGCCTTCTTGATGTCGTTGATGGAGACGCCCTTGTACCGGCTCGCGATCTTGGAGAGCGAATCGCCGTTCTTGACCGTGTAGATGACGGTCTTGGGCTTGCTGCTACTGCTGCCGCCCGACTTGCCGCCCGTGCTCCCCTGCGAGATCGAAGGACCGCCGTTCTTGTAGATATACAGCGTCTGGCCGATCTGGATGCTGTTGGAGCGCAGGTGGTTCCAACTCTTGATCTGGTTGATGGTCACACCGTATCTTGATGCGATCCGGCCCAGGTAATCCCCGCTCTTGACCTTGTAGGCGATCCGCTGCTGCCCGGAAGTGCTCTTGCCCGAGCGGCCGGCGGCCACGTCCGCCAGCACCTTGCCGCTCAGCAGCGAGTCGGCCTTGTAGGCATAGAGCGAATCGCGGTTGGCATCCAGGAAACTGCCGGTCCAGTTGTAGGGCAGCTTCAGCACGTAGGGATGCTTGTTGCCCGGGATGATGTCGTTGACATACTGCGGGTTGAGATTCTGCAGGTCCTTCATCGGCACGCCCACGACGGCTTCGATCTGGGAGAAATGGAGATTGCGGCGGATCATGAAGGTATCCGTCTGCACCGGCATGCCCGTCTGCTGCGGCGCGATGCCGTATTCGCGATGATAGGTCATCGCGTACATCGCGCCCACGAACGCGGGCACGTAGCCGCGCGTCTCGCGCGGGAGATACTCGTAGATGCTCCAGAAATCGCGCTTGCCGTCCGCGCGGCGGATGGCCTTGGAGACGTTGCCCGCGCCGCAGTTGTAGGAACTGATGGCCAGGGCCCAGTCGCCGAAGGTCCTGTAGGCGTCGCGCAGATAGCGTGCGGCGGCCTCGACGGCCTTCTCCACGTCCAGGCGCTCGTCCACGAAGGAATTGATCTCCAGGCCGTAGCCGACGCCCGTCTGGTACATGAACTGCCAGATGCCGCGCGCGCCGGCGCGGGAAGTGGCGACCGGATTGAGCATCGACTCGATGACGGCCATGTACTTGAGCTCCTGCGGCAGGCCGTAGCGGAGCAGGATGTCCTCGAAGATCGGGAAATAATAGCCGCTCAGGCCGAGCACGCGCCCCATCTTGGAGGGCATGCGCTCGGAATAGAGGATGATGTAGTTCTTGACGACGTCGTTGTACGGCAGCGTGATGAAGGAATTCATCGCGGACAGGCGGCGCATCATCTCGGCGTCGGAGACGTTGGACGAGAAGCGCACGGAGTCCATGTCATATTCGTTGACGGTGTCGAAATCCGACGCCAGCGTATTCTTGTACCAGAGCTGCAGCAGGCTGTCCTGCGCCTCGGGCGAATAGTCGAAGCTGCGGGCCTCGTCTTCCTGCAGGACGGAGATCTCCTGCTCGTCGAAGAAGACGCGGTTGCGAAGGCTGTCCACCAGCATCTGGAGCGAATCCAGCTCGTAGCGCAGCACTTCGTTCTCCTGCCTGGCCTGCTTGTCGTCCTGACGCCGGAAAAGCTCGCTGAGGATCTGGCGGAACGGCTTGCGCTCCTTCACGGGCGGGCGGTTCTGCTCCAGGACGACGGTTTCGGCTTCATGCCCCGTCTGCGCGGCAAGCGGCAGGCAAAGGGCGGACAAGAGGATCAACAGGATATAACTTCTTTTCATTGTCAGAAATTGAGGCCCAGGCGCAACCCGAAGGCCGCCGGCTGGGATGTGGGTGTGATGGATGCAAACTGGTTGTCCGGAATGATGACGGCCGGAGCGACCTTGAGGGCGATGTCGTCGTCCACCTCGAAGTTGTGCATATACGAGAAGACGTTGGCATCGATGACCTGCAGGACATATAGCGCGGCGATGGCGAGGACGGAATAGTCCCGGTAGCGCCGATAGATATCGCGGTAGTAAAGGGCCTGTTGGGCCGAAATGGGACCACTGTAGCTCTTGTCGGAGGCCTGGATGTAGATGTCGCGGAAACGCAGATAGTTGGCCCGGTTGTCCGCATAGAGGTGGACGGCGAAACCGATGGCGCCCAGATAGATGGGCAGCTTCCAGTATTCGCGGTTGTAGATCTGTCCGAGTCCCGGGACAAGGAGCGAGTAGAGCGTGGCCTTGCCGGGATGGGGGTATTCGCTGGGCTTGAAGTTGATCACGCCGTCCATCAGCGTGGCCCAGTAGGCGACGCCGGCGCCGATGAAGCAGTATTTGGCGGCTTCCTTGTTGCCCTTGGCGTTGAGCGCGATGCCAGCGCCGAGGCTGCCGCCGATGGCGGAATAGACGATCGGGAGCTTCCAGGCCTGGCGGTTGTAGATCTGCGAGCCGCCGATGAAGAGCGCCGAGCCGGCGGTCATCGTGCCGATGCGGATCTCCCGCTTGTGGCTCAGGCCGCCGAAGTACTCCTTGAAGGAGAAGAGCACGTCCGTGGTGTCCTGGTCCGAAGCCGGGTCGTCGTTGTATTGCTGGTTGAAGGCCTCTTCCTTGAAGAGCTGGGCGGAAGCGTCCACGCTGAAAATGGCGGTAGACAGGACCGCCATCAACAACACGCCGATTCCTTTCAGGTGCCTCATCAGAACTGCTTTTCCTCCAGCGCCTTGACGAACTTCTGCACTTCCTCGTCCGACTCGAAACGGATGGTCATGATGCCCTTGCCGGAGGCGTTGCGCTTCAGCGAAATGTCGTTGGAGAAATACTTGCCGACATGCTCCAGGATGCGGTAGTAGTCCGGCGGGAGCTGCTGCGTGGGATGGGCGTTGCGGACCTTGGCCTTGGCTGCGTCGGGATCGACCTGGAGCTTGCGGACGATGCTCTCGAGCTCGCGGACGGACAGGCCGTCGCGGATCACGAGGTCGCAGAGCTGCTCCTGGACTTCGGGGGAATCGACGCCGAGGATGGCCTTGGCGTGGCCGGCGCTCAGGAGGCCGACCTTGATGTCGTGCTGCACCTTGGCGGGCAGCTTGAGCAGGCGGAGGGTGTTGGCCACGGTGGCGCGCTTCTTCCCCACCCGGTCGGCGAGGTTGTCCTGCGTGAGCTGGCATTCGTCGATCAGGCGGCGGTAGCTGAGGGCGAGCTCGATCGGGTCGAGATCCTCGCGCTGGACGTTCTCCACGATGGCCATCTCCAGCATGCCCTGGTCGTTGGCGTCGCGGATGTAGGCCGGGATGGTGGTCATGCCGGCGAGGCGGCAGGCCTTGTAGCGGCGCTCGCCGCTGATAATCTGGTAGCGGCGGTCGGTGATGCGCCGGACGGTGACGGGCTGGATGAGGCCGAGCGTGCGGATGGAGGCGGCCAGTTCTTCCAGGGCGACCTGGTCGAACGACATACGCGGCTGGAACGGGTTCGGCTCGATCATGTCCACGGGAATGCGGAGGATGTCCGCCGTGTTCTCCTGGCGGCCGCGGCTCCCTACGATTTCTTTGTTGACATATCCGACCGGCTTGCGGAGCTGGTCGGCATCGGGCACTTCGCCGAGCAGGGCGCTCAGGCCCTTGCCAAGTCCTCTGGGTTCTTTGCTCATACAGTTTCACCGTTGTGCTCCAGGACCTCTTTCGCGAGATTGAGGTAATTGGTGGAGCCGTTGCACATAATGTCGTAAAGGATAATGGGTTTACCGTGGGAAGGGGCTTCGCTGAGGCGGATGTTGCGCTGGATCACCGTCTTGAAGACGAGGTCGCGGAAATGGTCGCGCAGCTCGGCGAGCACCTGGGTATGGACGCGGGTGCGTCCGTCGAACATCGTGACCACGAAGCCCTCGATCGTCAGGTCCGGATTGACGCCGCCCTGCACCAGACGGATGGTCTGGAGAAGCTTGCCGAGGCCCTCCAGCGCAAAGAATTCGGGCTGGACCGGGATGATCACGGAGTCGGCCGCGGTGAGCGTGTTGACCGTGATGATGCCCAGCGAGGGCGAGCAGTCGATGATGATGAAGTCGTAGTTGTCCCGGATCGGGGCCAGGGCCTTCTTGAGCAGCGACTCGCGCTCCTCCGCCTCCAGCATTTCGAATTCGGCGCCCACGAGGTTGATGTGGGACGGGATCATGTGGAGGTTGGCGATCTCGGTCTGGATCAGGGCGTCCGCGACGTCGATCTGGCCGATCATCACCTCGTACAGGGTGCGCTGCTGGTCGTTGTCCGGCGCGAAGTTCAGACCCGAGGTCGTGTTGGCCTGCGGGTCGGCATCGATGATCAGCACCTTCTTCTCCAGTACGGCGAGAGAGGCTGCCAGGTTGATGGCGGTGGTCGTCTTGCCGACGCCTCCTTTCTGGTTTGCTATTGCGATGACTTTACCCATAAATCCTAATAATGCTAGAATTGCAAATTTAACAAAAAAATACTATTTTCGTGGTATGTCTGAGACAAAAACCTCGTGGTATTTCATCGTCAATCCCAGAGCCGGTTCCGGGAAGACGATGTCCGAATGGGTGCCCGCCGAGCGCCTCCTTGAAGCGGAAGGAATTCCTTTCGTGACCGCGATGACGGATCACAAGAAACATGCCATCACCCTGGCCCGCGAGGCGGCCGCCGAAGGCTATCGCCGCATCGCTGCGGTGGGTGGCGACGGCTCCCTGCACGAGGTGCTGGGCGGTATCTGCAGCTGGTGTGAGGAGACCGGGACGCCCCCGGAGGACTTCTACCTGGCCGTCATCCCTATCGGCTCCGGCAACGACTGGATCAAGTCCTGCCATGTGCCGGACAACGTCAAGGAAGCGCTGGCCCTGCTGATGGACGGCTCCTTCGGCTGGATGGACATCATCCGCGGCGTGAGCGACGGCGGCAAGGTCCACTACATGGCCAACTGCGCCGGCATCGGCTTCGATTCGCACGTGTGCGACATGGTGAACCACCAGAAGGAGCGCGGCATGCGCGGCAAGATGATCTATCTCAATGCGCTCAGATACACGATTTTCCACCTGAAGCCCATCTCGGTGCTCGTGCGCGAGGACGGCGAGAACGTCTTCAGCGGCGAGATCTTCTCCCTGGCCGCGGGCAACGGCCCCTATTCGGGCGGCGGCATGCGGCAGGTGCCGCTGGCCGTCAACGACGACGGCATGCTGGACTACATGATCGTCCCGAAGGCCCGGCTCGGCAGCCTGGTGAAGGAGATCCCCCGCCTCTTCGCGGGCACGACGCACGAATCCTCCATCATCCGGAGCGGCCACTGCCAGACACTCGAGATCGCTCCGCTGAACGAAGCTTCGGCGGACCTGATCGAGTATGACGGCGAGCTGGAGGGGCGTCTGCCCCTGATCCTGGAAGTCTCCGCCCACAGGATCCATGTCCTGAAGGGGAAGACCAAGGAGAAAGACTAGGCCTGCAAGGCCTTCCAGAGCATATCTTTCAGCTCCTGCAGCCCTTCGCCGGTGCTGGAGGAAATGAACACGTGCGGTATCTTGCGCGGCAGGTGCGGCTTAATCATCTTCTCGAGGTCGGCGTCGATGAGGTCGCACTTGGTGATGGCGAGCACGCGCTGCTTGGTCAGCAGCTCGGGATTGTAGAGTTTGAGCTCCGCGAGCAGGGTCTTGTAGGCGCCGGCGATGTCTTCCTCCTCCACGCTGACCATGAAGAGCAGCACGGAATTGCGCTCGATGTGGCGCAGGAAACGGATGCCGATGCCCTTGCCCTCGTGCGCGCCCTCGATGATGCCCGGGATGTCGGCCATCACGAAGGATTTGTCGTCGTAGTAGCGGACGATGCCGAGGTTGGGCTCCAGGGTCGTGAAGGCATAGGAGGCGATCTTCGGCTTGGCAGCCGTAATCGTGGCCAGAAGGGTCGATTTGCCGGCATTGGGGAATCCGACGAGTCCGACGTCGGCCAACAGCTTGAGCTCGAGGATGAAGACTCCTTCCTCCCCTTCCTCGCCCGGTTGGGCGTAGCGGGGCGTCTGCTGGGTGGCGGACTTGAAGTTGTCGTTGCCCAGACCGCCGCGGCCGCCGCGGCAGAGGATGCGCTCCTCCCCCGCTTCCATCATCTCGAAAAGCACCTCGCCGGTCTCGGCGTTCTTGGCGACCGTGCCGATGGGCACGTCGAGGTAGATGTCCTCGCCGTTCTTGCCGGTGCGCAGGGCGGAGCCGCCCTTCTCGCCGTCGGTGGCGTGGATGTTCTTGCGGTACTTCAGGTGGATCAGCGTCCAGAACTGCGGATTGGCGCGCAGGATGATGTGTCCGCCGCGCCCGCCGTCACCGCCGTCCGGTCCCCCCTTGGGGACATATTTGGCGCGGTGCAGATGGGAACTGCCGGCTCCTCCGTGTCCGGAGGCGCAGTAGATCTTGACGTAGTCTATGAAATTCGATTCGGCCATACGGATGCAAAGTTACCGAATTTTTGCGGAATCGCGCAATACCCCTAGCTGGGGAGCGTGAAGAGGAAGCGGGCGCCGCCCGAGTAGGTGCTGTCGAGCCGGACGTCGCCGCCCAGGCGGCGGGCCAGCGAGCGCGCGACGGTCAGGCCGATGCCCGTGCCGTCGTAGTAGTCGTTGAGCTGCACGAATTCCTTGAAAATTTCCTCCGCCTTCTCCGGCGGAATGCCGATGCCGGTATCCTCGACCACGAAACGGACCTGTTCCGGGTCCTTGACGACGCGCAGGGTGACGCGCTGCTTCTTCGTCGGGACGGCGTCGCGGGTGGCGCCGGCCGGCGCGGTGAACTTGCGGGCGTTGTCGAGCACGAGGGCCAGGGCCCGCACGGCGGCGGATTTGTTGGTCCGGATCGTGGCCGCGGCTTCGACCGGAAGCTGGAGGTCAAGGTCAATGTGCCGGGCCGTGGAAACGCCGGAAATGTCGGCGGCTTCCGAGGCAATCTGCATGGCGGAGATGCTCTCGGACCGGTCGAGGAAGGTGTTGCTGCTGGCCTCGGAGAGTTCCAGCATCTTGTTGATCAGGCTGGTGATGCGGCCCGTATTGTCGGTGATCTGCTTCTTGAGGGTGGCGCGGGTCTCGCTGTCGAGCTCGGCGTCGGACATCGCGAGGATCTGCGTGAAACCTGCCAGCAGGTTGAGCGGAGTGCGGATTTCGTGGGAAATCTGGTGGATGAACTGGGTCTTCATGCGGGCGGATTCCTGGGCCCGCGCATTGGCTTCCTCGAGGTCCATGTAGGCGGCCTCCAGCCGCATCGCGGCCTGGTGCCGGAAGAAGAGGACCAGGATGAAGGCCAGCACGATGAAGACGAGGGCGGCGACGGTCCCGACGAAACGCTCGCGCGGAACCATGTCCCCCTGCGGATACTGGGTATATTTGGAAACGACGGCAGGCACGTCCTCCTGTCGGACGGACGTCTGGCAGTATACGGGGATGTTGGCGGTCAGCAGGACCAGGAGCAATAAGAATGATTTGATATGGTTCATGGACTTAGGCCGGGTTCAGTTCATCAGAGATTTTGGTGGCGTCTTCGACGACGCTGCCATAGTTGGACAGGGAATAGACGATATAGCCGAACATCACCGGGCTCAGCCAGCAGAGGACGATGTACGGCCAGATTTCGTGCGGGAATATGCCCGTAAGGGCCACGCTGCCGATGCCGAAGAGGATGATCAGGTCGCAGCAGAGCTGCAGCCAGCGGACGAAACTGCCCATATTGCCGTTGGAGATCTTGATCATCCGCAGGCTCACGAGGTTGTAGGTCTTGTAGAAGACGAGCGTACCGTATGCGGCATACAGGAAGAAGATGCCCGTCGCCAGCGTCGTGTAGAACGGCTGCTCCTTCCATGTCAGGGCCACCGTCCAGTAGGCGGCCAGGCCCAGGATGTAGATGGCGACGTCGCGGATGACGACCTTGCGGGTCAGGTAGTGCTGGTTGAGCAGGGGCGTGTAGCCCCAGCTGAAGCAGATGGCGCCGATATGGAAATAAGTGGTGGTGAGCGCCGTGGAGACGGCGGGCCAGTACCATCGGAACTGGAAGATGGCATGCAGGATGTATCCGATGCCGAAGATGACGAGCCAGAAGACCGTCAGCAGGCGCGCGCGCCGGTAGATGGGAAACTTGGCATAGCGCGACGTGCCCCGGAACAGCTTGAATGCCATTCCGAAATTGATCAAGGCTGTCAGTATCAATGAGAATTGATAGAACTGCTGTTGCATGGATTTGATTAGAGGGTCAGGTCCTCGGGGGACAGTTTCGGGACATAGTGGACGCCTTCGCGGCGGTAGTAGCCCAGGTCGTCGCCGGCATGGGCCGGGACAAGTTCGATTTTCTCCGCCGGCTTGCCGATGGCGAGGACGGCGACCGGTTCGTAGGGCAGGCCGAGGGCTTCGCGGACCGGCTCCCGGTCGAAATTGCGGATGATCAGGCCGCCCAGGCCCATCTCCACGGCCTTCAGCGTCATGGCCTGGAGCGAAATGCCCAGGTCGATGAGGATGCCGGGATTCTCCGGAACGATGGAGCAGACGACGATGAACGCCTCCGGCTCCGTGCCCGGGAAGGGCAGTTTCAGGTGCGGCAATCCCCTGCCCATCCGGATGTATTTGTTGACCTGGTCCGCCTCCGGTCCTTTGACGACGGGGCGGAAGCGCAGGCGCTGCAGGTTGACACTGGAGGCTACCTTGACGTTGACGGCGATCATCGCGTCCAGCTGGCGCCGGTGCACGACATATCCCTTGTCAAAACCCCGGTAGCTCCGGTTGTGCAGCAACAAGGTGTCAAGGCTCGGCCGCTGCGGGGCTTTCTTCTGCCCCGCAGCCTTGCCGAAGACCTCTTCGTATCTCTTTTCCAGGTAGTTGTCTGCCATCAGGCGATCTTGTCCATCAGGGCGAGGACGCGGGCGCGGTTCTCGGCGATCTCGCCGCCGTCCACGTTGACTTCCCAGTATTTGCCGGCGGCCTTGTAGTACTCGATGAGCGGCTCGGTCTGTGCGTGGTAGGTCCGGATGCGGTTGTTGACCGTCTCGTCGGAGGCGTCGTCGGCGCGTCCTTCGATCACGGCGCGGCCCTTGATGCGCTCGCGGATCATGTCGTCGCTGATCATCAGGCCGGCGACGGCGGTCACGGACTCGCCGCGCTTCTCCAGGATCCTGTCAAGGTCGGCCGCCTGGGAAAGATTGCGCGGGAAGCCGTCCAGCAGGAAACCGTCGACGCCCTTGACCGTGTCGAAGGCGGTCTCGATCATCCCCTCCACGACGGAGTCGGGGACCAGCGAACCGGCGTCGATCAGGGTCTTGGCCTGCTTGCCGAGTTCGGTGCCGGCGGCGATCTCTGCGCGGAGCAGCTCTCCGGTGGAGATGTGCTTGAGGTTGTACTTCTGGGCGATGGCACCGGCGTGGGTGCCCTTGCCGGCGCCCGGAGGGCCGAAAAGGATGTAATACTTCATGTTATTCGTCTATTACGTAAATATCTCTGATGTTGCGGCCGAGCTCGTTGTAGTCGAGGCCGAATCCCACGATGAAGGCATTGGGAATCTCCATGCCGACGTAGTCGAGCTTCTCCGGCTTGTTGTAGACATCGGGCTTGAGGAGCATCGTGGCGATGCGGACCTCGGCGGCGCCTTCCTTGTCGATGAGCATTTCCTTGAGGGCGACGATGGTGTTGCCGGTGTCGACGATGTCCTCGCAGATGATGACGCGGCGGCCGCGGACGTTGGAGGTCAGGCCCATCACGTTCAGGACCGTGCCCGTGGACTGGGTGCCCTGGTAGGAGGAAAGCTTGACGGAAACGACCTGGAGCGGGAAATCGAGGCGCTGCAGGAGCTCGCCGGTGAAGGGAATGGAGCCATTGAGGACGCACAGGATCACCGGGATGTCGGTGCTGTCGTGGAAGTCGTGGTTGATCTCGCGGGCGACGCCGTCGATGGCGTCCAGGATGCGCTCGTGCCGGATGTAAGGCCGGAATGTCTTGTCGTGGAGTTTGATTTTCTCGTCCTTCATAAGGGGAATTGATAAATTTCACGAATATACGAAAATTGTTTTAAATTTGGGAAGAAACTTTTGACAACTATGAGACGACTTCTTCTTTTGCTGGCCCTTTCAGGGCCGACGGGATTCCAGCAGGCCCTGCTGACCCTGACCGGCGCCTCGTGCGTCGAAGAACTATCCGAAGACGAAGTGCAGCATTATCAGTCACTTGCGGCGCATCCCGTGGACCTGAACCTCGCCGGCCGGAGCCGGCTGCTGTCCACGGGACTGCTCACGCCTTTCCAGGTGGCGTCGCTGCTCGATTACCGCACCCGCACGGGCGCGGTCCTTTCCTGGGCGGAACTTGCCCTGGTGGACGGATTCAATGCGCGCTTCGTCGAGGCGCTGCGCGAGTTCGCCTTCCTGGGCGTGCCGGAAGGCGAAGCTCCCGGGAAGCGGGAGGACCGGCGCCTGCGGCAGTCGCTGACGCTGCGGGGCGCGTTGCGCCCGTCGGAGGCGGCTGCCTGGGGCGCCAAGTACGAGGCCGCGCTGGGCGAGCGCGCGGCCTTCTTCGCGTCCGTGCGCACCACGCTGTCCGACCCGAAGCCCGGCTTCCCCACCCTGAGCGCCGCTTACTATGGCCGCGGCGTGCTCGGGCAGCTGGTCGTCGGGCATTTCAACGCCCGGTTCGGCCAGGGGCTCGTGCAGTGGAGCGGTTTCCAGCTGAGCGGGTATTCCTCCCTGGGCGCGCTGCGCAAGAACGGGACGGGGTTCTCCCCTACCGGCTCCTACGGCGCCGACCTGCTGGGGCTGGCGGCCGACTGGCATTTCGGGCCCTGGCGCCTTTCTACGGCCTATTCCTGGACCGGACAGCGTCCGATCCTGAACCTGGAGCGCAGCTGGCGGACGGTCACGGCGGGCCTGACGGCGACGGACGAAGCGGCTTCACTGGAGGCGCGCGTCTCGCTGCCCGGCTGGAGCCTGTTCGGCGAAGTCGCCTATGCCTGGAGGCGGGGTGTCTCTGCGCTGGCCGGCGCCTATCTGGTGCCGTCCTACGGGCATCGCTGGGGCTGTCTGCTGCGCTGGTACGGGCCGGCCGACAAGCGCTACAGCGGGCTGGCGGCCGGCTACGAGGCGCCGTCCTTCAGCGCCACGCTGGACGCCGGCTGGCGCACCGACACGGGCGCGCAGCAGTACAAGAGCGTCGTGCAGTGGCAGCCGGCCCTTGCGTGGCGCGGGATCGGTTTCCGCCCCGCCCTGCGGCTGGCGGGCCGCTTCCGTCCCGACGAGACCGTGCCCCTGCGCCTGGAGCTGCGCGCCACGCTCGGCGCGGAATACGGCCCCTGGTTGCTCGGCGGCCGCTATGACCTGGTCCGCGGCTGCGGCTGGGCCTGGCACTGGTACGCCGAGGCCGCCCGCCGGCAGCCGGAATGGTCGGCCTACCTGCGCGGCGGCCTCTTCAAGGTGGACGACTGGGATGACCGCATCTATGTCTACGAAAGGGATGCGCCGGGCTCATTCAGCGTCCCGGCGCGCTATGGCCGTGGCTGGAGCGCTTCGCTTTACCTCGCCTGGCAGCCCGTGCGCCGCCACAGCCTCTGGCTGCGCCTCGAGACCGTCCAGTACCCCTGGAACCTCACGCCCAGGGACGGGCGCTTCGAATGCCGCCTCCAATACCGCTTCAAAATGTGAGGTCCATCCTGCTCACAGGACGGGCAGGACTTTCTCCATCTGGATGCCGCGGGAGCCCTTGACGAGGACGACGGCGTCGCGGACGGGATGGGCGGTGAGGTGGGCTGCCAGGGCCGCGGAGTCGGCGAACCAGGGCTCGTCGCCCGGTTCGAGGCTCTCGAGCGCGCGGCGGAACTCCTCGCCCACCAGGCAGGCCTGGAGGCCGTCGCCGCGCAGCTGGCGCACCACCTTCCGGTGCTCGGCGAGCGACTCCTCCCCCAGCTCGCGCATGTCGCCCAGCAGGGCAAGCTTGCGCGGCGCCTGCACGTGGCGGAAGTTGTCCAGTGCGGCGCGCATCGAGGAAGGATTGGCGTTGTAGGCGTCCACGATCAGGGTGTTGGCCTGCGTACGCACCATCTGGGAGCGGTTGTTGTCGGGCGCGAAAGCCGCGATCGCGGCAATGGCGTCGGCGCGGGACACGCCGAAATAGTCGCCGACCGCCAGGGCGGCGAGGACGTTGGTGGCGTTGTAGGCGCCGACAAGCTGCGTGCGGATGAGCGCGTCGCCCAGCCGGATACGCAGGAACGGCTCTTCCGGCGTGGCGGGCAGGATCTGTGCGCCCTGCGCCGCGATGCCGTAGCCGAAGGTGTGGCAGGGCTGCTTGGCGGCCATTTCGCGTAGGTCGGGGTCATCCTCATTGAGGAAGATGACCGAGCCGCGGTGGCTGCCGAGCCACTTGTAGAGCTCGCCCTTGGCGGCCTTGACCCCCTCGAAGGAGCCGAAGCCCAGCAGGTGGGCGCGGCCCACGTTGGTGATCAGGCCATAGTCGGGCCGGCTCACCCGGACCAGCTTGGCGATGTCGTCAGGGTGGTTGGCGCCCATCTCGATCACGGCGATCTCCGTGTCGGACTTGATGGACAGCAGCGACAGGGGCACGCCGATGTCGTTGTTGAGATTGCCCTGCGTGGCAGTTACGCGGTATTTCTTCGCGAGCACGGCCGCGATGAGGTTCTTGGTGGTGGTCTTGCCGTTGGTGCCGGTCAGGCCGAGCACGGGCAGCTTGCCGTCCCGCACGTGCGTGCGGTGCCAGATGGCCAGGTCGCGCAGCGTCTGCAGCGGGTCGGCCACGCGGATGAAGCGCGCGTCGGCGGGCAGCTCGGCGTCGTCGTTGACGACAGCCCACGCCGCCCCGCTCTCCAGCGCCTTGGCGGCATAGTCGTTGCCGTCGAAATTCTCGCCCCGCAGGGCGAAGAAAATCTCTCCCCCGGCGATGGCGCGGCTGTCGGTGGTCACGCGGCCGCCGCAGGCCAGGTATTTCTGATAAAGGTCTTCCATATAAACACTATTTCACGCCCGTGCTGCCGAATCCGCCGGCACCCCGCTCGGAGGCGGCCAGCTCCTCGCTCTCCTCCCACTCGATCACCTCGTGGCGCGCGAGCACCAGCTGTGCGATGCGCTCGCCGCGCTCGATCACGAACGGTTCCGTGCCGAGGTTGACGAGAATCACGCAGACCTCGCCGCGGTAGTCCGCGTCGATGGTGCCGGGCGCGTTGAGCACCGTCACGCCGCGCTTGGCGGCCAGGCCGCTGCGCGGGCGCACCTGCACCTCGTAGCCCGCCGGGATCTCCAGGAAGAGGCCCGTCGGGACCATGGCGCGCTGCATGGGCTTGAGTTCGATGGGTTCCGCATTGTCCGCGCGGACGTCCAGTCCGGCGGCCAGCGGTGTGGCATAGGCGGGCAGCGGGTTGGCGCTGCGGTTGATCACTTTGACAGTCATAATCTCTTATTTCGTCGTTCCCGACCGGATCGGGAATCTATTTGCAGGCTCTTTTGTACAGGAAATACGCGACGCCGGCGAACAGCAGGTTCGGCAGCCACAGGGCGATGCCGGGCGGGAGCGTGTCCGTATAGACGAACATCTCGCTCATCCGCAGGAAGAAGATGTAGCTGAAGGCCAGTCCGATGCCGATGCCGATGTTCCAGCCGATGCCGCCGCGCCGCTTGCGCGCGGACAGCGACACGCCGATGATGGTCAGGATGATGGCGGAGAAAGGCATCGTCAGGCGGCGCTGCTTCTCGATGCGGGCGTACATGACATTGGGGTCGCCGCGCAGTTTCTGCGTCTCGATCAGTTCGTCCAGCGCCCCGATGGCAAGCGTCTCGACCGTCTTCTCGTTGTTGAACAGGTCCTTGAGCTTCAGCCCGATGACCGTGTCGACCTGGTCGGCGTAGCGGACGTCGTCCTTGAGGCCGGTGCTGTAGTCGCGCGTGATCACCTTGCGCAGCTGCCAGCCGGTCGTGGTGCTGTCCCAGGCCGCGCTCTCGGCGCTGATCTTGCGGACCAGCCGGTGCCCCTCCATGTCCTCGATGGTGAACTTGTAGGCGGTGTTGTTCCAGCGGCTGAAGGACTCGATGTAGACGAACTTGCCCGGCGAGATCTGGTAGTGGATGTTGCGCAGGTTGAAGTTGTTGTGCCGCTTGATGTATTTCGCCTCGAACTCGATGCGCGTGGCGTTTGAGTGCGGGATGACGTAGAGGTTGAGCCCCAGCGAGAGCAGGGCGATGAGCGTCGCCGACGCGATGTAGGGCACCATCATCCGGTGGAACCTGACGCCGCAGGACAGGATCGCGATGATCTCGGAGTTCGACGCCATCCGGGAGGTGAAGAAGATCACCGTGATGAAGACGAACAGCGAGGCGAACATGTTGATCATGTACGGGATGTAGTTGCAGTAGTAGTCGAAGACGATCGCCTTGAGCGGCGCCTCGTTCTTGACGAAATAGTCAATCTTCTCGGACAGGTCGAAGATGATGATCACGACGATGATGAGCACCATCGACAGGAAGAAGGTCGAGATGAACTTCTTCGCGATGTACCAGTCTATTTTCGTGATTTTGTCGAACATGCTAGATCCTTCTTGTGATGCGCGCCACGGCGTCTTCCTTCCAGGCGGCGAAATCCCCCGCCTCGATGTGCGCGCGGGCCTGCCGGACCACATCCAGGTAGAAGGCGAGGTTGTGCTGGCTGGCGAGCATCGCCGCGAACATCTCGCCGGCCACGAACAGGTGGTGCAGGTAGGCGCGCGAGTAGGTGTGGTCCACAAAAGAGGTGCCGTCCGGGTCGATTTCGGAGAAATCCTGCGCCCACTTGGCGTTGCGCATGTTCAGGATGCCCTGCCAGGTGAAGAGCATGCCGTTGCGGCCGTTGCGCGTGGGCATGACGCAGTCGAACATGTCCACGCCGCGGGCGATGCCCTCGAGGATGTTGGCCGGCGTTCCGACGCCCATCAGGTAGCGCGGGCGGTCGTCCGGCAGCAGCGGGCAGACCAGTTCGAGCATCTCGTACATCTTCTCCGTGGGCTCGCCCACCGCCAGGCCGCCGATGGCATAGCCGTCGGCGTCGAACTGCACGGCGTGGTCCACCGCCTCGCGGCGCAGGTCGGGATATACGCAGCCCTGGACGATCGGGAAGAAGCACTGGCTGTAGCCGTAGAGCGGCTCCGTCTCGCGGAAACGCTTCGCATAGCGCTCCAGCCAGCTTTTGGTGAGGTCCAGGCTCTTGCGGGCATAGGTGTGGTCGGCGTCGCCCGGGCAGCATTCGTCGAGCGCCATCATGATGTCGGCGCCGATGATGCGCTGGGTGTCGACGTTGTTCTCCGGGGTGAAGGTGTGCCGGGAGCCGTCGATGTGGCTGCGGAACGTGCAGCCCTCGGCCGTGAGCTTGCGGATCGGGCTCAGCGAGAACACCTGGAAGCCGCCGCTGTCCGTGAGGATGGGGCGCTCCCACGACTCGAACCTGTGCAGGCCGCCGGCGGCGCGGAGCGTGTCCAGGCCGGGACGGAGGTAGAGGTGGTAGGTGTTGCCGAGGATGATCTCCGCGCGGATGTCTTCGCGCAGGTCGCGGTGATGGACGCCCTTGACGGAACCGACGGTCCCGACCGGCATGAATATAGGGGTATGGATCTGGCCGTGGTCCGTCTCCAGGACGCCCGCACGGGCGGCGGAGCGGGGATCGGCCGCAGTCTTCGTAAATTTCATCTTTCAAAGATAGTGAAATCCGGCGAAAAACTTGTATTTTTGTCGATGCAAAGACTAATAAACCGACCTTATATGAACAAATCAAACATCGGCCTGCGGCTGATCCTGATGAATTTTCTGGAATTCGCCGCCTGGGGTGCCTACTTGACTTCCATGGGCAGTTTCCTCGCCCGTTCCGGCTTTGGCCCGCAGATCTGGCTTTTCTTCGCCACGCAAGGTTTCGTCTCCATCTTCATGCCTGCCCTGATGGGCATCGTCGCCGACAAGTGGATCCCGGCGCAGAAGGTCCTGTCCCTCTGCCAGGGCGTCGCCGGCCTGTCGATGCTCGCCGCCGGCTGGTATGCGATGAGCGCCGGCGCCAATATCCAGTTCGGCACCTTCTATGCCCTGTATACGCTGAGCATCGCCTTCTTCATGCCGACCATCGCCATCTCCAACTCCGTGGCCTACAACGCCCTGGAGAAGAACGGCAAGGACCCGGTCAAGGCCTTCCCGCCGATCCGCGTGTTCGGCACCATCGGCTTCATCCTCACGATGCTCTTCGTCAACTTCGTCAAGGGCGCCGACGGCGTGCAGTTCCAGCACACCTACAACCAGTTCTTCGTGTCCGGCATCCTCAGCCTGGCCCTCTGCCTTTATGCGCTGACGCTGCCTGACTGTCCGTGCAAGCCCAAAACCGCCGGCACGCAGTCCTTCGCCGAGGCCACGGGCCTGTCGGCCTTCCGCCTCTTCAAGGACCGCCAGTTCGCCGTGTTCTTCATCTTCTCGATGCTGCTCGGCGCTTCCCTGCAGATCACCAACGGCTATGCCAACACCTTCATCACCTCCTTCCAGGACAATCCCCTCTTCGCCAACGCCTGGGGTGCCAACAACGCCAACGCGCTGATCTCCCTGAGCCAGGTGTCCGAGACCCTCTGCATCCTGCTGATTCCCTTCTTCATGAAGAAATTCGGCATCAAGAAGGTGATGCTCATCGCGATGTTCGCGTGGGTGTTCCGCTTCGGCTTCTTCGGCGCCGGCAACCCCGGCAGCGGCGTGTGGATGTTCGTCCTCAGCTGCATCGTCTACGGCGTGGCGTTCGACTTCTTCAACATCTCCGGTTCGCTGTTCGTCAACGAGAACACCGACAAGGGCATCCGCTCCTCTGCGCAGGGCCTCTTCATGCTGATGACCAACGGCCTCGGCGCCTCGATCGGCACCTGGGCGGCCGGACGCGTGGTCAACCACTTCGTCTACAACGCCGCTGAGCCTTCCTGGAGCACCGCCTGGTACATTTTCGCCATCTATTCGCTGGTGGTCGGCGTCCTCTTCGCCATCCTCTTCAAGGATCCGCAGAAGCAGAAGGCATAGCGCACAAGCGACTTTTATCCGACCAATCCGGGAGCCTTCGGGCGCCCGGATTTTTTGTTGTATCTTTGCGTTTCGTATGGAATTCAAACTGGACGGACATTACGGCTACAGGCGGCTGATCCTCTCTTCGCTCCCCCTGATCGGGATGATGGTGCTGATCAGCTTCTACAGCATCGTGGACGGCCTGTTTGTCTCCAACCTTGTCGGCACCACGGCCTTTGCCGCGCTCAACCTCATCTGGCCCGCGCTCGGCCTTGTCGGCGCGCTGGGCCTGATGGTGGGCACGGGCGGCGCGGCCCTGGTCTCCAAGACCCTGGGCGAAGGCGACCGGCCGCGGGCCAACCGCTATTTCAGCATGGCGGTCGAGTTCATCCTGCTGCTGTCCGTGGCCACGGCCGTTCCCCTCTATATCTGGATGGAACCGCTCTCGCGCGCCCTGGGCGCCGAAGGCGAAATGGTGGCGCAGTGCGTGGTGTACGGCCGCATCTGCGCGGCCGGCATGCCCGCTTTCATGATGCAGATGGGCATCCAGCCCTTCTTCATGGTCGCGGAGCGTCCGCAGATGGGCACGAAAGTGTCCTTCGTCAGCGGCATGGTCAACATCGGGCTGGACGCCCTGTTCATCATCGTGTTCGACTGGGGGCTGGCCGGCGCCGCGGCGGGCTCGATGCTCGCCTGCTGCGTGGGCGGATTCGCGCCGCTGGCGTCTTTCCTTCGCTCCGGCCCGCAGGCTTCCCTGCGCTTCTCCTTCACCCGTCTGGAGGGCGCTCCGCTGCGCAAATCCTGCACCAACGGCCTGTCGGAGTTCGTGGGCAACATCTCCTTCAACGTGGTGGCGATGTGCTACAACCTCCGGCTGATGCATTTCTATGGGGAGAACGGCGTAGCTGCCTATTCGGTCATCCTGTACCTGGGATTCATCTTCATCGCCGTCTTCACGGGCTACAACCTCACGGTCACGCCCCTGGTCGGCTTCAACTACGGCGCCCGCCAGGGCGGCGAGCTGCGCAGCCTGCTGGGCAACAGCCTCCGGCTGCTGCTGGCGCTGGGCGCCCTGCTCGCCGTCGCCGCGGAGCTCCTCGCAGGGCCGGTCTCACGCCTGTTCGTGGGCTATGATCCCGAACTGACGGCGCTGACCGTCCACGCCACGCGCTGCTATGCGCCGTGTTTCCTGCTGTCCGGGCTGACGCTTTTCCTGTCCGCCTGGTTCACCGGGCTCAACAACGGGCCGGTCTCGGCCCTGGTGTCCTTCTCCCGGACCTTCCTCTTCGAACTGGGCTGCGTCTTCCTGCTGCCGGCACTGTTCGGGATGGACGCGATCTGGTTCTCCGCATGCGTAGCGGAAATCCTGGCGCTCATCCTGGGCGCCTCCCTGCTGGTCCGCTTCCGCGGACGCTACGGCTATTGACCGGGCCGCTTACCGGGCCCAGGAGGAAATGAGGGCGAGGGCGTCTTCGACCGTCGCGGGGACTTTGTTCCCGGACTTGAAGTAGGCGTCGATGTCGTCCTTATGGGCCGGGAAAATCTTTTTCAGGCTGGCCTTGTTGAATTTGGCGACGGCATCACGGCAATAGATGCAGATGGTTTCGGAGACGGAATAGGAGATGGACTGGCCGCTGTTCAGCTGCTGGGTCGCCCCGTCGGTGTACAGCGAACTGTACTGGCGGATGGAGCTCGTCTGGTCGGAGGCGCCGTAAGCGCCCTTCTTCACGTCCCGGGCGATCCGGGTGTCCCGCCGGAGAGCGACTCCGGTTTCCATGTTGACGGGATACATCCGATAGAAGGCTTCCCCGCTCCGCATGAACCAGACCGTGTCGATCTTTACGCGGTAGATGGCGTCCTGGTCGGCGGCCGAGAGTTCGGTGCCGTTGTCGTCGAGGAAGCGGAGCGTCTGGTCCACCGCACAGATATTGATCTTCCCTTCTGCGGGCGACTGCCCGCGGAGGTAGACGGTCCCCTGGGCGAAGGACGGCATCAGGTAGAAGTCTTCGTCCGGAATCTTGTTGACGGTCGTCTCCTGTCCCCGAAGCGCGAACGGCGCCAGGCCCAGAAGCAGGAGGAAGCAGTAAAAGCGTTTTGTCATGTCGTTAAATGGAAGTTTAAGGTTTGCAAGATACGAATAATTCTTCATCCATGTGCTTCCGGAGTTCATCCGGATCGACCGGGAAGAGCTTGGCGGTACGGCAGCGCGGGAAGCGGTTGAACCAGGGGTCCCGGCTGACGAACCAGACGCCGGACCGCACCGTGGGCGACCAGCGGAGCATGCGGCGGATCCTGGGGACGCAGGTGCCCGCGGCGACGGTGACGGCCGTGCGTCCGTCCGCGAGCCGGCTCACGCACACATGGTGGTTGCGGATGCAGGTGTCGCGGTCCAGCTCCTCCGGCGTGGATTTGTGGGAAATGGTCAGGTGCCGGCCATGCCGTCCGTTGATCTCTTTCATCTTTGCCCGGAAGAACTTTCCGTGCGTAGAAGTGTCCCTGATGCCCTCCAGCGCGATCCAGTAATGGATCATTTCGTGGATGAGCGTGTCCTCGATCTCCGCCTCCGGCAGGTCGAAGCGCGTGCTGATGCGCAGCACGAAATCCTCGCGCCGCACGGTCCGGCCCAGCCAGTCGCGCACGGGCCGGTACTGCAGGCGCCCCACGAAGCTGCGGGCGTTGCTCAGGCGGATCGGAATACGCGGAAGAACGCCCTCGAAACACATCCGGTTGAATGTGTCGAAGCGTTCCTCCAGGTATTCGACGGTGGGCTTCACGCTATTTGATGACGCCCAGGTTTTTGCCGACCTTGATGAAGGCGGCGATGGCCTTGTCCAGTTGCTCGCGCGTGTGCGCGGCCGACAGCTGCACGCGGATGCGCGCCTGCCCCTTCGGGACGACGGGATAGTAGAAGCCGGTCACGAAGATGCCCTCTTTCGCCATCTCCGCGGCAAACTTCTGGCTGAGCGGCGCGTCATAGAGCATCACGGCGCAGATGGCGCTCTGCGTGGGCTTGATGTCGAAGCCTGCCGCGAGCATCTTCTCGCGGAAATAGGCGACATTCTCCTGCTGGCGGTCGTGGAGCGCGTCGCTCTCGTCGAGCATCTTGAAGAGCTCGATGCCGGCGGCGCAGATCATCGGCGGCAGCGAGTTGGAGAACAGATACGGCCGGCTGCGCTGGCGCAGCATGTCGATGATCTCCTGCCGGCCGGTGGTGAAACCGCCCACGGCGCCGCCGAAGCTCTTGCCGAGCGTGCCGGTGTGGATGTCGATGCGGCCGTAGAGACCGTATAGCTCGGCCACGCCGCGGCCCCTCGGGCCCACGACGCCGGCGCTGTGGCTCTCGTCCACCATCACGAGCGCGTCGTATTTCTCGGCCAGCTCGCAGATCTTGTCCATCGGGGCTACGTTGCCGTCCATCGAGAACACGCCGTCGGTCACGATGATGCGGAAACGCTGCGCCTGGGCCTCCTGGAGGCATTTCTCCAGCTCGGCCATGTCGGCGTTGGCGTAGCGGTAGCGGACGGCCTTGCAGAGGCGCACGCCGTCGATGATGGAGGCGTGGTTGAGCGCGTCGGAGATGATGGCGTCTTCAGCGGTCAGCAGCGGCTCGAACACGCCGCCGTTGGCGTCGAAGCATGCCGCGTAGAGGATGGTGTCGTCCGTATGGAAATAGGCGGAAATCGCCTTCTCGAGCTCGCGGTGCAGGTCCTGGCAGCCGCAGATGAAGCGGACGGAGGACATGCCGAAGCCGCGCTCGTCCATCGCCTTCCTGGCGGCGGCGATCAGGCGCGGGTTGTCCGAAAGGCCGAGGTAGTTGTTGGCACAGAAATTCAGGGCCTTGCTGCCGTCGGCGAGGGTGATCTCGGCGCCCTGCGGCGAACAGATGGTCCGCTCGCGCTTGTAGAGGCCGGCTTCGTCGATGGCTTTCAGCTCCTGCTGCAGATAAGATTGAAACTTTCCGTACATAGCTTATGTGGTTTGTTTTTGTTCTTGAACAAAGATAGTCAGATTCTCCCGGATTTCCGCCATCTGCTTACATTTTGTTGCGGATCAGGAGATTTTTGGTTAACTTAGCACTGCTTTTGACCGCATAATGGAAGAAATTTTAAAACACTTTGATATTCAGGGCCATATTCTCGGGATCAAGCCCCTCGGCAACGGTCTCATCAACGACACCCTGCTCGTCCTCACCGACGGACCGGACAATTATGTCCTCCAGCGCATCAACGACGCCATCTTCCGGGATGTCGACCTCCTGCAGCACAACATCGACTGCGCCACGGCCCACATCCGCCGCAAGCTGGCCGGTGACCCCGACATCGGCCGCAAGGTCCTGACCTTCCTCCCCTGCCGCGAGACCGGCAAGAGCTACTGGACCGACGGCAAGGCCTTCTGGCGCGTCTCCGTGTTCATCAAGGACGCCTTCACCTACGAACTCGTCGATCCCAAGTATTCCTATTTCGCCGGCAAGGCCTTCGGCCATTTCGAGGCGATGCTCGCCGACATTCCCGATCGGCTGGGTGAGACGATTCCCGATTTCCACAACATGGAACTGCGCGCCCGGCAGCTCCACGAGGCCGTGCAGGCCGACGCCGCCGGCCGGATGGCGGAGCCTGAGGTCCGCGCCATCCTGGCCGACCTGCTGCCCCACGAGGAGGAGATGTGCAAGGCGGAGCGGATGTACCGCGAAGGCATCCTGCCCAAGCGCATCTGCCACTGCGACACCAAGGTCAACAACATGCTCTTCGACGCCGAGGGCAACATCCTCTGCGTCATCGACCTGGACACGCTGATGCCCTCGTTCGTCTTCTCGGACTACGGCGATTTCCTCCGGACGGCCGCCAACGCCGTGGCCGAGGACGACCCCCACGTGGACCGGGTGCGCTTCCGGATGGACATCTTCGAGGCCTTCACGCGCGGCTATCTGGAGTCCGCCCGCGTCTTCCTGACGCCCGTGGAGCGGGACAACCTCCCCTACGCCGCCTGCCTCTTCCCCTATATGCAGGCCGTCCGCTTCTTCACGGACTACATCAACGGCGACACCTACTACAAGATCAAGTACCCGGAGCACAACCTGGTCCGCACCCGCAACCAGGTGGCGCTGTTCCATGCCGCCCTGGACCAGGTCCCCGCGATGGCGGCCTACATCGCTTCGCTCTGAAAGCAGATACCCACAGACACTAAAACGATATTACGATGAAAAATGTACTCGTCATCGGATCGACCGGCCAGATCGGCTCGGAGCTGACGATGCAACTCAGAAAGATTTATCACCAGGGCCGGATCGTCGCCGGCTACATCCCCGGATCCGCGCCTACGGGCGACCTGCTCGAGAGCGGCCCCGCCGAGCAGGCCAACGTCTGCAACGGCCAGCAGATCGCCGAGATTGTCGACAAATACGACATCGACACCATCTACAACCTCGCCGCGCTGCTCTCGGCCACGGCCGAGCGGCTTCCGCTCAAGGCCTGGGACATCCAGATGAACGGCCTGATCAACATCCTGGAGGTGGCGCGCGAGAAGCACTGCGCCGTGTTCACGCCCTCTTCGATCGGCTCCTTCGGCCCGGACACCCCGCGCGACAACACGCCCCAGGACACCATCCAGCGCCCGACCTCGATGTACGGTGTGACCAAGGTCGCCACCGAGCTGCTCAGCGACTATTATTTCCACAAATACGGCGTGGACACGCGCTCGGTGCGCTTCCCGGGGCTGATCTCCTACAAGACCCTGCCCGGCGGCGGCACGACGGACTACGCCGTCGAGATCTACTACGCCGCCGTCAAGGGCGAGGAATTCGTCTGCCCGCTCGCGCACGGCACCTATCTCGACATGATGTACATGCCGGACGCCATCAAGGCCGCCATCAAGCTGATGGAGGCCGACCCGCGCTACCTGGTGCACCGCAACGCCTTCAACATCGCCTCGATGAGCTTCGACCCCGAGGGGGTCTATGAGGCCATCCGCAAGCACATCCCCAGCTTCAGGATGCGCTACGAGGTGGATCCGGTCCGCCAGGCCATCGCGGACTCGTGGCCCAACAAAATGGACGACGTCTGTGCCCGCAAAGAGTGGGGCTGGACGCCGTCCTATAATCTGGAATCGATGACCCGCGACATGCTTGCGCATCTGCGGGAAAAGCTGCTTTAACGCCTATTTGCGACGCTTGCGGCCGCCGCGCTTGTTGCCGAAGCGGCGGGAGAGCGCGAAGGCGACGATGGCGGCGAGGACCACGCCGATGACGATTATCGTCATCGCGTTGGCGTTCTCACCCTTCACGCGACCCCACATGGCCACGAGCTCCGGGGTCTTCTCGCCCCAGTCGTGCTCCTGGGCGCTGCGCTCGATGTCGGCGCGGTCCGGATAGAGCACCGGGTTGATGCGGACGGAGTCGGCGTCGGCGCCGAAGAAGTAGGTCAGGTCGATCGGCTCGAGTTCCTCGTCGGAGAAGTAGTCCTTCACCTCCTGCGCGCCGCTGACGGACACGTAACCGGTCACGTCCACGTTGCGGATCACGATGTCGGGACGGCTCATGAAGTTGATCCAGTACTTGGCGGCCTTGGTGTTCTGCGCGTACTTCGGGATCACCCAGCCGTCGAACCAGACGGTGAAGCCTTCCTTCGGGAGGGCGTAGCGGAGATCGACGCCCATTTCGGCGGCCTCTTCGATGGCCCACACGCCGTCGCCGCTCCAGTTCAGGCTGATCCAGCCGCGCTCCTGCGTCATCTGGTCCTTGCCGAAATCGGCCTCCCAGCCCGCCACGAGCGGCTTGACCTGCTTCATGAACTGCTCGACGGCAGCCATGGAGGAGTCGGAGGAATCGAGCATCAGCTCGTCAGCGGTGACCTTGCCCTCGCGGAGATCGTCCTGGCGCAGATAGAAGATGATCTGCGAGAAGACGTCGCGGGCGGAATCCTTGATGAAGATCTTGTCGGCGAACTTGGGGTTGCGCAGGATATCCCAGGAAGAAGCTTCCTCATCGGTCACGTACTTGGCGTTGTAGAGGATGCCGGTGGTGCCCCACATGTAGCCGACGGCGTAGTCGTTGGCGTTCTTGCCGTTCCCGATCATCTTGTCGAAGCAGTCGCGGATGTAGGGAGACAGGTTGTCGTCGATATAGTTCGGGGTCTGGCCGAAGTCACGGTCGATCGGGAGGAGCAGGTCGCTCGCGAGCATGCGCTCGATGATGTAGTCCGAAGGACACACGACATCGTAGTCCTCGTGGCCCTTCTCGATCTTGGAGAGCATCGTCTCGTTGACGTCGAAGGTCTGGTAGATGACGCGGACCGGCTCGCCGGTCTGCTCTTCGTACCACGCCTCGAACTCACCGATGACGGTCTCGTCGATGTAGTCGGACCAGTTGTACACTTTCAGGATCTCTTGCCGATCCTGACCGCAGCTGCAGAGCAGGGCTGCCGCCGCCAAAAGGATTAAGGATTTCTTCATTATTGTTTTACTTGCTTGTCGATTTGCTCATCTTGGCCGAGCGCACGTTGATCACGATCAGCAGAATGAGGATGATCAGGAAAATCAGGGTCATCAGCGGCCGCAGCTCGGGCGTCAGGCCGCCCTTGCGCGCATCCGTGTAGATGTAGGTCGAGAGCGTGTCCAGGCCGATGGTGCCGCGCGTGAAGAACGTCACGGCGAAGTCGTCCAGCGACATCGTGAACGCGAGGATGAAACCGGAGACCATGCCGGGCCGCAGCTGGGGCACGAGCACCTTCCAGAGGGCCTGGCTGGGCGTGGCGCCCAGGTCGAGGGCCGCTTCGTAAATGTTCGGATTCATCTGCCGGAGCTTCGGGAGCACGCTCAGCACGACGTAGGGCGTGCCGAAGGAAATGTGCGCCAGGATCACGGTCAGGTAGCCCTGGCTGAAGTGCAGGAACACGAACAGCAGGAAGAGCGAGACGCCCGTGATGACGTCCGGGTTGATCATCGGGATGTTGTTCAGGAAGCTGACGGCCTGCTTCTTGCGGCCGCGCAGGTTGTGGATGCCCACCGCGGCGACGGTGCCGAGCACCATCGAGACGAAGGCGGAGACCAAGGCGATCAGCAGCGTGTTCTCGACGGCGGAAATCAGCGAACTGCTCCCCTGCATGCTGCCGGAAAAGAGGTTGGCATACAGTTTCGTGGAGAAGCCCGTCCAGTTGCCGAGCACGCGGCTCTCCGTGAAGGAGAAGATCGCGATGAACACCAGCGGTGCGTACAGCAGGACCAGCAGGATCCACAGGTAGGCTTGTGCAAAGAACTTCTTCATACTAGATCAGCCCTCCTTCCGCTTCTTTCTCCTCATCGTTGGTAAACAGCGTGCTGATGCCGATGATGATGAGCATGATCAATGCCAGTGCAGCTCCGTAGTTCCACATCGAGGAGTTGATGTTCTCCTGGATGATGGTACCGAAGAGTTTGATCTTGTTGTTGGTCAGGAACTCCGAGATGGCGAAGGTGCTTACCGTCGGCATGAAGACCATCAGGATGCCGCTGGACACGCCGGGCATCGAGAGGGGTACCGTGACCTTCCAGAAGACCTGCCAGGGCGTCGCGCCCAGGTCCTGGGCGGCCTCCGAGTAGGACTTGTCCATCTTGTTGAGCACGTTGTAGATCGGGTAGATCATGAACGGCAGGTAGTCGTAGACCATACCGAAGAGCAGGGTCCCCTTGCCCAGGGTGATGCCGAGCGTGTTGAAGAGCTCGGCCGTGGCCAGGGTCCGCATCAGGGCGTTGATCCACATCGGCATGATGAACAGGATGATCGTCACGGCGCTCTTGTTGAGATCCTTGTTGGCCAGGATCCATGCGGCCGGGTAGCCGAGCAGGATGCAGATCAGCGTGTTCTCGATCGCGACCTCGATGGACACGGCGAAGGTGCCGAGCGCGTCGGAGTCGGAGAAGAAGCGCGTGATGTTGGACAAGGTGAAGTGTCCGCTGCCGTCCTGGAAAGCATACACCAGGATGAGCAGCAGCGGCAGCACCACGAAGATGGCCATGAAGACCACATAAGGGATACTCCAGCGGCTACGCTTCATTTTCCTTGTCGATCTTGAGGTCCTTCGGAAGAATGTTGATACCCACCAGGTCGCCCTTGTCCCAGATGTCGTTCGTGTCCACCCAGATATGGTCGCCGTCTTCGGTGAGGATGGTCAGGTGGTAATGATCACCCTTGTAGAGCAGGAAATGCACCTCGCCCGCGAGCACGCCGTCCTCCTGGTGGTCCAGCAGGTCCACGTTCTCGAAGCGGACTTCCACCCGGACCTTGTCCCCGGCCGCGAGGCCTTCCTGGGGCAGGCACTCGAAGGTGGTGCCGAGCATCTCCACATGCGTCTCGTCCGCCATCTTGCCGTGGAAGACGTTGCGCGTGCGTTCCTTATGCATGACCTGGATGTCGTCCGGATCGATGTAGAGCATCACTTCGGTGCCCACCTCGTAGGGATCGTAATCCTGGATCATCAGTTCGTATCCGGTGTCGGTGTCCACCCACATCTCGTAGTGGACGCCCTTGAAGGTGCAGGAATTGACCGTGGCCTTGAACTGGCACTTGGCCGGGTCCGTGGTGAAGTAGATGTCCTCGGGACGGACCACCACGTCGACCGGGACCATCTCGCCGAAGCCTTCGTCCACGCAGTCGAACTCGTGCTTGATGAAGGCCACGCGACGGTCGCGCATCATCTTGCCTTTCAGGATGTTGCTCTCGCCGATGAAGTCGGCGACGAAGCAGTTGACCGGCTCGTTATAGATGTCGATCGGGGTGCCGATCTGCTGGATCTTGCCTTCGTTCATCACCACGATGGTGTCGGAGAGGGTCAGGGCCTCCTCCTGGTCGTGGGTGACGTAGATGAAGGTGATGCCGAGTTTCTTGTGCATCTCCTTCAGTTCGATCTGCATGTCCTTGCGCATCTTGAGGTCGAGCGCGGCGAGCGGCTCGTCCAGGAGCAGGATCTTGGGCTGGTTCACCAGCGCGCGGGCGATGGCCACGCGCTGCTGCTGGCCGCCGGACAGCGACTCCACGTCGCGGTCTTCGTAGTCCGACATGCTCACGAGCTTGAGGACGCGCTTGACGCGCTTCTCGATCTCCTTCTCCTCCACGCCCTGCAGCTTGAGGCCGAAGGCGATGTTGTCGTAGACGTCGAGATGCGGGAAGAGGGCATAGCGCTGGAAGACCGTGTTGAACGGGCGCTTGTAGGGCGGAATGCCCGAAATGTCCTTGCCGTCGAGCAGGATTTCGCCCTCGTCGGGGGCGAGGAAGCCGGAAATCAACCGCAAGGTCGTGGTCTTGCCGCACCCCGAAGGGCCCAGCAAGGTCACGAACTCACCCTTGCGGATATAGAGGCTGATATCATCGAGGACGACCTTGTCGCCGTACCTCTTGCTGACGTGCTTGAGGTCAATGATATGATCGTCTGCCATCTTCTACCAGAGCTTGAAACTGAGGTTGTAGACGGCGCCGACGCAGAGCTGGAAACCGCCGAGGAGGCTGTCATACGCTGCGAAGGCGTGGAGACGGAGGTCCTGGGAGTCGAAGAGCGGATAGAACTGCGCCACGGCACCGAGGTTCCAGCGGGCCGGCACGTCGTAAGCGACGATGCGGCCGTTGTAGAAGTTGAACTGCGAGGAATAATTGCCGCGCAGGGCGAAGTCCCAGCGCTCGGACGGAGCGTAGCTGACGACGCCGTGCAGGGTGCCGCCCAGCAGGAAGTCGTCATACTCTTCCGTCATGCCGGCGGTATTGGTGTAATCCAGGGAGACGGTCCAGTCGCCGAAGCTGAACTGGTTGCCCAGGCTGTAGATCCAGGCGTAGGAGCCGTGGTCGAGGCCGAAGGCGGTGACGCTCCACAGCGGGGAATACCAGGCGTATTCGCCGCTCCACTGGGCAGAATAGGTCCAGAGACCGCTCGCGAAGGGATGCTCGCCGAACGGCGAGGTGGTCATCTGGAGGCTGAAGGTGGACATTTCGGACGGCGTCGTGTAGGAAACCTTGCCACCCCACTGGTAGCAGGCCAAGTCGTTCCACAGCGGCGAAGCCAGCTGGGGATGGACCATCCAGTCATAGTCGTCATACTCGTGTCCTCCAGTCATGATGCAATTCTTGCCCAGATTGAACGTCCAGGAGCCGAAGGTCAGGTCCACGTAGGCCAGGTCGAACACGTTGTTGGAGTCGGAATACCCCAGCATACGGTACAGGTCGCCGCTCTCCTCGAGGCAACCCGTGAAAGAGGATGCGGAGAAAAGATGGGCAGCAACGGTCCAGGAAAAATGCTCCGAAGCGGAGCCTTCAAATAAGGTGTAAAGGGAAGAATTGCCGAGGGAGAATTCCGGTTCACTTCCGAAAATCGGGTTCACATCCACACGCGGGATGATACTGACCTCGGCGTAGTTACCGAGATCGTCAGCCTCTTGCGAGTGCGCAAGCAAGCCGAGCAGCAGCGCTGCGATCGATAAAAGGTATTTCTTCATTTCTAACCATAAAAAAGGGGTTGGTGAAACTTCGGCGCAAAGGTATTAAAAAATTTTATAAATTTGTTTTCTCACTGACAATTTCTCGTAGCGTATGTACAATTTCGATGAAATCATTCCCCGGCGGGGTACCCGCTGCATCAAATATGACACCTTGCAGGAGCATTTCGGCCGTCCGGACCTGAATCCTCTGTGGGTGGCTGACATGGACTTCCGCACGCCGGACTTCATCCTGGATGCGCTCCGGCGCCGCCTGGACCATCCCGTCCTGGGCTACCCTTCCACGGGTGACGACTTTTTCGGGATCGTCTCGCAGTGGGTGGAGGACCTGCACGGCTGGAAGGTCCCCGCGTCGTGTTTCCGCTACGTGCCCGGCATCGTCAAGGGATTCGGTTTCGCGGAGCGCTGCTTCCTGCAGCCCGGCGACAAGGTCATCATTCAGAAGCCGGTCTACCATCCTTTCCGCATCGTGGCGGAGGAGAGCGGCTTCGAGGTGGTCAACAATCCCCTGCGCCCCGTCTATGACGCCGAGGGATTCCTGCGGACCTACGAGATGGACCTGGAGGACCTGGAAAGCAAGATCGACGCCCGCACGAAGATCCTCCTGCTGTGCAATCCGCACAACCCCGGCGGCGTCTGTTTCCCGGCAGAGACGCTGCGCCGCCTGGCGGACATCTGCGACCGCCACGGGATCATCGTCCTGTCGGACGAGATCCACGCGGAGATGGTCCTCGGCGGGCGGCGCCACATCCCCTTCGCTTCCGTCAGCGAGGCCGCGGCGCGCTGCGCCATCACCTTCATGGCCCCTTCCAAGACCTTTAATATAGCAGGCGTGGTCAGTTCCTACGCCATCGTGCAGAACCCCGCGCTCGCGGAGCCTTTCTTCAAATACCTGGAGTCCAACGAGACCGACTATCCGCCCATCTTCTCGGCCGAGGCCACGCGCGCGGCCTACACGGAGGCCGGCAAGGCCTGGCGCGCCGAGATGCTGGCGTACGTGCAGGGCAACGTCGACTTCGTGGACGGCTGGCTGCGTGCCCATCTCCCGCAGGTGCGCGCCGTGCGCCCGCAGGCGTCCTTCCTCGTCTGGCTGGACTGCCGCAGGCTGGGCCTCCCCCAGCCCGCGCTCGTGGACCTCTTCGTCAACGGTGCGCGCCTCGCGCTCAACGACGGCACCGTCTTCGGACCCGAGGGGACCGGCTTCATGCGTCTGAATATCGGTTGCCCGCGCGCGAACCTGCAGGCGGCCCTGGAGGCCCTTGCCGCGGCCGTCCGGGCCCGGAAGATGTAATACCCGGACGGGGCGTCGTAAGTGCCGTACTGCAAATAGAATAAATATTCCGGACCGATAAAGTTTGGAGATATTAAAATATTTTATTACATTTGCGAAGTTATGTTGCAAGTGTATTGCCAGATTTCCCGACGAGACCGAAGATAGGAGGCGTAGAACCCTCCCACATCCTCGGAAATTCAGCGTCATCTGCCCGGTCGGGCCGGAGATGACAAAACAACAAAAAACAATATGAATTTTCGCTCAATAATTGCAATTGACAATCTCGGTTTGTCTTGCCATTAGGGGCTTTATTGTATAGAAATGAACATCCAAGTCATGGTGGCTGACGAAAGCCACACCCGCTTCGCCGAAGAGATCTGTGAAGAAATCTATATCTCTTCGCTTGAACGCAAGACCGGCATCGCCAAACGTACGCCGGAGTACATCAATGAAAAGATCCGCGCCGGCAAGGCCGTAATCGCCATTTCCGATGAGGGCGAATTCGCCGGTTTCTCCTACATCGAATCCTGGGGCGGCAAGAGCTTCGTCGCCAACTCCGGTCTCATCGTCGCGCACAAGTTCCGCGGCATGGGCATCGCCAGGCGCATCAAGGAGCAGACCTTCATCCTGTCGCGCACGCTCTTCCCGGACGCCAAGATCTTCTCGATCACGACCGGCGCCGCCGTGATGAAGATGAACTACGAATTCGGCTTCCGCCCGGTCCCCTACACCGAACTCACGGACGACCCGGAGTTCTGGAAGGGCTGCGAGGGCTGCCGCCATTTCGACATCCTGCAGAGCCATGACTACAAGATGTGCATCTGCACCGGCCTGCTCTACGACCCCAAGGAGCACCTGGAGATCCACCATCCGGGGGAATAAACGAATAAAACCGAAACAGATATGGAGAAGAAAAAGAAAGTCGTCGTCGCGTTCAGCGGAGGTCTGGACACCTCCTACACCGTGATGTATCTTGCCAAGGAGAAGGGCTACGAAGTGCACGCCGCCTGCGCCAACACCGGCGGATTCAGCGCCGAGCAGCTCAAGACCAACGAAGAGAACGCCTACAAGCTGGGCGCCACGAAGTATGTGACCCTCGACGTCACGCAGGAATACTACGCCAAGAGCCTCAAATACATGGTCTATGGCAACGTCCTGCGCAACGGTACCTACCCCATTTCCGTGTCCTCCGAGCGCATTTTCCAGGGCATGGCCATCGCCCGCTACGCCAACGAGATCGGCGCGGACGCCATCGCCCACGGCTCCACCGGCGCCGGCAACGACCAGGTCCGCTTCGACATGACCTTCCTGGTGATGTGCCCCAACATGGAGATCATCACCCTCACCCGCGACGGCAACCTTTCCCGCAAGGACGAAGTCGACTATCTCAACGCGCACGGCTTCAAGGCCGATTTCGCGAAGCTCAAATATTCCTACAACGTCGGCATCTGGGGCACCTCCATCTGCGGCGGCGAGATCCTCGACTCGAAGCAGGGCCTGCCCGAATCCGCCTACCTCAAGCAGGTCAGCAAGACCGGCTCCGAGATCCTGAGCCTCGGCTTCGAGAAGGGCGAGCTCAAGAGCGTCAACGGCAAGGAATACACCGACAAGATCGCGGCCATCCAGGCCGTGGAGGCCGTCGGCGCGCCCTACGGCATCGGCCGCGACATGCACGTCGGCGACACCATCATCGGCATCAAGGGCCGCGTGGGCTTCGAAGCGGCCGCCCCGATGCTCATCATCGGCGCCCACAAGTTCCTGGAGAAGTTCACCCTCTCCAAGTGGCAGCAGTACTGGAAGGACCAGGTGGCCAACTGGTACGGCATGTTCCTGCACGAGAGCCAGTATCTCGAGCCCGTGATGCGGGACATCGAGGCGATGCTCGAGAGCAGCCAGCGCAACGTCAACGGCACCGTGACCCTCGAGCTGCGCCCCTACGGCTTCTCCACCGTGGGCGTGGACTCCCCCGACGACCTCGTCAAGAGCAAGCTCGGCGAGTACGGCGAGACCCAGAAGGGCTGGACGGCCGAAGAGGCCAAGGGCTTCATCAAGGTGACCTCCACCCCGCTGCGCGTCTACTACGGCAACCACAAAGACGAATTCAAGGGCAATGATTAAGGTCGGCATCATCGGCGGCGCCGGCTACACGGCAGGCGAACTGCTCCGCATCCTGGTCAACCATCCGGAGGTGGAGATCGTCTTCGTGCACTCGACCAGCAACGCCGGCAACTTCCTGTACGACGTCCACGGCGGCCTGTTCGGAGACACGCAGCTGCGCTTCAGCGACAGCTACGACCTCGATGCCGTCGACGTGCTCTTCCTCTGCTCGGCCCACGGCAAGAGCCGTGAATTCTGGGCGGAGAACGCCCGGCCCGCCGGCCTGAAGGTGGTGGACCTGGCGCAGGACTACCGCGACGAATCCGAGGGCTATGTCTACGGCCTGCCCGAGTGGCAGCGCGACCGGATCCTCGGCGCCGACAAGATCGCCAACCCCGGCTGCTTCGCCACGGCCATCCAGCTGGCGCTCCTGCCGCTGGTCGCCGCCGGCCTGCTGAAGTCCACGGTCCACGTGACGGCCATCACCGGCTCCACCGGCGCCGGCGTCAAGCCCTCCGCGACCACGCATTTCAGCTGGCGGACGGACAACCTCTCGACCTACAAGGTCTTCGAGCACCAGCACCTCAAGGAGATCGGCCGCAACCTGGGCATCCTCCAGGGCGCGGACGGCATCGACATCCAGTTCGTCCCGATGCGCGGCGACTTCGCCCGCGGCATCTTCGCCTCCGTGACCGTGGAGACGTCCCTGACGGGCGAAGAGGCGCTCAAGCTCTATCAGGACTACTACGCCGGCGCGGCGTTCACCTTCGTGTCCGACCGTCCGGTGGACCTCAAGCAGGTCGTCAACACCAACAAAGCCATCGTGGCCCCTGAGGTCCACGGCGGCACGCTGGTCGTCTCGTCCGTGATCGACAACCTCCTCAAGGGCGCGTCCGGACAGGCGGTCCAGAACATGAACCTGATTTTCGGAATTCCGGAGACTACCGGCCTGAAGCTGAAGGCATCAGCATTCTAGCAGACTATGGAATTGTTCGACGTTTACTCCCTCTTCAACGTGACGCCCGTCCGGGCGAAAGGTTGCAAGGTCTGGGACGACAAGGGCCAGGAATACCTGGACCTCTATGGCGGTCACGCGGTGATTTCCGTGGGCCACTGCCACCCGCACTACAACGAAGTGCTCACCGACCAGCTCGGCAAGATCGGCTTCTATTCCAACAGCGTGCGCAACCCGCTGCAGGAGGAACTCGCCCGCCGCATCGGCATCGCCAGCGGCTATGAGGATTATTCCCTCTTCCTGGACAACAGCGGCGCGGAATCCAACGAGAATGCCGCCAAGCTGGCGTCCTTCCATACCGGACGCGACCGCATCGTCGCGTTCAGGCGCAGCTTCCACGGCCGCACCTCCGGCGCCGTGGCGATGACGGACAACCCGTCCATCGTCTCCCCCTTCAACGCGCACCACAAGGTGACGTTCTGCGAGCTCAACGACGCGGCGGCCGTGGAGGCCGAACTCGCCAAGGGCGACGTCGCGGGCGTCATCGTGGAGGGCATCCAGGGCTGCGGCGGCATCCACCTGCCGGAATACGCCTTCCTGCAGGCGCTCGAACGCCTCTGCAAGCAGTACGGCGCCGTCCTGATCCTGGACGAGGTCCAGAGCGGCTACGGCCGCACCGGCAAGTTCTTCGCCCACCAGTGGGCCGGCATCCGTCCGGGCATCATCACGATGGGCAAGGGCATCGCCAACGGCTTCCCCTGCGGCGGCATCCTGATCGCGCCCGAGTTCCAGGCGCGCAAGGGCATGCTCGGCACCACTTTCGGCGGCAACTACCTCGCCTGCGCCGGCGCCCTGGCCGTGCTCGACATCATTGAGCAGGAGGGCCTGGTCGCGAACGCGCTCGCCGTCGGCGACTACATCAAGGAATCGCTTCCCAAGAGCCCGCGCATCAAGGAAGTGCGGGGCAAGGGCCTGATGCTGGGTATCGAGTTCAACGAACCCGTCGCTCCCCTGCGGCAGGCGCTCCTCTACGACAAGCACATCTTCACCGGCGTCGCCGGCCAGAACATGATCCGGCTCCTCGCACCGCTCTGCCTCACCAGGGCGGAGGCCGACCGGTTCCTCACCGCATTCAAAGAAGTACTCGGATGAAAACATTCTTCCACGTCAGCGACATCGGCGACCTCGGCGCAGCGCTCGAGGAAGCGAAGCAGGTGAAAGCCACGCCCTATGCGTGGAAGCACCTGGGCGAGAACAAGACCATCATGCTGGTCTTCTTCAACAGCAGCCTGCGCACGCGCCTGAGCAGCCAGAAGGCTGCGATCAACCTCGGCATGAGCCCCATCGTGCTCAACATCGGCCAGGACAGCTGGAAACTGGAGACCGAGATGGGCGTGGTGATGGACGGCGACAAGTCCGAGCACCTGCGCGAGGCCATCCCCGTGATGACGAGCTACTGCGACCTGATCGGCATCCGCTCCTTCGCGGGCCTGACGGACCGCGGCTTCGACTACAACGAGACCGTCCTCAAGCAGTTCATCGAATACGGCGGCAAGCCCGTGATCAGCCTGGAGTCCGCCACCGTGCACCCCTGCCAGGCCTTCGCCGACCTGATCACGATCGAGGAATACCGCAAGAAAAAGCGTCCCAAGGTGGTCCTGACCTGGGCCCCGCACCCGCGGGCCCTCCCCCAGGCCGTGCCGAACTCTTTCGCGGAATGGATGAACGCGGCCGACGTCGACTTCGTCATCACCCACCCGCACGGCTACGAGCTGGATCCCGCCTTCGCGGGCAATGCGCCCGTCGAATACGACCAGATGAAGGCCCTGGAAGGCGCCGACTTCGTCTATGCCAAGAACTGGAGCTGCCCGGGCGTCACCGACCCCGCGCAGTACGGCCGGATCCTGAGCAAGGACATGGGCTGGACCGTGGACGCCAGACACATGGCGGTCACCAATAACGCTTACTTCATGCACTGCCTGCCCGTGCGGCGCAACATGATCGTCTCCGACGAGGTGATCGACGCGCCGACGAGCCTGGTGATCCCCGAGGCGGCCAACCGCACGGTGTCCGCCCAGGTCGTAATGAAACGGATGCTCGAAAGCTTATGATCTCTCTCTATAAGATAGGCGGCAACGTCGTGGACGACCCGGTGGCGCTGGAGCAGTTCTGCGCCGAATTCGCGGCCCTGCCGGGCCCGAAGGTCATCGTGCACGGCGGCGGCGTGAAGGCCAGCCAGATGCAGAAGGCGCTGGGCCAGGAGCCCGTCAAGATCGAGGGCCGGCGCGTCACCGACGCGGCCACGCTCGAGGTCGTGACGATGGTCTATGCCGGCCTGTGCAACAAGGACATCGTGGCGCGCCTGCAGAAGCACGGCTGCAACGCCATCGGCCTGGCCGGCTGCGACGGCGGCGCGGTCACGGCCCGCAAACGCGCGCCCAAAACCCTCTCCGACGGCGTCACGAAGGTGGATTTCGGCTTCGTGGGCGACGTCACGGCTGCGAGCGTCAACGTGCCTTTCGTCAGGCAGCTGCTCGACGCGGGGCTGACCCCGGTCTTCTGCGCGATCAACCACGACGGGGCCGGTCAGCTGCTCAATACCAATGCCGACACGATGGCATCTGCAATTTCTGTCGCCTTGGGTGCAAAATTATTTTATTGTTTCGAGAAAAATGGCGTACTTTGTGACCGGAATGACGAGCAGAGCGTAATCCCCCTCCTAGATCCGGACGCCTACGGGCGTCTGAAAGCCGAAGGACGCGTCGTCGAAGGGATGATTCCCAAACTCGACAATGCGTTCCAGGCACTGCGGGATGGTGCCGCCGGCGTAGTCATCCGCAACGCAGCGCGCCTGTTGGAGCCAGGCGGCACGGAATTGAAGATATGAGTTTGCACGAACAATCCATAGAGCTTCTGCGGCAGATGGTCCGTATCCCTTCCCTCTCCGGGCAAGAATCGGACGTCGCCGCCTGCGTTGCTTCTTTCCTGGAGTCGGCCGGCATCCGCTGCGAGCGGTTCAACGGCAATATCGTCGCCGTCAACCGCCATTTCGATCCCGCCAGGCCGACCCTCGCCCTCGATGCGCATCTCGACACGGTCCCCGTCAACAACGGATATACCCGCGACCCGTATGATTCGGGCAACGATCCCGATATCATCTATGGCCTTGGTTCCAATGACGATGGCGGAAGTGTAGTGTCGATGATTGCTGCATTCCGCCATTTTTTTGAGCGTGAGCTCCCCATCAACCTGATGCTCCTGCTCGTGCGCGAGGAGGAGGTCAGCGGCCCCGACGGGACGCGCTGGCTCTTCGGCCCGGAGGGCATCTTCGCCACCGGCCGCTATCCTTGGCCCAAGTGGGTGCTTGTCGGCGAGCCGACCTGCATGCGCGCCGCCACGAGCGAGCGCGGCCTGCTGGTGCTGGACGGCGAGGCGCAGGGCGTCAGCGGGCACGCCGCCCGCAACGAAGGCGTCAACGCGCTCTACATCGCGCTGGACGACATCGCCGCGCTGCGCGCGCACGTTTTTGCGAAGCATTCTCCCCTGATGGGCGACGTCCATCTCAGCGTCACGCAGATCCAGGCCGGACAGGCGCACAACGTCATCCCCGACCGCTGCCGCTTCGTGGTGGACATCCGCCCGACGGAACAATACGACAACCAGGAGATCGTGGACGAACTGCAGGCGCTGTGCCGCAGCCGGCTCTCGCCGCGCAACCTCCTGAACCGCTCGTCGGCCACGCGGCCCGGCTCGGCGCTGCTGCGCACGGCCGCGGCCCTCGGCATCGAGACCTTCTCCTCGCCGACCACATCCGACTGGATGCGCATCCCGGTGGATGCCGTCAAGATGGGGCCCGGCGACTCTTCCCGTTCGCACAAGGCGGACGAATACATCCTGACGCGCGAGATCGCGGAAGGCATTGACGGATACATAGCTTTTATTGAGAATTTATATGGCAACTCTTTGGAATAAAGGCACTTCTGCAACCGAGGCCGTCGACCGCTTCACGGTCGGCAACGACCGCGTGCTGGACCTCCGGCTGGCGCGCTACGACGTGCAGGGCTCCCGGGCGCACATCAAGATGCTGGAGCGCATCGGCCTGCTGACGGCCGACGAGCTGTCCGCGCTGGACGCCGCCCTGGCCCGCATCGCAGAGCGCATCGAGGCCGGCGACTTCACGCTCGAGCCCGACGTCGAGGACATCCACTCCCAGGTCGAACTCCTGCTCACCCGCGAGCTGGGCGAGGTCGGCAAGAAGATCCACTCCGGCCGCTCCCGCAACGACCAGGTGCTCGTGGACCTCAAGCTCTTCCTGCGCGACGAGCTCCGCACGCTGCGCGACGAGGTGCTAACCGTCTTCCGCACGCTCCAGGCGCTCAGCGAGAAGCACAAAGAGGTGCTCCTGCCCGGCTACACGCACGCGCAGGTGGCGATGCCCTCGTCCTTCGGCCTGTGGTTCGGCGCCTACGCCGAAGCCCTCGTGGACGACATGTACCTGCTGGGCGGCGCCTACAAGGTGGTCGACCGCAACCCGCTCGGCTCCGCCGCGGGCTACGGCAATTCCTTCCCGCTCGACCGCCAGATGACGACGGACCTGCTGGGCTTCGCCTCCCCTGTCTACAACAGCGTCGCCGCCCAGATGCAGCGCGGCCGCACCGAGCGCGCCGTGGCCTCCGCGATGGGCAGCATCGCGCTGACGCTCAATAAATTCGCGGCCGACTGCTGCCAGTATATGTGCCCCAACTTCGGCTTCATCCACTTCCCGGACGAGCTGACCACGGGCTCCAGCATCATGCCGCACAAGAAGAATCCCGACGTGTGGGAGATCCTGCGCGGCAAGTGCAACCGGATCCTGGCCTGCGAGAACGAGATCGCGATGATGTGCAGCAACATGCCGCACGGCTACCACCGCGACTACCAGCTCCTCAAGGACGTCCTCTTCCCCGCCCTGGAGCTGATGCACGAGTGCCTGCAGATGACGGACTACATGCTCGCGCACATCGAGGTCAACGACCATATCCTCGAGAATCCCCTCTACGGCTACCTCTTCACGGTCGAGGAGGTCAACCGCCGCACCCTCGCCGGCACGCCGTTCCGCGAGGCCTACCGGCAGGTGGGCGTCGAGGTCAACGAGGGCCGCTTCCGCTACGCGGGCGGCGACCCCGCCAGGCTGCGCGCTTCCGACCTGGGGCACACGCACCTGGGGAGCCTGGGCAACTTATGCAACGACAAGATCGCCGCGCTGATGGACGCGGCTTCCGACTGGAAATAGATTATCAAACTGTTATATGGCAACACGCAAAAAAGTGAAACTCGTCCTGCAGAACGGACGCACAATGGAGGGCTGGAGCTTCGGCTACGACGGTCCCTGCGACGGAGAAGTGGTCTTCTCCACGGCCATGGTCGGCTATACGGAGAGCCTCACGGACCCGTCCTTCGAGGGACAGATCCTCTGTATCACGTATCCGATCCTCGGCAATTACGGCATTTCCAAGATGATGTCTGACGCCGGTGGCCTCTTGAAGGGCTTCGAGTCCGAGAAGATCCACATCCGCGGCCTGATCGTGACCGATTACTGCGAAGAATACAGCCACTGGGACGCCGTCAAGAGCCTGGGCGCCTGGATGGAGGAGCAGAAGGTCCCCGGCATCTACGGGATCGACACCCGCCTGCTGACCCAGATTCTCCGCGAAGAGGGTTCGATGCTCGGCAAGATCGTCCCGGCCGACGACGACAGTGCGTTCGAGGTGGCCGACCCGAGCCTGGAGAACCAGGTCGCGAAGGTCTCCTGCCAGGAAATCATCCGCTACGGACAGGGAGACAAGAAGGTGGTCCTGGTGGACTGCGGCGTCAAGCACCAGATCCTCCGCAACCTGATCGTCCGCAACGTCGAGGTCATCCGCGTGCCCTGGGACTACGATTTCAACCAGCTCGAGTGGGACGGCCTGTTCATCTCCAACGGCCCGGGCGACCCGGTCCACTGCGCCGTCACCGTGGAGCACATCCGCAAGGCGATGGAGACGGGCAAGCCCATCTGCGGCATCTGCCTGGGCAACCAGCTGCTCGGCATCGCAGCCGGCGCCAAGACCTACAAGCTCAAATACGGCCACCGCTCCCACAACCAGCCGGTGCGCCAGGCCGGCACGACCAACTGCTACATCACGGCGCAGAACCACGGCTATGCCATCAAGGAAGATACGCTGCCCGCCGAGTGGGAGCCCTACTTCATCAACATGAACGACGGCACCAACGAAGGCATCCGGCACAAGTCCAAACCCTTCTTCTCCGCCCAGTTCCACCCCGAGGCCTCCAGCGGCCCGGAGGATACCGAATTCATCTTTGACGACTTTATCTCCCTGTTATGATCGACCCCAACATAAAGAAAGTTCTGGTGCTCGGATCGGGCGCCCTCAAGATCGGCGAAGCCGGCGAATTTGACTACAGCGGCTCGCAGGCCCTCAAGGCCCTCCGGGAGGAGGGCATCAAGACGGTCCTCATCAACCCAAACATCGCTACGGTGCAGACCTCCGAAGGCGTCGCCGACAAGGTCTATTTCCTGCCCGTGACCCCCTTCTTCGTGGAGAAGGTCATCAAGAAGGAGAAGCCGCAGGGCATCCTGCTCGCCTTCGGCGGACAGACCGCGCTCAACTGCGGCGTGGCGCTCTACAAGGGCGGCGTCCTCGAGGCCAACGGCGTCAAGGTGCTCGGCACCCCGGTCCAGGCCATCATCGACACGGAAGACCGTGAGCTCTTCGTGGAGCGCATGGACGAGATCGACATCAAGACCATCAAGTCCCATCCCGCCGCCAACCTGGAGGAGGCCCGGGCGGCCGCCCGCGAGGTCGGCTACCCGGTCATCCTGCGCGCCGCCTACGCCCTGGGCGGCCTGGGCTCCGGATTCTGCGAGGATGAGGAAGAACTCGAGACCGTGGCGCGCAAGGCGTTCTCCTTCTCCCCGCAGGTGCTGGTGGAGAAGTCGCTGCGCGGTTGGAAGGAGATCGAGTTCGAGGTCATGCGAGACCGCTTCGACAACTGCATCGCGGTCTGTAACATGGAGAATTTCGACCCGCTCGGCATCCATACCGGCGAGAGCATCGTGGTCGCTCCCTGCCAGACGCTCACCAACGACGAATGCAACTTCCTGCGCAAGAAAGCCATCGACATCGTCCGCCACGTCGGCATCGTGGGCGAATGCAACGTCCAGTATGCCTTCAGCCCGGACGGCGAGGACTACCGCGTGATCGAGATCAACGCCCGTCTGAGCCGCTCCTCCGCCCTGGCCTCCAAGGCCACGGGCTATCCCCTCGCCTTCATCGCGGCCAAGATCGGCCTCGGCTACGGCCTGCACGAGCTCAAGAACACCGTGACCAAGACCACGCCCGCCTTCTTCGAGCCTGCGCTGGACTATGTGGTCTGTAAGATCCCGCGCTGGGACCTCAATAAATTCAAGGGCGTGTCCCGCGAGATCGGCTCCAGCATGAAGAGCGTCGGCGAGGTGATGGCCATCGGCCGCACCTTCGAAGAGGCGATGCAGAAGGGTCTGCGCATGATCGGCCAGGGAGCCAACGGCTTCGTGTGCAACAAGCCGTTCAAGCGCGACGACCTCGACGACCTGCTGCGCCATCCGACGGACATGCGCATCTTCGCCATCGCCGCCGCCTTCGAGGCCGGCTACACGGTGGACCGCATCTATGAGCTGACCAAGATCGACCGCTGGTTCCTCTGCAAGCTGGCCGGCATCGAGAACACCTATCGTGAGCTCGAATCCTGCAAGCAGCTGACGGACATCGGATTCGACCTGCTCAAGAAGGCCAAGTGCCAGGGCTTCTCGGACATCCAGATCGCGCGCGTGATCGGCACGACCGAGGCCAAGGTCCGCGAACTGCGCGCCTTCCTGGGCCTGCGCCCGTATGTCAAGCAAATCGACACCCTGGCCGCGGAGTTCCCTTCCTCGACCAACTATCTCTATATGACCTACAACGGCGAGGTGGACGACATCACCTTCGAGGACGGCTCCAACACCGTCATCGTCCTGGGTTCCGGCGCCTACCGCATCGGCAGCTCCGTGGAGTTCGACTGGTGCGGCGTGAATGCCCTGAACACGCTCCGCAAGAGCGGTTACAAGGCCATCATGATCAACTACAACCCCGAGACCGTATCGACCGACTACGACGTCTGCGACCGGCTCTATTTCGATGAGCTGAGCTTCGAGACCGTCATGGAGATCTGCGGCCTGGAGAAGCCCTACGGCGTGATCGTGAGCGTGGGCGGCCAGATCCCGAACAACCTGGCCGTGCCCCTGATGCGCGCCGGCGTCCACATCCTGGGCACCACGGCGCACGACATCGACCGCGCCGAGGACCGCAACAAGTTCTCCCAGATCGTGGACAAGCTGGGCATCGACCAGCCGCGCTGGAGCGAGCTCACGACGATGGAAGACGTGGACAAGTTCGTCGACGAAGTCGGCTTCCCGGTCCTCGTCCGCCCGTCCTACGTGCTCTCCGGCGCCGCGATGAACGTCTGCTACAGCAAGGAGGACCTGCGGATCTTCCTCGACATGGCCGTCGAGGTGTCCGAGGAGCATCCGGTCGTCATCAGCTCCTTCATGCAGCGCTGCAAGGAGCTTGAGTGCGACGCCGTGGCCGATGGCGGCAAGGTGATCGCCTACGCGATCTCCGAGCACATCGAGTTCGCGGGCGTGCACTCCGGCGACGCCACCATCCAGTTCCCGCCGCAGAAGATCTACGGCATCACGGCCGCCAAGATCCGCAAGACCGCGGCCGCCATCGCCGCCGAGCTGCACATCACCGGACCGTTCAACATCCAGTTCCTCGCCACCGACAACTACATCAAGGTCATCGAGTGCAACCTCCGCGCTTCCCGCAGCTTCCCGTTCGTGTCCAAGGTCCTGAAGGTCAACTTCATCGACCTGGCCACGCGCTGCATGCTCGGCCAGCGTCCGGAGAAGATCGACATCGATCCCTTCGAGCTCGACTACGTCGGCATCAAGTGCTCCCAGTTCTCCTTCGCCCGTCTGGGCAAGGCCGACCCGGTGCTGGGCGTCGACATGGCGTCCACCGGCGAGGTGGGCTGCATCGGCGACAACCTCAATGAGGCGCTGCTCAAGTCGATGCTCTCCGTCGGCCACCGCATCCCGCAGAAGTCCATCCTGATCTCTTCCGGCAACCCGCTCCAGAAGGCCGACCTGCTGCGCGCATGTCTCCTCCTGGCGAAGAAGGACTACACGATCTACGCCACCGCCGGCACGTGCAAATACCTGAACGAGAACGGCGTTCCCGCGAAGCGCGCCCTCTGGCCCAACGAGCAGGAGGAAGGCGCTCCCGCCGCGCTGGACCTCATCCGCAAGCACGAGGTGGAGCTGGTGATCAACATCCCCAAGAATTTCACGCACAGCGAGCTCAGCAACGGCTACCAGATGCGTCGTGCGGCCATCGACTTCAACGTGCCGCTAATCACCAACAGCCGGCTCGCGACCGCCTACATCCGCGCCTTCTGCGCCGTTCCGCAGGATGCGATCAGCATCAAGAGCTGGGACGAATATTAGCAGCGTGGGGCGTTCGAAATTCTTCGTGCACCTCGTGGCACTGGCCGTCGTGGCCGTCTGGGGTGTGACGTTCATCAGTACGAAAGTCTTGATCTTGGCCGGTCTCAGACCGGCTGAGATCTTCTTTATCCGTTTTGCCATGGCGTACGCGGGCATTTGGGCGCTGTCGCTCAGGCAGCCCGGCAGCCGCCGGTTGTGGAGCCGCAACTGGCAGGACGAGGCGGTGTTCGTCGTCCTCGGCCTCGCCGGAGGCTCCATGTACTTCCTGGCGGAGAACACGGCCCTTGCCTACACGCAGACCTCCAACGTGGCTTTCCTCGTGTGCAGCACGCCGCTGCTGACGGCGCTGCTCAGCCTGGCGTACCGCCGGCTGCGCCACGACCGTTTCGCGGCCGCCGCGGAGGATGTGCGCGGCAGCCTGCCGCTGCTGTTCGGCACGCTGCTCGCGCTGGGCGGCATGGCGCTGATGCTCTTCGACGGCGCGCGCCTGCAGGTCTCGCTGCGCGGCGACCTGCTGGCCCTGGCCGCCGCCCTCTGCTGGGCGGTCTACAGCCTCTTCATGGGCTGGATGTCGAAGGAATACGGCTCCCTCTTCGCGACGCGGAAAGTCTTCGCCTACGGCCTGCTGACCATCCTGCCGTTCCTGCCGGGCGGCGAAAACCGGGTCGACCCCGCGGTTTTCGCGCAGCCGCAGGTCTGGGGCAACCTCCTCTTCCTGGCGCTGGTCGCTTCCCTTGCCTGCTATGTGATCTGGAGCCGTGTCATCGTCCGCCTGGGCAACGTCACGGCGACTAACTATGTGTATCTCATGCCGGTATTCTCCCTGGCCGGCGGGATGACCATCCTGGGCGAGCATCTGACGCTGGCCGGAGGTATCGGCTCCGCGCTGATTCTGTTCGGCGTCATTCTCGCCGGGAGACGCACGTAATCGCATTTTTTCTGCGCAAAATCGCAAATTAAATTTGGTGGATTCGCAAACTGTTCCTATATTTGCAATCCCAAAACACAACTGGTGCTGTAGCTCAGATGGTAGAGCAAAGGACTGAAAATCCTTGTGTCGGCAGTTCGATTCTTCCCAGCACCACCAAAAATGCCCCTACAGATACCTGTGGGGGCATTTCTTTTCCAAAATGTGCCTACATCGTGCCTACATTTTGTGAAAACCAACAAAAAAGCCCGGAGGTACACTCAAAGTATACGTCCGGGCCGTTGCGTTTATGAATACTCCGTGTTCGGCGTATCCAGTGCAAAGATAATGGAAAAACTTGGATATAGTTATTTCCACATTTTATATCCACCTTGTCGTCAAATCCAAGACGACAACTATGAAGATACTTCTCGACAACGGCCACGGCTTTGACACTCCCGGAAAACGGAGTCCTGACGGACACTTCCGCGAATACGCCTACAATCGCTACCTCTCCTTCCTGATCAGAGAACGGCTCCTTGCCCTGGGCCTCGACGCCCAGCTCGTAGTCCCAGAACGCGAAGACATCTCCCTAAAGGAGCGCTGCCGCCGCGTAAACGCCGTCTGTAGGCAGCTCGGGAACGATCAGGTGTTTCTCATCTCCATCCACGTTAACGCCGCCGGAAAAGGCCAGAATTGGCTCGATGCTCGGGGATGGAGCTGCTTCACCACCCGAGGCAAGACCAAGGCCGACGCCCTGGCAACGTGCCTGTACGAAGCCGCGAAAAACCATCTGCCGGGAATGCGTCTCCGGACCGACTTCGCCGACGGAGATCCCGACATCGAGAAGGACTTCTATATCATTCGCCACACCAGCTGCCCCGCTGTCCTGACCGAGAACCTCTTTATGGATAACCGCGAGGATGTTGCCTTCCTTGAGTCCGCAGAGGGCTCTCAGGCTCTCGTCAATCTTCACGTTGAAGGAATCCGCCACTTCCTCTCTATATAGCCCAAAAATCGCACGAAAAGCCCCGGCCGTCATTGACAGTCGGGGCTTCGTCGTCAGAGGAAAGCGCCGGTTACCCGGCAGCTGCTAGGCAGACAGCACTGCGCTGGCCATCTTCTCGCCGGACTTCTCCCCGGTGGCGGTGTTGACGTAGAAGTAGCGGAAGAAGACCTTCGGATAGCCGGCCGAAGGAGCGCCGCACTTCTCGTCGTAGTCAGACTTGATGTCGATGGCGGTGGTCACCGGAGTGAGAGGATCGCCAAAGGCAGCAGCCTTGCTGTAGGCGCGGGTGATGCCGTTGCCCTGGGGCTCGGAGGCCTGGATGATGAGCTTCAGGTTGGTGACGTCGCTGGGGATATCAGCCAGCTGGAAGGTCATCGCCGAGCTGGAGAGAACCACGGTCGCATCGGCCGGAGCCTCAATGCCAGAGAGCGTCGGCACGGCGGTCATGATGCTGCCACCGCAGTACACGACCCAGTAGTTCAGCCTCATGAAGAGGTTGCAGCCGCTGATCTTGCTCTTGGTACCCAGCACCGAGCGGCCCTCGGCGGTGTTGGCGGCGGCGTTCCAGGCCAGGATCTGCGCGTTGGTCAGCCCCTTCCAAGCCTGGCTCAGCTGCTTGAACACGGCCTTCACGGACGCCTGGTAGCTCGTGCGGGTGCTGCCGCCGTAGCCACGGTTGCGGATGTACTTGCGGCTCTTGACCTTCGCTGCGGTCACGCCCTTGGCGGAGCCAGACATCTCTTCGAAAGCGATAGAAGGAATGTACTTCATAGTTTGAAAAGATTAAGGTTGAACAAAAGTTTTATAACAAAATATATGATTATCAATAGTATAAAAAACAAGCAAACACCTCCGGTCCTCATCTTCATTGTTTGCCAGGGGGTTAGTTCCTTCTCTACCCTCACCTCTTCCCTGACCACTCTGTCCCTATAGACCAGGCTGTCCCGGTAGACAAGCTCCTTCTCCACTTTTACCGGTTCCCGAACGGCCTTCGTCGCCAGCGAGTGAGACAGCCGGCCATTGGATACCACCGCCTCGCTCTTGGCATACCGGTTCTCCAGAACCGACGCCGTATCCAACGTCACCACTTTCTCCTCGATTATCGGCAGCTCCACCCAGGCGGTATCCACCACGATTTCCTTCTCTACACGCACTTCTACCCGAGTACTGTCCTGGACTGGAAGCGTCCGGACAGTACCGCAGGCAGAGGCCACGAGGAGCAGAAGCAGAGGCAAGAAGTGTTTCATAGGTTGGTCTATGGTGTATTTCTGTTATCGTTCTCAATTACCTGGTTGAGTTCGGCTTCAAACTTCCGGAACTTGACGTCATAGCTGGCTTTCACGCCCAGGATGGCTCCGCACAACACAAGCAGTTCACTGACGATGCTCACGGCCGAACTGGCTATCTCTCCCAGCGGCGGGATGAAGAAGAGGCACACGGAGGCGATGATGACGCCACTGCTGAAACTGGCCACAGCAATGATGCCCTGCAGGCGTGTGAGTTCTATTTTCTTCTTCTGGTCCATAGTCATTATGCGTTGGTATCACGAACTAGGAAAGCGTACACAAACGGATCGTGGCCGGTGTCCCAAAACCCCATCACACGACGCTGGTTGCTAAGAACCCCGTTCTCAATGTGGGCTTCTGTCATACCGTCGCATTCAGGGTGCATCTGGTTGCCACCTCCACAAATGGGAATATCCGCCGTAATGCCTGCTGGCAACTCTTCCATCGTTACCTCCCAGAGAGAATCCCTGTAAGCATAGGTGCACCCGGAGAACAGAAGATGGATGAATACCCAATGCTCAAACGCTACCATGAACGTCTCGTAACTGAAATGGAGGTAATTGCCATCAGTGGTCATGGTAAGGCGCTGCTGTATCCCCTTAATAGTGTTGGCACCCTGGTTAAGCTGAGGGTACAGCGTCAGGATGTAGATGATGAGCGGGCCATTTTGGTCGAACCAGGGCTGCTTTTCAATCACAATCGTGTTCTTATCCTTCACCCAGGACTTGAGGATAGAGCCGCCGTCATAGATGGAGTCACCCCAGGAGTAATGCTGTTCATCCTCGAAGCGGATAAAGACAGCACCAACTGCACTGCGGTCTATGGTGAGATCCGGCACATAAATCTCCAGCTGCTCGCAAGCCTGGTAAGCCGGACTGGTGGTGTCAAAGGTAAACTTGGAGTTCAGGACCACGTAGTTGGAAGCCTGATAATCCTTGAACTGGATCTGGCCGGCACCAAAGTTATTTCCTGTACTGTTGAACATGGCTTTTCAGTTTGAAGGTTAATACATGACACCGGCGCCGAAGCACTCCGTGGGTTTTACATAGTAGCCGCCTCGATGAGCGAAGGTCATCTCAGCTTTGCCGTCGTAGTTATGAATCCATACCAGGTAGGACTGCACAACAATCTTTCCGTCGGGCCCATTTGCACGGCCCATACAGATTCCGGTACCGATGACATCAGCAGGCAGTTCCTGGTCCAGATGTATCTCGGAAGAAGCTACGTCACTGTGGCCCAGGCATACCGCATTGAACTGCGCTACAGGAGCACCGGTGGAGAAGTCCACGTCAATGGCAGAGACATTATTATCTTCATTGGGATCGAGGTTGTCCATTGTTACCTTCACACGGCGCTGGTAAGGAGATTCGCCGGTTACGATGACAGTATCGCGGCACTCAATTCCTGTGAAGCCAGAGGCAGTGTCAAGCCAATAGGTCTGGATGAAGACCTTCTCTCCCGGCACAGGTTCAACGCCAATGGTTTTCAGATACAGGGTCGTCACATCCACTTCACCCCAGTCATCTTCTGATCCGGGGGTGATTATGACAGTCTTGCTCCAACCGTTGGAAACGCCAGGACTTTGGGAGACGGACATCTTCACGACCAGTTTCAGAGGCGCAGGCTCGTGCTTGATACCTCCGAATACGACAAGATCAGGCGTGATTGCGACCTGAGTATAGATAACATTCGGAACTGGAACATTGGAAGCCGGAGCATTCATCAGCAGTGGCTCGCCAGCCATTGCCCGGTTAGCATTCAGGCGGACAAAAAGATTGAGGCCCGAGATCACGGCCTTCTGGCCGAATACACTCTGTCCGGAGTTCTGCTCCGCCAGCCTGTCCCAATCACGCATCTGGTCAGAAGTCAGCAGCTGCCAGGATTTGGCTATCTTCTTCAAGGAAGCGCGGCGGACCACCTGGGCGTTGGATGTCGGTCCAGTAGGCCAGGCTCGAACAGTAAGGATGCTACGGCCGTGAACTTGTCTGGCCGTAACATCCTTTGCCGAACCGGAGAACCCACCGAATGCTATGGAAGGAAGTGCAATCATAGTTTAAGCGCGTATGCTGTAACAAGTTTCAAGTCTATTCTCTACCGCGAAGTTCGGCAGAAAATGTGGAAATGACAATCAAACTGTTATATATATGTATCTACATCATTACTTTATAATTACCCCTCGCTGTAACGCGCTCAAATGGGCATTATTCAGTGACTGATTAAAAAATCCGTAAGTTCAATACTATAATTCTGCGTCAGAAAGGCCGAAAATGCATAGAAAACGCGTTTTTTGAAAACGTAACTGAGCATCATGGAATGAGGTGGTAACAATTTGAAAGTGTCTTCTTGTTGAAAACTTTTTTTGATTTTTTTACCCGTGCTACGAGCGCTCCAGTTTGCACCCCGGAACGAGCCACGGCATACCGAAGCGCGTGAAAACTCACACCTTTTTAATTATCAAACAATTAGTTACGATGTAAAGATATAGCGCGAACTTAATACTTTCAGTCGGTCAAAAACTGCCAATAATCATTTTCATATTTCCACATTTTGCTTATATTTTTGTTTTTGCTACCAGGCTGGTAGTAGGACGTCGCGACTCCTTTTCACTAACAATTCAAAATAACCAAAAATTATGTCTGAAACAGATATGATTCGGGGATTCGTCAAGAATATCCTGAAACCCATTATCGCCGAGGCCATTGCCGAGGTAGGCGCAGAAGTCGCCCAAAGGAGTGAAAAGAGATACTATACCAGGGAGGAGGCCTGCCACAAACTCAAGATTGGTACAACCACCTTCTACCGTCTGGCCAAGAAGGGCAAGATCACCATCCTCAAGCTCGAAGGCAAGACCCTCGTAGATGCCGACGAACTCGACGAAGCGATCGAGACCAAAGCCGTCTTTCGTTACCAGCACTGATAGGAGACTCACGCTATGGAAGTAGATCCTATCAAAGCAATCAGCGCCGAAGTCGAGAGCGCGGCAGCTGCGGACAATATCGGAATGTTCACCGTCAAGACTGCAAACCGCACCCTCACCGACGCGAGCAAACGCCCCAATCCTGACCCACTCTACCACGAACTCTGGTACGAAGGCGAGGTCTGCTGCTTGTTCTCCGACTCCAACCTGGGCAAATCCATCTATGCCGTCCAGATGGCCGAAGAAATAGCCCTGACGCAGAATGTCCTCTTGGTGGACTGCGAGTTAAGCGACAAGCAGTTCCAGATGCGATACACCGATTCCGATACTGGCCAGCTCCATCCCTTCCCTGACGGACTGTTCCGCGCCGAAATCAACCCGATGTCCCTTGATGTCAAAGACTACGAGGAGAAGATTCTGTCACACATCCAGGAAGCAATGCTGAAACTGCGCTGTAAGGTGGCCATCATTGACAACTTGACTTACCTGTGCAACAACTCCGACAAGGGAGTGGACGCCGGTATATTCATGATGAAGTTGATGAACCTGAAGAAGCAGTACGGCTGGTCCCTACTGATTATCGCGCATACGCCCAAGCGAAGCCTCACCAGCCCTATTACCCAGAACGACCTGGCTGGCTCCAAGAAGCTCTACAATTTCTTTGATTCCGTGTTCGCCATTGGCAAGAGCGCCAAGGACAGCCGGCTGAGATATGTAAAGCAGCTGAAAGTCAGAGCCGGTGAATTCCGATACGACAGCGACAATGTCCTGGTGTACGAAATTGACAAGACCGGTGGCTACGTCCACTTCGTGTTCAAGGAGTTTGCCTCGGAGTACAATCACCTCCGGGAGCCTTCCGAGCAGGACAACAATACTCAGGACCAGAACGTCAAGGAACTGCTGGAGAAGGGAAAATCCTATCGCGAGATAGCCGGAATCCTGGGCATTTCCAAGTCTATGGTCGGCAAGATCGCAGCTCGCATTAAGTCCATGTCCACGTCCGAGGGCGCAGACACTAAGGACAGCGTGGACGGTGTGGACACCCAAGTCCTAGCCGAGACACGAAAACTCTTCGATTAACTGTCCACTTAGTCCACTTCGCCCACGGTGGCTACTTTGTCTGCTGCCGTGGACGCGTGGACACAACTCCTACGACAATGTATAACTTGCAGAAATACAATGGAATAAATACACGTTATACCTGTCCACGCTGTGGACGGAAACGTTGCTTTACGCTCTATGTGGATGAGAACGGAGAGCCGCTGCATGAGTCTGTGGGCCGATGCGACCATTCATCCAGCTGCGCATACCACTACACCCCAAAGCAGTTCTTTGCTGACCATCCCGACCTGAAACCCGGCAAGGATTGGCGCGAAGATCGCCCCGCCTGGCTGGACCAGCCGAAGCCCAAGCCGCTCTGCTTCCTCCCTGATGATGTCGTGACCCGCAGCGTCCGCTTCAATCACGACTCAGATCTGGTTGCTTTCTTAAAAACCATCGTCGAACCCAGGGCGGTCAGCGAACTCATTGAGGAATACCGCGTCGGTGTTACTCGCTCCGGCGACGTGATCTTCTTCCAGCTCGACCAACTCGGTCGCTGCCGGACGGGCAAGGTGATGAAGTACAACCGCGAGACAGGACATCGCATCAAGGATGAGAATATGCCCGGGCGCATCACCTGGGTGCATTCCCTGATGAAGCAATCCGGTCAACTGCCGAAGAACTGGGAACTAACGCAGTGCCTGTTCGGCGAGCATCTTCTGCTCCAGTATCCGGGCAAGCCGGTGGCCCTGGTCGAATCAGAAAAGACGGCGCTCATCTGTGCTGGGCTGATGCCTCGCTATCTCTGGCTGGCAACCGGAGGAAAGTCCTGTATAAACGACAGGCTCCTGGTCCTGAAAGGCAGAAAGGTGATCGCCTTCCCCGACATCGACGGATTCCAGGAATGGACCGAGAAGCTGGCCAAGTATCCGGATCTCGGCATCACCGTCAGTCCAATCCTGCAGCAGAACGCAACAGCAGAAGACCTGGAGAATCATATTGACATCGCCGACTGGCTCATCAGGTACAAGACGGAGCCAGTAGGAGAACCGGTAAAGAAACACTGCGTCGCCTTCCTCAAGGCCGCGCGGTACATCGATCCGGAATACCACGAGCAACTGGAGGCACTGATAGAGGAGCTAGACCTAGAATTCTGGGGCGTGGAAAGAATTGAGACGTCTGAGAGCGGGAAGCCGCCATAAGGCCATTGAATCTAAAGTCATTAACTATGTACTTGGCAGATCAAAACATACTTATCCAATTCTCTAATTAAGAGGACAATATGAGGCTTATGGCCATATAATGAAAGTTTTTTTGTAAATTTGCTTTTTATAAGTATTTAAAGCGAAAGCACAACACCTTATAAGGTTTTTTTGAAGTATGCCCGAACGGTATAATATATTTTCATTTTTTGCCGGTGCAGGTTTCCTGGACCTTGGATTTGAGTTGTCGAATCATTACAATATTGTCTATGTAAATGAGTTCTCTCCAACTTTTAATCGCATTTATCAATATTCGAGAGAACAGATGCATTTGCCTGCACCTCAGTTTGGACACCATGTAGGTGATATTACACAATTATTGAATCGTGGCAACCTCGAGAATTTACAGGAACTTGTCGACGATTCACGGCAACACGCTTTAACTGGTTTCATTGGTGGGCCGCCATGTCCTGACTTCTCTATTGCCGGAAAACAAGCAGGAAAAGAAGGCGAGAATGGTAAATTATCTGGTACATATTGTAGCTTGATATGTCGGACTCATCCGGATTTCTTTTTGTTTGAAAACGTAAAAGGGCTATATCGGACGGCCAAGCACCGCGCCTTCTTTGATCAGCTGAAAAGGCGTTTCCGTCGTGCTGGCTATTGCCTTACAGAACAGCTCATTAATGCACTGGAATTTGGAGTCCCTCAAGAAAGGGAAAGAATTATTTTAATTGGTGTTCGGGAGGATGTCTGTGAAATGCTCCATATTCCTATTAATAGAGGAAAGTTGATAGACTTTGACTGGAATGCATACAAGCTTTTTGACGTGAATGCTGTCAAGCAGATGCCTTGGCCGGATGAGACTCCATATGTTCAAGGAGGGGCCTTGGCCATGCCTCAAGGTATTGAGCCGACTCTGACCGTACAGCATTGGTGGGACCAGAACGATGTTCTTCACCATCCGAATGCTAATATGTTCTTCCAACCTAGGGCTGGTTTGGCGCATTTTAATGTAGATGCCGAAGGCGATTGCTCTAGAAAGAGCTATAAGCGGATTCATCGCTGGCGATACTCTCCGACGGCTGCTTACGGAAATAACGAAGTGCATGTTCATCCGTATCAGCCTCGTCGTATTTCAGTTGCTGAGGCTCTTGCAATCCAATCCCTTCCCGCTGCTTATTCCATCCCTCAGGACATTACGTTGTCGGATGCTTTTAAGACCATCGGCAATGGTGTTCCTTTTTTGGCCGCGCAGGGAATTGCCAACACTCTTTATGATTTTTTAACGCGTTAACATATTAAGCTTATGAAACTTACGGTTGACCATTTATTTGACCTGATAGAACAACTTGGGGCAGGTTTTGAATTTCATCCTGCTTCAAGCGAGACCACCACATTAAAACTTGACAGTGTTGATAAGGCAAATAAGAAGTTTTCTATTTCTGGCAACTCTTATGGAGAAGGACGCCTCGAAGTCTTAGCAAACGGCTTCAAGGAAAAGGTTCCAATGACAGCCACAGATCTTGTCAAAGAGAGTGGCACCAACCGTACTCATATTATCAACCTGTTGTGCTACACTCCAGAGTTTTACTTATGCCGAGGTCGTAACACCCGTTTTGTGTGGCTTCCTAATGACAAACATCCTTCAGGCGTACAGGGCGTTTTAACGGAAGATGAATTGAAGGCAAAATGTAGCACCAATTCTGCTGCGCTTGAGAACGTAATTCTTTATGGCCCTCCTGGCACAGGTAAGACTTTTGACACAAAGGAGAGAGCTGTTAAAATAATCGATGGTAGTTACGATCCGGTATCAGGGCCAGATGTCTTCAAGAATTATCTGGATCAGGGTAGAATAGTTGTGGTCACTTTCCATCAGTCGTATGCCTACGAGGATTTTGTTGAAGGGATTCAGGTCAATATGGCTGCTGGCGGAACGGGGTATGTCCCCAAACCGGGCGTTTTTCAAAAAATCTGTAAGGACGCCTTAACAGCATATAATGCAAAGCCTGATAATCCTGACAATTATGTTCTTATTATCGACGAGATAAACCGCGGTAATATTTCTAAAGTATTCGGTGAACTTATTACTTTGATTGAGCCAAGCAAACGCCTTAGGGCCCAAGATGAAATGACCGTAACTCTTCCTTATTCTCAGACGAGCTTTGGCGTCCCTCAGAACTTGTTCATCATTGGGACAATGAATTCTGCTGACAAGTCTATTTCAGTAATTGATTCAGCATTACGTAGGCGTTTCCGTTTTATCGATTACGAACCTGATGTAACCAAACTCAAAGCAATCGGTACGGGAACATCTAAGGTTGACATTGTCAAAATGCTAGATATGATCAATCGAAGAATTACGGCGCTGCTTGATAAAGACCATACTATTGGGCACACGTATTTCATGGGGGTATCTACTCTTCCAGAGCTGGCAGTAGTGTTCCGCGATAAAATCATTCCTCTTTTGCAGGAGACTTTCTTTAATAACATGCAAGAAGTACGGCTTGTTTTGAATGGTGGCGACGGTTTTACGAAGAATCCAGCGAATCAATTCTTTGTAGAAGAGCCCAAGTATAGGCATAAAGAGCTATTTGGTAAGGTTCTAGAGGAACATGATCAGAAAGATATCTATGTGCTAAATCCATTGCTCAGTGACGATAAGTTAGACAAGATCAAGCCTGCGTTCTTTAAGGCTATCTATGAAAAATCGAAATGAGGCCTTCCCTATATACGGTTGTTGAGCAAGGAAGAATCTACAGAGAAGGAGACTATCTCGAAGAAGTATCTCTTTCTCAGATTACAATGCCTGACGCATCCTTTGACAATTTGCAAAAATATGTCAAAGGCTGTATCCGTAATGGGAAAGAGGGTCGTTCATTATTTAGACTTTCATGTGACCGCCATGGAGATGTTATTATCGCTCAGAATTATGTCGGCGTAGTAGAGTTTTCAAAAGGCGAGCAGATAGAAATACTCCCCAAAATCTTTACAAAGAAAAAAGATGTCTCTGTCACGCTGAAATCATACTTCACAAAGCTCTTGGGGACAGTTAGGAACTTCCCAAGAATCAATCCTGGAGCCGCACAGCTGAGCACACAGCGTGATTTCCCAATTATTGACATCTTCATTAGTTCGTATATTACCGAGGTTCAATCTCTATTAAATAAAGGGCTTAAATCTGACTATGTTTCCGTAGAGGACAGCTTCCCTGGAATCAAAGGGAAAGTTCTCATAGCCAAGACTATTAGAGAGAAAGTATTAGCTCCGGAAAAATGCGTTTGCTTGTATTCGGATTATACTCCGGATGCACCTATTAATAGAGTCATTAAAAGCACTCTTCAATTGTTATTAGGGGCATCGAAGAGCACAAAGAATACCTCTGCTCTTATTCAGCTTCTTAGCCATTTCCAAAGCGTATCTTCTTCAATGAACTATAGAGCAGATTTAGCTGCGGCAAGGAAGATCTGCACGATATCCAGAGAGTATGAACAAATCCTTCAATGGACCGAGGTGTTTTTAACAGGGCAGTCATTTACTAATGTTGAAGGAACCGTCCGTAATACGTCGATAATGTTCCCGATGGAGAAGGTTTTTGAAGACTTCATCGCATATAACATGATAAAATACTCTGGGGCATATTCAGTAAAACCTCAAGATAAGTCATGTTTTCTTGTCGTACACAAAGATGCGGAGCGTTTCCAGTTGAGACCAGATGTGGTGGTTCGAAAGTCGTCATCTCCAGTTTTGATTCTTGACACAAAATGGAAGGCTATTGATGAGAATAGAGAGAACGAGAATTACGGTATCAGTCAGGCCGACATGTATCAACTGTATGCCTATGGGAAAAAGTATAAGGAAAAATTTGGCGGGAAACCTCACTTAGTTTTGCTGTATCCGGCCAATGAGAATTTCACAAAGCCCCTGGCAAATTATGATTACAAGGGGGATTTGGTTCTCGATGTTATTCCCTTTAGCTTTGATAAGGATATCGCATCTCAGATGAAGGCAATAATGCGTTTCGCTAAATAATCTCTTTCTCCAGACCTTCTTCTTGCTTTCTCGGTCGAGAAATTGATACTTTATCAATAATTATTAGCAATTCTTTGTTTGTTTGCCAATAATTTTATACCTTTACGCCATAAACGACGAAGGTTATGATAAATGTAGAAGAAAACCTCAGAGAGATATGCCGAAGGAAAGGCCTCCGGCTCTCCGATGTGGCCGACCGCGTAGGCGCCGGCCAGTCCAACCTGATCAACAGCGTCAAGGGCAATCCCAAGCTTTCCACCCTGCAGGACATTGCCGATGCTCTCAACATCTCCGTCTCCGAACTCCTGACAATGCGCCCCGAAGCGGCCGCTGGGATTGTCATCATCGACGGACAGACATACCAGCTCTCTAAGCCCGCAGCTGCCACCGTGCAGCTTCCTTCATTTACCCACTACGACACACTTCGTGAAGAAATCAAGGTCTTCATCAAGAAATGCGTCGATGGGTCTGAGCCTGCCTCCAAAATGGGCATCGTGGAAACTTTGGAGGTCTTTTCCCTGATATATGATCCGGCTGCTTCAAAATTCTTCCTCTCCCTCTGTTACGCCGATGGCAAGACTCTCACCAACATCTACGACAAGTTCGAATTCTGTGACTGGAAAGAAGGCGATTCCGAGGAAGATGCCATTTGGGATCTTGCAGATGTTACCGAGGAGATTATCAATGATATTGAGGGCTGGGTGCCTTCGAAGCTCCAGACAAAGTAAAACCAGAAGCCGAGGGGCATCACAATGAGAAATCAAAGAAATGAATGGCGCACATTGGTTGAGCTGATCGCCGAGAAAGTTCAGGAGTACATAGATGAGGCCGATGCTTGGGAAAAAGTACCGTTCCTATGGGTCGATGGAAATACCCCGGAAGTGAATATTGGACTTGCCGATGAAGAATTCCCTGGAGAGAAGCATACCGTTTCCTTCTTCATTGCAGAAGGGGCTGAAGGCTCTCCATCTCCAGACTATGACAAGATTGACGATTTTGCCAGCGGATGGTTCGATTTTCGGCAAGGATGATGATATTTTTTTCAAATAATCCACTCTATTGCCGAATATCCTTGTATTTCAGTTAATTATGCTAGATGTGGACTTGAGCGTGGAATGGCTTCCGGCGTTTTACGAGGGTTCAAATCCTTATATAATTTCGCGCGCGTCACGCGCGTGTAAGTGTTTGATACACAGCGAAATATATTTGGATATTTGAAAAAAGTATTATACCTTTGCAGTACCTCACAATAATGAGGAAGATTTTTATAAACATGGCAAAAGCTAACGTGCAAATTCTTCAAGAAGTTCCAAGACGTCTAGAGACAGACGACGATTGGACACTTCACCTCCAGAAGGTGATCTACCATTATGAAGACGGTACATCTGACGATGGATTCCGCTTCATTTGGAGAAGACCCGATGGCTCCCTGCAGGCTGCTAGGGGTCAAGCCAGAATTCCTGGAGAAGAAGAGCTGCTTTCCCTGTATCATCAGGCGAAAGAAGAAGGGCTCTTTAATTAAGTGAATGCCAGTCATATTTCTGGCTGGCTATTATACCCAACTCCCATGGAACTTAGGTTCTATGGGATTCTTTTTTGCCAATAGAGAAGCGGTCATCCGACAGACTGCAGCCGGCAGAGCCGACCGCAGACTGTCGGCTGGGTTAAATAGAGCCCTCCTGTACGGCAAGCCGCACAGGAAGGCTCAACGCGCTCCGCGCGAATCAAGGGGAAAGCGGTCGCAAGACTGTGCCCGGACAAGCCGGCCACAGACTTGCGCTGGTTTATGCCCTCCCGACCTCCCACAGGGAGGAGATAATCGCCCGGGAGCGTCCTGCCAGCGCGGCTGGCAATGCCTCGAATCCGCGTACATTAACATAATCCCATCGGGATTGTGTAACAAGTCGCCGCGAGCGGCGCTTGTTTCCGCTTCGCACACAATCCGGATTATGTTAAGTACGCTCCGTCAGTGAGTTGCGAGTGTTCTACCTCTGAACTCCCGAGCGAGTCGGCGGCAGGAGAGCAGCCCCCCTCAGGGACCTCCGGCCTCCAGGCCCGTCGGGGGGCTGCGCACTTCCCGGGTGCTTCGAGCCACCGTCATCAAGGTGCGAGTTCCGCTCCGGCAGTCGTCTTTGCGCCAAAGGCGCTGCAGACCACTGCCTCCGCTACTCTCTTCGTATCAGGGATAGGTGATATGCGAGGCCGGGAAGTGCCGGCACGAAGACCGTCAGTGCTATGCGAAGGTAATCTCTCGCTTTCAGCCTTGGTGCTGTGCGAGCATCCTGCCGCCTTACGCAGCTCCGCTGCTGGGTTGCTCCCTCTCCGTAAGCCAGGCAGCCGTCAAAGCCGTCTGCCTCGCTTACTCCGTTCCCGCTCCTCGGTACGCCTGCGGCGTGGTTATACCTGGGCGCTATTCCTCCAGACCTCCGCCGGGGTAAACCCCGCCGGAAGTCTTCCGGGCGCCCAGGAGGCGGCCGTCCAGGCCGCTGGCGCAGACAGTGTCGGGACAAGCCCGCCACAGACTGCGCCGGAGCGATGTACCAAGGCTTCGCCGCGAGCGAACTACCCTGATTCGGGCAGTGAGCCGTTCCGGCTCAAACCGGTGAGGCCGTCTGCCCACCCACATCGTCGGTCTCTTCCGCGGCTCCAGGGAGCCTAAGGTCTCCCTTCCGCTGCGCTCCAGAGCCCGCCGCCTCCCACTGCCAGACCGCCTCCCCGGCCAGCCTCCGCTTCGCTCCGGCTCCTATGGCACTGGCAGACTCACAGCCGCCGCACGAACCCACCGCACAAACCCACGCGGCTGCGAGACTGCCAGCACCATAGGCCAACCTGCCGACCTCCGACTCACCGTCAATGCCAATACGAGCGTCCTACCTCCGAACGACCGGAAGCAAAGGGGTTAAAAACATATCCAAGGACAGCAGCGGCTGGCGCCGCTGCTCTTTTGTTGATTGTACGTCAGAATTTGAGTATCTTTGTTCCTGGGCGCAACTCCTCCCAACTACTTCGTAATTACCTCTTAACCCAAGACTTATGACTTATGGCACAGCTGCGCCCCAACCTCTTTATCACTGACGCCTACGGATCTGCCGGAGACGTCACCGCTTATCATCGAGGCGGCAAGTGTTTTCTTCGCAAGCGTATATCTCCGGCTTTCCCTGGTACCAGTGGCCAGTTGGCATCCTCGTCAGTTCATCTGAGGGCTCTGCAGGCCTGGCGCTCGCTGCCTCACGAGGAGCAGCTGCGCTGGGAGCCTTATGCCCGGGTAGTGGAACCGCATCGGCCACCGCTCGATCATCTGGCTAGGATCTCCGGAAACAACCTGTTCATCTCTGCGTATCACGGATTCGCCACCCTGGGACATGAACACGTTCCGACTCCGGTGCCGTTCGAGAAATTCCCTACGTATCAGGTGAAGATCCTGGAAGCCACGGCTGCAGATGGAACGCTGTACATCCGCTGGAAGCTGGAGATGGAGGACAGCTCCGGCCGGTACCGGCTGCTCGCCAAGGTCCAGCTCGGACGTCCCGGCCGTGGATGGGATACCGGCGCCCTGCGGAACTACCTCGCGGAAGGAACCGCGAGCGATGCCGCAGTTACCACGTGCATACCTGACTATGTATCGGTCTATGGCCTGGATCTGCAGATGTACCAGGTACACGCCCGCTGCATCCTGCTGGATACGAAAACCGGATACCGGAGTCAGTTCCTCCCGGTATCCGGCATCATAGAGATTTAATTCCTACTTGAAGTAGTCGTATTTGTCGGTGAGTTTCTGAACCACATCCAGCTGGTCAGCCTTGATGTACTTCTTCAGCATCTCCGGAGTCGTGTGTCCGGTGATTTTCATTATATCGTAGATGTCGACACCGGCAAGGTACATCAGTGTGGCGCCAGTGCGCCTGGCTGTGTGCGACATTACGAGGTCACATTTCTCCTTGGATTCCTGCTTCTTGACGCCGCCTTTGGTGGTCTCGATGCTCACGGGCTGGGTGATACCTGCTTTCCGGGCAATCTGCTTGATAAGACGGTTGATAGCCTGGTCCTCAAGATGTGGAATCTCAAAGTTGTATTTTTCAAGGATGGCACGCAGCTCTGCCCTACAGGGGATGCTGACCTTAGCACCGGTTTTCTGCTGCCTGATGTTTATGTACGTAATCTCATTCTGGCGAATTACAGGCATCGTTTGGCCGGGATTGTCGGGGTCAGGGATATCTTCAATCCAGCGGTTCTTAATCGTTTGGATGTCGTCTTTCTTGATGTTGTTGTAGTCGGAGATTCTCTGGGCGGTCCAGACACCAACCATAAAGATGTCCCGGGCAAGCTCCGCGGCCGGCTCCAGTTCCGAGATGTCGGCCTTCATCAAAGCGTCCAGGTCCTCCATCGTCAGGTAGATGGAATCAACATCGACACGGGTGCCCTTGAACCTGTTATTCTTGTAGATGGCCGAGTTATGATATCCTTCTGCCTCCGCTGCGGCCATGATGGTTTTTAGCTGCTTTACTATCTTGCCGGTAGAGTTGATATTGTATTCCCGTTTAGCCAGGTATGCAGTGAAATCATAGTAAAACTGCATATCAATGTCGTTAAAGTCATACTCCCGATGCGCTTCCTTCTGAAAGGCCTCGAACTGCTTCAGCGCAGTCTTGGCCGCCTTGATGGTTCCTAAAGCATAGGACGTACCCCGGGAAGTTTTGCGGGAGCCGTTCTGGATCTCTTTTAGGAAATTGGCGATGAACTTGTTCAACGTCATCTTCTGCTCTTCCGCTTCGATCCTTTTCTTCTCCTCTTTTCTTCTCTGCTGGGCAGCTCGTGCCTCTGCCAGGACGACGGAATCGATGATCTCTCGCATTTCCTCCTTGGTTGGAGGATTCGTCTTCCGGAGGGCTGCATCCAGGTTCCTCTTGATCTCATCCATCTTAGATGTAAGAACCGGGTTGGCGTCTCGGAAGTTCTTCAGAGTGGTTGTACTCTTCTTTGATTTGTTCCAGGCCTGGATGTCTACCTCCAGACCGGAAGCAAGACGGTAGTCAATGCCATGTACACGGGACTGGCACCGGACAACTAGGGAGGTCATACCCTTTGACTCTTTCGTTCGGATTTTGAATTCTGTAGCCATAACACATATAGTTCATAAACGCATTACAAAGATACAAAATTTTCCGTTACGATGTGCCTACATTGTGCCTACATTTTGAAACTATTTGGAAGAGACTGGAAAGACGCAACTCTCTATAATATTATAATTCAGTAAGTTATATTTCCAATCATTTCCGGCCTTTTCCTTATAAGTGGTGTTCCCAGCACCACAGGAACCCGCTCAGACAGAGCGGGTTTTTTCGTATTGGAGGTCAGGCCGCGCGATGGGGTTTTACGAAAATCGTATATTGATTTTATGTTTTTCGTAAAATTGGCATTATCTTTGTCTGAGCGTATGGCGCAAAAACATACATTATGAAAAAATCAACACTAAAGAGCATCAAGGGACTCTCTGTCGCAACCCTCGTCGTCGGAGGTCTGACATTTGTCGTTATCTGTTGCGAGATGATCAACGCGATAAGGGGGAAAAACCTTATTCCCCTGACCTGGAATCCGGACATAAAGGGCTGGCAGATCTTTATCTTTCTGTCCCGTTTCGTCTTCAGCGCGGTTCTATTCATCCAGTGCTGCATCTTCCTGTTCCGGACCAACCGGGGGCTGGCGAATGGCGAGATCTTCCCGAAATCGAACATTTCCCTCATCCGTCGGGCGGCCTTGGTGGCGACCCTCTTCGCCTTCGCAGACTGCAATTACGGCGCCGCCCTGAACGGTCTGTCCGAATTCAAGCTGGATTCCGGCACCCTCCTGGCCCCGCTCGTGATCCTTCTCTTCGCGGGCCTCTATAAGATGGCTTACCTTGCGGCAGAAGACAGCAAACTGGCGATATGATTACGGTCAACCTCGACAAAATGCTCTGGGAGCGGCACATGAAGCTTTCGGAGCTGTCCGACAGGATCGGCATCTCGATGACCAACCTCTCCCTGTTGAAGACGGGGAAAGGCCGGGCCATCCGCTTCACCACGCTCAACAAGATCTGCCGGGTGCTGGAATGCGTCCCCGGCGACATCCTGGACTATCAACCTGACCCGGAAGGGACTGAAATGGAGGAGGATATCTATGCGGAAGATTAAATTGCTTGCAGCTCTTCTCCTGTTCCCCGCCCTGCTGGCGGCGCAGGAGCACGTCACCGTGAAAGGGCGCGTCGTCAACGAGCAGGGCGAGGGCATCGAGTACGTCCAGCTCGGCGTGCCCCGGTTCCAGATCGGATCCATCTCCGGCGCTGACGGCCGGTTTGAGATCAAAGTCCCCCGCGACACGCTGGTATTTTTCCATGTTTCCTATCAGCAAGGCATGTATCCGGTCACGGGGCCGGCCGACGACGTGGTCGTCGTCCTCCGGGAGCAGGAGCTGCCGCCCGCCATGTCCATTGGCGGAAGAACGAAAGAAAAGTATCTGCTGCGTCCCGGGACCATGATTTTCAAGGACACCGGGGTCATCAGCACATGGTTGAGCGAAAAGAGCCCGCACTCCTCGGGACGGGAAGTGGGGTCCGTCGCCAGGGCCACAAAACCCTTCCTCGTGCAAGACATCACGCTCACCGTGTACAGCAACAAGATCCCCGGCTGCGTAGGGTCGATCAACATCTACCGGATCGATGGGAAGAAAGGTCCCTTCGTCAACGTGCTCCACCGTCCCATCTACTTCGCAGTCGCCGAGTCGGACAAACCGCAGCATTATGACATCCAGCCGTCCGAACCCATCCTGCTGGAGCCCGGGAGATACTTTATCGCCTTCCAGCTTGTGGACGGGGAGGTGTCTCAAACCGGGGATTTGTCCATAGAATTCAATATCTATCTGAAGAAAAGCTTCCTGCGGGATGTCGCGCTTGGCGAACTGGAAGCGTTTCCCGTCAACATCGGCATAGCGGTAAAAGGCCTGGAATATCAATAAAACAGCGTAATTATTTATATCTTTACGGCACGATATCCGACTAATAGCCAAGCGTATTAAAAGAATTGTCCTTGCTTTCCTCCTTGGATGCTGCACGCTGACGCTCGCGGCGCAGGAGTCCATTCCCGTGAATTACAAAGGTGAGAAACCCGGCATCGGCGACTTTGCGTGGGCGTTCGTCTCCGCCATCGACGACGATGAAGAAGTCGACGTGGACGAGTCGGCCAACGCCTTCAAGCAGGCATGGATCCGCTACCGGCAGGGTGCCGCGCAGCCGGACGGCGAGACCCTCACCGTCGACCAGCGCAACGGCTTCGTGCTCTATGAGTCTGCGGACGATGCGCACCTGCTGCGCATCCTGAAATGGAACGGCTGCGGCTTCAGTTTCTGAGCCGCAGCCAGAGAAAGTTCAAGCACGCCCGCTTATCTTCTGACGAAGTGCCGATAGTCGCTTCCCCAGGAACCGGCAGCGTATGTCGTGCCCTCCTTCTGCCACGCCATCTCACTGGAAGTCAGTGTTACCAACTTATAGGTAACTTCGCCGTGGTCCGCTGTCCCCGGATCGAGCGTGATGGTGCCCTTGCCGTGGAGGTCGGTGGCATATGCGCCGCTGAAGTCGCGCGATTCGCCGCTTAAGGCATCATACACTTGCAGCTGGTAGTGATTGTTTCCATCGAAGATGTACGTCCGGGAACCGTCCATCGCAAAGACCGAAGGATCGTATTGCTCAGACCAGGTCCCTTCCAGCTTGCCCGCATCGTTTTTTTCACACCCGCACAGCCCTGCCACCAGCAGCGCTGCACAAAGAACGGCTTTCGTGATTCTCATCATAGTTCGTTTTTATCCATAAAACGCACGAATAGCCGGAATACGTCAAAAAAACTCACCTTTCGGTGAGCTATTTTAATCGTCCGGGGCACCCTGGTAGTAATACTCGTCTGAATCCACCAGCATGATCCGCTCATGCTCGAGCTCGAAAGCTTCGCATTCCGGAGCGAGATAGTTCAAATTGGTTTGCTTTTTTTCCATAACGGGACTGTGAATTTTTACAAAAATAAAAATTTTACGCAAATAATTGACACTGTTGACAATTAAATGAGTTGTTCATTATTCAGCCTTCTGTCTATCCTCATTTCTTGGGATTGACCCGGGTGCAATTATGGAATACCTTTGCGCCGCTTTTAGTTGGCAGTGTTATTTATGAAAATCCATTTATTATTGATTCCTGCATTGATATTATGCATCAATGCTTCCGCCCAGAACGCCGGCGGGCGCATCTCGGGCATCGTCGTGGACGAAGCGGAAGACACCCCGCTGACGGGCGCGTCCATCGTGGTCAAAGAACTCCAGAAAGGTCAAGTCGCGGACATAGACGGTAAATTCTCTTTCACCAACCTGCCGGAGGCGACCTACACGGTCCTCGTGGACCTGATCGGCTACGACCAGCAGGAGAAGACCGTCCGCGTCGAGAAAGGCCGGACCACCTCGCTCCTGATCTGCCTGAAAGAGCAGCCGCTCTCCCTCGAGCAGGCTACCGTCACGGCTAAGAGCGAAGCCCGCAAGGTCCGCGAGCAGGCCATGCCCGTTTCCGTGATCAGCATGAAACAGCTACAGGGCACGGTGAGCGACATCCAGGGCATCCTGGCCAAGACCGTGGGCGTGACCGTCCGCTCCACCGGCGGCGTGGGCAGTGCCTCGCGCCTGTCCGTACGCGGCCTGGAGGGCAAGCGCATCGGATTCTTCATCGACGAAGCCCCCATGAACGACCAGTCGGACTTCCTCGATCTCAACGACATCCCCGTCGACATGATCGACCGGATCGAGATCTACAAAGGCGTCGTCCCGGCCAAGTTCGGCGGTTCTGCGATGGGCGGCGCCGTCAACATCGTCCTGAAAGAATATCCGGACCACTATGCAGACCTGAGCTATAGCCGCGAGTCCTTCAACGTCAACAAGGGACAGGCGGTCTTCAAGCGCAACCTCCGCGGCTCCGGCCTGGTCCTGGGCATCGGCGGCGGTTACACCAACGCCGACAACAGCTACACGATGGAGTCGCCCTACATCAAGGGGCTGCAGATCAAGCGCGAACACGACAATTTCGAAAAGATCCTGGTCGGCGGCAGCCTGAAAGCCAAGAAATGGTGGTTCGACGAAGTCGAATTCGAACCGGCCTTCGTCCAGACCCGCAAGCAGGTACAGGGCATCGAGACGGACATCCGCCAGGCCCACACGACGTCCCGGGCGATTCTCCTTTCCAACAAGCTGGAGAAGGACGATTTCTTCGTCGAAGGCCTGGACTTCGACATGACGACGGCCGCCGCCTACACGGAATACAGCCTGGTCGATACTGCCCGTTTCTGGTATGACTGGTATGGCAATGCCTACCCCACTCCGTCCCCCTATGGCGGCGAACTGGGCAACCGTTTTCCGACGGAATCCTTCAACCGGAAATGGACGCTCATCAACAAGCTGAACCTGGAATACCTGATCTCCAAGAACCACTCCGTCAGTCTGAATTCCGTATTCAGCCTGGCCGACGGCCACCCCAAGGATGACCTCAAGGAGAAGGCGCTGGGCAAGAAGATCGACTTCGACACCCGGATGCGGAGCTGGGTCGCGGGGCTCGCCTACGATTTCCATTCGTCGGACGACCGCTTCCTCAATTCCATCACGGGCCGCTACTACTGGTACAGGACCCACACCTTCTACCAGAACATCTATGTCAGCATGCCCCCGGAGGAGATTACGGTCAACAAGTCCAGTTTCGGCGTCAGCGACGCCATGCGCTACCGCATCACGCCGGCCTTCATGGCCAAGCTTTCCGGCGGCTACGACGTGCGCATCCCGGCGGAGAACGAGCTCCTGGGTGACGGCTACAGCATCATCCCTTCGGAGAAGCTGCTGCCGGAGCGGAACCTCAGCGTCAACGCCAGCCTGCTCTATGACGTGGCAGGCACCCATCCCAGCAACCTGCAGGTCGAGCTGGGCGGCTATTACATGTATCTGCAGGACATGATCCGCTACGCGAAAGGCCTGCTGGGCGCGCAGTACCAGAACTTCGGCGAGATGCGCACCCTGGGCGCCGAGCTGGAGGTCAAGGCCGACGTCTTCCCGTTCCTGTATCTCTACGGCAACGTCAACTACCAGGACCTGCGCGACGTCCGGGAGCACGAGGAAGGGAGCACCCTCCCCAACCCCACCAAGGGCAAGCGCATGCCCAACATCCCCTTTTTCATGGCAAATGCCGGCCTGGAATTCCACCGGGAGAACCTCTTCGGCGGCAGGGACCAGAACACCCGCCTGTTCGCCGACATGGCCTTCGTGGAGGAATACTTTTATGACTTCGAATTCACGGGCAACAGCAAGCGGCGCATTCCCCGGAGCCTGACCTTCGACCTGGGTTTCGAGCACAGCTTCATGAACCAGCGGCTGTTCATCTCGGGCAAGATCAAGAACCTGACCGACGCCCGGGTCCTGTCCGAATTCAACCAGCCGCTGCCCGGCAGGAGCTTCGCCATCAAACTGCGCTACATTTTCAGATAACAACCAATTAAATACTTACTAAAGATGAAAAGAAAATCCATCATGCTTCTTGTCGTTGCAGGTGCAATGGCTCTTCTGAGCGTGTCCTGCGACAAACCTGAAAAACCCGTTGAAGAGGAACTGCTCGGCGGCGAGGGTAACATCCTGCTCGAAACGAGCGTCAAGAACGCCGACGGAGCCACCGGCCAGTCTTACGTCCAGCAGGTCCAGACCATCGGCGGCTCCGTCAATATGACGGAAGGCATCCAAGTCGGATTCTCCTCCACCCTCTCCTTCATGGGCAACAGTGTCTTCGTCTTCCCGGCTTTCGGTACGGACAGCCAGCAGGTCATCAGCAAATATGAGCATACGGCCAAAGGCCTGAAGCCGGCAGGTGAAATCCAGATCATCCCCAATTCCTATCCGGTCAACCTGAGCGCGGTCTCCGCGACAAAGGCCTACATCCCGATGTACAACCTGGGCAAGGTGATGGTGGTCAACCCGCAGACGATGGAACAGACCGGCGAGATCGACCTGACGCCTTATGCCCACACGGACAACAGCGCGGATCCCGCTTCCGGCATCGTGGTCGGCAACTACTACTATCTGACGCTGGACCAGATCAATTCCAGCTGGATGCCGTACGACGACTACCGCCAGGTGGACGTCGTGGTCATCGACACCGCGACCGACCGCGTCGTGAAGCTCATTTCCGAGAAGGCCAGCGGCCTGTGCTTCCCGACCCGACCGTTCCTGCCGGGCATGATCTTCACCAATGAGCAGAACGAGCTCTACGTGGCCTGCACCGGCTACTTCGGCTACAATCCCATGCACCTGGCGAACGGGTTCGCCGTCATCGACACCGCCACCAACGAGTTCGTGCCCGAGAAGAGCTGGGACATCAGCGGCTCGCCCATCGAAGGCAGCGAGTACAAGGCCGCCAGCATCTACAACTGCCAGTATCTCGGCAGCGGCAAGGCGGTCGCATACGTCGGCATCATCGAGCTGATGGGCGACAATCCCTACACCGCCCGCAACTCCATGGCCGTGTCGATCGACCTGGACAAGCGCACGGTCAAGAAGATTGAAGGTGTCCCTTATTCCGACGGCCACAGCGTGGCCATCGAATACCACGAAGGCGTGGTGTATTTCTCATCCTTCGGCGTAGACAAGGCCGGCATCTTTGCCTACGATCCGGCAACCGGCACCGTGACCCAGCCCATCTCGCTGAACGGCAACGTGAATTACATCCATTTCTTCGAATAGAAAACCTTTCCTGAATTCTTATGGCCGATGGCTCCCCTCTCCGGGAGTCATCGGCTTTTAAGTGTTTCTGCCAGGGCGTCGCGAAGCTGGATGGCGGAAAGCCGGATGTCGTACTGCTCCATGGATTGGGCGTGCTTCAATCCCATCTCCCAGCGCTCCTGGGGGTGATCCAACCAGTAGTCGATGCGTTGGGCCAGCGCCTTGGGATCCTGTGCCGGGAACGTGCAGCGGCTGTCCTGGGCGAACTGGGATGTTCCGCTGTAGGGGCTCACGGCGATGACGGGGCAGGCGCCCTGCTGCATGGCTTCCATGATGGAGAGCCCTTCCACTTCGATGGGAGCACAATGGGGGCAGAGGTCGGCCTTGGCGGCCAGTTGCCGGAGTTCTTCCCGGTTGTTGAAAGTGAAGACGGGTTCGTAACCGAACACTCCCTGCGCGAACATTTTTTTCGCCTTTTTCCGGTAGCGCTTGTTCTGGGGGCCGTTGCCTGCGAAGTGGAGCCGGATGCGCCCTGCGTATTTGCTGTAGCGCATGGCCTCCATCAGCGTGGGCTGGTCCTTCTCGTGGGAAAGACGGCCGACATACAGGACCTCGAAGGGACGCTCCGGGGCCAGATAGTCCTCCGGAGGGAGCTGAGGCCGGGTGCAGGCGTCCGGAACAATGCCGTTGGAGATGACGGAGAGCCGGGATTTGAAATGATACCGGCGCAGGCGGTCCATCACCATCTGCGTGGGGCACTGAATGTAGTCACACGCATTATAGATATGCTTCCGCCAGGCCTTGAAGAGGGTCCGGTTGAGCCACTTCCAGTTGCGGAGCGGTCCGATGCCCAGCGAGTAGATCAGATTCTCGGGGAACATATGGAAGGTCGCGGTGATGGGTTTGCCCAGTTTTTTTGCCACCCTGATGGTCTTCCACTGCAGGACGAAAGTCTCCTCCAGGTGGACCACGTCGGCCCAACGGACCGCTTTCTCGATCATCTTCATGTCGCCGGAGGCGTAGGAAAAGCCGCTGGACTCGATGATGGGCTGGAAAAACGGGAATATATACTCCTCCAGGGGAAAGTCAGGCTGGGGACCGTCAGGGTCCGGGTTGGGCCCCGCCAGGATACGGACATCTTCTCCAATCTGCTTCAATGCAGCGACGGTACGGCGGGCAGAAGCAGAGATGCCGTTTCCGGGTATATAGAAATTATTAATTACAAACAGTATTTTCATTGCGGGCGCAAAGATACCGATTTCTGCCCGGACTGACAAGTTGTTCCCAGTCCAGACATCCGTTCCCGTGGGAATCGATGTCACTTTTTTTAAAAGAGACTTGCAGGTGTTCTGAATTATCATTATTTTCGTTTAAACAATTTTTATCCAAATGAGAAACTCATACCTTCCAGTCGCTCTTCTGGCCATTGCAACCCTCGCGGGTTGCGAAAAAGAGCAACGATCATCTGCCGCTCCGGATCCCGGGAGGCCGTTTGTCATCCATGTGATCAATAACAACGAAGGGACGCGTGGCGAAGAGATTTCCGACGTCAGTGCCTTCAACATGGTGGGCATCCAGGGCGCTTCCAGCAAGTGGATGGACAATTTCCTGTTTACCAACCCCGGAAGCGGCTGGGTAGCCACGGGACACGAAGACCTTTGCTGGCCCGGCGGCGAGGACACGCACACCTTCTTTGCGACCTGCGACAACACGGACTCCGCTCCGGCCATCGAGGACGGAAAGTTCGAGTACACCGTCCCTGCTGACGTCGACGAGCAGAAAGACCTGCTGGTCGCACTGAGCGAAGGCAACGAAGACGGCACGCCCGTGTCCCTGCTCTTCAAGCACGCCCTTTCTTCGGTCAAGTTCAAGATCGGGTTCGACAAGGACGCCCGTGGCGGCGAAAACGACCTTCATATCCACGTGACGAAGATCACGCTGCATCACATTGCCACCAAGGGCACTTTCGATTTCGCGAACTTTGATACAAACCCCTGGACCGTCGATCCGGAAGATGCCGGCTATGGGGATATCGTCATCAAGTTGAAGAATCCCGTAGATTTCAAACCCGCTGCCGTGAGCGACTTCATCTCGCTGGACGGAAATATTGACGGCGACATCTATGTGATGCCGCATAAACCGACGCCTTGGGACACGGACGGCAATTATGGACATCCTTTGAACAACAGCTACATCAGCGTCACCTGCCAGATCATCGAATACAGGACCAAAGACACGCCGACCTATTATGATCTGGCCTGTCTCGACGAGGACTCCGACGAGGATGACTATGCAGAAGCACTGGAGATGTACACTGATTTCTATGAGGGACTGGCGTCGACGGAAAATGACGACTGGCTCAACGACAAGGTGCTTGGAGTGATTGTCCCGACGGACTCGGACTGGGTAATGAATGTCGTCCTTGAAAGTATCCTGGACCATAGGAACGCGGAGGCTGCCGCCAACGGCACCGAGGATAATCTCGGAGAGGTTTACATCCCGCTGGAAATGACCAACGGCTTCGGCTTCAACAAGACGAATCTCATCAATATCAGAATGGACAAGATGAAGTACGACAACGGAAAAGACTTCTATGCTCCGTTCATCCCCATCATCATTCCCGTTAACCCTTAATGAAAGACCTGATCATGAAAGCTGAATACATCAAACCTGAGACCCTGACCGTCGAGATTGAACTGGAAAACGGCGCCATCATCTGCGCCTCCGGCGATTCCTTCTTCGGGAACCCCGGCATTGCCGGCCGCGACTTCGAAGAAGACTAGTCAGGACGTCTGGAATCTATACGAAAAAGGCCCGGAATTCCGGGCCTTTTTCATTCACAGTCTCCGCTATCTGCGTTATTATTTATAAACAGAATGGGCACAAGGCCAATGAGCGTGATACCGGCAACCGTTCCCAGGACGCTGACCTTATCCTCGCGGACGGATTCGTTGGAACGGACGTTGTAGCAAATCCCGGCGGCATCGATGTAGAATTCCTTGAACAAGCGGTTCTCTTCAGTTGTCGTCGTGTAGCGCTCCATGAACTCGTGCGTGCTGCTGGTTATCGTGGTCCGTTCATAGACGAGGACCATTCCATCCGCGCCATCCGAGATTTCCCGGTTGGGCGCGCCGAATTCCCGGATGATTTCGGCGTGCGTCCGGCCGGGCCATTGTTCCTGCAGTGAGGACTCGATGGGGACAAAACGCGGAATAGAACAGGAAGCGGCTGACAGGAGGGTCAGCATCAGGAAGAAGATAGACCTTTTCATAGCGCATTGTATTTGTTACAAGGCCGAACTAACAAATTGTGCGCCACAATCAATGCTCAGAAGGCGGCGCACTCTTCAGTTCCTCGTCGAAGATCCGCTCGAAATGCGCGCGGAGCGCCGTTTCGTCGCGGATAATCGCGCGCAGCGCCTCCAGCTGGACGGCATTCGGTGATTCGGGGATCCAGAGCTTCAGATAGCCCTGGTCCCCGTATTTTTCAAGCATATGCTCCAGCGTCCGCTCCCAGTGCCCCTCGCGGGGAAGCTCCGGATAGTGCGACAGGCCGTACTGGACGGTGCGGCGGATGATTGTGACCGGCTCGATGAGCCGGTCGGCTTCCGCCACGATGCGTCCGTAGATGCTGCGCGGGGCGTGGTCGGAGGAGGCGCGGTGGTCTTCGGCCGCTTGCGCAATCGTTTCGATGTCTTCTTCAGTGAACCACTGGCGAAGCTCCGCCATCCCGCGGATGATGCGGCCGCTCTCCAGGTGGTGCGTCTTGCGGTCCACGGCGAGCCCCAGGTCGTGGCAGGCCGCCGCGGCGTAGACGATATTGACATCCACGGGATAATGGGCCGCCAGGTCCAGTGCGCGGGCGATGACCTGGCGCGCGTGGTCTTCCCGGTGCGCCTTGTCGAAAGCCGCATAGCGCGGGATGATTTCCGCTTCGACGAAGCGGACGAGCGTATCGTTCAGTTCCATTCAGAAATCGTTTTCGATCAGGCGCCGGGCGATGGAGCCCGGCCTTGGCAGGGGCGGCAGCGCGTCGCGCCGAAACCAGCGGGCGTCGGCGATCTCCGACTCCTGGATGCGGATCTCGCCGCCCGCATATTCGGCATAAAAGGCCATCATCAGCTGGTCCGGAAAAGGCCAGCCCTGGCTCCCCGCATAACGGATATTCTTGACCTCCAGGGACGTCTCCTCGCGCACTTCGCGGCGCAGGGCCTGTTCCAGCGTCTCGCCGGTCTCGACGAAGCCGGCCAGGCAGGCGTAGATCCCTTGCGTGTCGCGCACATTGCGCAGCAGCAGGAGCTCCTCCCCCCGGGAAATGAGCGTGATGATGCAGGGCTCGATCCGCGGATAATGCAGCCGGCCGCAGGCGGGACAGACCTGGGCGTTCTCCGATTCGTGGAGCACGAGCGGGTGCCCGCAATAAGGACAGAAGCGTGTGGCGGACAGCCAGTTGCAGTAGCCCTTCATCCGGGCTGCGCGGGCGTTCTCCGCCTCGTCGTGCGTGTAGAAATAGGACGGGAAGGGCTCGAAAGCGCAGCCGGCAGGCGCCGGCGCGTCCGGCTGGAGCGCGACGCCGATGCAGCCGGTGAGCGTATCCTCGCAGAGGCGGTCGATGCAGGAAGCGTCGAGACGGGCGACGGCGTCCGCTCCCGCAGCCTCCCCTCCTTCGCGGACCAGGATCTCCCGGCCACGGAACAGATAAGTCTTCTTGCCTTCCCAGGAAGTTACTTGATCAATTAATGCCATCAAAGACAAATTTAACAAAATAATTCCATATATTTGCAGCCGACTCATACTTCCACTCGCACCCGATAACACGACGGATACCAAAAGAAAGGCCCCGGAGACATGCTCAGGGGCCTTTCTTTTCCTTGTCTCGGACAGACTACTCCTTGGCGAGGCACTTCCAGGTGCAGGCCGCGAGGGCCGCGCCGATGCACGGACCGACGAAGAAGACCCATACGCAGGCCAGCGCTTCGCAGTTCGCGAAGAGGGCCGGGCCCAGGGAACGCGCGGGATTGACCGAAGTGCCGGTCAGGTTGATGCACACGAGGTGCACCAGGATGAGGGTAAGACCGATCGCGAGGCCGGCCAGGTTGCCGGCGCCCTTCTTGGCGTCGGTGCTGCCCAGGACGACGAGCACGAAGATGAAAGTGGCGATCGCCTCTACGAGGATGGCTCCGCCGGCGCCTCCGGCGTTGGCGACACCGTTGCTGCCCAGGGCGCCGGTCAGGTCGGGCGCGGCGACGACCCGGGTGAGGAGGAACAATACGGCACCGGCGAGGATGCCGCCGACGAACTGCCCGCTCCAGTAGCCGCAGGCATCTTTCCAGCTCATCCTGCCGGACAGGGCCACGGCGAGGGTGATGGCCGGATTGATGTGGCAACCGGAGATGGATCCGATCGTGTAAGCCATCGCAATGACGGTAAGGCCGAAGGCGACGGCAGTCCCGACGACACCGGCCGGGGTGTTGCAACCCAGGAACATGGCGGTGCCGCAACCGAGAAGCGTCAGCACGAAAGTGCCGATACATTCAGCAAAGTACTTTTTCATCTGATAGCGGATTTTGTGGTTAGTTAACGCGGCTAATTTAGAAATTTTCCCCGATTATTGTTAACTTTACCGAACCGAAAAACTAAAAACCAGACTGATATGTACGACGCTACCCACGGACTTTATGTCGCCCACGGGCCCAACGGGCCCATTTCCATCGTTGGCAAGATGGCCAACCGGCACGGCCTCATCGCAGGTGCCACCGGCACCGGCAAGACGGTCACCCTGCAGGTGATCGCCGAGAGTTTCAGCCAGGCAGGCGTGCCCTGCTTCATGGCCGACATGAAGGGCGACCTTTCCGGCATCAGCCAGGCCGGCCGCCTGAGCGGCTTTATCGAGAAGCGCCTGCCGGAGTTCGGCCTCGACACGCCCACGTTCGCGGGTTGCCCCACGCGTTTCTACGACGTTTTCGGCGAGCAGGGTCATCCCATGCGCACCACCATCTCCAACATGGGCCCGCAGCTGCTCAGCCGCCTGCTGGGCCTCAATGAGGTGCAGTCCGGCGTGATGGACATCGTCTTCCGCGTGGCCGACGACCGCGGCCTGCTGCTCATCGACATGAAGGACCTGCGCGCGATGCTCTCCTATGTGGCGGAGCACGCCGAAGAATACACCCGCCAGTACGGCAACGTCTCCCCTGCCAGCATCGGCGCCATCCAGCGCGCGCTGCTCTCCCTGGAGAACCAGGGCGCCGAGAAGTTCTTCGCGGAGCCTGCCTTCGACATCCAGGACCTCTTCGCCGTCGAGGACGGCAAGGGCGTGATGAGCGTTCTTGCCGCCGACAAGCTGATGCTCAACCCCAAGCTCTATTCGACCTTCCTGCTGTGGCTGCTCTCCGAGATCTATGCCACGATGCCGGAGGTCGGCGACCCGGAGCTGCCGAAACTCGTGTTCTTCTTCGACGAGGCCCACACCCTCTTCACGGACACGGCTCCCGCCCTGATCAGCAAGATCGAGCAGGTGGTCCGCCTGATCCGAAGCAAGGGCATCGGCGTCTACTTCATCACGCAGAGCCCCACCGACATCCCTGAGAGTGTCCTCGGCCAGCTGGGCAACCGCGTCCAGCATGCCCTGCGCGCCTTCACGCCCAAGGACCAGAAGGCCGTCAAGGCCGCCGCGGAGACCTTCCGCGCCAATCCCGCCTTCAAGACGGACGAGGCCATCATGGCCCTCGAGACCGGCGAGGCGCTGGTCAGCTTCCTCGACGCCAAGGGCGCCCCGGGGATCGTGGAGCGCGCCAAGATCCTCTTCCCGCTCAGCCAGATCGGCGCCATCACGCCCGGCCAGCGCCTGGACATCAACGCCGCTTCGCCCGTAGGCGGCAAGTACGACCAGGTCATCGACCGCGAATCCGCGTTCGAGGTGCTGCTCGCCGACGCGCAGAAGGCCGCCGAGGAGCAGGCGAAGCAGCAGGAGGAGATCGCGAAGCAGAAGGAAGAGGCCGCCAGGGAGGTTGCGGAGAAGAAATCCGCCTCCAAGTCCTCCAAGGCCAAGAAGACCATCCTTGGCACCGTAGCCGCCGCTGCCGCCACGGCCGCCATCTCGAGCGTGTCCCGCAGCGCGGGCACGGCCGTCGCCAACGCCGTCACCGGCAAGAAATCCAAGAGCAAGAAGACGACCGCCGAGAAGGCCTTGAACAGCGCCACTTCCAGCGCGCTCCGTTCCCTCACCCGCAGCATCCTCGGCAGCCTCATCAAATAATTCCGTAATCCTGTCATTCTGAGTGAAACGAAGAATCTACCTCATCCTGGCGCTCTGCCTTTCAGTTTTGTCATCCTGCGGCCCGCGCGGCCGTGTCATCGTCGGCCCCGTCGAGATCCTGCCCACTCCGCCGGTGGGATTTATCCCGGAATGTTTTGATGCCGATTCCACCCTGGTCCGTTCCGGCGACTCCTTCACCGTCCTGATGAACCGTCTGGGACTTGGCGCATCCGATGCCTATGCGCTCGCACAGCGTTGCGAAGGCGTTTTTGACGTCCGCAAGCTGCGCGCCGGCAATCCGGTGCAGGCCTATTACGAGACCGCCCAGGGCGGCTCCAGGAGGCTCTGCTATGTCGTATATGCGGAGGACCGGGTCCATTCCACCGTGTTCCAGTGCGCGGATTCCCTCGCTGTCTGGCGGGTGGAGAAGCCCGTGGTGCACCGGCGGCGCATCACGGACGTGACCATCAACAGTTCCCTCTGGAACGACATGATCGCCGCGGGGGGCTCCCCCAATCTGATCATGACCCTGGCCGACATCTATCAGTGGAGCGTCAACTTCTTCACGTTGCAGAAGAACGACCGGTTCCGGATGATCTATACCGAAAGCGTCTGCGAAGGCGATGTGGTCGGCATTGATACGGTGCATTTCTGTCTCTTCAACGCCGCAGCGGGCAAGGAAGTCGCGGCGGTCCGCTTCGACACGGGCGAAGGCGGGCGCAGCACTTACTGGGACAAGGGCGGCGAGAGCCTCAAGCGGATGTTCCTCAAGGCACCGCTTAAGTACAACCGCATCAGCAGCCGGTTCTCCTATGCGCGCAAGCATCCCGTGACAGGCAAGGTCAAGGCCCACACCGCCGTGGATTATGCAGCGCCTACGGGCACACCGGTCCACGCCATCGGCGACGGCACGGTGATGCGCATTGGCTGGGATGCCGGCGGCGGTGGCAACCGGATCCGCCTCAAGCACGCCCGCGGCTACGAGACCAGCTACATGCACCTGTCCAAGTATGCCCCCGGCCTCAAGGTCGGCACGCACGTCTCGCAGGGCCAGCTCATCGGCTATGTCGGCGCCACCGGTACGGCCACGGGCCCGCACCTCGACTTCCGCGTATTCCAGAACGGCAAGGCCATCGACCCGCTGTCGCTCAACTCCCCCGCCTCGGAGCCGCTGGACAAAAAACATCTGGACAAATTCAACGCGCTGTACGACAAGTATATAGCCGAGCTTAATACACCTGTTCAAGCCGGGCGTGACGCAGAGGAAAATGGAGATTAAACCTGTCGCATACTTCCATGCGCCACTGCCCGAGAAATTCGGTCTGCCGCGGCAGGCCGGCGTTGCGGGCTCGCTCCGCGGGACCGTGGTCCTGGAGCCCGAGTACCGCAGCCCGGACGCCCTGCGCGGCCTCGAAGATTTCGATTACATCTGGCTCCTCTGGGAGTTCCATCTCAACCGGGAGACATCCGGCGACAGCCTGACCGTCCGGCCGCCCCGGCTGGGCGGCAACGAGCGCGTCGGCGTGTTCGCCTCGCGCGCGCCCTACCGCCCCAACCGCCTGGGCCTGAGTTCGGTGCGCATCGAGTCCGTGGATGCCGCCAGAGGCGAGATCCGCGTCCTCGGCGCCGACCTCGCGGACGGTACGCCCATCTACGACATCAAGCCCTATGTGGCCTATGCCGACAGCCACGCCCGCGCCCGCAGCGGCTTCGTGGACGGCCACAAGTGGGAGCCCCTGCAGGTCCGGCTGCCGAAAGAGTTTTTCCCCTATTTCTCGCCGGACAACGTGGACGGTCTCTTCGAGATCCTCGCACAGGATCCCCGGCCGCAGTATCAGGACGACCCGGAACGAATATACGGCCTCCTGTTCGAAGGCCGTAATATCAAGTTCAAGGTCGCTGACGGAGTGCTTACCGTCGTCGCCGTGGAGCAGACGACGTAAGCGTCCGCGCTACCAGTTCTTGCGTTCGAAAGTCCACTGCGGGAAGAAAGCCTTCCCGTAGGCGTCGTTCATGAAGAGCGCGGAATCGGAGATCATCCCCTTCAGCTGCCAGTTCAGCCACGTCCGGGCCACGACGGCGTAGGCGCCGGCGTTCTTCTCGTAGTAGGTGCCGTGGTGGCCGTCCAGCGTGGAGATCTTGACCACGGGGATGTTGTCCGCGATGAGGCCCCAGTCGCCGTTGGCATTGGGGTAGGCCGCGTCGGCCGTGCCGCCGTTGAGATACAGCATCGGGGCGTGGAGATTGGCGAGCGACTTCTTGGAGGCGCCGGCCATCGACATCTCGCCCATGCCCGAGTTGAAAAGCATGCAGGTCTTGATGCGCGGGTCGTGCGCGACGACCAGCACCTGGGCGCCGCCGCAGGACTGCCCCATCGCCGCGACCTTCTCCAGGTCGATCAGGTGGTAGTATTCGCTCTCCTCGTCGGCGTCCTGTCCGGTAAGCCAGTCGAGGGCCTCAAGCATCTGGCGGGCATAGGTCGCCGTCGCCGGTTGCTGCACGGTCACGACCGGTTTCTTGTTCTTATTCTTTTTGGCAGCGGCAGCGGCGGCCTTCCGGGCGGCTTCGCGCTCGGCGTCAATCGCCGCCTGTTCCTCCTTGGTATACGGCGTCAGACGCTCTCCGTTGCCCATGATGGCCACTTCCTTGGTGTCGGGATACCAGCCGCGCACGACGCCCTTCCACTGGGCGTAGAAGGCCTCGTCCGGCATATCCATATAAGGACCGATCGCCAGGACGATGTAGCCGTAGGACGCGACCTCGCCGAGGAGGCGGCTCATTTCGAGGCTGTTGTTGGCGCAGGCGCCGTTGGCATAGAGCAGCACGGGAATCTTGCCGTTCTCGGCCACATAGCCCTTGAGGTTCTCGGGCCGGTAGACCATGTGGGTCGGGAGGCTCTTGTCGCCGATGGCGACGGCCTTGTAGGGGCCGGTACCACCGCCTTCGATGACCTGGGAATGTTCTGTCTGCGCGAAGCAGCACATGCCGGTGGCGAGAGCCACGGCAAAGACAAGCAGTTTCTTGATGTTCATGTTATCAATCAGTTAGTTGGTTGGTTGGTTGCTATTCAGCAAGGGCCTTGAAGCCCAGGTACAGCGCGTCCACGAGGTCGCGGCTGCTGTACGCCTCGGCGGTGCAGCGCGCCGTCAGGGCATCCCCGGCGTAGCCGTGGATCCAGACGGCGAGCGCCGCGGCCTCGATGGCTGTGTAGCCGCGGGCGAGCAGGCCGCCCAGCAGACCGGTCAGCACGTCGCCGCTGCCGCCCTTTGCCATGCCCGCGTTGCCGGTGGTATTGACGAATTTCTCGCCGGAAGGCGTGTATATCCGGGTGTGGAACCCCTTGGACACGAGCACGCAGCCGGTCCGACGGCAGAGCGCGGACACGACTTCGTCTTTCGCCTCCGGGCTGTCCCAGGACACGAGGCGCATCAGTTCGCCTTCGTGGGGCGTCATCACGGACCCGGCCGGAATCTCGTCCTGCAGCTTGGGATTCTGGGCCAGCAGGCCGAGCGCGTCGGCGTCCAGGACCATCGGGATGTCCTCCTCCTGCGCCCGCGCAAGGAGCTTGCCGAAGGCCTTGGCTGTGACCTCGGCCCGCCCCAGGCCGGGGCCGACGGCAATGGCGCCGAAGCGCATCAGGCCTTCCGGGATGCGGCTGAAACAGTCGCCCGGATCCAGCGAGAACATCGCCGAAGGGCAGCAGTTGACGGCCGCCTGCACGGCATACGCCGTGGAATGGAGGGTAACGAGGCCGCAACCCGAATGCAGCGCGGCTCCCGTAGCGAGCACGGCCGCGCCGGGCATCGTCTGGCTGCCGCTTACAAGCAGCAGGTGTCCATACTGGCCTTTGTGGCTGTCGTCCGGGCGGGTCTTCAGCAACGGACGGAGGAATGCGGGGTCGATGTTCGTCATGGTTCCTGTCTTTTAACGTTTACTGGCAGGCCGTGATGTGGAAGCAGTGCTCCTTCTTCTCGTACTTGGCGAGAATGCGGCCGGCGGCCTTCTCGTCGCGAAGCACCTCGGCCAGGACCTTGGTCAGCTCGAAGGGCTGCATGAATTCGTCGGTCTCCGCGTCACGGTGGTAGCGGGTGTAGGTGATGTCGAAGGTCGTGCCGTAGCAATGTGCGGAGTTGTCGCTGGCGTTGGGATTACCGCTTTTGCGCAGGCGCGTGACGTCCTCCTCCGTGCGGAGCACCGAGGAGACGACGAGCTTGTAGAGCGGGAACTGCTTGCGTGTCAGCGAGTCGTGGAAGGCGCGGGCGATATGGTTGAGCTCACGGGCGGCGCCGGACGTGAGGTACGGCACCGAGTAGCGCAGTTCGTCCAGGACGAGGTAGTCGGAATCGTCGATCCGGGTCAGCTGGGACGTGTTGATGTCGTCCCGCTTCTCCGGAATCTTCTTCAGTCCAACCGCCTTGGCCTTCTCCAGGTGCGTGTCGTTGACGTCGCCGAACAACTTGGCATACGGCATCCGCGGGACGTAGTAGATAATCTCCCGCGCCTCGACCTCGCCGAGGCCGTCCACGTCGTCTTCCGTCTGCAGCGTCTCCGGCACGTCGGGCACGCCCGCCTCTTCCTGCAGAATCTCCTGCGGCTCCGTTTGCTCCATCCGGGCCTTCTTCTCCTTCGGCTCACGCTCCACCTTGCTGCAACCCCCTCCCACCAGGAGTCCCAGCAGGAACCCCAGCACAAAGGGAGTCAGCAGAATTATGATCGCTTTCTTTTTCTTTGTCATTCTATAATCCAGACCTGCAGCCTTCTGCCTCCGGCAGGCGTGGCCACCCATGGCCTCGTAAATGGGAGGGGCCCGCGCCGCAAGGCGTGGGAGGGATGAGCGAAGCGAACCTGCCCGGAGGCAGAAGGCTGCAGGTCAAATTGTCAATATTTCAAAATCGGCTGCCGGGCGGCGGTCGTCTCGTCGGGACGGCCGATCGGCGTATTGTGCGGCGCTGCGTGCAGCATCTCCGGATCGGCCTTGGCCTCCTCGGCGATCTGCCGCATCACGGCGATGAATGCGTCGAGCGTCTCCAGCGACTCCGTCTCCGTGGGCTCGATCATGATGGCCTGGTGGAAGAGCAGCGGGAAATAGATGGTCGGCGCGTGGAAGCCGTAGTCGAGCAGGCGCTTGGCGACGTCGAGCGTAGACACGCCGTTCGGCTCCAGCAGGCCGTCGAAGACGAATTCGTGCTTGCACACCGTCGGAATGGGCAGCTTGTAGCAGTCCTTGAGGGATTCCTTGATGTAGTTGGCGCCCAGCGTGGCCAGTTTTCCGGCCATCTTGATGTGCTCGCGGCCGAGCATCAGGATGTAGGCGTAGGCCCGCAGGATGATGCCGAAATTGCCGTGGAAACCGCTCACGCGCGGGATATGCAGGAACGGGACGACCTTGTCGGACACGCCGACCGGGCCGCTGCCGGGACCGCCGCCGCCGTGGGGCGTCGAGAAGGTCTTGTGCAGATTGAGGTGCATGATGTCGAAGCCCATGTCGCCCGGCCGGACCACGCCCAGGAGCGGGTTCATGTTGGCGCCGTCATAGTAGAGCAGGCCGCCGCAGCCGTGCACGAGTTCGGCGATCTCCTTGATGTCGCGCTCGAACAGGCCCAGGGTGTTGGGGTTCGTCATCATGATGCCGGCGATGTCCGGGCCGAGGAGCGGCTTGAGGGCATCGACGTCCACGAGGCCGTTCTCCTTGGACTTCACGACCACGATGTCCAGGCCGCAGACGGCTGCGGAGGCCGGGTTGGTGCCGTGGGCGCTGTCGGGGACGATGACCTTGGTGCGGGCGTTGTCGCCGCGGCTCATGTGGTACTCGCGCATCAGCATCAGGCCGGTGAGCTCGCCGTGGGCGCCGGCGCAGGGCAGGAAGGTGAAATGCTTCATGCCCGTGATGGCGGCCAGGGCCTTGTCCATGCCCACATAGATCGCGAGGGCGCCCTGCGTGGTGGACTCCGGCTGGAGCGGGTGCAGGCCCAGGAATGCGGGCATGTTGGCGATCTCCTCGTTGATCTTGGGGTTGTATTTCATCGTGCAGGATCCGAGCGGATAGAAACCCGTATCCACGCCGAAGTTCATCTGGGACAGATTCGTATAGTGGCGGACCACATCCACCTCACTGACCTCCGGAAGGTCCAGTTTGCTCTCTCTCCACACGATGCTGCTCTTTGCCGAGCAGCAGCTGCCCTCCTGAAACCCTGCCACCCTCGGCATGGTAAGAGGGGGGACCGCAAGCGAAGCGCAGTGGTGGGGTTCGGCGGAGCCGGACGTTTCGGGAGGGCAGGCTGCTGTCGGCAAAGAATAACCGGTCCTGCCGGGTTTGGAGAGTTCGAAAATGAGTTTGTCGTAGTATTTCATATCGCAGCCCTCCTTAGATTGATTTGACGATTTCGACGATCCGGTCCAGCTCCTCGCGCGTGTGCTTCTCCGTGACGCAGAAAGTCACATAGCCGTCCTCCGTCTGGAGGCCGGCGAAGAAACCCGCGTCGAGCAGCGCCTGCTGCATCTTCTGGACATCGCAGCGCGGCTTGAGGCAGAATTCCTTCAGGAACTCCCCGTCGAAGACCTGCTCGAACTTGCCCGTCGCGAGCAGCGCATCGTGCAGATAGTGCGCGCCCTCGTAGCAAAGCGCGTTGAGCTTGCGCATGCCCTCGGGGCCCATCAGGGACAGATACACCGTGCACCAGAGCGCCATCAGCGACTCATTGGAGCAGATGTTGGAAGTAGCCTTCTCGCGGCGGATGTGCTGCTCGCGCGCCTGCAGGGTCAGCACATAGCAGCGCTTGCCGGAGGCGTCGACGGTCTGGCCGACGATGCGGCCCGGGAGCTTGCGCATCAGGGCCGCCGTGCAGGCCATGAAGCCCACATACGGACCGCCGAAGCAGAGCGGAATGCCGAGCGACTGGCCGTCGCCCACGGCGATGTCGGCCCCCCACTCCGCCGGGCTCTTGACCACGGCGAGGGCGGACGGGTCGCAATACTCGACGAGCAGCGCGCCAGCCTGATGGACGAGCTCTGCCAGGCCGAGGTGGCTCTCGATGATGCCGAAACGGTTGATGGACGGGACAATGACGCCCGCCAGGTCCAGCACCCCCTCGGCGACCTCCTCGGCCACCTTGTCCGTGACGACGACGTTGATACCGGCGTACTTGGCGTAAGTGCGGACCGTATCGATCACGTGCGGCAGGAGCCGCGCCGACACAATCACGGAATTGCGCTTCTTGGTGCTGGCCACACACATGCGCATCGCCTCGGCGGCGGCCGTCGGGCCGTCGTACATCGAGGCGTTGGCGCAGTCAAGGCCGGTCAGCCGGCAGATCATCGACTGCCACTCGAAGATATAGCGCAGCGTACCCTGCGAGATCTCGCACTGGTACGGCGTGTAGGCGGTCAGGAATTCGCTCCGGGAGGTAATGTAGGGAATCACCGAAGGAACATAATGGTCATATGCGCCCTGGCCGACGAACACCTTCAGACGGGCGTTCTTGGCCGCAAGGCCCTCGAAAAAGTCACGAACCTGCTGTTCGCTCATCGCGGACGGCAGGTCGTACTCCCCCTTGTAGATAAAATCCGCGGGGACATCGGCGTAGAGGTCGTCCAGCGACCCGACGCCGATCCTTTCGAGCATCACGCGGATATCTTCCCCGGTCTGGGGAAAATAGCTGAATGCTCCCATATTGTTATTTGGCTATGTTAGCGTAGGCAGATGCGTTCAACAGGGCGTCGAGCTCCGAAGCGTCGAACATCTCGACCTTGATGATCCAGGCCTCGTAGGCGTCTTCGTTGATGAGTTCGGGCTTGTCCTCGAGCTCGTCGTTGCGGGCGATGACCTTGCCGGACACGGGCGCGATCAGCTCGCTGGAGGTCTTCACGCTCTCCAGGGCGCCGAAGTCGCTGCCGGCCTCGACCTCATCGTCGACGTCGGGCATTTCGACATAGGTGATGTCCCCCATCTCGCTCTGCGCGAAGTCGGAGACGCCGATGATGGCCACGTTGCCATCCACTTTGACCCATTCGTGGGACTCGCTGTAGAGGAGTCCGTCTGCTATTTTGCTCATATGATTCAGTTAGTTGTGTAGTTGTTATTTCTTGTAGTTGGTCTGGTAGAAACGCTTCTTGACGACGACGCCCGGGAAGGCGTTCTTGCGGATGCGGACGAACAACTGCGTGCCGAGGGCCGTGCAGGCGCTGTCCACGAGGGCGAAGCAGATGCTTTTCTCCAGGGAGATGGAGTGGTAGCCCGTCGTCACGACGCCGACTTCCGTGCCGTCCGCCAGCTCCACGGGATAGCCGTGGCGCGGGACAGCCTTGTCGGCCAGCTCGATGCCCACCAGCTTGTGGGAGACACCTTCCGCCTTCTGCGCGGCGAGCGCCTCCTTGCCGATGAATTCGGGCTTGTCCAGCTTGCAGAACATCCCGAGACCCGCCATGATCGGGGAAATGTCGGCGGTCAGCTCGTCGCCGTAGAGCGGCATGCCGGCCTCGAAGCGCAGCGTGTCGCGGCAGCCGAGCCCGCAGGGCTTGACGCCTGCCGCCATCAGCTGCTGCCAGTACCGGCGGATCTGGTCCGGCGCGGCATAGATCTCGAAGCCGTCCTCACCGGTGTAGCCGGTACGGCTGACGATCACGCGGCGGCCGTCGCGTTCCGCGTCAAGGAAGGTATAGAAAGTCAGCGGAGCGGCCTCCGGGAAGCCCAGCGTGCCGCAGACGGCCTTCTCGGCCTCCGGCCCCTGGACGGCGATCTGCCCCCAGGCGTCGGACTGGTTGTCGATCTTCACGTCGAAACCCTCGGACTGCTCCTTCATCCAGGCGTAGTCCTTGTCGATGTTGGCGGCATTGACCACCAGCAGGTAGTGCTGCGGCTCGCGCTCGCGATAGACCAGCAGGTCGTCCACCGTGCCGCCGTCGGGATAGAGCATCATCCCGTAGAGGATCTGGCCCGGCTCCATGGGGCGCACGTCATTGGTGAAAATGTGGTTGACAAAAGACTCGGCGTCAGGGCCGCTGACGAAGACCTCGCCCATGTGCGAGACGTCGAAGACGCCGACGGCATGACGGACGGCGTTGTGCTCGTCGATGATGCCGCTGTACTGGATCGGCATGTCATAACCGGCAAAAGGGCTCATCTTGGCATGGAGCTCGACGTGGAGATCATGCAGACAAGTCATTTTCAGGAGATTATCCATAAAGGTAGTTAGTGTTATTTGAGTATTTCGAGGTCTTTCTTGAGAATCATCCGGGGATCCATCATCTTGACTTTCTGGAAAAGACGGACCTGATTGCCCAGCGAAAGATAGACCTTGTCTTCGTGCTTGCCCTTGCGCCACCATTTATAAAAGCCGACGGGGTCGTTCTCGAAGGGGATCTTGGCAAGGATGCCGGAGCTGTAGCCGGGATAGTCGATGATCAGGCGCAGCCCCATGAATTTCTTGTAGTAGTCGGGGTCCGCGCGGCGCAGCTTGCTCACGAGCGGATTGAGCACCTCCATCTCGTCGACCTGCAGGATCTTGTCGCGGATGATCATCCGGTGGATGCGGACAGGATCGATATTGAGCCAGGATCCCATGCGGTACGTCTTGGGACCTTCCTCAGTATCAAGGGTCAACTCGTCCATCGAGAAGTAAACCTTCTCGGGATCGAGGGGATATTGCTGCTGCTCCTGTTCCATTAGGTATCGAACTACAATCAACAAAAGTAGGCAATTTTTTTATTTTTTCCTATTTTTACGCCGTCATGAATCGAATTTTTGCAGATTTTTCGGCTCTGGAAGGGACAAATTGTTATTGCTCGGAAGACAGCGCCCGGGCCATCAGGGAACGCATCGCGGGCCTCCCCCTGCATGCCGTCCACGCCATCGGGACGGGTGACTACCATTATATATCCCTGTTCTGGCTGGAGCGGATCGGCGAGCCTTTCCAGCTCGTGCTTTTCGACCATCATCCCGACGACCAGCCGGGTGCCTTCGACGGCGGCCTGCTCAGCTGCGGCAGCTGGGTCCGCGAAGCGCGGCGCCTGCCGATGCTGCGCGCCGACCGCTGGATCCGGGACGCAGAAGACTTCCCCGCCCTGGCGGAGCTGCCCGACCTGCCGGTCTATCTGTCCATCGACCTGGACGTGCTGTCCGAAGAATATGCCCGGACGGACTGGGACCAGGGGCGGATGACCCTGGAAGAATTGAAAGGGGCCCTGCGCGCCGTCATCGGCGCCCGCCGCATCATCGGCGTGGACCTCTGCGGGGGCAACACCCCCGAAAAAGGGGCCTCCCCGGACGACCTCGCGTTAAACGCGGTCACCGGGGAGGCGCTGTCTGACTTGTTTCGCGATTTATCTTGACGCGATCGAAGCGCTGGGCTTACTCAGCCACGACGGTGCTGTCGACAGCCTCGACGAACTCGGTAGCGAGGCTATCGGCGGTTTCGACGGCGTTCTCAATGGTCTCAACAGCTTCTTCGGCGTTCTTGCTGGCGTTCTTGCAAGAAACGAACATCGTCGCGCAAGCGACAAGGGCGATAATAGAAATAATTTTTTTCATGGTTGAAATGTTGTTAACTATATTCCGGACGCAAATGTAGCAATAATTTCAAATCATAGTTAAAAAAATTAAAAATATTTTAACCAATTGGCCGTCAGGGGCAAAAAAACGCCTCCCCGGAGTCCCGGAGAGGCGTCAATCAGTCAGTTACGATCTATTTGACAATCTTGAACGTGACGGGAATCGAGCAGGTCACGGGAACGTTCTTGCCGTTCTGCTTGGCAGGAGCCCAGGCCGGAGCCTCGGACACGACGCGGAGCGCCTCGGCGTCCAGTTCGGGATCGACACCCTTGACGACCTTGGCATTGCGGATCTTGCCGGCGGCATCGACCACGAAGTTGACGGTCACCTTGCCCTCGATGTCGTTCTCAAGCGCCTTCTCGGGGTACTTGATGTTCGACTGGACATACTTGACGAAAGAGTTGGCATCGCCTTCGTTGAACGTCGGCTTCACCTCCACGGCGCTGTACGGCTGGATGTCGCCGAGCTTTTCCAACTCGAGCTTGGCACGTTCAGCGGCCTTGGCAGCAGCGTCGCCTGCTTCCTCGACAGCGTCGGAAATAACGTCAGCAGCCTCTTTGGCGGCATCCTGGGCTGCATCTTCAACGGCCTCCACTGCATCCTTGGCGGCGTCTTTGATTTCCTTCTTTCCCTTGCCATCATTCTTACAAGAGAAGACCATCATCGCACATACGGCGAGGGCGGTAAGCAAATAGAATTTCTTCATGACTATAAGGTGTTAAACAGTGTTTCCGTAACAAATGTAACAAAAAAATTCCGCCCGGCGTCCCTTCCGGGGCAAAAAACTAGAGGATCGGGGAGAAAAGCCGCGCGAAAGACTCCCAGAAACGGTGGATCCGCGACCGGTTGGCCCAGCGCTCCGGGTCCACCTGCGTGCAGCTCTCCAGGTCCAGCAGGAACTGCTCGCGCATCTGCTTCGCCATCTTCCGGTCATAGATGAAGGCGTTGATCTCGAAGTCCTGTTCGAAACTGCGGATGTCGAGGTTGGTCGAGCCGATGGAGCACACTTCGTCGTCGGCGACGACCGTCTTGGCGTGCATGAAGCCCTTGTCGTAGAAATACACCTTCACGCCCGCCGCCAGCAGGTCCTTGATATAGGAGCGCGACGCGAGCGTGGTGATGATGTTGACGTCGTCCCGGCGCGGGATGATCAGCCGCACGTCCACGCCCGCGAGGGCGCAGTTGCGCAGCGCCATGCCGAGCGGCTCGTTGGGGATGAAGTACGGCGTCTGCACGTAGACGTATTTGCGGCTCTCGGTGAACACGCGCAGGATGGCCTGCATGATCACGCGGAACTCGCCCAGCGGACCGGAAGTGGCCACCTGCATCAGCAGGTTGCCCGCGGCCGGGACCTTCGGGAAGTAGACCGGGTCGCCCAGCAGCTGCTTGGTGGAGAATTTCCAGTCCACCAGGAAGGCGGTCTGCATCTCGGCCACGACCGGCCCCTCCACGCGGATGTGCGTGTCGCGCCAGACGCCGTCGCGGATGCCGACCGCATAGCGCTTGGCGATGTTCATGCCGCCCGTGTAGCCCACGCGGCCGTCGATGACGACGTTCTTGCGGTGGTTGCGGTAGTTGGTGTCGCTCGACAGGAACAGCTGGACGCGGAAGAACGGACGCACCAGGACGCCCTTCTCCGCCATCCGGCGGAAAAAGCGGCGGCGGCTCAGGTTGGCCAGGTCGTCGATCTGCAGGCGCACCTGGACGCCGCTCTGGGCCTTGCGGACGAGGATCTCCTCCGCCTTGCGGCCCATCTCGTCGTCCTCGAACTTGAAGAACTGGAAATGGATATGGTGCTGCGCCGCCTCGAGGTCGGCGAGCAGGTCGGCGTACATCGCGCTGAAATCGGTATAGACGCGTACGTCGTTGCCCTTGACGGGCACGGCCTTGCCGGCGGTATGCAGGAGCGTGATCAGGTTTCGGACGCTGGCGGGCGGGTCCTCGCAGACGTTTCCTTCCACCGCCTGGTCCGTCAGTTCCTGGAACCTGTCCATGTCCTCGACGCTGACCATGCGGCGGTTCTTGCGGTCCAGGCCGAAGAAGAAATAGAGGATCAGCCCGACGACCGGAAGGAATATGAGCAACAGGATCCAGGTCAGCGTACGGATGGGATGTCCGTTCTCGGCGATTTCCATCAGGATGATGCTGATCAGGATCACAATAAGCAATATGTTCAGCCAGTTGTCCATAGAATTTGGTTCAAGTATCGGTTCTTGCGCTGCAAGATAAGGATTTTTCTGCATTTTTTAATAATTTTGCAGTATGGTTTCTTTCTTTATCAGCGTGCTCGCCCTCATCCTCGGTTTCCTGCTTTACGGCCGGTTCGTGGAACGGGTGTTCGGCCCGGACCCGGCCCGTCCGACGCCCGCCGTGACCAAGGCGGACGGCATCGACTACATCGCCCTTCCCTCCTGGAAGGTCTTCATGATCCAGTTTCTCAACATTGCCGGCACGGGGCCCATCTTCGGCGCCATCATGGGCGCGAAATTCGGCCCGGCGGCCTATCTCTGGATCGTATTCGGGTGCATTTTCGGCGGAGCCGTCCACGACTACCTCAGCGGCATGCTGTCGCTGCGCAACGGCGGCGCGGGCCTGCCGGAGCTGATCGGAAAGTACCTCGGCAAGTCCGCGAAGACCGTGATGCTCTGCTTCTCGATCCTGCTGCTGGTGCTCGTCGGCGCCGTGTTCGTGTACAGCCCGGCCGTGATCCTGAAGGATCTTGCCGGCGACGGCACCAACACCGCCTTCATGGTGTGGGCCGGCGTGATCTTCGTCTACTACATCATCGCCACGATGCTTCCGATCGACAAGATCATCGGACGCATCTACCCCTTCTTCGCCGTCGCGCTGATCTTCATGGCCGTGGCCCTGCTGGTCGGCCTGATCGTCAAGATGCCGCAGATCCCGGAGCTCTGGGACGGCCTGCAGAACCGCACGCAGACGTGGGGCGGCCAGGGCCAGCCCATCTGGCCGTATATGTTCGTGACCATCGCCTGCGGGGCCATCAGCGGCTTCCATGCCACGCAGAGCCCCCTGATGGCGCGCTGCCTCAAGAATGAGAAGCTCGGCCGGCCGGTCTTCTACGGTTCGATGATCACCGAAGGACTCGTCGCCCTGATCTGGGCGGCCGTGTCCTCCTATTTCTTCTTCGGTGGCGGCGCCGCCGAAGTGGGCGGCTCCTTCGCGGACGCGGCCCCGACCGTGGTCACCAAAGTCTCGCGCAGCTGGCTCGGCATCGCCGGCAGCATCTTGGCGCTGGTCGGCGTGGTCGCCGCGCCCATCACGAGCGGCGACACGGCCCTGCGCAGCGCCCGGCTCATCATCGCAGATTTCCTCCATTTCGACCAGAAGCCCGTCGGCAAGCGCCTCGCGATCAGCATCCCGCTCTTCCTGGTGGCCGCGCTGATGCTCTGGTTCAACATCGCCAACGAAGACGGATTCAACGTCATCTGGCGCTATTTCGGCTGGGCCAACCAGACCCTCGCCGTGTTCACCCTCTGGGCCCTGACCGTGTTCCTGGCGCGCGAGCGCAAGGGCGCGTATTACCTCATGACCCTGCTGCCGGCCTGCATCATGACGGCCGTCAGCGTCACCTACATCAGCATCGCCCAGATCGGATTCAACCTCCCGATGGGCTGGAACCGCTGGATCGGCGCCGCCGTGATCGTGCTGGGCGCCACCCTGTTCTTCTGCTGGAAGGGCAGGCAAACCCGCAAATAAACATTTATGGCAGACGAAAAGATCATCTTCTCGATGAACGGGGTCGGCAAGGTCCTCCCCCACAACAACAAAGTCATCCTCAAGGACATCTACCTGTCCTTCTTCTACGGCGCCAAGATCGGCATCATCGGTCTGAACGGCTCCGGCAAGTCGACGCTCCTCAAGATCATCGCCGGCGTGGAGAAGGGCTACAAGGGCGAGGTGGTCTGGGCACCCGGCTACAGCGTCGGCTACCTGGAGCAGGAGCCGCAGATGGATCCCGACAAGACCGTCCTGGAAGTCGTCCAGGAGGGTGTCCAGGAAGTGATGGACCTGCTGGCCGAATACAACGAGATCGGCATGAAGTTCTGCGAGCCCATGGACGACGACCAGATGAACAAGCTGATCGAGCGCCAGGGCGAGCTCACCGAGCTCATCGAGCACCACGACGGCTGGGAGATCGACTCCAAGCTCGAAAGGGCCATGGACGCGCTCCAGTGCCCGCCGTCCGACGCCAAGATCGCCACACTCTCCGGCGGTGAGCGCCGCCGCGTGGCCCTCTGCCGCCTGCTCCTGCAGGCCCCGGATGTGCTGCTGCTTGACGAGCCCACCAACCACCTCGACACGGAGAGTATCCAGTGGCTGGAAGCCCACCTGCAGCAATACAAGGGCACGGTCATCGCCGTCACGCACGACCGCTACTTCCTGGACAACGTAGCCGGCTGGATCCTGGAGCTGGACCGCGGCGAGGGCATTCCCTGGAAGGGCAATTATTCCTCCTGGCTGGACCAGAAGACCAAGCGCCTCGCGCAGGAGGAGAAGCAGGAGAGCAAGCGCCGCAAGACCCTCGAGCGCGAGCTCGAATGGGTCCGGATGGCACCCAAGGCCCGCCAGGCCAAGCAGAAGGCCCGTCTGGGCGCCTACGAGAAGCTGGCCTCCGCCGACAGCAAGGAGAAGGAGGCGCGCCTGGAGATCTATATCCCCAACGGCCCGCACCTCGGCAACAAGGTCATCGAGTTCCACGACGTGAGCAAGGCCTACGGCGACAAGCTCCTCTTCGAGCACTTGAGCTTCGTGCTGCCGCCCGCAGGCATCGTGGGCGTGATCGGCCCCAACGGCGCCGGCAAGACCACCCTATTCCGCCTGATCATGGGCATCGAGAAGCCCGACAGCGGCGCCATCGAGATCGGCGAGACCGCCAAGATCGCCTACGTGGACCAGCAGCACAAGAGCATCGACCCCGACAAGACGGTCTACGAGACCATCGCCGGCAACTCCGAGTGGGTGCGCCTGGGCGGCCGCGACATCAACGCGCGCTCCTGGGTGTCGCGCTTCAACTTCTCGGGCGCCGACCAGGAGAAGCTCTGCGGCGTGCTGTCCGGCGGCGAGCGCAACCGCCTGCACCTCGCGCTGACCCTCAAGGACGAAGGCAACGTCCTGCTGCTCGACGAGCCGACCAACGACGTGGACGTCAACACCATCCGCGCCCTGGAGGAAGGCCTCGACGGCTTCGCGGGCTGCGCCGTGGTGGTCAGCCACGACCGCTGGTTCCTGGACCGCATCGCCACGCACATCCTGGCGTTCGAAGGCGACGGACAGGTCTATTTCTTCGAAGGAAGCTACTCCGAATATGAGGAGAACCGCAAGGCCCGCCTCGGCGAGACGGAGCCCAAGCGTTTCAAATACAAGAAGCTGATGGAATAAGCGATGAAGAAAGGTTATTCAGACGACATAAAGAAACTGCAGGCCTACATCAAGCGCCTGCAGGAGATCAAGGATGTCCTCTATGCCGTGGAGGAAGTCGCGCTCGAAGTGGAGCGCGGCGTGAGCGAGATTGACGCCCGGATTCCCCTGCGGGAGACGCTGGACGAGATCCGCGACGGTGAGCAGCGCGCCCAGGCCGAGCACGCCCTGGACCTGCTCGAGGAGACTTTCGCGCTCATCGACGAGATCCTCGGGCCGCCGGAGGACGAAGTCACCGGCGAGCCTGTCGGCACGCCGATGGACCCCGTCGCCCGCGGCTCCCGCTCCAGCGAGATCAAGCTGGAGGATTTCCTGCGCAACTACAAACCCGGCAGCAAAGGCAAGGTCAGCTGACCCGCGCGCAGCACTGCATCATGAGAAAAATACTTTTCGCGACAGCCGCCGCTTTCCTGTGCTGGACCTGCGGCGGGCAGCAGATTTATAATATGAGCTTCGACCATTGGTCCAGGCAGGGCGTCAGCTGGAATCCCTTTCCGGATGGCGCCGGCATGCGCCAGCGCGTGTGGGACACCGCAAACCGCGGTCTCCGGCCGCTGGGGATCAATGTCACCACGCCGGAGCGCGAGCACGTCGCCGTGGCCGGCCGTCATTTCCGCCCGACAGGGCGGATAGTGACAGTGCGCTCAAAAGCGGTCGGAAGGGCCCGGTAACCGGCCAGGATGCCGCGCGCCGTGTCGCCGACGCCGGAGGTCGCGTAGTCGAGATTCAGGGTGACGTCCCCTCCCCGGACCAGCTGGTACTCATAGACGGCTTTCGTCAGGTTGTCCGTCGTGCAGTCGTAGGCGTTGAAAGAGAAAAGCCCGTCCATCGAGAATTCCAGGCCGGTGCCGGACGCGTCCGTCAGGCGCACCCAGCGGTTGTCTGTCCGCAGGCCGTAATCCTGCGGGATCAGGTACGGTTCATACATCTCGTCCATGTCGGATCTCCAGATACCGACCCGGTAGCCGGACTTGCGGTCCGGATAGGACGCCTGCGGGCCGCGGCCGTACCATTCGACCTGTCGGAGCGACTTGTCCAGGCTCAGGGTCAGGCCGATCCGCGGCAGCCAGACCGGCATCTGGCCCTGGGGATTGACGTGATGTCTCAGCGTCAGGGTGCCATCACCGGCGACCCGCCAGGCGTACGTCTCGTCGAAGCCGTCGTAGGAGCGTCCGCTGATATAGGCATCCAGCTGACCATCGCGGCCCGCTGCGCCGCCGGGAAGCGCCAGTTCGCGGACGCTCACGCATACCTCGCCGCCGGCTTCAAAGGCCCGCACGGACACGGGCACGTATGATACACGGTCAAGCCCTGCCGCATAATAATGCGAGGCAAGCACCTGGGCGTGTCCGATGGAACCGTAGCCCGACACCTTCGCGCGGCCGGCGCTCATGCCGTTCCAGCCGTCCAGTTCGTTGGCCAGCGGAGCGCGCCAGAGATTGAAACGGAGCGGCTCCGCGAGCAGTTCCCTGCCATCCACGACCACGGAGACCAGTGCGCCGGTCCGGGCGTCGAATCCATAAGCGAATCCTTCGCCGGAGGCCACGATGCGGTTGCCGTCGTTCTGCAGGCGGACCTGCTTTCCGGAGGCGGGAACGGGCGCCGCCGGAACGTTCCAGGACTTGAGCTCAAACTGCTCCCAGCTGACTTCATGGCCCGCTTTGGCCCAGATTTCGTCATGCGCCAGGACGGAACTGAAGTTCAGCCGGTACTCCTTGCCGGGCACGGCCGCAGGGCGCTGGACAGGAACGCGGACGATCTGCCGGCTCAGCGGCGCCACGTCCAGGTCCAGGACGCCGGAATCGACGACTTCCTCGTCCGCGCTCAAGGTCCAGACGGTCTTGTAGTGGGAAGCATTGAGGAAGTGGTTGCGGTTCCACACCTCCACGATCCCCCGCTCCGGATCCACCGGCAGGAAAGCCAGCGGCTGCGTGCTTTTCTTCAGCTGCCACATTTCGGGCTGGACGCTCCGGTCCGGCCAGATGCTGCCATAAGTCCGGGCTCCGATGCCATAGGACCAGAAGGTCCCTTCGCGGGTTTCTTCCTCGAAATCCAGCCAGAGAGCCGCCTGGGAAGGGTCCAGGGCGGACGGGGCGAAAGCTTTGTCGAACACGCCGGCATTGTCGATGAGCGCGTCGCAGACAAACACGTTGGTATCCTGTCCGAGCGCCTCTTCGCTGCGTCCGATGCAGAGCGAGAGCGGCAGGTTGCGGATCGAGCCCTTCATCGGCATCGAGGCCGCTTCCGCGCCGTCGATATAGATGCGCATCGCCCGGCCGTCATAGGTGGCCGTCACATTGTGCCAGCGGCCTTCCCAATCCGTCGGGAGCGGTGCGCTCAGCACCTGGCGCGCACCGTTGTCGAGATAGAAATCGAGCCGGTCGGTTCCCTGCTGCTTGAGGCCGAACTGGTTCTCTCCCTTGGTGATCAGGTAGCCGCCGTCGGCGTTGTAGCGGCGCGGCAGGATGTCGAGCGTCAGGGTCAGGCCGTCTCCGGAGATCTCCACGGCGTCGGCGCGGTACACCTGCACCCACTGGTCCTGCCTGTTCAGGTCGATGGCGTTGCCGGTGCGTCCCTTGACCAGGCGGGCCTGCCCCATGATGTGGGCGGGAACGCCGTTCCCGGACTTGTCCTGCAGGGCGCGGACAGGCTGATTGAGACCGACGCTGACGAAATCCCAGAGGGCGCCGCCCAGGAGCTTGGGATGAGCGTAGATGACATCCCAGTAATCATCCACCCCGCCACCGCCGTTGCCGGCCACGGACAGATACTCGTCCATGAAGGACGGCCGCAGGTCCTGCCTGTCGAGGCCATAGCCGATTTCGTGCTCGAGCGGAGAAGGATAGCGGGGGCCGACGATGTCTTCGGCCGGGTGCTTGGCGGCATTGCCGCCGTACATCCAGAAGCGCGTGGGATCGAGGGACTTGCCCTCCTTGACCACTTCGGTGATATTGTCGCCCTCGCCGCTTTCGTTGCCTGCGCTCCAGAAGAGCACGCAGGCGTGGTTGCGGTCGCGCAGGACCATCCGGCGCACCCGCTCGCGGTACATCTCCGTGAATTCAGGCATGTCGCTGGCATACTCCGTGGCGTGGGCTTCATCGCCGGTCTCGTCGATGATGAAGAGGCCGTATTCGTCCGCCAGATCCAGATATTCGTTCACCGGCGGATAGTGCGAAGTGCGGACAGCGTTGAAATTGAACTGCTTGAGTATCTCGAAATCCCGGCGTACCACGTCTTCGGTCATCGCGTGGCCCAGGTCGGGATGCTGCATGTGCGAATTGGTGGCGCTGACCTTCAGCGGCTGGCCGTTCAGATAGAACACGCCGTCGCGGATTTCGGTCTTCTTGAAACCGATACGCTTGCAGACCTCGTCCACGACGCGTCCCGAAGCGTCCGTCAGCGTCATCTTCAGGTCATAGAGGTCCGGCGTCTCGGACGACCACTTCCTCGGCGCGGCGACGCGGGCGCCCAGGCGCACCGTCTGCTGGCCGTCGGCGGCCAGGTCAATGCCGGAACGCTGCATCGAAGCCACCGGCTGGCCGCGGAAGGACACTTCGGCGGCCAGTCCGAGTCCGGACTCGGAAGCGCCGAAGGCCTGCAGGTCGACGGCCAGGCTCAGGTCGGAATCGATGTAATCGGCGCCGAAGTCCGTGATCACCTGCCAGTCGCGGATGCGGACCCGGGGCACGGCAAAGACCGTGACGTCGTCGAAGATACCGGCCAGGCGCCAGTAGTCCTGTCCCTCGAGATAGTAGCCGTCGCAGTACTTCACCACCAGCACGGCGACGGTGTTCTTGCCGGGCTTGAGGTAAGGCGTAATATTGTATTCGGAAGGCTCCTGCGCGCCTTCATTGTAGCCGACCTGCCGGCCGTTCACCCAGACGAACGAGCCGGACGCGACCTTCTCGAAGCGGAGGAACACCTGCTCGCCCTTCCAGGCGGCAGGCAGTTGGAACGAGGTCCGGTAGGCGCCAGTGGGATTGGTCTCCATCGGGACGTTCGGCATCTGCACGGCGAACGGATTCGCTTCGCCCCCGCCCAGCCGGTAGCGCGCCATCATTTTCTGCATCTCGCTGGCCTCGGGATCGTCCAGAACCCGGCGCAGCTGCGCCAGGATGGATTCCGGCATGGTCACGGCAAACGGCGCGCTGACATTCCGGAAAACCGCCTGCCCGAAACCTTGCATTTCCCAATTGGAAGGGACTTCGATCCAGGACCATTTCCGGTCGTTGAACGACGGACGGAAGAAGTCCTTGGGCACGTCGTAGGGCGATTCGAAATACTGGAAACGCCATTTCCCGTTCAGGGAGACGGCCTGGGCCGGGATATGGAACGCCCGTCCGGGCTCCTGATTCTGTTCGAAGACGGAGGTGTTCTCCAGATAATACGACAGGTCCTCCAGATAGGGTTTGTCCTGGGCGGAGACGCCGCACAACGCCATGGTCACGGCAGACAGCGTCAGCAGAAATTTGCGCATAGAATAATAGATTGGTTTTCATACAAAACTATAAAAAAGCGGTCACTTTTCCGCTTTTATCTGTAAAGAATAACGCGTATCTTTGCGCCGCATTTCCACGGAAGCGGGACCATGCTTCCGTAATACACAATTAATGAGTTGATTATGAATACAATCTGGATAGTATTACCGATTCTTACCGTTTTGATGTTTGACCTGGGCCTCTGCCTGAAGCTTCAGGATTTCGCCCGGGTGGTCAAGGCACCCAAGGCGGTGCTGCTGGCCCTGTTCGGCCAGATCGTGCTGCTGCCCCTCATCGCGCTCGGCATCGGCCGCGCGTTCGGGCTCACGCCCGTTTTCTTCCTCGGATTGATCCTGATCGCCTGTTGCCCGGGCGGCAGTTCTTCCAATATCTTCTCCAAGCTCGCCGGCGGCGACGTGGCGCTGTCCGTCACGCTCACGGCACTCAGCAGCCTGATCACGCTCGTGACCGTGCCGCTGGTGATGGCGTGGGCCACCGAAGCGGCCGGTGCCGCCGTCGGGATCACGCTTCCGGTGGGCAACCTGCTCAAGCAGAACCTCCTGCTGATGCTGCTCCCCGTGCTGCTCGGCATCGGCGTCAACCATTTCCGGCCCAAGGCCGCGGCCGCCATCGACCGGGTCCTGTCCAAGGCCGCCTTCCCCGCCCTGATGGTGCTGATCAGCGTCTTCTTCCTGCAGCACTACCGCACCATCTTCGCCAACATGGCCACCCTCGGTCTCTGCGTCACGCTCCTCATCGTCCTTTCCGCCGGCTCGGCGGCCGGCCTGTCGCGGCTCTTCCGCCTGGGCGGCCAGCAGCGGCGTACGACCGTGATCGAGGTGGGCATGCAGAACGCCGCCCAGGCCATCGCCGTGGCCACGAGCCCCTTCATCTTCAACAATCCGGAGATGGCCATCCCGGCCATCCTCTACTCGCTGATGATGAACGTGGTGCTGCTGATCTACGTGGGCCTCGTGCGCCGCAGGAAGGCCTGATGCGCTCTCGCAAATTTTTCCTACATTTGCAGTAACCAACGAACTGATTATGGCCTACGACATTTCCATCAAGCTCCCCCAGGGCTGGGTCTCCGACCTGGACACCTACGTGGACGAATCCGGCGTGGAGATCACCCATCTCTCCTGCCACCTTCCCAACGACAAGAAGCAGACCGACGAGGCGCTGATCGACGCCTATGTCGGCCCGATGCCGGAAGACACGACGGCGGCCGACCAGGCCCTCGCCAACTACGCCGACACCGTGGGCTTCGACGACGACGATCCCGAGGACTTCGATCCCGTGATCGAGTGGCCGTTCAACGGCAAGAAGGCCTACGGCTTCGAAGCCATCGCCGAGGACGATTCCCCGATGCGGATGATGTGCATCGAGCTCAAGAAGGGCATCCTCGTCATCCTGTGCATCCTCGCCAAGGACGACGACACGCTCGTGGAGGCCGTCACGCTCGCCGAGCGCGGCCTGCGCCTCAAGTAGATGGACCAACCCAAGATCGAGCGCGTCCTGCGCCTGATGACCCTGATGTCGGGGAGCGTCGAATACACCGTCGACGAGCTGGCCGACAAGCTGGACACGTCCTACCGCTCGATCTACCGCTATATCGATACGTTCAAGGCCTGCGGCTTCGCCGTCGAGAAGGTCCACGGCAACGTCTACCGCCTCGCGAAGATGTCGCCCCGCTACCCCGACCTCGACAAGCTGGTCTATTTCTCCGAGGAAGAAGCCTACCTGGTCAATCACCTCATCGACCGCCTGGATCCGACGAATGCCCTCAAGGCGGGCCTGCAGCGCAAGCTGGCGGCCATCTACAGCAGCACCAGCATCGCCGACTACATCGACAAGCGCTCCAACGCCGCCAACGTCGAATCCCTCTCGCGCGCCGTGCTCGAAAAGAAGGCCGTGCGCCTGCTGCGCTACGAATCCGGCCACAGCGGCCAGATCCGCGACCGCCACGTGGAGCCGTTCGGCTTCACCACCAATTTCATCGACGTCTGGGCCTTCGACCTGGAGGACGGGCGCAACAAGATCTTCAAGATCAGCCGCATGGAGGAGGTCCAGGTGCTCGAAGAGGAGGCCTGGACGCGCGAGGCGGATCACGAGCGCCTGGGGATGGACGTCTTCCGGATGGCCGGGCGGGAGGAGTTCCGCGTCCGGCTGCGCCTGTCGATGAAGGCCAAGAACCTCCTGACGGAGGAATATCCCCTCGCCGAGCGCGACCTGACGCAGGATGCGGACGGGTCGTGGGTCCTCGACACCGGCATCTGCGCCGTGGCCGGCGTCGGCCGCTTCGTCAGCGGCCTGGCCGGCGAGATCCAGATTCTGGACGGCGAGCCGCTCCGCGACTATCTGCGCAATTATCAGGAAAATTTCCGAAAGTTTTTCGTTCATTGACAAGACCTGTCAAAACGGGGGCCTACCTTTGTATCGTTGAAACAAAGGAACAAACTAAAAACCAGGTCCTATGAGCAAGAACGAAAACATCCTCAATCTCCGCGCCGCCCTCGCGCAGCAGATTACCGACCGTACACACAACGAAGAGACCGCCCGCCAGATTGCAGGCAATCTCTCGACAGATTTCATGGAGCTGTTCGGCGAGCTCGAGCTCGTCCTGGCCTAGAAGAATTTCGCCAGCAGCGCGGCGATGGCCTCCAGACCGGCGGCGTCACGCCCGTCGAAGGTCGCCAGTTCGCGGCTGTCGATGTCCAGCACGGCGACTACGTCCTTGCCCTTGATCACGGGCACGACGATCTCGCTGCGCGAAGCGGAACTGCAGGCAATATGGCCCGGGAATTCCTCCACATCCGGCACGACGACCGTCCTGCCCTGCTGCCAGGCCGTGCCGCAGACGCCCCGCCCGAAGGGAATGCGCGTGCAGGCTACAGGCCCCTGGAAGGGCCCCAGGACCAGTTCGCGCCCCTGCACAAGATAAAAACCCGTCCACCAGAAGCCGAAGGCTTCATGCAGGACGGCAGCCACGTTGGCCATGTTGGCCACGCGGTCGGACTCCCCCTCCAGGAGTCCCTGCACCTGCTTCAGAAGCAGTGCATACTGTTCCTTTTTCTTCATCGTTCGTCTTTTTTACAACAACAGAGGAAGATAATGGTAAGCAAGAGTCCCATCCCGACGGCCGGCAGGGAGGCTTCTGCGCCGAAGACGCCGCCCGTGACCCAGTCGGAGCCGGTCAGGACCGTGGAGAAGACTTTGTATTCCACTCCGTTGCCGGACACGGCGAAGCCCAGCACCGGACCCTGGACGAAGTTCCAGGCCCAGTGGATGCCGATGGGCACCCAGAGGTTGCCGGAGCACTTATAGACGACGCCGAAAAGCAGGCCGGCTTCGATGGCGATGGCGACGGCGCTCCAGATCGTCGCGCCGGGATTCATCAGGTGTACGGCGCCGAAGACGAGGGCCGATATGATCAAGGCGACGGCTGTGTTCCAGCGGTCGTCGATCAGGCGGAAGAGCACACCCCGGAAGACGATCTCCTCAAAGACCGCCACCAGGAAGAAATAGGACAGGTACGTCACCAGTACCATCGCATCGAAATGCGCCTCCGTAATGCGGAAGGAACCCAACAGGGCCATGATGCCAACCACACAGCCAAAATAGACGATACCCAGCAGGAAACCGGAGCCCAGACCAGGCAGGAGGCGTTTCATCGAGAGCTCCGCCACGGGGCGATGCTCCGTCAGGTTGGTCCAGACAGCATACAGGAAAAGGCCCACAAGGCCGGCGCCAATCAGGAACAAATCCTGCTGCCACCAGGTGGAAGTGAGCGCACCGCAGGCATACTGGGATCCGACATAAAGCCCAAGAAAGATAGCCGCACCGAAGATCAGGCAGAGGAACCATTTCCAGAGCGGCATCCGGGCCGCCGACGTATATTTCCGCATCCGATTCACTAATTTATGATATACAAATATAACATTTTTCGGAAAGAATCCATGCGGAAGCCGCAATTTGGGGTGCAATTAGCGCAAAGACGCCTTGGCTTGCTCCATCGCCGCGATGAACAGGGCTTTCTATTTCATGCGCGGGCGAGTCTGTAGATGGCTTCCATATCCTCGCGGGCGAGTTTCTTGAAGCTGCCCACCGTGTGCGTGCCGTCGTGGCTGCACTTGCGGGCCATCTCGCGGATCTCGTCGTCCGTGATGTCGCGGCCCAGCAGCTCGCGGATGCGCGTCGGCATGCCGATGGCGTGGTAGAAGCGCTCGACAGCCTCGATGCCCTTGAGCGCCGTGCCCTCCGGGTCGTCGTAGTCGTTGGGGACGTCCCAGACGTTGACGGCAAACTTCACGAAACGCTTGATGTCCTCCTTCATCACGTAGCGCGCCCAACTCGGCCAGACGGCCGCCAGGCCCGCGCCGTGCGTGACGTCGAACATCGCGCTCAGCTCGTGCTCCAGGTCGTGCGTGGCCCAGTCGTCCTGCACGCCGCAGCCCGTCAGGCCGTTGTGCGCGACGCTGCCGCCCCACATGATCTGGGCGCGGTTGCGGTAGTCCTCAGGATCCTTGAGGACCGCGAAGACGCACTCCTTCATCGTGCGCAGCACGGCTTCGGCCAGCGCGTCCGTGAAGGTCATGTCGGTATCGTGCGTGAAATAGCGCTCCATCGTGTGCATCATCATGTCCGTGACGCCGGCGGCCGTCTGGTACGGCGGCAGGGTGAAGGTGCGGCGGGGATTCATGATGGCGAACTTGGGGCGGGAGATGTCGTTGGAATAGCCGACCTTGATGTCGTCGTCCTCGTTGGTGATGACGCTCGCTTCGCTCATCTCGCTGCCTGCGGCCGGGATGGTGAGCACGCTCGCGACGGGCAGGCAGACCTGCGCCTCGGCCTTGCCGGCGTAGAAGTCCCAGACTTCGCCGTCGTAGGGCACGCCGTAGGGGATGGCCTTGGCGGAGTCGATCACGCTGCCGCCGCCCACGGCCAGCAGGAAATCGATGCCCTCCCTGCGGCAGAGGGCGATGCCCTCGTGCACCTTGGACAGGCGCGGATTGGGGACGACGCCGCCCAGCTGGAAGACCTCCAGGCCGCCTTCACGCAGCAGTGTGCAGATCTTGTCCAGGAGTCCGGACTTGATGGCGCTCTTGCCGCCATAGTGGACCAGGACCTTGTGGCCGCCGTATTTCTTGACAAGTTCGGCAACTTTCTCTTCGGAATGCTCTCCGAACACGACCTGTGTCGGAGCGTAGTAATTAAAATCAATCATGGATCCTCTTGCTAACGGGTTTATGTCTGCAAATTAGCAATCTTTTTTCGTTTTGTATGCGATTTTCCTAAATTTGTTTCCATGAGACGCGCCTTTCTCCTTACCCTGCTGCTCCCCTGCCTCGCCTGGGGCTACCAGGACCATCGCGACCGCAACCTGGACTCGCTCGAGCGGGTGGCCGCGCGCTACACGCCCGACCGCCTTGCCGCCGCCGCTCCCGAGGAGAAGGAGGCCTACGTCCGGCTCTGCCGGGAACTCGCCTGGGGCCTCGTCAACCTGGACGGGACCAAGACGGAATACTACGCCCGCCAGGCCATCCAGGCCGCCCGGGCGGACGATTTCGACACGGTCTACGACATGTCCATCCTGATCGGCCAGTGCTTCTGGGGCCAGGAACGCTACGACAGCGCGCGGGTGCACTATATGCGCGCGCAGGACAGCATGCTGGCGCTCGAGGCGCAGGGCGACACGCTCAACATGGATGCAATGAAAGCGCGCCTCTGGGGCACGCTGGGCAATTTCTACGCGATGCAGGACTCGCTGGAGCAGTGTCTGGATTATTACGGCAAGGCCGGCGAGATCTTCGAGCGCCAGGGCTGGCTGGAGGACTGCTCCACCCTGTACCGCAACATGGGCGAGATCTACCTCGACGGCGGCGAGATGCGCAAGTCGCGGCAGGCCTACGACAAGTCGCTGGACCTGGCGCGGCGCTCCGGCGACTCGTTGATGATTGCCGGCACGCTGTCCGGCCTGGGCCGCTGGTACCGTGAGAACGGCCAGACGCGCAAGGCCCTGAAATGCCTCACGGAAGCGGACAAATACTTTAGCGACCACCCCCGCGAGGAGTCGGTCGGCCGCGCGGACACGCTGGCCGTGATGAGCGACAGCTACCGTCTGATGTCGCGCAACAGCCGCCTGCTGGCCATCGGCCTGGCGGCCCTCCTGCTGTTGGGCATCGGCGCAATCCTGGTCTACCTGCGCCTGCGCAAGACGCGCCGGGACCTGACGGAGACCTCCGCCGTGCTGGACGAGACCATCGAAGAAATGCGGCCCGCGCCGGGGCGCAAAGAAGAAGAGATCCGGCTCACGCAGCGCGAGAAGGATATCATCCGGCTGCTGATGGGCGGCAAGAGCACCAAGCAGATCGCCGACGAGCTGTGCCTGGGCTACGAGACGGTGCTCTGGTACCGCAAGCGCCTGCACGCCAAGCTCGACGTGCACTCCGCGCCGGAACTTGTCGCGGAGGCCGTCAAGCGTCATCTGCTGGACTAGAATTGTTCCGGGCGCGTCTCCGCGTCCCAGACGTAGTAGTCAAGGTCCATATCGATCACCGAGAAGCCTGATCCGTCGGCGTCGATGCGCTGGAGCGCGAGCCCCGTCGCCGGATCGATCCACCAGCACGAATCCCCAAGTCCGTACACACCCTGTCCGCGGAAGTCGAAGACCCAGCAGTCGATGCCGCAGAGTCTCTCTTCTCCCTGATAGAAACGCTCCAGGAAGGACTGCGGCCGGCCCAGCTGGGTCATCCGCTGCAGGACGATTCCCCGCTCGAATGCGTCGTCATTCCCCTGATAGACCCAGCCGAAGTCCAGCAGGGGCATGCAGTAGCCGTGCATCGTGGTCGAGGCCGGGTCGGGTGCGAACTCATCGAACCAGTCGCGGGCGTCGTCCTCGTTCTCCGGCGCGACCGGGGAACCGTCGGCATAATAGAAGCGATAATTGTTCTCGCCGTCCAGGCCGCCGGAGTAGCCGAACTGCTTGTCGTAGTCGTAGAGTTCGGAGACGTCGAGCGGCGTGCCTTCCTCTTCGTCGACGCTGAAACAGGACGCGTAGACCTCGTGCCCGATCCGGGCGACATAGCGCAGCATGTCGGCCTTGCCGGACGAGAAATCATAATAGACGATGCGGAAATGGTCTTCCGGGATGCGCAGCGCGTAGGGACCGCCCCATTTCGGCTTGTCCGCCGCGGCGGGCTTATGGGAAGAGAAGCTGTTCTGAAGCACGTGGATGCGCATCGGCAGCGATCCGCCGCCGCGCAGGGAGATGCGGGCGGTGGCCTCGCCGGCCTTCACGCCGCGCAGGATGACCAGCGAGCCGACCCGCTGCAGTTCGACGCAGTCGGCACCCGTCTCCAGGACGGCGCCCGTCATCAGCGCGCGGGCGGGAAAGAAGCGGAGCGTCTGCCCCTCGGCGAGGGTCACGTCACGCTCGCCCGCGCCCGACGCCGCGAAGGCGCCGAGCACGGCAAGCAGCAGAGAAAAGAGAATCTTTCTCATAGGTTATCTCTTGATGAATTCGACGCGGCGGTTCTGGGCGCGGCCTTCTTCCGTGCCGTTGTCGGCGACCGGCTCATGGCTGCCCTTGCCCACGGGACGCAGGTTGAACGGATCCACGCCCTGCTCTTCGAGCGCCTTGACCACGGCCTCGGCGCGCTGCTGGCTGAGCGGGTCGTTGATCTTGTCGGAGCCCTGGCTGTCGGTGTGGCCCTGGACCTCGAAACGGGCGGTCGGGTTCGCCTTCATATATTCGGCAACCCGCTGGATCTCCTCCATCGATTCGGGCTTGAGCGTGGCCTTGCCGGTCTCGAAGAGGATGTTGTTCGTCACGAACTTTCCGGTCTCGGCGATGGCCTTCTCGACGGCCGCCGCAGCTTCGGACAGGTCGGTGGTCTTACGCTCATACAGGTCGACGGCACCCGCCGCGAGCACGACAGTGGCAACTCCACGGTAGGCGTAGTCGCCGACGTCACCGATCACGAAGCGGCACGGGGCGGCCACGTTCGGGAAGTTTACGATGCGGACGCCATTGATGTAATACTTGAACGCGCGCTTGTTGAACGAGATCGCGAAATGGTTCCAGGCCCTGTCCTTGATGATATCTTGGATGGAGTCCCAGCCATAGCTGACGTCCACGGATCCGGCGCCGCCCGGCTTGTCGCACTCCACGTAACCGAAGGCGTCGCCGCCATCGCGGAACGAGAACCTCACCGTGCCGACCCGCGCATTGGATGCGTCAAAGAACATCATCTGGAGTTCGTGCTGGCCCAGACCGTTGTTCTCCGGGTCGAACTGGCAATACATGTCCCATTCGAGCGTGAACACGTCGGGCAGATACGACTTCATATCCGTCATCAGCGGCTGCAGGGTGTTGCTTCCTTCCGTGAAGTTCATATACTTCTTACCGTTGATGATGGCCGTCTCGGCGGAGCCTTCGCTTTCGATGTCCCACTTGGACGGGAATTCACCCACCTGCTCGCCCGCGAAGTCATCCTCGAAGAGGATCACGCTTCCCCGCACGAAATCGCTCTTCACGTTCTGGGCCTGGGCGCCGGGGGCGGTCGCAGCGGTATCGGCCGCGTTTTTCTTGTCCTTGTCCTTTCCCTTGTCTTTGTCCTTGTTCTTCCCTTTGCCGACCTTGCCGTCCAGGATGTCGTTGACCCCCTGTTCGACTTTGTTGCCGATATTTTGCTCAGCGGCATTCTTGGCGCGGTTGGCCAGTCTTTCGAGGAGATTCTGCGCGGAGACCGGCGCGCTGGCGAGCGCGATCATGGTCATCAGTAATAGGATCTTTTTCATATTCGAGTGATTTACGATTGTACATCATTTGCCGTTTTGCAATGATAGGCAGGATTCCGCTCAAAAACACCCCATAATCTTGGGGTTTTTGGGTAAAAATCTTTGACTATTTGGAAAAAAGAGACGGCGCGCATCGCTGCACGCCGTCTCATCAGATTCAGGCTGTCCGGGATCAGAACCCGCCAGGGAAACCGCCACCGGGGAAACCACCGCCAGGACCACCGGGGAATCCGCCTCCCGGGAAGCCGCCGCCCATCGGGGCGCCACCCATGGCGTTCTGCTGCATGCGCTGCAGTTCCTGCTCGCGCTTGCGCTGGTCCTTGCGATAGGCCTTGAACTGGTCCTTGGTCAGGATCGCCTTGATGGCCTTGTCATACTCCTTCTGCGCTTTCTGCATCTGCTGCATGCGCTCCTGCATGTCCGCCATCATGTCCTGCATCTTGCCGAAGAACTCCTGGCGCTCGGCTTCCGTCATGCTGCGGAAGTCCTTCTGCTCGCCCATCGGTTCCGGACGGAATTCCAGCTTGCCGTCGAACTGCCTGTTGAGTTCGAGTACGGCGGCCTGCTGCTCTTCGGTGAGGCCATACTTCTCGGCCATGTCAGCCGTCTTCTCCTCCGGATTGAGGATCTTCGGCATTTCGGGGAGTTTTCCGGCCCCTTCGGGGGCCTGGGGGGCTTGAGCCGACAGGCTCGCAGCACCGGCCAGCAGGCCGGCAACTGCCAAAAGAAGAATTCTCTTCATCGTACAATCAGAAATTGTAACGCTCCAGAAGCAAAGATAGCAAAAAAACCGTATATTCGTTCTCCGAATCAGCCTTTGGCTAAAGCTTACTCAGATTTATGAAAAATTCCTTAGGTCTTGCCTTGTCGGCCGTGTCCGTCCTCATTGCCCAGTTGTCTTATTCCCAAGAGTGGCCGGCAGGTTTCTCCGAAACGCAGATCGACAAGACAGTCTCCGAGTTCCATTGGACGGCACCGGACCAGTCCTCCGCCCTGGATCTCTTCCTTACCTTCCAAAATGCCCAGGCCGAAGGCAAGAACGGCCTGATCGCTTCGATCTCCACGATCAAATTCCAGCTGGACCCGAATGCCGAGGACAAGCCGGTCAGTTCAAATTACAAGAATCAGCTGCTTGAGGAACGGATCCTGAAGCAGGTTACCTACCGGGACTCTGTGGCTGCCGTCGTCACGAAAAACGCAATGGACTGGTATCTCTTCACCTACACCTGGATAGAAAAAGGCAAGTGGGTGAACGGCGGCCAGGGAATGGCCTTCGCCGAGAGCGAAGTCGACAGTCTGCTGACGCTGTATCTGCCTGAGCGATACAGGGACCTCGACCGGATCGAGGCCATAGCCGCCGTCCCCTCCGACACGAAGCCTTTCGCCGACTTCCTGAAGCAGCAGACCGATTCGCCCGAACAGTTCCTTCTCAACCAGTTCAAGACGCACAAGCTGGTCATCAACGGAGAGCTTCACCGGCGCAAAGTGAGCTGGGACATGCTGAGACGCCTCGTGGCCGATGCGTCTTTCCCGGACGTCTGCGGGACCGTTTTCCTCGAACTGCCTTCGTGGCATCAGGCCGAAATGGACGAGTTCCTGGCCAGCAGCGAGCTGCGGCCTGAGCTGGTCCTGGACATCTTCCGGGACGAGCAGATCAACGGCTGGTACGACAAGGGCGAATTCGATTTCATCTGTGACGTCTGGCACATCAACCGGACGCTCCCGGCCGAGAAGCGCATTTCAATCAGGCTCGCAGATTTCCAGCTTCCGTTCTCGAAGATCCCCGACGCTGACGCGTGGCTGGCCGCCCAGGCACAGGAGGAACCGCGCAACACCCACATGGCGGATGTCATCGAGCGCTACATAAAGAGCGGAGCTGACACCAGGAGTTGTCTGTTTGAGGTAGGATTGACCCATGCCTACAATAATGACCGTTTGATCTCCCTGGATCGGGAAGCCGGTCCGGTCGCAGGAGCGCAATTGAAACAAAGGCTGAGTGACGATGCCGTATTTACGGTGATCCAGCATATCATTTCCGGGGATAATGGAGGCCGGCACAGGTCTCCATTGAGAGGAGGCGTATTTGATGACGCTTTTGCCCGCAACGGGAACCGGCCTGTCGGGTTCGTCCTGCGGGACTCCCCTTTCGGGAAAGAGCCATTTGACGCGAGCTACGAGCACAAATATCTTGCAGACACCGGTTCCTATGAAGACAATTTTGACGGCTATCTGTTTTTACATCCGCTGGACGACGAGCCGCAGAACGAAGCGCTCTTTGCCGTCTTCGACGACGGATTCGTCCAGGAAATGAAGCGCAGGGCCATTTATCTTGGCTGGGAAGACCGTGCCGATATCTGGTATGGCGTTAAGAGCGCCGAATTGACCCGAGAGCATATCCTTAACCGTTTGCGCCAATAGCGTCCCGCAGGACCGCCTCCATCTGCGCCGCGTCGGCGAAGACGTAGCGGGGCTGGAGGTCCCGCGCGCCGCGGCCCTTCCAGTCCGCCAGCGCGAAATCGCAGCCGGCGTCGCGGGCGCACGCGGCATCGTGGGCGGTATCGCCGAAATAGATCACCTCCTCCGGAAGAATCGACTCTCCAAGCGCCTCGGAAGCCAGCCTGATGCAATGCAACAGCGGCTCCGGGTGCGGCTTGTGGTGGACGGTGTCCTCGCTGCAGACCCGGTAGTCCAGATACGGGACCATCTCGCGCAGATAATCGTCGTAGTCGAACTCCATCCGGTTGCGGGACGTCACCACGCCCGTGGCGATGCCGGTTGCCTTGATGCGGCGCAGCGCCGGCAGCACGCCCGGGAAGGGCTTGATATGGTGCGACAGGCTGATGAAATTCTCTTCCCAGCGCTCCAGGAACTTCTGCCCGTCCTCATAGCCGTACAGGCTCCCCACCTTGCTGCTGGGGATGCCGTAGGCCTTGTAGGCCTCCTCATAGGGGACCTCCTTCCCAACCAGTTCCCGGATGGTCTGCACCAGCGACTCCACCCCGGTCCGTTCCGTATCGATCAGCGTGCCGTCTATGTCGAACACCGCCAGTTTGTACATCTTTTCCATATCTTTCCTGCAAATCTACGAATTTCCCGCCACCCTCTCGCAAAAAAGATGTACCTTGGTCTTATAAAACGAAAACGATGAAAGAAGTTATCCGTTTCCTGCAGGACCTCTCCGCGCACAACGACAAGATCTGGTTCGAGGCCAACAAGCAGCGCTATCTGGACGCCAAGGCCCGGATCGAGCAGTTTGCCGTCGAGCTCGTCTCCGCGATCCGCGCCTTCGACGACTCTATCGGCCCGCTCTCGCCGAAGGACTGCACCTGGCGCATCTACCGCGACGTCCGCTTCAGCAAGGACAAACGCCCGTACAAGACACAGATGGGCGTCTACGTCGCACCCGGCGGCAAGAAATCCAACTACAACGGCTACTACTTCCAGGTCGGCGCCCGGGATGCCGGCCACATGGTCGCCGTCGGCAACTACTTCTGCCCGCCGCAGGTCCTGAAGATTCTCCGCGAAGACATCATGCTGGGCAAAGGCGACTTCCGCCGCATCCTGTCCCAACTCGACCCGCGGCTGTATCTGGACACCTCCGAGTCACTCAAGCGCGTCCCGGCCGGCCTCCCCGCCGACGGGCCGGACGCGGAATTCTACAAGCTGAAGAACTATTGCCTGCTCTGGATCCCGGACGACAAGTTCGTGACCGGTCCGCATCTTGCGGAACGCCTCGCAGACGTCTACAAGACAGCCAAGCCCTTCCTCGACTACACCAACCGCGCGATCACCTTCTCCCGCGAAGAGCAGAAAGAATACTTCTCCAGCCTGACAGAATAATGAGACTTCTCCCCATTATTGCGGCGTTCGCCCTTTCTTTGTCGACTATTTCCTGCCAGGAACTGTCGTTTGCAGACAAGTATTCTTCCGCTTCGGCAAGGGCTGTCCTCGCTGCCGGCGATTCGCTTCGCGAAGGAAAAACCATGGACCAGGATGCTTGGGAGCGGCTTTTTGAAACAGACGGCTACGCGAAGTATCTCGCGTCGAACCGGAGCGGCGCCCTGCGTGCCATGATCCAGGAGTCCGTCCTGGTGGCATTCTCGCCGGACCGGCACGCCGAGGCGGACAGCCTGCTGCGCCTGACCCCGGACGCGAACGACTACCAGGCCCTGATGTCCAAAAACTTCTGCGAGCTGGCCGCCAGGCAGGAGGACGCGGTCCGCTTCCTGACGGAAACGGATTTCCCGGCGCTGCTCGACAGGGCGAATCGCCTCGTGAAGGAGCACCTCCCCCGACGGGTGTCTTTCGGGAAGGTCCCCCTGAACGACCTGCATCTGATCTGCACCATTCCCGACGCCAGCGTCCGGGACCACTCTGTGTTGCTGGACCTGAACCTGGCGATGGACATGACGGAGGACGAAATCGTCCGGATGCTCGCGCACGAATTCTTCCACAATTACCGGGAAGTGGCCGTTCCGCACTGGCTCACGGATCCGTTCTGGAAGATTTTCAACAGCTTCGAGGACGAAGGATGCGCCGACCTGATCGACAAAGGCGACCACCCGGAGACGATGTACGCCCGGGTAGGCGCTTCATTCGAAGCGCTCTTCCTGGACGAATACCAGAATGCCTCCCGCACGCTTCAGAAGCTGGATTCCCTGCTCGTCATCTATCGGGCAGACCCGGTCGAAGGCAGCTATGCCCCCGTCGACGACCTGCTGCTCTTCAACGGCCATCCGACCGGATACCACATGACCCGCCTGATCCGCGAAGCGGGGCTGGAGGGCGAACTGATCCAGGTCTTCGACCGCCCGGCCTGCTTCGCGGAACTGTACAACAAAGCCGCCGCGTGGAAAAACGCCCGCGGCGGCGATGAATACGTCCTCTCCGAGGAGATGCTGGACTACCTGTACGCTGTAGAAGAATGAGCGAAAAAGAAAAATACGGTTTTGCGGGAGCGGGCGACGAACGCGCTGGGCCGGATCGGCCGGGCGCAGAATTCTACAAGCTGAAGAACTATTGCCTGCTGTGGATCCCCGACAGCAAGTTCGTGACCGGTCCGAAAAGAAACGGGCGTTCGCTACTTGCGAGTGCCTTTTTTATCGCGGATTATCATGAGCTGCGCGATGGAGACCAGGGCCATCGCGGCAAATCCAGTCCAGGCGACGGTGGGATCAAGCGCGTTCTTCGTCACATAATGGACGATCAAGATGACGCCAAAGACGAGCGTCATGACCAATGCGGCATAAAGAAGCCCCTTGTGGGTTTTAAGCGTACTCATAGCGTTTCAGTTTAAATAGAGTCTGGACGAAGATAAGAATTCTTTCGGAATTCTAAGCCAAAGAAAATGTGTATATTCGAACTTCGAAATACAGTTAGATGAAACACCTTCCTTACTTGCTTGGCGTAATTGCCCTGGCCCTGTTCCCGGGATGCCGCCAATCCTTATGCTCCGGCCAGACAATCCTGCAGCATGATTTTGCGGACACGTTGCATATCACGATCGACAATGGATTAATCACCGTCCCGGTAGAAATCGGAGGGCGGATCCGGCCGATGATTCTCGACACGGGGGCCGAGATGAGCTTCTGGACAGCAGAGGAGACAGAAGGAGCCGTGGCCCAGTCCGAGACCCACGCGGCCTATGACAGCCATAGGAATACGCAGGAACTGGCAGAATTGCGTTTCCCGACTGTCCAGATCGGGCATGTCACGATGAATGATTACCCCATGCTGGATAGCAGGGAATCCGCTTTGACGCAAATCGCCTGCGGCCGGTTTTACGGATTGTTCAGTTGCAATTTCATCGACAAGGGCATTTCCTTCAAGATCGACACGAAGGACAGTCTGCTCATCATAACGGACAGGAAGGATCATTTCAAGGAAGAAAGGCATTTCCCGTCCGCCAAATTCCGGACATGGGGAGACGGATGCCCGTATATCGCCGTCCGGACTCCCATGGGGAATCTCAATGTCCTGTTTGACACCGGTGCGCAGGGAACCTGGTTTGATATCAACCAAGAATACTGGGACAAATGGTTACAGCGTCCGGGGCATCGGGAAAAAATCGAAGAATTCCTCGATTCCACGCCCGGCGTGCCATCATCAGCGGTCGGCGTGTTCGGGACGGAAGACAAAACGGCCAGCTGGGCTGTATTCCACTTCCCCGCCCTGCGATTCGGGACGCTTACGGTTACGGACCTCGAAGCGAATACCGCGAGAAGTTCCCTGATCGGTTCCGGCATTCTCGAAAACGCATCTGTCATTCTGGACGCTCACCGGAAACGGCTCTATTTCCTTCCGCATGACGGAGGCGACACGTTGAAGGCCGGCAACCGGAGCACGCGTGGTTTCTCCGTTCGGCCTTCTGCAGACGAAGATGCTCCCTATCCGCTGCAAGTCACCGTCAGGGAGGGAAAAGAGGCATGGCGGAAAGGGGTCCGGACCGGAGATTATATCCTGGAATACAATGGCATCCCCATCCGGGACATCTGCACATATATCCTGCTGAAAAAGCAGGATAAAGATTCGGCCTATAAGTTCATCAGCCCGGACGGGACGGTAAAGGAAGTCGTCTTCAATGAATAAACTGATAATCTGCAAGACCGCCGGATTGCTGCGCGACGAAGACGACAAGGTGCGGATGGAGGCGCCGGAAATGTTCCGGGTAATGGGAAAGAGGCGTCCCGAAACGGTACGCCCCTTTCTTGAAATACTGCAATCACTGGCGGAGAACGACTCCAACCCGGTGGTCCGGATCCATAGCGCCGGCGCCATCCGGATCACTACCGGAATGATGCAGCAGGCTTCTTGAGAACTTTTTCCGCCAGGCGCATGGCCAGGATGGCGACGGGAACCGTCAGGACCAGCACGACGACCAGCACCGGCACATTGTCGATGACCGCTTTCATCAGCTGGTCGTAGCCGGCAGGCATCTCCTCGACCGCAGCCGCCAGCGAACCTTCCGTATCAGTCCACCAGTGGGCCGTGTAGGCGAAGAAGGAGAAAGCGAGCGGCACGAAGCTCCAGCGGACACCCTTGCGGGTATCGTACTTGAAGGCGTAGCGGATAATTTCAGCCAAAGCCGTAAGGATGACCGTGCCGATCATGTAAGCGGCATCGACCTCGCCGGCAATCAGGAACAGCACGAAGACGAATCCGTTCAGGACCGTAGCCGCACCGAAACCGCGGATCATGCTCGCGGTATTCAGGTACACGAATGCAGTCAGGAGCGGGAACAACGCACCGACATAGGCATAAAAAGCAGGATGGATGGCGCCGCTGACGCCAGCCAGAAGGAAGCAGGCGAGATAGGCAATCGCCATCAGAACGATTTTGAAAACTTTCTTCATATCAACCGATTTTTAAAAGTTGTACTTCAATTTCACCCAGACTTCGCTGTTGTGTGCGTACCGGAGGAACATGCCGCCGTCCGCATAGAAATAGTCGTAGCCCAGGATGGCGTGGATCTGGTCCGTGACCGTCCAGTCGGCGCTCAGGCGGTTGAAAACGCCCTTGTCGCGCACGTCCGCATAAGCAAACGTAGACAGCGTCAGCGCATTGTGCAGCAGCGCCTTGGAGATGCGCAGCGTGGCGAGCGCGGTCGGCGTCCCCTCCTTCTGCCAGGTATAGTTGAACTGGGCCGAAAGGTTCCAGTCCGCGCCGGGATACCAGTCCAGGCCCGCCAGGGCGTTGCCCTGGTGGACGCCACCGTCGCTGATATTGTCGGCGATCTCCCCGCGGAAGACGAAGGCGCCGAACGGGATGGAGATGTCGCCGCCAAGCACCGTCAGGCGATGATATCCGATGTGGTCGCCCTGCAGCTCGGGCATCTTGGTCCAGGTGCGCAGGGTCATCAGCGAGAAGTCCACGCCGCCCAGGAAGCAGCAGAAGCGCGCGCCGTATTCCATATTCTTCAGCCGCGCCTCCGGCCGGACCTCCGGCGGAAGCGTTCCGACCGACCAGGGATTGGCCGGATCGGTCGGCAGCTTGAAGAACTCCGGCACCGGCACGGCGACCGCTTCCAGGCTCCACGCATCGCGCAGATAGCGGACGCGCAGCGCGCCCACGGGCACGCGGATGTCGTCATAGTCCTGCGCCAGGAATTCGCTGTAGTCCATCGGCGAGATCAGGTCCGTGACGCGCAGGCCGTCGGCCACGCCCCACGAGATGATCTGCTTGCCGGCGCGGATGTCCCAATGGGGGTTGCCCCAATAGGCATATGCTTCGCGCAGCTGGAAGCCGGACATGTCCTTGAGCAGGGCGTTGTAGACCAGGTTGGCAGACACGAAAGCGCCGCCGCCGTCCTTCTCGAGCCGAACCTCTCCCCGCACGCGGGTGCGGGAAGACATCCAGTCCGTCGGCGATTCCGTCCGGAAAGCGTGGTACGTATCCACAAATCCCTTGACGGAAACGTCCAGGCCGTCCTGCGCCGGGAGGGCGATGGCCGGCAGCAGCGCGGCCATCGATCCCAGCAAAACGGTTTTCAGCAAGTTTCTCATAGTCCCTTCTCCAGTTTGGCCACCGTGAACAGGCTCTTGTCCACCTTGATGTCGTACTTGGGCTCCGACACGGTGATCTGCGTGCTGTGGCCGCTCTGGACGTTCTTCATCTCCATCTTCATCACGGTCCAGAAGCCTCCGACCTTCTGCAGGTCGAGCACGGTCATCACGCGATGAAGTTTGCCAAGCTTGTCGTAGAACTCGCAATAGACGCCGGTGTCGCTGTCCTGGCGGATCCAGGTCACCTTGCGGCTGTAGACCTCGTGCGGGTCGTTCGGGACGGACTCGACGACCCAGCATTTGTGCCCGTCGCGCGTCTCTTCGCGCAGCAGCGTGTGCTTGTCTTCGTCCACGCTGCGGCCGCCCATGTCGTCATAGGTGAAGTCGGTCCCCATGAAATAGTCGGTCTTCGAAGACGAGCCGCTGATGCGGCGCGTCTTCTTCATCGCCGGCAGGTAGAGCCATTTGTCGTCTTCCTTGCCGGCCTGGTCGTAGTCCCAAGTCAGGAAGCCGGTCCCCTTGACGTCGCCCGGATAGGTGAAGAACATGATCTTCTTGGTGTCCTTGCCCTCGTCCATGGCCCAGGAGACCATCTTGCGCTCGCGCTTGTCTCCGTTCTTCTTCATCAAGGTCAGCTGCATCTCGGCATAACGGGTGTTGCCGTCGGGACGGTCCTTGACACGCTGGATGATGTCACGCCCCGTCTGGGCGTCCATTTGTGCGGCTGCGCAGAGCAGCGCCGCAATCATGAGAATCTTTTTCATCGTACTAAGTCTTTATTGTTCATTACCATACACTTTGAATTTCTTCACCAGCAGCGGGGTGATGAAGAGGTCGGCCAGAAGGGCCGAGAGGATGCCGATGACCGCGAGCACGCCGAAGTTGATGCACATGGTGCAGGCCGAGGTGGCGAAGCACGCGAACACGACGGAAGTGATGATGGAGGTCGTGACAATGGCCACGCCCACCACGCGGAAGGTCCGGCGGATGGCGACGGAGTAGTTCTTCTCGCGGTCGAATTCCAGCTTGGAGTGGTTGATGAAGTGGATGGTGTCGTCGACGGCCATACCCAGCATCATCGGAATCAGCGTGGCGGTCATCATGTCCAGCGGAATGCCGGCCCAGCCCATATAGCCGCCTACGAAGATGGCGGGCATCAGGTTCGGGATCAGGGCGATCAGGCCGACGCGCACGCTCTGGAAGGCCACCATCAGGATGAGCGCGATGATGAGCACGGAGATCAGGAAGGACTGCATCTGGCCGCGGACCAGATACTGCATCATCGCCGTGTACTGCGGGATGTTGCCGACGGCCGTCACCTTGACGCCCGGGAAGAGTTCTGCGGTCTTCCGGTCGATGTCGGCGAGCTCACGCTCGACTTCGCCGGAATTGAAGTCGGAAATCTCCACCATCATGCGCAGGCGCTTGTAGTCGTAGTCCATCCAGTATTCCGTCTCGGAACCGCCGGCGTTCTCATAGAGCACCAGCATCTGGGCCACTTCCTCCTCGCTGTCCGGGATGCAGAAATGTGCGGGATCGCCGCCGTTGAGCGTTTGGTTCAGGTCCTTGAGGATGTCCAGGATCGAATTGGTCCGCTTGGTCAGCGGATAGCCGGCGATCAGCTCGTCCAGCTGCTCCAGTTTCCGGAGGTTCTCCGGCTGCTTGGCTTCGTCCGCGTTCTCGAACTCCATCACCAGGTCATAGGAATACAGGGCGCCCAGCTCGCTGCGGCCCACTTCCATCACGTCCTTCACATATGGGACGCCCGCGCCCATGGTCCGCTCGATGTCGAACGCCGGCTCGATCTTCCACAGGCCCACGAACAGGGCCACGCAGACGGCGACGAAGGTGATCACGACGGGCCTGGAATACTTGAAGGTGAAGTCGTTGATCTTCTCCACGAAGCGGCTCAGGCGCGTGCCGCCCTCACCGTCCACGCCCGGCTTGGGCTGCCTGTTCCTGCCGAAAGACAGCAGGACCGGCGTGACCAGCAGCGTGGTGAAGAGCACGAAGAAGATGGTCAGGGAGCTCATGGCGCCAACGCACTTCATCGGACGGATCGGGATGATCATGAAGGACATCAGCGACACCACGGTCGTCAGGCCGCAGAACACGACCGACCAGCCGATCTCGCTGACCGTCTCGATGACGGCCTGCTTCCGCTGGCCGTGCATCCGGAGGCGCCTGCCGAAATAGGAGCAGAAATGGATATTGTAAGCGACGGACACGGCAAACGCCAGGATGACCGGGATCATCAGCACCGTGCTGTCCACGTACATCTGCGAGAATCCGGCCAGGCCGAAAGTCATCATCACGCCGCCCATCACGGAGAGCAGCGGGGACACGACGCCGCGCAGCGAGCGCGTCATCAGGACCATCACCAGGATGCAGATGATGACCGCGAGCATCACGAGCCGGCCCATCTCCTCCCCGATATAGACAGACTTCTGCTGCGACACATACGGCATACCCGTCGCGCGCGGGCGCAAAGACGCATATTTGGCTTTCGTAATGATGCGCGCGACCTCCTCGCCCGTCACGATGTCCGGGGAGACGTTGCTGGTCTCTTTCCACTCATCCTCGGAGGGGAAGGCGCGCAGCTTCAGGAGCGTCCAGGCCAGCTTGCCGTCCTTGGAAACCAGTTTCTTCGCCACCTGCTGCTTGCTGTATGCCAGGGCACGGACCTGCGCCATCTCGGGCGAGCCGGTCTCCGGAATCACTTCCGGAACGATCTGGACGATCTCCATGCCATCTTCGGTGCCCAGCATGAATTCCAGGTCTGTCAGCGAGGTGATCTTGTCAGCATAGGAAAGGGAATCGAGCAGTTCGTTGCCCAGCTCGCGCAGGAGGGTCAGGTTCTCCTTCGTGAAGTGGTCGTCGCACTCCGTAAGGACACCGACGAAGTAGTCGTTTCCGAAGTTCTCCTTGAACTCGTTGGTCTTTACGAGCATCGGGTCCCCTTCGATGAAATAGTCGTCAAAGGATGTCTGCTGTACCATCTTGGACATCCCGAGGAATGAAACAAGCAAGATGGCGACAAACAGGCCGAGAGCGGCCCAGCGCCATTTCAGAAGGAAGGTCGCGTACCTTTCAAAGATTTTGTTGATCTTGAGCGATTTCATGTGTGTCTGTATAATTAATAACTAATAACTAACCGTCAAATAGTGAACAATGTTCCGTTTTGTTCTATAAAAAAGAACGGCCGCCTCAAAGGCGACCGTCAAATCTTCATCATCTTTTTCCATCCGATCAGCTCAAAGCGGACATAGTCCGAAAGGACTGCCCGGGTCTCTTCTTCGGGCAGGTCGTGCATCAATATTTCTTCCAATAAGGTAAACATCCAGACATTGTTCAGGTGGATGAAGAATTCCGACACATCGAAATCCATCCCCGTATACTTCGCTTTCATCAGCTTGAACCAATCCAGGACACTGCGGGTGGCCTTCTCTACATAATACTCCTTGAAGCCCTCCAGCGAAGATCCTTGCGATTTGAACAGCAGCATCTTCAGGGAATTTCTGTGCTTGCGGATGATGCCCATGTATTCTTCCAGCTCTTCCGCCGCATAGCCGTCCTCCCGGATCTTCGCTATATCATATCCCGTCTGGCCGTGTCTTTCGGCCAGCAGGCCCTCCAGGGCGTCCGTGGCGGGTTTCAGCAAAACGCGGAACAGCTCATCTTTGGAGGGATAATAATGATACAGGTTGCTCAGGGTGACCCCCGACGCAGCGGCTATCTCCCGGGTCGTCGCCCCCTGGAAGCCTTTCTCCAAAAAGAGCTTCCTGGAAACGGCGAGAATCCGTTTGCGCGTATCTGTCTTCAGGGTCTGCATAATCAGGGCGCAAATTTCGGAAGTTTCAGAAAGGAAGTCAATCCCAAGAATTGGTGATTTATCGCGGGGAACTTTGGAAACGCAAATGCCCCCGGACCGCGTCCAAGGGCATTTTTGGAGGTGCGTAGCGGAATCGAACCACTGTGACAGGTTTTGCAGACCTGCGCCTAGCCACTCGGCCAACGCACCGTTTGGGAATGCAAAGATACGCAAATTTCCCGGACTTGCAAGTCCTCCCCGCCAAAAGACGCGCAGGATTTGTTTTAAGCCGTTTTTCTCCGTAATTTTGAGGCGAAGAACACAATTATTATGAAACGTATCCCCTATCTCCTGCTTGTTCTTATGCTGGTCAGTTCCTGCGGCGCCAGCCGTCAGGCAGGCCGCACGGACGACGTCCGCCAGGCAAGCGACCTCGAGACCAATTCCATCGGCCGGGTCGACATGAAGAATGCCGAGACCTATACGAACATCTACGACTATCTCCGCGGGCGGGTGCCCGGCGTCGAGATCGTCGGCACATCCATCCGCATCCGCGGCATCAACACGACGGGCAACACCGACGCGCTCATCATCCTGGACGGCATGGAAGTGTCCGACATCAGCGATGTCAATCCTATGGACGTGAAGTCGGTAGAGGTCCTCAAGGATGCCGCATCCACCATGTATGGCATGCGCGGCGCCAACGGCGTGGTCATCATCAAGACGAAGGGTGCCGGGGATGATTAAGAACATCATTTTCGATTTCGGCGAAGTCCTGGTCAACTGGGACCCGCGCCGCCTCTATGTCCCCTATTTCGGCGACGCCGCCAAGGCCGACTGGTTCCTGAAAGAGATCTGCCCCTATGAGTGGAACGCGCAGTGCGACAGCGGCCGCCTGCTGGCGGAAGTCGCGCAGGAGCGCGTGGACCTCTTCCCCGAATGGGAGAAGGAGATCCGGATGTATTTCGACCGCTGGATTGAGATGATCGGCGGCGAGATTCCCGGCAGCGCGGACGTCGTGCGCGAATTCAAGGAGCGCGGCTACGGCATCTACGGCATCACCAACTGGTCCGCCGAGACCTTCCCGCTCGTGCGGCACCGCTTCCCGGTCTTCGACCTGATGGACGGGATGATCGTGTCGGGTGAAGACCACGTCCTCAAGCCCAACCCCGAGATCTACAACCTCCTGCTGAGCCGCTACGGCCTCAAGGCCGAAGAATGCGTGTTCATCGACGACAATCCCCGCAACGCCGCGGGAGCAGAAGCCGTCGGCATCCGGGGACTCGTATTCAAGGACGCCGCACAGATGCGCGCGGACCTGAACAAAATCGTTTCTGAGGAATAATTACAGTTCGGCGAGTACCGTTTCGCAAGCGCGAACCTGCTCACCGACCTTGACGCAGATCTGCGCCTCCAGCGGCACGTACATGTCGATGCGCGAGCCGAACTTGATGATGCCGCACTGCTCGCCCGCCTTGACAGGAAGCCCGTCCTTGGCGTAGCAGACGATGCGCCGGGCGAATCCGCCCGCCAGCTGCTTGAACAGCATATCGTGGCCGGACGTCGTGCGCAGGCCGACGCAAGTGTGCTCGTTTTCCTCGGAAGCCTTCGGCTTGAAGGCGAGGAAATGCTCGCCGGGATAGTAGCGGTAGTAGGTCACCTCGCCGTCGGCCGGCCAGAAATTGGCGTGCACGTCGAAGAAATCCATATACACGGAAATCTGGATGCAATCCTTCTTCAGGAACTCCGGCTCGAAGACCTTGTCCACGATTACCACCTTGCCGTCCGCGACGGACACCACGGAGTGAGGTCCGCCGGCGCGGAAACGCCGCGGGACGCGGAAGAAGGCGGTCTGCCAGCCGACGATCAGCAGGATCAGGACCAGCAGCGGCCAGAATACCCAGGAATGTACAAAAAGGACGAGCAGCGCAGCCAGGACTCCGCCGATCAGATAAACGAGCGCAACGCTTCCGTAGGAATTGTGGTCTATCTTCATAACAACCCCCAGGCGATCAAATACACACAGGCCATCGGGATGGCCACCAGGCTGCTGTCGAAGCGGTCAAGCATTCCACCGTGCCCGGGGATGCAGTTGCCGGAATCCTTGACGCCGAAATGGCGCTTCCACATCGATTCGAAAAGGTCGCCGCAGACGCCGCCCACGCTCACGATCACGCCCAGGGCGATGCAGTGGCCCAGCCCGAACGGCAGCCAGGTCAGGTAGTGGAGACCGATGGCCGCCGCCACGCAGAAGACGATCGCGCTCCAGAAGCCCCACCAGGACTTCTTCGGGGAAATCTCCGGGGCAAGCTTGCGCGCCGTCGGCCGCTGGCCGAAGGCCGTCCCGAGGCAATAGGCGCCCACGTCGGACACCCAGATCAGGATAAAGAACGAGAGCATCAGCCAGCCGTCGAACACGATCCCGTCCATCATCAGATACGGGGAAAGTGAGATCGGCAGGGCGATGTACAGAAGTCCCGCGTAGACGTATGCCAGGTCGCCGAAGCCCTCACGGCTGGGCAGGAAAAGGCATGTAACGGGAATCAGCAGCAGCGGAACGAGCGTCAGGAAAGCCCAGCGCAGGTCTCCGCCATAAAAACAATGATAAGCGACACACAGGAAGGCCGCTGCGGCAGCGACCACGCCGAGCCGCTGCTGGAAACGGAACCGCGACCCCATGGACATCCGGTAGAACTCCTGCAGGGCCGTGGTCATCACGATCAGAAACAGACAGCCGAAGATGGCGCGGTCCCAGATGAGACCAAACACCATCACGGCCAGATAAACGATTCCGGCCAGCGTCCTGACCCAGAAATTACTCATTCTCAGCTTCTTTTGGTTCAACTTCGGCAGGTTTCTCCTCCTTGCGGAGGCGGTCCTCGCCGTGCTTGCCGGCCTTCGGGCCGAAGATCTTCTCGATATCGTCGGCCATGATGACCTCCTTTTCGATCAGCTGTTCGGCCAGCTGGGTCAGACCGTCCCAGTTGTCGTCGAGGATCTTGCGCGTCCGGGCCGTGACCTCGTCTACGATGGCCTTGACCTCGGCGTCGATCAGCTCGGCGGTCTTCTCGCTGTAGGGCTTGGAGAACTCGTAGCCGCCCTGCGGGTCGTAGAAGGAGATGTTGCCCACCTTCTTGCTCATGCCATAATAGGTCACCATCGCGTAGGCGATCTTGGTCATCCGCTCGAAGTCGCTCAAGGCGCCGGTGCAGGGCACGCCGTCGTTGACCTTCTCCTCGGCCACACGGCCGGCGACCAGGCTGCACATGTCGTCCAGCATCTCGGACTTGGAGCGCGTGACCTTCTCGTCAGGAAGCATCCAGGTGATGCCCAGGGCCTGTCCGCGCGGGATGATGGAAACCTTCAGGACCGGATCGCAACCCGGCAGCAGCCAGCCGGCCACGGCGTGTCCGGCCTCATGGAAGGCCGTCAGGCGCTTCTCCTCCGGAGACATGATGGTCTTCTTGCGCTCGATGCCGCCGACCACGCGGTCCACCGCATCGGAGAAGTCCTGGTTGTTGATGTCGGACTTGCCGCGGCGCGCGGCCGTCAGCGCGGCTTCGTTGCACACGTTGGCGATATCGGCGCCGGAGAAGCCCGGAGTATTCTTGGCGATCAGCTCCAGGTCGAAGTCCGGAGCCAGCTTCAGGGCCTTGAGGTGCACCTGGAAGATCTCCTTGCGCTCGTTCAGGTCCGGGAGCGTGACGTGGATCTGGCGGTCGAAGCGGCCGGCGCGCATCAGGGCCTTGTCCAGGATGTCGGCGCGGTTGGTCGCGGCCAGCACGATCACGCCGCTGTTGGAGCCGAAGCCGTCCATCTCGGTGAGGAGCTGGTTGAGCGTGTTCTCACGCTCGTCGTTGGACGAGAATCCGACATTCTTGCCACGGGCGCGGCCCACGGCGTCGATCTCGTCGATGAACACGATGCAGGGGGCCTTCTCCTTGGCCTGCGCGAACAGGTCACGCACGCGGCTGGCACCCACGCCCACGAACATCTCCACGAAGTCGGAGCCGCTGATGCTGAAGAAAGGCACATCGGCCTCCCCCGCCACGGCCTTGGCGAGCAGCGTCTTGCCCGTGCCCGGAGGGCCGACGAGCAGCGCGCCCTTGGGGATCTTGCCGCCCAGGGAGGTATATTTCTTGGGATTCTTGAGGAAGTCGACGATCTCCATCACTTCCTCCTTGGCGCCGTACAGGCCGGCGACATCCTTGAAGGTCACGTTGACCTTGTCCTTCTCGGCGAGCTTGCCGGTGGATTTGCCCACGTTGAAGGGATTGATCCCGCCGCCGGGGCCGTTGCCGCCACCGCCCATCTGGCGGCCCATGCCGCGGAACATCCAGGCCCACAGCGCAAAGAACAGCACCAGGGGGACGACCCACTCGAGGATGTTGGCCCAGAGGTGGGCATCGTTCTCCATCACGATCTTGACCTGCGCGTCTTCGGGCAGCTGCGCGTTGAGCGCGCCGAACTCCACTTCGGGCTCGAAGCGGGTGGAAGTGAAGAAGAAGAAATGCGGGGAACGGGTCGGGACCTTGCCGTTGGCGTACATCCCGGCATATTTGCCAAGCCTGTCAGGCTGGACCGTGACCAGGCCCTTGAAGTCGTTGCGTACGAAATGGATCTCCTTCACGTCACCGTCCTGCACCATCTGCTGGACCTGCGCCCACTCGATCTTCTGCGGGGCGGGGCCGCTCTGGGTAAACAGCAGATAGCCGATTACGATCAGGAGGAGGAAGTAGAGCCAGGAAAGATTGATCCGGACGATCTTGGGCTTCCTGGGGTCGGTATTATTGGGATTTTGAGGCATCTTGTGTAATTTTGTTGGACAAATATACTAACAAAAATGAAACCAACGGCCGGCGCCCCGTCCATATTGTGGCTAGAATCGACCGATTCGACCAATTACGCCCTCCGCGCGCAGCGCAGCGGGCTTGACAATTTGTCAATCGTCGCTGCCAAAGGGCAGACGGCGGGCCGCGGCCAGGGCACGCACACGTGGTACGCGACCCCCGGCCGCAACCTCACGTTCTCGATTCTCTACCGTTTCGGCGAAGCCTGCCCGCTCGCGGCCGCCGACGCCATCCTGATCACGCAGGTCACCACCCTCGCCATCCGCGACTACCTCCTCGCCCACGGTGTCGAGGCTCGCATCAAGTGGCCCAACGACATCTGGGTCGGCGACCGCAAGATCTGCGGCATCCTGATCGAGAACACGCTCGAGGGCGCCGCCGTGCGCGAGAGCATCGTGGGCATCGGCCTCAATCTCAACGAGACCGGCTGGCCCGCCGAACTCCCCAACCCCGTCTCGCTGACGGAGCTGACCGGCAAGCGCTATCGGCTCCGGCCCGAACTGCAGCGGCTGCACAAAGCAATCTGCCGCCGGTTCGGCCAACTGGCCTCGCCCGACGGCAGGAAATCGCTGCAAGAAGAATTCGGAAAATATATGTTCAGGCTTCACGAAGAGCCGAAATAGCGGCGGCCGGATCCTCCGCGCCGAACACGGCGCTCCCGGCCACGGCCAGCCCGACACCCGCCTCCTCGACGGTGCGGATGTTGCCCTGGTTGATGCCGCCGTCAATCTCGATCAGGCCCTGGGCGCCCCTGCGCCCGATCTCGGCCTTGAGGGCCGCCACGCGGTCCAGCGACTCGTAGATGAACTTCTGCCCGCCGAATCCGGCAAACACCGACATGATCAGGAAATAATCGGCCTTGCCGATATAAGGATAGAGCTTCGACACCGGGACGTCCGGGTTGATGGCCACGCCGGCCTTCAGCCCCAGCGCGTGCAGGCGCTCGATGTAGCGGGACGTGTTGCGTCCGGCCGCCTCCCAGTGGAAAGAGCACATCTGCACGCCGTCCTTGGCGAGCTTTTCGAACCAGCGCTCCGGATGGACCACCATCAGGTGGGCGTCCATCGGGGCCGTGGCGATCCTGGCCACCTGGTCGATGACCGAGAAGCCGAAGGAGATGTTGGGGACGAGCGTGCCGTCCATCACGTCGAGGTGGATGACATCGCCGCAGCGGTTGATCAACTGGATATCCTTCTCCAGGTGGAGAAAGTCAGCCGCCAGGATGGAAGGGGCAATCTGGAGCATAGGGATGGGCTTTTAGCGGGACGCAGGTACGAGCATCGATTCGATGTCCGTGACATACTTCTTGAACACCTTGTCCGTCGCCATCAGGTCGGAGACCGTGGTGCAGGCGTGCAGGACGGTGGCGTGGTCCTTGCCGCCGATCTCCTGTCCGATCGTGGCGAGCGAACAGTTGCTGATGAGGTTGCGGCTCAGGAACATGGCGATCTGGCGAGCCTGGACGATCTGGCGCTTGCGCGACTTGGAGAGCAGGTCCTCGCGGCTGATGTTGAAATACTCGCACACGGAACGCTGCACCTTGTCGATGTCGAGGTCGGACTTCTCCTCCCCCACGAGGTTCTCCGTGATGGAGCTGGCCAGCTCGAGCATCGAGCGGCTGCGGTCCACGGAAGCGTGGGCGATCAGGGAGATGAGCGAACCCTCCAGCTCGCGGAAGTTGGTCTTGACGCGCGTGGCAAGGAAATCGAGGACCTCCTCGGGAATCTGCACGCCCTCGCGCTCAGCGCGGGAACGGAGCATCTCCAGGCGGGTCTTGTAGTCCGGGTGCGTCAGCTGCACGGAGAGACCCCACTTGAAGCGGGAGAGCAGGCGCTCCTCGAAGTTCTGCAGGTCTACCGGAGCCCGGTCGGACGTGAAGATGAGCTGCTTGCCGCTCTGGTGCAGATAGTTGAAGATGTTGAAGAAGGCGTTCTGGCAACCGGGGCCCAGCAGGTCCTGGATGTCGTCCACGATCAGCACATCCAGCTTCATATAATAAGCCATGAAGTCCGTGAGCTTGTTGAGCACGGACACGGCGTGCATGTAGGTCGTCTTGAATTCGTTGCCCGTCACATAGAGGACCACCTGGTCGGGGAAGCGCTCCTTGATGGCGATGCCGATGGCCTGCGCCAGGTGCGTCTTGCCGAGACCCGGGCCGCCGAAGATGAAGAGCGGGTTGAAGACCGTCTTGCCGGGAGCGGCGGCGATGTTCTCGCCGGCCGTCACGCCCATCTTGTTGCACTCGCCCTCAATGAGGTTGCCGAAGCAATAGACAGGGTTGAGCCTCGGGTCGATCTGGACCTTGTGCAGGCCCGGATAGATGAAGGGGCTGGGGTGTGCGGAAGGGCTGGCCGGGATGGTCACCTGCGGATTGACCGGCGCAGCGGCGCGCTGGCCCGAGAAACGCATCTCAGGCTGGTTGCTCACCGGGCGGACCATGTAGCTCAGCTGGGCGTCCTCGCCCACCACGCGCTTGAGGGTCTTGCGCAGCACATCGAGGAAAGCCGACTCCACATATTCCTGGAAGAAAAGCGAAGGGACCTCGACGGTCAACTTGGAATCGGAGAAAGCGACGGCTCTGATCGGACGGAACCACACCTTATACTGCTGCGGCTCGACAATCTGCTCGATGATGTGCAGACAGTTGTTCCATATTTCGATGTGTCGCTCTTGTGATTCCATAGGGTGGGGGTCAAAAAAACAGACCGGCGGGTTGAACCGGACTGCATTGCAAAGTTGGAGGAAAAAAAAATGAAAAAATCTTTTTTTCGATATTGCTTTTTAAGTTTTTTTGTCTTAAACTTTAGATAAACGGGGTGCACGAAACCGCTTTTCTAATCTATTCAGGCACAAAGACTTACAGCAATAGCAGCAGCAATAAGTAGCGCAAGTTTACGGCATTTAGCTATTTAGAATCAATCCAAATTAGCACTTAAACGTTTTTCGTTGAAGCAATCGTTTCTACGGCGTAAAAAACCGGAAATGAGGGTTTGTTTTACTCGATACGCGTCACCGTATTTCCGGAGATTTTGACCAGATAGGCATCGGGATATTTCTTGCGGATGGCAGGAAGATGCTTGCGCGCGCCGTCGGCGGAATCGCTCACGCCGATACAATATTTATATAGGCGGACGCCGGGCACGACGAGCGGCGTGTAGCCCATGAATTCCCGGGCCTTCGGGTCCATCTTGCGGGCGACCGCGAAAATCTGCACGGCATAGCGGACGCCGTCGCCGGCCGACGCCGCAGGCTTCGGCCGCTCCGGCTGGGCCGCCGGCTTGCTCTCCTCCGCCGGAGCCGGCGCGGACACGGAACCGTCGTAGATGGCCTTGTACTCGCCGAAGGCGCGGCAGAGGCGCGTGGCCAGCGCGTCGCGTTCGCTCGCGCTGCGCAGCGCCGCCAGGTCATCGGTGTTGGAGATGAAGCCCAATTCCAGCAGGACGGCCGGCATCGCCGTGCGCCAGAGCACCAGGAACGGGTCCTGGGACACGCCCCGGTCATGCTTGACCGGGCCGCCCTTCAGATGCTTCTCGGCCAGCTGGGCGAAGCGCACGCTCTGCTCCAGGTTGGCGTTCTGCATCAGGTTCATGAATATATAGGATTCGGGATCGTTGGGATCGAAGTCGCCGTAGGTCGTCGAATAGTCGTCCTCGAGCAGGATGACGGAGTTCTCCCGGCGCACGATGTCCATATTGTTGGCGTAGAGGTCGCGGTTCTTCACGCTCGACTGCCCCAGGACGTGGACGGAGAAACCGTTGGGCGAAGCGTTGGCGATGGAATTGATGTGGACGGAGATGAAAAGGTTGGCGTTGGCCTTGTTGGCGATGTCGGCCCGGCCGTCCAGCGTCACATAGCGGTCGTCGGTGCGCGTCAGGATGACCTTGACGTCGGGATACGCGGCACGAATCTTGTCGGCCAGGGCCTTGGCTATCTCCAGGGTGAAGGTCTTCTCCATGGACTTCCTGTCCGCGCTCACGGCGCCGGAATCCTTGCCGCCGTGGCCGGGGTCGATCACGACCGTGGAGAGACGCAACCCGTCGCCTGCGTGCAAGGCCACACAGAGCAACAGGGCGACGAAAATGCTAATTGTGCGTTTCAAAAATAAGTAGTATTTTTGTCGATTAATGCAAAGATAGGAAAATTTCCTGCATTTGAAGAACTGCCTCGCCATATTTTCTTGCTGTGTGCTGTTGCTCCTGACGCTCTCCGCGCCGGACGGAGCGGCACAGTCGCGCCGCAACCGCCGGGGCAACGGCCCCGTCTACGGCGCGCGCATCGAGAAGCAGGTCCAGCTCCCGGATTCCCTCACCCTGGCGCGCAGGGACTCGCTCCACCGCGTCGACTCCGTCCGCCGCGCGGACTCCGTGGCCATGCTGGGCAAGAGCTCGCTCGACGTCCCCGCCTTCTCGCACGCGCAGGATTCGATGATCAGCGACTTCTCCAACGGACGGCGCAGGATCCACTACTACGGCAGCACGAGCGTCAAGTACCAGGACATGGAGCTGACGGCCGACTACATGGAATATGACATGGTGGCGGGCACCGTCTACGCCCGCGGCGTGTACGACAGCCTGAACGGCACCTGGAACGGCCAGCCGGTGATGAAGCAGGGCAACCAGACCTACAACATGGAGGAGGTCCGCTACAACTTCAACTCCCGCAAGGCCCGCATCAAGAACATGATCACCAACGATGCGGAGGGCATCCTGCACGGCCGCGACATCAAGATGATGGACGACCACTCGCTCAACCTCTCGCACGGCAAATACACGGTCTGCGACGACGACCATCCCCATTACTACATCGACCTGAGCGTCGGCAAGGTCATCAGCCAGACCAAGACCACCGTGTTCGGACCCGCCCACCTGGTCATCGAAGACGTGCACCTGCCGTTCGTCGGCCTCCCCTTCGGATTCATTCCCAAACGGCCGAAACGCGCGACCGGCCTCCTGATGCCGTCGTTCGGCGAAGAAGTGGAACGCGGCTTCTACATGCGCGACCTGGGCATGTATTTCGTCCTGGGCGACCATTTCGACCTGTCCCTCACGGGAAGCTACTACACCATGGGATCCTGGAGCGTCGACCTCAATTCCCGCTACCGGGTCAACTACAAGTTCAACGGCAACGTCTCCCTTTCCTACTCGCACACCCAGGTCGGGGAGAAGGGCTCGCCGGATTTCAAGTCGTCCTCCGACTTCAGCGTCCGGTGGTCCCACACGCAGGATTCCAAGGCCCACCCGGGCGTGAGTTTCTCGGCTTCCGTCAATTTCACGTCGCCGTCGAACAACAGGTACAATCCCCACTCCTACCAGGAAGCCATGGAAAACGTGATCTCGTCCAGAATCGCCTGGACGCGCAACTGGAACGGCAAGATCACGCTCTCCATCAACGCCTCGCACAACCAGAACTCCCAGACCAAGGCATACAACATCTCGCTCCCGAACGTCAATTTCGACGTCAACACGTTCTATCCCTTCAAGCGGAAAGACCGCGTCGGCAAGGAGCGCTTCTATGAACGCATCTCGTTCAAATATGGTTTCGCGTTCACGAATTCGATCAATTTCAACGCCGACGAATTCGCCTTCAACACCGAGCTGCTGAACAAGTTCAAGAACTCGATGCGGCACAACTTCAGCATCGGGCTCCCGGACTTCACGCTGTTCAATTACCTGAAATTCGCCCCGTCCGTGTCCTATGGCCAGGAATGGTATTTCCGCAAGACGGAATATGCCTACAGCCAGGAGACGGACAAGCCCGAACAGCTGGAGAGCCACCACTTCAATACGCTCGGCATCTATCAGAACTACAGCGGCGGCATTTCCATGTCCACGCGTCTGTACGGCATGTTCAATTTCGGCAAGCACCACCGCGTCCAGGCCATCCGCCACGTCATCGACCCGCGGATCAGCTACAGGATCCAGCCGGACCTGGCGACCCGCGCCAACGGTTTCCGGACGCTCGAGTATGTCGATGCGAACGGCAAAAAGCAGAGCTTCAGATACAACCTCTACGGCCTGTCCGAAATGGGACTCCGGCAGTCGTCCAGCATGACCGTCAACATCGGCAACACGCTGGAAGCCAAAGTCCGGGATTTCGCCGACACGACGGGTACCGGAACCAAGATCGTCAAGCTGATCAACGGTCTCGACATCTCGACCGGATACGATTTCCTGCGTGATTCGCTCAAGATGAGCGACGTCTCGGTCACGCTGCGCGCCACCCTCTTCAACAAGATTCCCTTCAATGCGTCGGCCACCTTCTCTCCCTACGCGCGGGACATCAAGGCGAACCGGTACGTGAACCGTTTCGCCATCACGGAGGGGCAGGGCCTGATGAACCTTACCTCTTTCAGCTGCAGCATTTCGTATTCCTTCTCCGGCAAGGGCACGATGAACGGCTACGACGGTACGGGCAACAACGGACGGGGAAGCACGGCCGGCGACTATTACCAGCAGATCTACGTCAACCCGCTGACCGGCGACTATGTCCCGGGCGGATGGGTGTATTATGCCAATCCCAACGCTCCCTGGTCGATCAATCCTTCCTTCAGTTTCCGCTACGCACCGAGATTCGTATACGATCCGAAGACGGATGAATATGTCCGCAAGGACAACATCACGGCTTCGCTAAGCGTCAGCGGCAACCTGAAGCTCACGCCCAAGATGAACATCCGCTTCAACGGCGGTTATGATTTCGTGCAGAAGCGGATCACCTCCCCCAATTTCAGCTTCACCTACGACCTGCATTGCTTCAATATCGCCGTAGACTGGATTCCCGTGGGCATGTATCAGCAATACAGCTTCCGCATCGCCGCCAACGCGGCGGCACTGGCCGACCTGCTCCGTTTCAAGAAGAGCAACGGTGCATCGGGTGTTTATCGTTATTAAGAAATTTTTTCTTATATTTGCACATCAAACCTTCCGGCGTTCGCCGGATTTCAATCAATCTTTATGACACACAAACTGTTCGAGCTGGACAAAATGAACAGAGAGCAGCTCGAGGCTATTGCAACCGAACTTAATATCAAAGGCATCAAGAAGATCGACAGCGAGAACCTGGCCTACCAGATTCTCGACGCCGAAGCACGTCAGGAATCCGTCAAACCCACGCCCGAGCCCGCGCAGCCCAAGGCGCGCCGCGGCCGTCCCAAGAAGGCGGCCGAGGAGGCCAAGCCGGCCGAGGCGGCAGATAGCAAGGTCCAGGTCCAGGAGGCCGCCAAGCCGGAGAAGCCGGCCGCGAAGCAGGGCAGGCAGCAGGCCGCAAAGGCCGACAAGCCCGCGAAGCAGCAGGCGCCGAAGGCCCAGGACACCCCCGCACCCGCGGCAGAAAAGCCCGCCGAAGAGAACGCCCCCGTCCAGGAAGCCGCCGCGCCCAAGAAGCGCAGCCGCAGCAAGGCCAAGGGCGAAGCGCAGCCGGAGCAGGCTCCCGTCCAGGAGCAGAACGCCGCTCCGCAGCCGAAGGAAAAGGCCGAGGCCGCTCCCGCGGAGCCGAAGGCCGAAGAGGCCGCGCAGGCTCCCCAGCAGCGCCAGAACAATAACGGACAGAACAACGGCCAGCAGCGCCAGCGTTTCCAGAACAACCAGCCGGCCCCCAAGCCGCGCGTCCCGGAATTCGAAGGGACCGTCGAGGCCACGGGCGTGCTGGAGATCATGCCGGACGGCTACGGCTTCCTCCGTTCTTCCGACTACAACTACCTGAATTCTCCAGACGACATCTACGTCTCCCAGCAGCAGATCAAGGTCAACGCGCTCAAGAGCGGTGACACCGTGACCGGTGAGATCCGCCCGCCGCGCGAAGGCGACAAATATTTCCCGCTCGTGCGGATCAAGTCCGTCAACGGCCGCAGCATCGAGTTCATCCGCGACCGCGTGCCGTTCGACTTCCTCACACCCCTCTTCCCGGACGAGAAGTTCAACCTCACCGGCGGCGCCAGCAACCGCGACATCAGCTGCCGCATCGTGGACATGTTCGCCCCGATCGGCAAGGGCCAGCGCATGCTGATCGTCTCCCCGCCGAAGGCCGGTAAGACACTGCTCCTCAAGAGCATCGCCAACGCCATCGCGAACAACCATCCGGAGGTATACGAGATCGTGCTGCTCGTGGACGAGCGTCCCGAGGAGGTCACGGACATGCAGCGCAGCGTGCAGGCCGAGGTCGTCGCCTCTACCTTCGACGAGCCGGCCGAGAAGCACGTCAAGGTGGCCAACATGGTCATCGAGAAGGCCCGCCGCCTGGTCGAATGCGGCCACGACGTCGTGATCCTGCTCGACTCCATCACCCGCCTCGCCCGCGCCTACAACACCGTCCAGCCGGCTTCCGGCAAGGTCCTGACCGGCGGCGTGGACGCCAACGCCCTGCAGAAGCCCAAGCGCTTCTTCGGTGCCGCCCGCAACATCGAAGGCGGCGGCTCCCTGACCATCCTCGCCACGGCCCTGACCGAGACCGGCTCCAAGATGGACGAAGTCATCTTCGAGGAGTTCAAGGGCACCGGCAACTCCGAGATCCAGCTTGACCGCACGCTCGCCAACCGCCGTATCTTCCCGGCCGTCAACGTGGTGCTCTCCGGCACCCGCCGCGACGACCTGCTCTACCGGCAGGATCAGAGCCAGCGCATCTGGATCCTCCGCAAGCTCCTGGCCGACATGAACCCGACCGAGGCGATGAACTTCATGCTTCAGCTGATGGACGAGTACAAGACCAACCAGGACCTCCTGGACAACATGTCCAAGGTCTCGCCCCGCGAAGCCAAGTACTACGACAATTATTAATCGTCCACAATAAAAGAAAAGGCGCTGCAGACCGCAGCGCCTTTCTTTTTTATTTCGTGCCGAAGATGCGGTCGCCCGCGTCGCCCAAGCCCGGGACGATGTAGGCGTCGGCATTGAGGTGGTCGTCGATCGCCGCCACGTAGATGTCCACGTCGGGATGCTCCTTCTGCACGCGGGCGATGCCTTCCGGCGCCGCCACGAGGCACATCAGGCGGATGTTGGTGCAGCCGCGCTCCTTGAGCATCGCCAGGGCGTCGCAGGAGCTGCCGCCCGTCGCGAGCATCGGGTCCGTGACGATGACCAGGCGGTCCTGAATGTCCTCCGGGAGCTTGCAGTAGTACACCACCGGCTCATGGGTCTGCTCGTTGCGGTAGAGGCCGATATGGCCGACCTTGGCCACCGGCACGAGCGTATGCAGGCCCTCGACCATGCCCATGCCTGCACGCAGAATGGGGACGATGGCGAGCTTGCGGCCGCTGACCTTCTTGGCGGTCATCTTGCAGATCGGGGTCTCGATGTCAACGTCTTCGAGGGGAATATCGCGCGTGATCTCATATCCCATCAACAGGGAGATCTCCTCCAGGAGCTGCCGGAAATCCTTGGATCCCGTCTCCTTGTCGCGCATGATGGTCAGCTTGTGCTGGACCATCGGGTGATCGATTACATGGACTTGACTCATAAAGTTTCGATATTTTTAAGCTTGTTTTTTCCGGATACAGTCGCCGATCACGAAGATAACGGCCGCCACGGTCATGCCGTTGATCGAAGGGATGCCCCATTTCACGAGATTGGCGACCACGGCGCCCAAGACAACGCCGGCGATAGCGAACCAGTTGACATTGATGACGGGCATTTTCTCCTCCAGATAAGCTTTCCGGTTGCAGAAATAGCTGAGGATCAGAATGATGCCGACAGGCGGAAGGGTGCAGTTGAGCACATTCAGCCAGTCGCAGAAATTGTTGTAGAGCCACACGGCCGCCACCGTGCCGATGAGGCCGGAGATCAGCACCATCGTCTTCTTGGAGATGCCGAAGATGTTGGACAGGCCCAGGCCGCCGGTGTAGAGGGCGTTGTCGTTGGTGGTCCAGATGTTCAGGCCCAGGACCAGTACGGCCAGGTAGAACAGGTTGAGGTTGAGCATCACCTCGAAGATGTCGTTGCCGCCCGCATAGATGCTGGACACGGCGCCGAACAGGAACATGAGGCTGTTGCCCAGGAAGAAGGCGATCACGGTCACCCACAGACCCACGCGGGCGTTCTTGGCGAAGCGCGTAAAGTTGGGCGTAGCCGTGCCGCCGGACACGAAGCTGCCGATCACCAGACCGGCGCCGGCGATGACGGAGAGGTCCTTGGTGCCGCGGGAGAACTGCTCCACGAGGCCCGCGTCGCCGCGCTTGATGGCAAGGATCATCGCCACGGTGCCGAGGATGGCCACGGCAGGGACGGCGATATAGCTGATCACCGTCAGGCCCTTGATGCCGAAATACGCACTGGCCGTCATCAGGATGCCGGCGATGGCCACGAGCATGTAGACCTTGGCGGGCATGTCACCATCCAGATCCAGATGAAGGACTTCCTTGGCCACGGGAATGGCGAACATGGCCAGGCCCACGCCGAACCAGCCCACCTGCGTGAAGCTGATCATCGCGCTGGGGAGCCAGCTGCCCTTGGAGCCGAAACTGCGGCGGGCCAGCATGTCCAGGGTCAGGCCGCTCTCGGCGCCGATGAAGCCGAGCGCGCCCGTATAGGCGCCCAGGATGAGGCCGCCGAGCAGCAGCGACAGCAGGAATCCTTGGAAATCCAGTCCGGCGGCCAGTTTCTGGCCCGCCCACATACTGGCGGAGAAGAAGGTGAAGCCGAGCATGATCATGAACATGCTCAGGTTGCTCTTACGACCGTTCTGCGCTACTTTGCCGGTCGTAAAGTCGAAATCGACAGGGGATTTTGACGTGCTCATTGAACGTGGTTATTGGGTTAAAGTTGAATCCAGGTATTTGCCCAGGTTGGCTTCGATCTCGCGCAGGCGGCGCCGGCAGATGTCCTCCAGCCTGCGGTCCTGCACGATGTCCAGGTAGTGCTGCTCCAGCTCGAAGAGCTTCTGCACGTCCAGCTGCTGATAGCCGTTCAGCCGGCGCCAGTCTTCGTAGCCGATCGGCCGCGCATAGCCGATCTTTTCGGCCAGGAAGGCCTGGAAGTCCACCTGCGGGGCCACCGCAAGCAGCGCTTCCCAGTATTCCGTCACCTCCTTGTAGTGTTCCGGAATCTCGTAGCGGCGCGCGCCGCCGTCGTAGATGATGCATTTCTCGAAGAGCGCATCCTCCAGGAAGCTGAGCACGTAGTGCCGGAATTCGGGCGCCACGATGCCGCCCTTCCAGCCGAAGTCGATGTCGGGGATGTTGATCCCCGTCACGCCCTTGTCTTCGTAGACGGTGAAGATGCCCTCGTAGAAGACGCAGCAGAAGCCTTCGAATTCCGGGAAAATGGCGCGGATGTCCTCCGTGAAGCGCTCCATGAGCGGAATGGCCTTGGTGCCGCCGACCGTGAAGAAGATGATGCGGCGGAGGCTGCCGCCGCGGCGTCGCAGGCGGTCCACCACCTGCGACAGGCAGAGGCGGAGCGTGTCGCCGCTGGCGATGATGTCGCCGATCATCAGGGTGATGTCGCGGGCGATGTGGAGCTTCTCGTATTTGATGTCCAGGCCCGTGATCACGCCGTTCTCGATCTTGCGCTCACAGGAGATGAAATGCATGTTGGGAACGCGGACGCCGGCCTTGTAGCAGCACTCCTCCAGCGGGTAGTTCAGGCCGCCACGCAGGATGGTCAGGATATCGGCCTCGGTCGCGAGGCCCTGCTCGGAAAAATACTTCAGGACAGCCGTCGTGGCCGGTTTCATGGCCAGGTAGGACTCGTAACCGACGACCTCGGGAGACGCCATCAGATGGCGCGTTCCTTCTCCGCTGACGACATAGTACCGGTTGGACAATCCGTCGGAACAGAGTTGATAGATGCTTGCGCTATTTTGCTGCCCCAGCAGCTGCAGAGAGGCATCCTTTGGAATATTTGACATTGAATTCCCGTTTTGGTCCAATCGGGAAACAAATATACTAAAAATTCGTTAAATTTGTATTGGCAACTAACCCGATCCGCGACGATGCTGAGAATCTATTGCAAAAATACGGACACATACCGGGAGTTCCAGGAAGGGACCACCCTGCTGGACATGCTCCCCTCTTTCGAGTTCGAACGCCCCTATGACATCCTCTCCGCCAAGGTCAACAACGTGTCGGAGGGACTCAAGTTCCGCGTCTTCAACAACCGCGACGTCGAATTCCTGGACTACCGTTCCTACGCCGGCCGCAACATCTACTGCCGCTCGCTGAGCTTCCTGCTCTGCAAGGCCGTCCGGGACCTGTATCCCGACTACCGCGTCGTGCTGCGCCGCCCGATTTCCAAGGGCTATTTCTGCAACGTCGACAAGCCGGACGGCGCGCCCCTGGCGGACGCCGAAGTGGACGCCATCCGCGCCCGGATGCAGGAGCTCGTGGACAAGGACATCCCCTTCCGCCGGCACGAAGTGCAGGCCGAGGAGGCCATCCGCATCTTCAGCAAGCTCGGCTACGACGACAAGGTCAAGCTCCTCCGCACCTGCGGGGACGTCTATATCACCTATTATACCCTGCTCGACACGGCCGACTACTTCTACGACGCGCTCGTGCCCAGCACCGGCCTGCTGAAGGTCTGGGGGCTCGCGCCCTACCGCGGCGGCATGCTGCTGCGCGTCCCGGACCGCCACGCCCCCGGGCAGCTGGCGCCGTTCTTCGAGCAGCCCAAGACCTTCGACATCTTCGCGGAGACGCTCAGCTGGAACCGCATCATGGGCCTGGACAACGTCGGCGACGTCAACTGCGCGTGCCAGTGCGGACAGGCCTCCGACCTGATCCAGGTGGCCGAAGCGCTCCAGGAGAAGAAGATCGTCCAGATCGCCGAGGAGATCGACCGGCGGCACAGCCTCCCCGACCCCGTGCGCATCGTCCTGATCACGGGCCCGACCAGCAGCGGCAAGAGCACCTTCTGCAAGCGCCTGAGCGTGCAGCTGAAGGCCTGCGGCCTGCACCCGGTGTCCTTCTCGACCGACGACTACTTCGTCAACCGGGTCGACACGCCCAAGTTCCCCGACGGGACCTACGACTTCGACAACTTCGAGACGGTCGACCACGACTACCTGCAGGAGGACGTCCTGCAGCTGCTCGCGGGCGAGGAAGTCGAGGTGCCGGAATACAACTTCGTGACCGGCAGGCGCGAATACAACCACAAGAAGCTCAAGCTCGGCGAGAACTCCATCCTGCTGGTGGAGGGCATCCACGCCCTCAATCCCGCGCTGACCAACCTCGTCCCCGAGAACTGCAAGTTCCGTATCTTTATCAACACGGTCACGAGCATCTCGCTCGACGACCACAACTGCATCCCGACCAGCGACAACCGCCTGCTGCGCCGCATCGTGCGCGACTTCAACAAGGGCGCCTACACGCCCCGCGAGACCATCGCCAACTGGCCCAACGTCCGCCGGGCGGAGGTGCGCTGGATCTATCCCTTCCAGGAGACGGCCGACGTGCTCTTCAACTCCGCCTACCTGCTGGAGTTCGCCGTGCTCCGCACCCACGCCGAGTACATCCTCGCCACGGTCCCGAAGAACTGCCCGGAATACAGCGAGGCGCACCGCCTGCTGCTCTTCCTGCACTACTTCGTCCCCGTGTCCGACAAGGAGTTGCCCCCGACTTCCCTCATCCGCAGCTTCATCGACAAATAAAAAGAAGGCGCCCGCAGCAGCAGGCGCCTTCTTTATTGCGTTTCCGATCCGCTTAGCGGAGCTTCTTGTAGCCGTAGGCCGCCGTCTCGCCGAGCTCGAGCTCAATCTTCATCAGGCGGTTGTACTTGGCGATGCGGTCGGTGCGGCTCAGGGAGCCGGTCTTGATCTGGCCGCTGTTGGTCGCGACGGCGATGTCGGCGATCGTGGTGTCCTCGGTCTCGCCGGAGCGGTGGGAGGTCACGGTCGTGTAGCCGTGGCGGTGGGCCATCTCGATGGCGTCCAGCGTCTCGGTCAGGGAGCCGATCTGGTTGACCTTGATGAGGATGCTGTTGCCGGCGCCCATCTCGATGCCCTTCTGCAGGTACTTCACATTGGTGACGAAAAGGTCGTCGCCGACGAGCTGGCAGCGGTCGCCGATGGCCTTGGTGAGCTTCACCCAACCTTCCCAATCTTCCTCGGACAGGCCGTCCTCGATGGAGTCGATCGGGTATTTGGAGATCAGCTGCTTGAGGTAGTTGATCTGCTGGTCCGTGGAGAGCTTGCGGCCGCGCGGGTCCTTCTTCTTGCCGTCCTTGAGCTGCTTGTAGTCATAGTAGAACTTGCCGTCCTCCTTGAAGCAGAACTCGGACGCGGCGCAGTCCATGGCGATGGTCACGTCCTTGCCGGGCACGTAGCCGGCACCCTCGATGGCGGCGATGATGCAGTCGAGCGCGTCGTTGATGCCCTTGAGCGCGGGCGCGAAACCGCCTTCGTCGCCGACGGCGGTGCTCAGCCCGCGGCCCTTGAGGACCTTCTGCAGCGCGTGGAAGACCTCGGCGCCCATGCGGACGGCCTCGGCCTCATTGGCGGCGCCGACCGGACGGATCATGAACTCCTGGAAAGCGATCGGGGCGTCGGAGTGGGCGCCGCCGTTGATGATGTTCATCATCGGAACCGGGAGGACATAGGCGTTAGGGCCGCCCAGATAGCGGTAGAGCGGGATCTGGAGCTCGGCGGCGGCAGCCTTGGCGACGGCCAGGGACACGCCCAGGATGGCGTTGGCGCCCAGGTTGCTCTTGGTGGCGGTGCCGTCCAGCTCGATCATCTTCTTGTCGATGGCACGCTGCTCGGTGGCGTCCATGCCGACGATCGCGGGAGCGATCTTCTCGTTGATGTTGGCGACGGCCTTCAGGACGCCCTTGCCGCCATAGCGCTTCTTGTCGCCGTCCCGGAGCTCGAGGGCTTCGTTCTCGCCCGTGGAGGCGCCGGAAGGCACGGCTGCGGTGCCGATGAAACCGGAATCAAGGATAACTTCTGCTTCGATGGTGGGATTTCCTCTGGAATCGAGGATCTCGCGACCGGTGACTGAAATGATCTGCATAATATTCGTCTTTTGAATTGTACTTCTGTTTTTGGACGCCGCGAATTTAACAATTATCCGCCGTGTTTGCTATATTTGCGGTATCATAAGAAATGATGATACTACCTGACAATTTCGATCCCGCGGAGCGCGGAGCGCGCGCCCGGGACAATTTCCTGGCAGGCTACAACTGCTGCCAGGCCGTCCTGCTGGCCTTCTCTGACGTGCTCCAGGCCAACCGCCTGGCCGGCGAGCCGCTGCTCAAGATCATCGGCTCCGGCTTCGGCGGCGGATTCGCGCGGATGCGCGAGGTGTGCGGCAGCTTCACCGCCTGCACGATGCTGGCCGGCTTCATCTCCCCCGCCGACTCGACCGACCTGGAGGTGCGCAAGACCAACTACTCGCTCGTGCAGGAGATGGCGATGGATTTCCGCGCCGCCAACGGCAGCATCGTCTGCAGAGAGATGCTCGAGATGAAGGAGCGGCAGGCCGAAGGGCCCACGCCGTCGGCGCGGACGGCGGAATACTACTCGAAACGCCCCTGCCCCGAGATCGTCCGCAACGCCGCGGTCATCGCCGCGAACAAAATGAAAGAAGCAGCCCGCTATGACATGAACCCCGAAAGTTAGACAAAAAACTTTCGGGGTTTTGTTATGCAAAAAAAGCATTCTTACGCAGATCGTCTCAAGTACATGAAAATGCTTGAGGCCGGGTATAGTATTGATTATGTACATACCCACTTTGGTATTGGCACGTGTTTACTAAAGAGTTTATGGATCCTCTATCAAAAAGAAGGGGCCTCTAGTCTTGTTAAGAAGCAGAACATCCAAGCGGATGGCCCCCTTCGTGAAGCCATACTACAAGACATTGATAAAAATCATTTAACTTTGTTCGAGGCATCTACCAAATACAATGTGAGTGAGGCAAGTTTGAACAAATGGAAGAAACTTGTACGTGAATGCGGTTATGGCGCATTGTATGAAGAGAAACGCAGAGGACGCCCGTCAAAGGATATGGGAAGGCCCAAGAAAAAGAAACCAGAAGAGATGACGGAACTGGAGCGGCTCAGATATGAGAATGAGCGGCTCCGGGCCGAGAATGCTCTGTTAAAAAAAGTGAGGGCCTTAGTCGAAGAAAGAGAAGCCCGTCTGCGCGAGACTGGGCGGAAGCCATCGAAGGACTAAGGCCTGAACATGACCTTGCCCTCCTTCTGGAGCTCAAGGGGATGGCGCGTTCGACATTCTATTATCACACCAAACGACTTGGCCAACCTGACGGCTATGAAGCCCTCAGGAAGCGTATCCGTGCGATATACGACAAACATTATGGCCGATATGGATACCGGCGCATCACGGCACAGCTACGCAATGAAGGCCAGGAGGTCAATCACAAGACCGTGCAGAAGTTGATGAAGCAGATGTCCTTGAAGGCGAAACGAAAGAAGCAACACTATCGGTCTTACAAGGGAGAGCTGGGAAAGGTTGCGCCTAATGTACTCAACAGAGACTTCAAAGCCGTGATGCCGAATCAGAAATGGACTACTGATGTCACCCAGGTAAAGATAAAAGATAAAAAGATCTACTTGTCACCTATCCTGGATATGTTCAATGGCGAAGTGGTATCCTACGTGATCTCCAACAGCCCGGACCTGAAGATGGTCCTGACGATGTTGGATAAGGCCTTCAAGAAAAGAGATATACAGGGAAATCTAATCTTCCACTCAGATCAAGGCTGGCATTATCAGCATAAAAGATATCAGAAAACATTGGCAGACAGGCATATAACCCAGAGTATGTCTCGAAAGGGGAACTGCTTGGACAACTCTATGATGGAGAACTTCTTTGGCCTGATGAAGAATGAATTGCTATATTTGCAGGAGTGGGACTCTATCGACCAGTTCAAGAAGGCTCTCCGGACATATATCCGGTACTACAACAACGATAGAATCAAACTGAGGCTAAAAGGAAAGAGCCCGGTGCAATACCGAGCTCTGTTCCAATCTAAGGCCTCGTAACTAATGTTAAACCGTCCAACTTTTGGGGGTCACATCA